>CAZRGP010000013.1:0-49177 GCA_964599695.1 uncultured Faecalibacterium sp.
TTATCCACGTTGATTAGTCTGAATGCGGAGCTGGCAGCGTAAGCTGACAGAGATCAGAGTTCAGGCTGTATGGTGGAAAGGTTGTCCGATTCCTCTAAAGGGAAACCGGTACAGTTGGCACTGTACCGGCAATAGGAAGCACGTGACTTAAGAGTCATGTGAGGCTTCACGAGAATCCCTATCTTCGCACCGGTGTTCCGGAAAGGATGGGGACGGTGGAAAGACTGGACTACACCACGGATGTGTATGAGAACGGCAAAGTCTACACCAAAACAGCATATGTTTATCTGCCCTATTGCTATGACAAGGAGGATAAGGCAAGAAAGTACAATGTCCTCTATTTCCAGCACGGCAATACCTGTGAACCCGCAATGTTCGCGATAGGCGGAAACAAATACATGTTTGATATGCTGTTTGATTCCGGCGAGCTGGATCCATGCGTCATCGTATTTATCACCTATTAATGCCTGACGGAAGGGTAACGAGTTTGCAGATTGTCACAGATGGTTTTTTTCACGTTTCGGGATATGTCACAGTACTCGCAAAACTGTGCGAAGCCCTTAACTGCCTGCCGGGCGACCTGCTGGAGTACAGACAGGAGGAATGACCGATGGGAGTGGCTGGAAAGACAAACAAATTAAGAGATTTTTATCTCCTGTGGAGCACGCAGGTACTGTCCCAGTTGGGCAGTGCCATTACTTCATTTGCGCTGACATTGTGGCTGTATGATAGGACAGGATCTGCACTTCAGACAGCCATGCTTACTATATGTTCATATGTGCCGTATGTGCTAATGAGCGTATTTGCCGGAGCAGCAACTGACAGATGGAACAAAAAGCGGACGATGCTTGTATGCGACCTGATTGCTGCGTGTGGGTCTGTGATAGTTTTTCTGCTGATACGCAGCGACATTATGAGCGAGTGGCACCTCTATGTCCTCACTGCCCTGGGCGGACTAATGAATACCGTTCAGGAACCAGCCAGTGAAGTTGCGATGACACTCATCATTCCCAAAGAGGAATACCAGAGGACAGGCGGGCTCAAGTCTGTTTCAAGATCGCTAATTGCCATCCTGCATCCGATAATTGCGACCTCACTTTACGGATTCGGCGGAATGGATCTGGTGATATACATCGATCTCGTGACATTTGCAGCAGCTTTCATAATACTTCTGCTGTTCGTGAAGATACCCGATTATGTTCACACAGATGCGGCTGAACCTCTTCTTGAGACTGTGCGCGAGGGATTCAGATGTCTTGAGGAGAACAGGGTGGTCTTGTGGCTGATCTTATTCCTTGCAGGAGTCAATCTAGTGGCTTCAATGTTTGACGCAGTTCTCCCCGCGTATATCATTCCACAGCCTAACGGGGGAGACAGGGTCTTAGCTTATGTTACCGCAACCGCCGGCGCAGCGATGCTGGCAGGAAGCCTCATAGTCTCTGTAATGCCCGCTCCGAAGGACAGGGTGCTTGTGATACTGGCTACGATGTTCTTCTCGCTCACAACAGACAACTTTCTTCTTTCCCTTTCCGACTCTCCGTTCCTGTGGTGTTTCGCCCAAGTCCTGGGTTATGTGCCGGTGACGATAATGAGCACCAATCTGGATGTCGTGATAAGAAGCGCCATACCTGCGGAGATGCAGGGAAGAGTCTATGCCTGCAGGAACTCGCTGCAATTTTTCACTATACCGCTGGGGTACTTCCTGAGCGGATGGCTTATAGACGACGTGTTTGAGCCGTATATGGCTTCCCTCAGTGCGGATCATATCTTCGTGAGACTGTTCGGAGAGGGAATGGGCTCTGGGGCGGGAATGCTGATTTTCATGCTGGGACTAGGAGGCGCAGTTGTCTGCGCGGTCTTCTGGAAGATACTTGGCAAATACAGAAAAACATGATACACGGTCTACCCTTAGCCGAGAGTGCCACGCGTGATTCTATGAATCAGACGTGGGCGAATCGGCCAAATCCCCCTTCTGATTATTGATATAGTTTTCACCGCTGCAGCAGTCCGATCACTTACAGAACCTATATGGATGATAAAAAACATCATTATCCTTTCAAAATCATAAGAAAACAAGAACCGCTTAAGCTCGGGAAATCCCTTGTTTAAGCGGTTCTTTATTTGGTTGCGGAAAAAGGATCTCGATGATTGTTTAGTGAAAGTACTGTTGATAATGTATAATATAAGCAACAAAAAGCTTTGAAATATGAGGTGACCATATTTGGCCATTGAATCAGACGAAATCGTATACAGTCGTTTTCTGAAGGACAGGGACAGTGAGGCTTTGCGGACGCTGCTGGAGCGGCACAGAGAGGGACTCACTTTGTTTATCTATGGATATGTCCGCAATATGGAGGATGCAGAAGATATAATGCTCAACGCGTTTGCGGTAGCTGCTGCTGAAGAATCAGGATTTTCAGGGAAAAGCACCTTCAAGACATGGCTGTTCGGGATAGGTCGGAATCTGGCTCGGAAGCACCTGAGAAAACAGAAACTACAGTTCTGGGTGAGCGACACTCTGGAAGAGACTAGTCCAGAGGAGGCAGAGGACGAACTGATAAAAGGCGAGTCACGTAGGGAACTTTATGATGCCATGAATAAACTTCCTGATGATTATAAAAACGCTTTATATCTGGTATACTTCGAGGATATGAGCCACGAAGAAGTAGCGGAAGTGATGCACAAGACAAAGAAACAGATATATAATCTTGTTTTCAGAGGGAAACAGACGCTAAAAGGATTGCTTGAAGAAGCGGGGATGGAAAATGCGGAATATTGAAGAACAATTAGCTGAGATCGAGAAAAGAAGCTCTTCCATAAAACAAGCGCGCAGTCATAAGATAGCAGCGCTTGGAGTATTTATATGTATAACAATAATTGCTGCTTTGTCCTCTTATATTGTTAGCATACCCATGGGCAATCAGGAGTTCGGTGAGAATATCATGTTCGGAAGCCTGGTTTTATCAAGTCCATTTCTTGGATATTTTGTGATAGGCTTCATTTCGTTTCTGCTTGGAATCTCCTTTACTATGCTTTGTCTGCATGTTCAAAAACGAAACAGGAGATAACTATGATTACAGGAACTCTAATTTCCTCCATAGTCATGGCACTTGAGTTTGTTGTTCTTTTGTACATCTTTCTGTACAGTCTGCGACTCAAGAGAATACACACTGTCACGAGGGTACTGTATCTTCTTTGGTCAGCTACACTCTTTACAAGCAACCTGTATTACCTTACTCATTTGCTCCAGAACAAGGGCTTATATCTCCCTTTCTCCGCCATGGATATAGTAGATATGGGAATATATACTTTGCTGGGAGCTGTTCTTCAGAACAATTTCTCCATCAACATAAAGAAACTGACGTGGCCAAGTGTAGAAGGAGCACTGTTCGGAGCGTTGAATATTTGGCTTTGGATCCTATGGTCTGGCAAATTGCTAGGAAACCTGATTAATGCCCTTCCATTTGTATATCTTTTGTTCATGTGCGGACGTTCTCTCGAGGAAAGCAGATCTTTGGAAATAGTTGAGCGTCTCTGTTTTGCATCAGCTACCATGGTAGTAGCCGTTCTGGAGGGCGTTCTGTATTTCACACAAGGAACTGTATATACGGTTTTGGATGTCTTGTGTTACATTCTGCTCTTCTCATGCGATTTGTTTCTTATTTTCAAGACAGTGGATGTCCTTAGGAATGGAAACGCGGACAGAGCTATTGCCCTCGCTGCAACCACATATACCATGGGGCTGGTCACGCAATATATGAGTTATGAGCCTGTCTACTTTGTAGCCGAGGTATTGGTGGTCTTTTCATTAGCCCTGATATGTCTGGCTGTTGGGAAGAAGGAGAAGGAGTTAGAAAAAGAATGATATATTCTGAAAATGTATTGCTTTGTCTGGTGATTCCCCTCTTGATAACTTTCTTCTTTCTCCAGGGCATGGCGAGAAAGGTCATGGAATCATTCGTTTTCGGGATGATATGCTGTCTTATGTCTGCATATATAAGCGGATTCGCAAAAGTGATATCCGGAATGTCTGCAGTAGATACAGCAGTTTATATATCACCCTTGATTGAAGAGGTTATGAAATTCCTGCCGGTGCTTTTTATCCTTTATGTGCTTGAAGCAGATGACAATGAGCTTCTGGTGACTTCGATAGCAATAGGCGCAGGATTTGCGACATTTGAAAACATTTGTTATCTTATGTCGAGCGGAGAGGTGAAGATGTCATTTGTACTGGTGCGTGGGTTGGCGGTAGGGATCATGCATATAGCAAGTATTGTAATACTTTCAGGAACTATCATCATAGTGAGAAAATATGGTGCAGTGTCTCTGCCTGCTCTCGTTGGGGCTCTGTCAATGTCTTCAACGCTTCATGCGCTGTATAACCTCTTGGCCTCAAAGCCCGGGTTATCATCTAAAATAGGATATGGAATGCCTTTTGTATCATCTCTTCTGCTCCTCATTGTTTTACGAAGGAGTATTGTTATCGATGAAAAGATACCGGAAGAGAACGAGCGGTATAGAATTTATAAAAGTAACTGAAAGTAACTGAGAAAAGAAGAAAAAATAGGGCACTAATGTATAGATGATTTATTCTATTCGGAAGGTGCCTTTTTTAATGAGATATAATACTGATACTGCTTTAATAGAGATAACTAAACGCAGTGAAGAAATAAAAAGAAGAAAAAGCGTCGGAACAACAGTATTGCTCACAAGTTTGAGCGGTATGTTGCTTCTGGCGCTTTGTTTTGTTTCGTCTGTTTTTGTGTCCGCATCACCAGTTGGTGTTGTGTTTGCACAGTATGGAGCTCTCATGATGGATGAGATGACAGGGGGATATGTGCTATCTGCTGTCATAGGCTTCTCTGTCGCTTCGGGTCTCACTGTAGGGATCTACAGAAAAAATAAATAAGACAGGAAACGGTTTTTCACATGGAAAACGCTGAGTCTAAATATGAAAACAGAATAGGCTTCAGGTTGCTGGCGTTTGTACTGGCTGTAGTCATATTTTTCAACCTGTTCCTGACTATAGAAGCTCAAATCAGGTTTTCTGAAAGGCAGTTTGTAGGGAAGATTGCCGAGTATGCTGCGAGTGTTACGGAAGACAACACGAAATATCTTTCAAAAGGAAATCTTGACAGAGCATGGGATATCCTAAAGACACTCGTCAGGAAACCCAGAACGTATGAAGACTATGATTTGTATGCATCTATAGCGATAGCTAGAGAGGATTACGGAAACGCTGTTCAGTATATGCAAGGCTGCATCGACACTTACGACGGCGGAAATGATAAAGACCTGGCTGTCCTTTATCTGAGGCAGGCAAGCCTGTACGTCCTTACCGAGGAATATGAGAAGGCTGTGGAATATCTGGATAAGGCAGAAGAACTTGATGAGAGCCTGTCAGCCACATATTTCATGAGAGCTGAGATGAAAATGGTACTCGGAGATATGGAAGGAGCTACAGAGGACGTCAATCGATATATCGAGCTTGACGGTGGAGATCCTGTGATCATGGCCAGTCTCGGACAACTATATGAGAGCACTGGGAATCCGGCGAAAGCTGCAGAGTGCTACGCGATAGCCACAGAGACTGATGCCCACGCGTATGTAGACAGGGCACGATGCCTGATTATGACAGAGGATTTCGACAAGGCGAAGAGATGTTTGGAGATATTCAGAGGTTATTCATCGGATGATCAGGGCGGAGAGGTGTCCGCGATGCTTGGCGTCTGCCTCATGAATGATGAAGAGTATCCGGAAGCAGCCAATGAATTCCGCACAGCCGTAGAGCACGGATACGCAACACCGCATCTTATGCACGAACAGGCGATGATGTGTTCTTACATAGCCGGGGATTATGAGAGTGCAATCAAAGACGGTTTGAAAGCAGTCGAGACAAAGAAAGCCGCTGGTGAAGCGATAGCTTCAACAGAGACCATAATAGGCCTCTGCAATCTGGTAATTGGACAATATGCAGAAGCAGAAACACATTTTCAGGCAGCGACTGACGATGATCCGGATCTTGCGGACATGAGATACTACCTTGCACTATGTGCCATGAGCCTGGAAGAATACGACCGGGCAGCCGATCTCTATACTGAATCGATCAGCAGAAAAGAAGATGTGACCGCATGCCTTTATAACAGAGCTGTGTGCAGGCTCAATCTGGATGATGTAAACGGAGCGAAAGAAGACTTCGCTGCAGTTATAGAAAGAAATGATGATGCGGAACTCACCGTACAGGCACAAGAAGCACTGGAAGCATTAACTGAAATTAATGAGTCAGACTGAGTCTGATCGCTTACAAATAAAACACCGCTGGACGGTATAACATAACAACAGGTCAAACGACCAAAAGGAGCGCGTTATGGCTACTAGCTACGATCGCAAAGGAATGATGATGAAAGGAAAGGCGGGGAAAAGCATCTTGGCTCTATTGCTCATGATGCTGTTCATGTTCTCTGTGAACTTGCCTGCCGTTATGGCTGAAGAAGTCACTGACGAAGAAGTGACTCCTGTCGAAATGGTGACACCATCTGGATCTGCGACTGTAGCTGAGGTCGTTGAAGAGTCCGGATCAGGTGATATTAATGTCGTTGAAGATGATCAAAAATCGTTCCAGAATGACGCTCCTTCTGTTACGATCACTGAGACATATGTCACAAACGATACATCCGATGCAGACCCTGAAGACAAGATCTACGGGGTGGAACCGACAGATACCACGTATACCCTAACCGACACAGGTGAACCAATAGACAAGAACAGTCAGGCAAAAGTAAATACCGTCGGCGCTGAAGTCAAAGTTGAAGCGTCGGAGCCTGCTGTGCCCGAAGCACCTGAAGGATCGACAGAAACGCAGGATCCACAGGTGACCATCACTAAAACAACAGTAACCAAATCAGAGAACGCTATCAGCAAAGCTGTAAAAGATGCGTTAAGTAAAGCGACCTCCAACACAAAGGAGATCGCTATCACTGTTGCTGCGGGAACATACAACGGAGATATAGACATCAAAGCAAGACCGATCGACACGGTGAGTGACGATCTGGTCTTATATATTCTTGGAGAAGGTTCATATACCGATCCGGGAGAAAACGAACTTATTGACAAGACAACGATCAATGAGAACGCAGATCCATCTGTCGTAGTCGGGGGAACGATCAACATTGACGGCATCAACGTCATACTTGCCGGCATATACCTTTCTCTTGACCACAAGGTCAACATCACGGGCGGTGCTGATGTTGCTGTCTACGGTACAAAGGGTGACGATGGTATTGACGTTACCATGGATCATCAGGACAACAGCCTCAAAGTCATCGCAGGCGAGGGCGACGATACAGTTAATGTCGAGACCAAATACGGGACTTTGGGCTCCGGTGAAGACTTTACCAACACCGTTGATGTGGATGCCGGAGAGGGAGATAACACAGTCTCTGTTACGAACGGTGTAGGAAGGATGGAAGCGGATATCATTACCGGAGACGGTGATGATACCGTGAGCTTCACTCATGCAGGTTCTTTGGTGAAAGCTGTCATCGAGACCGGCGAAGGAAATAACGACATCACTTTCACACACAATGCGGGAACAGCCGATATGGATATCACTGCAGGTGCAGGAAATGATACGGTCACGATGACAGGAGCTGCGGCGGCGAAGAGAAGTAAAGAAAACGGAGAAGGTGTCACTGTAAACGGAAGCCTGAATGTAAATGCAGGAGACGGAGACAACACGATCTCGCTGGATGCAGTTCTCGCCAACGGATACAGTGTTGCACAGGTCATTGCGGGAACAGGATACGATGTCCTGATGCTCACTGGTCAGTTAAACAGCAGCGACGACAATCCATTGTCCGGGACGCTTACAAAGACAGATGAGAGCTACTCCGGTCAGATCCGCATGGTGGCAAGCGGAATGGACAAGGATTTCAAAGTGTCCGTCACATCATTCGAGTTCATGCAGGATACTCTTGAGGGAAAGCCAACAGTTAAACTCAATAAACTAAGCGGAACAGAGATCAAGTCCTTCACGAACTACACATATGAATATACGAAGCAGACCGATCCGAATACCGGCAATGAGATTCCTGTCAGTGCAGATTGGACAGGGTTTACCGTTCTGCTGTCAAACCTCATCATTACCGGTTCATCTGTATTGCTTGGAAATATTAATATTCCGACAGTTAATCTGACAGTAAATGCGCAGAAAGTCACAGTTGACGGAACAATCGACGCAGCGTCGATCACGATCAAGGCGACAGACTCTGACGTCTTGTTCGATCTTGGCAGCATGACCGGAGGTATTGGGGGAGAGGCTCTATCCGGAAGTCTGTTCGATTTCGTTGCAACTGCTGAGATTAATGTAACAGAAAATGCGAAGATAAAGGCAGAGTCCGGTGCGGTCACAATGACAGCATCAACAGATCAGACTAAGAACATCATCGATCTTCTCGGGCCGGTTTCAGACAGTCTGAACTGCTTCAATGTAAAAGTCGGAACAGCCTTCATTGGTCTGGCAGGGGAAATCGTCTCCAAAGCTTCGACCATAATCTCAGCTGCAGCCAACGTCCTCTTGGAAGTGTCCAACGAGATGCTTGCGAAACTGTTTGTGCCGCTGGCGTTCATAGTAACAGTCACAGAGGCAGCGGTTGAGATCAACGATGCGAAGATAACATCCGGATCACATCTGAAAGTCAACACAGAGTCTACAGTCGGCATCAAGACTACAGCGACTACAGGCAAGCTTCCGGTAGCTCTTTCCGTTGCTGTTGCTGTCAACGATTCGCATATCACTGTAGGCGGGAAGTCGAATATAAAAGCAGAAGGAGATATTGAACTGATCTCCAAAGCTGTTACAGCAGCTGATGCCAAAGCATCAAGAGGCAATGCAGCTACATCAACAGGCGCAGGCACAGCCGGCAGCTCCATACCAAATAACGTAAGTGCTTATATCGCCGTTGAAGCAGCAGTGCAGGACGGCGAGGTCAAGATCACCGATCAGGCATCAGTTGAAGCTGGCGGAGATATCACACTTTCATCTGCAGCAGATCTCAGCGGATCCGCTGTGGCGACCAGCGCTCTGCCTCCCACACCTGCGGGTGGGGCTGGAGCATCCGGTGAGGAAGAAAACTCTACAGGCAGCGGACTGGCAGCGGTAAAGACACTGCTCAAGGACATCTCGCTCAAATTGTTCCGGGATACCGGATCAAGGCTTGCTGCAAGGATCCACGGAGTGGCAGAGTACATTGCCGGCAAGACATATAAGGTAACACTCAAAGAGTCTCAGAACGGAAGCGTTACAGCTCCTTCATCTGCAAATGGTTATGAGCCGTGCATGGACGAGAAGTTCAAAGAGAATGTCCAGTACTTCAAATATACAGATAACAAGTACATACAGGACATGTCGGTAGCAGCTGGCACAGTTATACCGAAGAACGAAGCTTATTACATCCTTGCGGATCCGGTAAAGATCATAGCAAAGCCGGATTCAGGCTATACAATCGACAGAGTTATCATCTCTTATCTGCCGAAAGGCGCTTCAGCATTCAAGACAGTCGACAGCCTGCTTGGAAACAATGAGCTGGCTCTCAGACAGCAGACAGATGGATCATTCATTTTCCGCATGCCGGAATGCGACGTCACTATAGAAGTAAAGTTCAAGGAAGGCACCAGTACACAGACTCCGGAAGAGGAAGAAACTGACGCAGGACTTGATGATCTCTTCAATGAAGCGACAGAAGGCGCTGAAGAGAAGAAAGAAGAGAAGGACTCAGAATCCGCTGGAGCGGTGCCGGTCAGTATCAAATACCGTGACATCTACACAGAAATCACCGGCGAGTATAACGGAACATACTATAAGAAACTGGCAGAAGACAGGTATACAGCGCTGGCAGAAAATGAACAGCATGAGGATGGTGTTACCTATTATTCACGTGCCAGTGCGTTCGAGGTAACAGACGATCTGCAGTTCCAGGCGGACACAGAGTATTTCGTAAGGCTCGCAACGGGAACTTATGAAAAGGCATCTCCGGCCATAGATACTGATGTAGCCTCAATGCCGAACACCTACTATGAAAGACATGGAGCTATCATCTCCCAGATCACAAAAGCAGACGTTGGCCAGGAGTTCACAGTGATAGTGAACCCGGCTTTGAGATACACCCTCACAGGACTGTACGCCGTATATGAGACTCCTTTCTCACCTACAACGGACGAGAAGTTCCAGGATGGTGTCGGATATTACTGCATCGAAGACGGAGCCTATGTAGAGCAGGGTGTCAGGATGGGAGCTGATATCCCGAAAGATAAGGTGTATTACGTTAAGGACGAAACAAAGCTTCGTACAGTGACCGAAGAGATCACAAAGAATGAGAGCGGAGCGTATACATATACTGTTCCTACAGGCGTGAGCAAAGACGGAGTCTTCCTTAACGCCACTTTCGGAGCGAAAGCCGGCGTCACAGGACAGGATGCACAGCAGCCAACTGCTACGAATGCAGCAACCGCACAGTCATCCGGTGCTCTTGCCGGAGGTGTCAACCTTAATACAAACGACGCAAAGATAGACACAACGGGAACGGTCAAAGCCGGCGGTTCAGTTACTGTAGATGCTACCGGCTCGGCCAAATCGGAAGTCAGGGCGGACGGAACTGCTGTAGCAAATCCGGCAACAGCTCCGACGACCGTCCCGACCAATCCTGATAATACTCCTGCCGGGCCCGGCCAGGTAACAGCTGCCCAGGCTATAGTTCCTTATACCGTTTATATTGAGCCGTCCAAAGGAGCTGCCCTCAAACAGGTTCCGGGCGGAGACACTGAGAAGGGAATATTCGTGCTCAAGGTCGTGAGCCCGACGAACAATTTCTCCAACGATGACGGAAAAGTCACATTTACATATACAGATGAATCTGGTGCGGTTCAGACCGGCAAGGCGACCCTTGACACAACAAAGGGAACTTATGTCGTAGACCTCTCTACGCTCAAGATCAAAGCCGGTACCCAGGTCAACATCAGGCTTCAGGCGTTCACGACCGGGACAGAAGTGGTAGGAGAGTATCTCATAGCGAACACTGTCACCATTGAGAGCACCACCAATGGAACTGTCACTCATACAAGCGGCAGACCGGGAAGTGCTGTGTACTCGTTCAAGATCACACCTGATACCGGATATACTGTCCCCGCTGCAGCAGAAAGCACGGGAACAGAAGATGAGACACCCGCTCCAACAGGCGCGTATCTCACTTATGTCAAGTCTGTGGCTGCAACAGCAGAATCTGCAGCAACAGAAGAGACAGTAAAGATCACTCTCAATAAAGATGCGAATGGCAACTACTTCTTTAAGCCCGCCGAACTGGCAGGACTCAAGAAAGGCTCTGCCATCACTGTTGGAGTTGTCTTCGTACAGAACAAACACAATGTCAATACGACTGTCCTGCAGGGAGGAACACCGTCCACCACGGCCGGATCTATCGTTTTTGAAACAACGACAGTAACTCCGGCAGAGGGTGAGACACCCGCACAGGCTGTCGAAGCAGCGACAGTAAAATTTAAACTCGATGCGGATCCATCAGTTAACGGACAGCTTGTCAAGATCACGGTGAAATACACACTGGACGGGCAGGAGACTGTCAAAGACTTTGATGAAGCAGGTGCAGACGGCTGGTATTCATTCGAGATGCCCGATACGGACGTCACTATCAGTGCGGACTTCTTTGATCAGATGCACACCATCGCACTTGATACCACAGGCGCAAATGCTGCAGGCAATGTAAAGGCCTCACATACAAAGGCGTCTGCAGGTGAGACGATCATTATTTCAGTGACACCTGAAGCCGCTGCAGAGGGTTATAAGATCACAGGTCTTACGATTGGCGTCACCAGAGAAGAGAACGATATCATCAATGAAATAGATGCAAGTAGGAATGCGGACGGAACCTGGAGCTGGAAGATACCGGCCAAGTACCTCTACAATAATATGCAGTATGACTTCGATGAGATCGACTACACATTTACTTTCAAACCTGTTCTTGCTCTTAAGGCTCTGACGCTTAAAGCAGGAGCATCAACAAATGGACAGATCACTCTTGATACCTCGAAAGCGGATTCCGGAGACACCATCTCCTTCACAGTTCAGCCCGGCAACGGGTATAAGATCGTCAACGGAAGTGTTGAGGTATCCATTGTTTCCGGTGCACAGACACAGGTTATCAAAGCCACAGGCATCGGAACACAATATACATGCAAGCTTCCGGAAAACATCGCCGAAGGCTCAACCGCTGAAGTCAGGGCCAGGTTCACACCTGGCGTTCAGCAGAATGCCGGTTCGGGAGCCGGAGGAAAGAGCACCATATCTGCAGGTGTTTCAGTGGCGGTAGGTGTGGTAAAGAATACTGTTACAGCAGAAGTTGAGAACGCTGCAGTCAATGCAAAAGGACTCAGTGTCAGTGCTGCTTCTGAAACAACAGGTACAGTTGAAGCTTTGGCCGGATACAGCCAGGGTGATATCGGTATCGGAGGCGCAGTTGCAGTCAATGTCGGCAAGGCAAAGACTCATGCAGTCATCTATCCTACAGCAAGCCTTGAGCTCACCGGAGGCGAACTCAATGCAATAGCTTCTTCTAAAACGGCATTTGCTACAAAGGGCGATGCAAGAGGCAAAGAGACGTCCAAGAGCGCAGGCGTCGGCGCAGGTATTGCGGTACAGGTCACAGGTATCGAGACCATCGCAGAGATTAAAGACGGAACTCCTATCACGATCACCAAAGATCTCTCTGGTATGGAGATCTCCGCAACTTCTTCAGATACACAGAAAGTAGACGCAGCTGCGGGATCAGCCGGCGGTATTTCAGTGACCCCTGTCCTGTCACTGTTGGTAACAGGAACAGAGACTAGAGCAAAACTCGGGTCCGGGACAAAGAAGATCACATGTGCCGGAGACATCAAGATTGCAGCGAACAGTGACATCAGCAGAACTCTTACGGCAGATGCAGCTGCTGCGGGCGGAAGCGTCGCAGTAGGCGGATCATTCTCGATATCTGTTCTGAAAGATGTTACGAATGCAAAACTTTCACGCAGTGTCAATACAAAAGGACTCAGCGTTACAACAACTGCAAGGAACCGCACGAGTTCCAGTTCCAAAGCGAGTGCAAGCGGGGCGGCATCATCGCCATCATCCAACTCTGGATCATCAAGCTCAGGGTCCTCTGACTCGGGGTCGTCTGACCCTGACGGGAAATCGGGGGCGGACAAACAGGCTGACGGTATGCTCGGCGGAGCCGGCAAGCTTTCATCCCACGTCAATACGGGCGGTACGGATCCGTCTTCTATGCGCGGCAGCACAGCTTCCAGACAGGGAGCCAGTACAACAGAAGGCAGCATTGATGTTGCTGCAGCATTCACTCTTAACATTCACAAGATCTACGCCAAGGCAGAGATCGATCCGGATCTCACAGTAACAGCAAAAGGCGTAGATGGCGATGGCGGTGCAGTCATAGTTATGGCTCTCGCCAAAAACGAAGATACAATCACTGCTAACGGAAGCGCCAGCAACGGAAAGATCGGTGTCGGTGTAGCAGTTGCTATCAATATAGTTACATATGAGAACATAGCGGTCATCGGGGATTCCGGTGTTACCGCTGATAAGCTTGTCCTTATTGCCGGAATGATAGAATCTGACTCCGGAAAAGGATCAGGAGAGAGTTCAGCACCTGATAAGACTTATGGCTGGCTGACAGATCTTCTCCATAAGGCGGTTGCCGATCTTGCAAAGGACATCGCTGATGCTCTTGGTATTTCAGATATTTTTGGTGAGAGCGCTCAGAAGGTCATCGCAGACATGGTTGCTGAGGCATTTGAAGCAGCAAAGGACGAACTTCTTAAGGGCACCGGTCTGGAGCAGCTCCTGGAAAGCAACCCGTATGAGAAAGTGAAGGAGAATCTAGCTGAGTTTGTCACCATGTTCCTCAGCATTCCGGACAAGCTCAAGGCAACAGTCGATTCACTTCTCGGTGAGCCTGGTCCTACGGTTTTGGACAGGGTCAAGGCAGTGCTTCTCAATTACCTGAAGACCGATGCATGGCCGGTTATCCAGGATGCTATCCTGGCAAATATCGTTCAGGTCGTGAGACCGATGCTCGCAGATTTCCTCAATCCTGCCAACGCAGGACAGGAGGTGCCTGAGAACAGTCAGCTCGGACAGCGTCTCAAAGAGGCATTTATCGGGCCAAACGGCATCCTCATCGCAGCGAGGGATAAGATCGTCGATGATCTTATCGCAAAGATCACTGAAGTAGCAGGTGAATACGGCATTTCTGTCCCGACAAGGGAGAACATGAACGCAGAGGGATTCAAGACGGCTGTCACTGATTCCCTGAAAGCTATTGCTCTCAAGGTCGGCGGAACGCTCACAGACGGCATCTGCAATATAACAGAGATGAAGAACTTCCTGAGATCCGGAAGAGTAGGCGAGATCCTCAAACAGAATCTCATGGACGCTCTCAAGAAGGCAGGAAAGGCTCTTACTAACGCTGCTATCGATGAGCTCACAGGTATCCTGGGTGTCAAGGTCGCTGTGGAAGAAGTCCCCAATTCCCACACATTCACAACAGACGCTATAGCCGGAGCGGGCGGCAAGCAGGCAGCTGTCGCTGGATCCGTGGCTATCGCTGTGATCAACGGAACAACAGCGGCAACTATCGCCGGCACGAAGACCGCGAGCACAAGGTTTGTGACAGTGACCGGAGACCTTACTATCAAGGCGGAAGGCAACCAGATCGAAAAGACAACAGCTTCCGCAGCGGAAGATTCAAGAGGAAAAGCGAACGCCAACCTCAACGCAGGACAGGGCACAGGAGTCAACGGTGCCAGCGGAACGCAGACACCTCCTGAAGTCATCAAGCCCGCTGAGATCTCCAATACGACCATCTCGGTATCTGCCGGAGGAAAAGCTGAGGTTGAAGGACGTGAAGTAACACTTACTCCCGATCCCGGCATGAGGATCCGCAGAGTTACAGTTACATATGAAAAGAAAGACGGAACCAAAGTGATGGTAGAGGTCCCGATCTTTGGCGACAATAAATTTACTGCTCCTGTGATTGAAACCGCTGGAGAAGAGGTAGATATCATCCTCGCCGGCAGGAATGTCAAAGTCAAAGCAGGATCGATGCTTGAGTACAGAGTAGTGTTCGTAAGTGAAGATACACAGTCCGTGAAGGACGTTGATCTCACAGTTGAAGGCAAAGGGTCCGGAACACTTAAGCCCGGAAATACACACGGCGGTATAAGTGAGGGCATGGTCGAACAATACTACTATCTTACCGCTAAACCGGAGACCGGATATGAGCTGGAGAGCAAGCAGGTCCTCTTTACTTACACGAACCCTGAAGGCTCACCAGTTACTGTGGGTGTCGGGCCAGAGTCCCTGTACAGCGAAAACGGCTATGCTTTCACCATCAGGCGTACAAAGGATGATGACGGCAAATGGACCAGCAAACTCATCCTCGACATCAACGGCAACAACAAGACGTATGATATCAAAGACGGTTCTCTTGTCGGAGCAGAACTCATATTCATAAGCAAACTGACCTTATCGGTAAAGAGAGAGATAAAAGTCGGTCAGAACGGTACCGGATATGCCGGTATGGATATCATCAACAAGGAAGAGAATTCCGACAAAACATGGACTGTAACCTATCAGGACAAGGTAACACAGAACAGTCAGCAGGCTATCAGGGGAACTGTCAAGATCCTCAACGTTAATACGGCCCATGATGGTGCAGATCCGAGAGCCGAGTATGAGGACAGGATAGCGATCATAGTCAATCCTGCAGCCGGATACAAGCTCGCTAAACTCTATCTCAAATACACACCGGCAAAGGATCCTAACAGTACCGAGCAGCCTACAGAGAAGAAGCAGGATATCGTCACTACAGACAATTCCATCATTGATCCTAATGGCGGTACAGCATATCTCTTCTACATGCCGGATGCAAACACTGAGATTGTTGCAGTGTTCGAAGCGGATTCCAACCCGGCAGCCCAGACCCAGGGCCAGCAGAAGACCCAGGGCGGCAAGACCATTGGCGCCGGCGCCGGATTCGCAATGACATATTCTGATCTCAATGTTACCGCAGGTATCGGTGAGAACAGGACCGTATCCGCGGGAACGGCAGATATCCGTGCTGTTTCCGTGCACTCAACACAGACAGCGGGCGTCGCTGGAACAGATCCTCTCGCTGGAGCATCTGCTTCCGGGGAGCAGACGCAGACAACAAAGGACATCTCACTTGATGCCAGTGTGGCAGTTACGGTAGTGAATGATGTCGTCAAATCAATAGTTGATAACGGTTCAAAAGTGACCGTTACAGGTAAAGATGAAGTATCAGTGGATCCGGAAGACCCGAAGACTGCACTGGTAAGCTTCAACCTGTCGGCATATCAGAAGGGACAGGCTGTAACGAAAGCCAGTTCCTTTGCGGCAGGCAAATCCACCGCAGTAGGCGCAGCAGTAACTGTGAATATCACAGATTCTACAGTCGCAGCTACACTCAACGGTATCGTCAACGCTTCAGGTAGCGCGAATCTCAGTGCGCAGACTTTCAACCGCGATGATTCGGAAGCTCTTGCAACAGCGATGGGAGCAGATCTTGACAGATATCTCAACAAGTTTGCTAGCGGAGCTGAAAAGACTCAGAATACAGCCAACAGGCTTCTTGCTGGAGAATACTTCGGACAATCCGGTCAGAATCAGAACCAGAATCAGAACAACAATCAGCAGACAACTGGAACTCAGGACAAGGTAAACGGAACACTTGACAAGAACAAGAGCGGCACAGGAGGCACAGACAATAAAGCCAACCTGTCTTCCAATGCCCTGAAGTCACAGGATGTTAAAGGCGAGTCCACACAGAAGGCTCAGACCACCGGCAATAACGGTATCACTGAGGCAAACAACAACAATCCCAACAACACGACCCTGCAGCAGGGATCAGCGACCCAGAGCCAGAACTTCCAGGTCGCAGCCGCTGTTGGTCTGAATATCACAAAGCACAAAGCTAACACATTACTGAAAGGCAGCTTAACAGCTAACGGAAACATCATCATTGCTGCTGAGAATCGCGGTAACTTCCTCACAAAGGGAACCGGTATCGCGATGAGCCTTGCGCAGAATTCCAACTCAATTGCCGCCGGCGTATCCGTCAGCGTGGATAAGAATGAAGCGACAGTCGAGATAAACGGAAACGTCATTGCCAAAGCAGATAAAGACGGACACAGAGGCGATGTGGATATCACTGCGCACACAACGCAGAACATGGACGGCAAGTACAGAGGACTTCTGGCCGCCCAGTCTTTGGCAGGCGCTGTTTCCGGGCAGGGCAAGATCTCAATTGCCGGAAGCGTGTCGGTTGTTACAGACGATGCCAATACAAAAGTTACCATCGTTTCCACTGAAGATAAACCGTCAGAGATTACAGGCGGAAGGATAACGATCGAAGCCAAGGATAAGACAAAACTGGCTATCAGAGCCGGAGGTGTCAGCGTATCCAAGGGTTCCAACGTCGGCGTAGGCGTGGCGTTCGCCATGATCTATGCGAACAACGTCATCGATGTAAGCGTAGGCGATTACGCGAAGATCAACGGATCCAGCATTGTGATCAATGCAGAGAAGACCAAAGTCGACTTCTCGGATTTCGATAGCGCGATCGATCTCTCAACATTCATCACCGACACATCGGATCTCGAACCTGAAGACAAACCGAATGCCCCGAAGGGGTTCATCAATCTGGACAAAGACAAGAATGATCCGAACGCTTCATATACTGTGGACATAAAGGTGACTACAGCAGATGCGGTGAATCTTGTCGATGCGCTGAACGTATTGTCCAGCCAGAACTACTATGCAGAAGCAATAGCCGGCTCCATCATGGGATCCGGCAGCACAGGCGAGCAGAGCACTGCAAGCGTCGCAGGATCTGTAGCTCTGGTAGTGTTCAGAAATAATATCAACGCATCTGTTGGTGAGCATGCGACGATAACTGCTTCGGGATGCACATACAGGATCTACAAGGATACAGAAGGCAATATCTACTATGTCCTCGATGATACTGTATACACAGAAGCAGAGAACGGACTGCTTGAGGAAGCCGGTTTCGAGACCGGAACATTCGGAGTGACTGCCCAGGCAGAGCAGGCAGAGATCAATGGAGCAAAATATGATCAGTATATCGTTGGAGAGAGGATCTTCTACGTATACAAGAACCGCGTATGGGAGATGGTCAACGGCAAGCTGGAGAGATCCAATGTGACGATGTCCATAATCAACGGATACGAGACAGACGAGACCGTAGACCGCGGAATGATCTTACGCGCGGATGATAAAGCGAATATCAGGATCATAGCCGGATCGCTCTCAGCAGCGCCGTCCAAGTTCGGCGTGGGAATCACGGCTGCATGGCTTGACAACGAAGACACAGTGAATGCTTCAGTAGGAGAAAGCACGAAGATCACCGTCGCAAGCGGCGGATATGAACAGAGCGCCGGGGCAAAGACCAACACCATGGTGCTCACGATAGCAGCTTCAATATCTACAGGAGCACAGCCGTCAAAATTGACTGCAGGCGGAGCTCTGAACGTTATTGCTTCCGAAAGCAAGGTAACGAGCGGAGTAGGAGCAAGCTCTCAGATCACATCTGCAGAAGACCTCACAGTCAAGAGCTCCACGGAGAACTCCTCGATCCTGATCTCTCTGTCAGCATCCGGCGGCAACGCAAAGGTAGCTGCGGGCGGAACGGTTGCAGTCATTGTCGATAAGGCAAGCGCTAATACGACAATCGGTGCAGGTTCGGTCCTTACGAGCACATATAAAGATGTAAATATAAAGGCTATCAACAATGAGAAACTCATTAACGTCCTTGCGGCAGCATCTGCAGCTCCTTCCGGAGATGCGGTCATCGCAGGAAACGTTGGAGTGCTCGTTTCCCAGACGGCAGCCAATGTTGCTGTCAAGGATGGCGTAAAGATCACAGCAGCGAGAGATGTCAACATTCTCACTGATACTTCCAGCGAGCTGGTAACTGTAGCAGCTGCAGTAAGCCTTGGGGGCTCGAAGGTCGGAGCAGGCGCCACCATCATTGTGAATGCATTGCACAGGAACGCAACCGTCACGGTAGGAAAAGCAGAGATCACTGCAGAGGAAGGAAATGTCCTCATCAGCTCCACAGGAAAAGACAGCAATATCATCCTCGGACTAGCTGCAGCCGCGGCAGAGGGCAACTCTCTTGCCGGAACGATCCCGATTTTCGTATCTGACGCAACAGTGACATCAACGGTCGGTGCCGGAGCCAAGATCACATCCGGAGATTCCATCGGAATCATAGCAGACGCAGAAGATGAGCTGTATATCCTGGGCGGAGGTCTTGCAGTAGGGCTTGGAACTGCAGCGGTCGGCGCTACGGTCGGCGTTGCGGTCCTTGACAGGACTACTTCGGCAACAGTAGGAAACGGGGCGGTCCTCACTGCCAAGACAAACAAAAACGGCATAGGTGTCTACACAGCTCATAACAGGAAAACAAGAAGAGGCGTTATCGTCGAGGCTGCTGCAAGAGATACGACGGTGTTGGCAGGTGTTTCCGCAGCTGCTACAGCAGGAACTGCTGCAGTGGCAGGAACGATCGTAACGCTGGTAATTAAGAACACATCAACAGCTGAGGTCGGAGAGAACGTCGTGATCACCTCCGGTGACGAAGATAACGGAGACGGAGATGTCGAGGTCGCAGCTTCGGATGACTCACTTGTGTTTGGCTTCGCCGGATCGCTTTCGGCAGCTGGCACGGTGGGTGTCGGAGCAACGGTTTCTGTGCTCGTCTTCTCAAAGACAGTAAAAGCTGTCAACAAAGCAAAGGCGACATGGGCAAGCAATACAGTGAATGTCCATGCCGATGATACAAGCACACTTATCCTCCTTGCCATCGGTTTCGGCGCAGCCGGAACAGCAGGTATAGCAGGGGATGTCAACGCTATGGTCTACAACGATACTGTGACGGCGAGACTCGGCGGAACCGTGACAGGAAGAAGGATGATCACTGTCAGCGCAACCGCGGACAACATGCTCGTCAATGTGGCGGCAGGTGTCGCGGCAGGCGGTACGGCAGGGGTCTCAGCTGTAGCGCTTGTGACATATTTCGAAGGAACTACGGAAGCGCTCATCTATGATAATGCAAAACTGTACACGACGCTTGAGCCCGAAGAGGATACAAGCGAATCTGCAGGTGATGAAGCAAATGATCCGGAAGCAGATCTTTCAGACACTGACACAACAGAGAAACCGGTCGATCCTACAGGAAACATCACTGTATATGCCGGATCCAAAGAGATCGTTACCGGAGACGGTGCAGGAGCTGCTTTGGGCGGAACTGCAGGTGTTGGCGGAACAGTCGATGTAATCGTGACGAAACTTCAGACCAGTGCAAAGACAGGTACAGGCGTTACTGTCGTTGCGACAGGCGATTTCAGTGTCGATGCAAAAGATACATACGGTCTGGTGGCCATAGTTGCAACAGTTGCTCTTGGCGGAACAGCCGGTGTCGGTGTCACGGCTCTGGTTAGTGTCAGTCTCGGAGATGTAGAGGCAGCCATCGGAGGAACCAACGATATCAGCGCGAGGAACGTCAGAGTCCATGCATCAGATAACAGAGATCTGGTCACTGCAGACGGTACAGTCGCTGTCGGCGGAGTTGCCGGTGTTGGCGCTACAGTTACGGTCATCATAGCCGGTGCAAAGATGAGCCAGGATGCCCATGATACCCTGTATGGAACGAAGACAATCGATGGCAAGTCATACGAAGTCTATGAGTACCGGCCGAACGGGATCCCAAAGGATAACAGCAGTGATGATTCCATATCGCTTTACAAGAACGGTGGTACATTCTACTGGTTCGTATATAACGAGGATACAAAACAGTATGACTTCGTACCTTATACAGAAACTATAAATGAAGAGTATCTCTCCAAGGATGGTATGGATCCATTGGAGCAGTTAAAGTACGCATTCGACAAAGGCGCACCTGCAGCAAAAGCAAGCAAGCCTAACGAAGGCGAGATGAATGCAGCTCTCCAGGGTGACGGACAGAAGCCGGGAGATGCGGATTATTCAAGCTATGGTCAGGGCGGAAAGACATATGAGACGGAAAAAGGCGAGACGCTGTACATCTATGTTGAGACAAAAGACAGCGACGGAAATGCTGAAGACGGCGAGTATGTTGTATACGACGAGAAAACAGCTACTCAGGAGCAGAAGGATCAGCCAAAATACAGATATGATGCTGAAACGGACTCTTATATAGCTCTTACTCAGTCGTATAGTTCCGGTGCCTTTGATTCAACAGCAGACGGAGAAGCAGGCCGTTCGACATTCACTGCATCCCCAATCACAATTACTGAGAAAGACGAAGACGGCAAAGAAGTAACGAAGATCCTCAATGATTCTGTTTCCGCGACAGTCGCCGCAGGGACCAAGATCGTTGCTGCCAGTGACATTACCGTGTCTGCAAATGATGTGATCAGTGCTCTGATCATCTCCGGAACAGCCGCTGTTGGCGGAACAGCCGGTGTCGGTGTCGGAGTTACAGTAGCGGTCCTGCACTCCAATGTTGTTGCTAAGGTCGAAGATAGCGTGACGCTTACTGCGGGCGGCACGATCACAGTAGCGGCCAAGAGCGGATCTGTTGAAAAAGATACAGAGGAGGCTATAGCTACTCTTCCCGGAAGCAGCGAAAACAATCCTATCAGCGCATCATCTGTGAAAGACCAGAACGCAAAGGCAGATGAACAGGCTGAATCCACAGAAACAACTTCAACGATTAGGCTCATTTCCATCATGGCCGCAGGCGGCACAGCGGGAGTGGGAGTTTCGTGCGCGATCCTTATGGCTCATTCCAATGTGACGGCCGAGCTTTTAGGGGATGTCCTCCAGGCATCCGTGGTCGAAGTGATCGCAGGTATGGAATACGGCAAGGTACTGACTGTAAACGCTGCCCTGGCAGGCGGAGCAGTTGGAGTGAATGCTTCCTATGCGATGACAGATTTTGAAGGATCTGCAAACGCAAGTATCGGCGGTGACGCAAAGATCCAGAACGTGGGTTCCGAGATCAATGTCAAGAATGAAGGAACCACGAATGCTAAGACGGTATCCGTAGCTGTCGCAGGCGGCGGGGTCGCAGTCAACGCAGGCGTCGCGCTGTCTATCAACCGCACGACTGTCCGCAGTTTCATCGGACCGAATGTAACCGTTACATCAGCAAAAGAGAACAAGACATATCCGGATATCACTGTATCTCACAATTACTCTGCAGCAGCAGAAAGCGTGATAGTCTCTGTGGCGCTCGGAGGAGTCGCTGTCGGAGCTACTGCAGCGGTGGCAATCAACAAGCTGGATGCAGTGTCATATGTCGGACTTGATCCTGATACAACGACAGGGACGGCAGCCGGAAATATCGATGCAGGCAGCCTTACAGTTGCAGGTACTGCAACCGGAGATACATCGGTCACAGGTGTAGGCGTTTCCGCAGGCGGAGTAGCAGTTAACGCGGCTGTCGCTCTCGCAATGGGCAATGCCAGGAACATCGCATCTGTCAGAAACATCAAACTCACACTTTCACGTGAGCTGGCAGTCAGCGCATCTCTTAACGGCGAGGTCGAGAGCATTTCAACTTCCATAGCAGCAGGCGGAGTTGCGGTAGGCGCAACGGTAGATGCAGCTATAGCAGGAGGCATCAACAAAGCTGTAGTGGACTTCGGCGCAAACAACGCAACGGTCGGGAGCGTCATAGTGGAGGCGGGAACAGAGACAGCTCCCAATAACAGCGATGCGAGAGTGCTTGGTATTACAGGCGGTGCAGGCGGTGTGGCAGCAAACGTCAACGTCGGGCTTGCACTGAATAAGACAGAAAATACGGCTTCCGTAAAAGGAACCGGAAATATCACAGTCAGCGGATTCACAAAACATACAGAAACCGGTGAAATCACAATTGATGAATTCACAGTTAGGGCATACGGAAGAGGCAGGGCCAACGCAGCTCTTTACAGCGCTGCGATCGGAGGTGTCTCAGTCAACGTGTCCATTGCAGTCGCAAGTCTGCAGAATACACAGAATGCAGAGACAGACATCGGAACTCTGACAGGAAACAAATCAGATACAGCAGCGACAGCGGTTACTGTGAAATCCGTGCAGACGGAACAGAACGGCAAACGTACGGTATACCTGTTTGAGTCAAAAGACGATAAGGGCAATCCGGTATCGCAGCAGGTCTCCTTCACCGATGGCATGGCGAACGCGTACATCTTCGCTGCGGGCGGAGGATTTGCAGCTGCAAATGCAAGCGTTGCGACAGCAATCTGTAACTCCAGCAACATCGTTCTGCTCAAGGCCGGCAAACTTACAGCCGGAGATGTGACACTTACCGGTGGCGGAAAGTCAACAGCAAAGGCAAAAGTCGACAACGTAGCTGTCGGAGTCATAACAATGGGAGTCCTCATGGGATTCTCCTATGCGGCAGGAACATTCAGCACCACGGCCGAAGTGGGGAGCAATGCAAAGTGGACGGTCGGCGATATCAGCATAACCAATGACTATACTTCTAATGCAGCAACGACGGTGACACCGGCATGCGGAGGTGTTCAGGCAAGCGCGATAGATATCGGCCTCAATACAGCGTTCGCGATCAACACGACTAAGGCATTCGCAGGTCTAAAAGGCAACGAAAAGAGTGAGATCGAAGCAGCTGACGTAGCAGTAAACATGACAGGACTGTCACACGCTACAGCAGAAGTGCTTACTCCCAGCTTCAAGGCAAATCAGTACAGCCTGACAGCAAACGCGGTATTCGCATTCAACCGTACAGTACAGAATGCGTATTTCAATAAAGTAAAGCTTGATGCAGATGAGCTGAAAGTCATTTCCAATCTCAATGCTGAAGATGACGATGATGTAGCAGGAGCTGCTGCTCGGGTAGGCGGAGCGGCAGGGCCTGGCGTGGAGTTCAGTCTTGTGACACTTCAGGCGAACGTCGCATACGCAGATTTCAGAGCAGAGAATAAAGCTACCGGAACAGATCTGGAGCTTAACATTATGAATGATGTTGAGTTCACTACAGAATCCGCATCTATTGCTTATGCCACTGTAATTCAGAACAGTTCCATCAGCTTCATCTCGGCATCTCTCACAGTGGTCGCGAGTTTTGCAGACGGCACGTTCACATCATCGCTGAGCACGAATGGGAAGAAAGTCAAAGCAAAGAACATCACGATCACCAGCACCTACAAGACCAGATCGGATGCCACCAGCGCGGCAGCAACCAAAGGAGTCAAAGCTGCGGCAGCAGATATAGGATTCAACCTCGCTCATTCTGAAGCTTCCGCAACTGCTGAAGCATCATTGAGCGGAACGGAGGATGGCTCGGAGGCGTGCGCGGGAACATCAGACGGGGAAGATTTCATAAAGGATGGAACTGTCACCGTCAAGGTCATAGGATCTGCTACGGCGAACTCCGGATTTGTGGCACCTGCGGTCTCGCTTTCCGGGGTAAAGATAGCGATCAACGTCGTAACTGCAGATCTGACAGGCACACAGACAGCAAAAGTTTCCGGCATTAAGGTGTATGCAGGCCAGGTGGATGTTGTTTCTGAATTCAACAATGAAGATGAATTCGATGGACTCTATGCTGCGGAAGCTACGCAGTCTGTCGGAGGAGAGTCCGATTCCAAGAACTTCAGTGCATCGTTCAGCGGTATTGACATCAAGGCTAATACAGCCAGAGCAAGAGCAAACACCGGATCCTACGCTGTTACAGACGGTGCAGAGTTCGATGTGACAGGAAGCATCACTGTAAGCAGCGTCGGACGCGCAATGGCAAAAGCCGGAGTCAGCACAGAGAAAGTCAGCTTAAAGCTTATCGGCGTCGGTGTTATGATCACTGAGGCGAATGCGGATGCAGTATTTGTCGCTGAGATGATCAATACTTCGGGAGCAATCAGCGCACAGACCCTTACAGTAAAATCCGAGTATACCGCAATGGCAAATGCAGACACTGCACAGCCGGCTGACGGTATCAGCGTTTCGCTGCTGGATGTAACGGTCAATACAGCAACCGCAAATGTCGGAGCTAACGGTACAGCAACTGTTTCCGGAAGCGGCATCATGACAGTTAAAGGCACTGCATCGATCACCGTCACAGGCAATATCTATGCAGACGCTGAAATAACAGTAGCAAGGAGCATTTCTGGAGTAAAAATAGCTGTCAACTATACGAATGCTGTCCTTAAAGCTACACAGGAAGCATCGCTTGGTCTCCTCGGAGAATCCAAAGTGGGAGATCTCACATTGAAATCCGAGATCACAGAGGCGAAGAGCACATCTGCAACAGGACCGGGTGAATCTGAGGACAGCGGAAAAGACATCGAGATCTTCGGTGTTAAGAACAACACTTCATTTGCTCACTCCAACACGACCAACACAGCGAAGGTGGTTGGAGGAACGCTTGAGGTCGAGCCCACAAAGAGTGGAACCACAACATACGGAACAGGTGTTGTCCTGATCCATGCAATAACAACTTCTGAAGTATCAGCCTCAGCAAAGAACAGGGATACCGTTGGTCTAGCACTGGTTGGCGGTCTTATTGCGGAATCCAGATCTGAAGATAAGGTCGAAGCTATCATTAGTGAAGCAGTGATCACTGCAAAGGGCGATCTCACACTCAAAGGTGAAGGATATACGACTTCAACGGCTGAGGCTCATATGGGGGGATTCATCGGAGGCGGTAAAGCATCTGTATCCGAAGCCACTGCATATATCGGTGACATCAAGGTCACTGAAATTGATCCTCTGCTTGATCCTCTTGTTGAACTGTTCGGCGAAGATATAAAAGAGGTAACAGTGAATACACCTCAGACTGTCAATGCATACATTGACGGCTCCAGTGTCTCTGCCGGAGGAAATGCTATCATCAGCGCAACCAATAAAGGAACGGCAACGGCAGATGTCAAAGCCGGAACCGTCATCAGCGGTGTATCGATCTCTGATACAGTTCTTCCAACATACGCCGGTTACAGCACAGAAGCATCCGTAAAGAACGGTTCTTCTGTCACGGCAGGAAATAACATCACTATCACGGTAGACGATGATCAGACAGCTACCAGCGTGGCCAATTCTGCAAGTATAGGATTTGCTGTAGACGCCACAGAGACATACGGATCCAACTTCATCAGTACAGTATCGAATATTATAATTGACGGTGCTCTTGATGCAGGTGCAGGCGTAGATGCCACGATAGATTCCGATGCAACAATGACAGCCAAGACTATGGCAGTCGGCGGAGGATTTTTCGAAGTCCAGGGCATCAAGGCATATAACACACTTAACAGAAATGCCAATATTACGGTAAACGCAGGGGCTAAGATCAAGGCAGATTTCGGTGATATAAACATCATCGTAAGGACAGGCTTAGCAGATAAGATCAATACAGTAGCAAAATCTACCGGAGCAGGTGCAGTAGCCAAAACAGATGCTGATGTAAAGGTAACGATCGACTCTACTGCCGAGATCAGTGTCGGAAGCGGAGCTGTGATTTTCGACAGATTCAACACTATCACTATCAGGACAGATTCGTCTGTCAACAGCATGACGGCAAATGTGCATTCGGATGCCGCCGGATTGGCGCAGGTGCCTCATGCAACAAACAATATAACGATCAATGTTTTCTCCACTTTGAATATCACGGGAGGAAGCAAGTCACACGCAAAGATCGAGGGAAGATATGTGTACATCCAGACCGCAATGAGCGAGATAGGAATGGATGTATCCTCCTATGCGAAAGGAACAGGAGCTGTTGCCGCGGGTATCAAAGCAAAGAACGTCATGACAGTCAACATGACTGCGTCGACAAGCCTCGAGAACACGGATGTTATCGGACATGACGGAACGACGATCTATGCATCAACGAGTCCAAATTACAGGAGCAGAAATATCTACGCACTGGCACGCACACAGCTTAATGCAGTCGGTGAATCCAATGCGATCTCCAACCCCAAGATCACAGCAAATAGCAACCTCAGCATCACAGGCGACAGTTCATATACAGGAGCTGATCTGCTTGCCACGACATACGGGCTGTCAAAAGGCAGAGTAAAGAATGCACTGGATACCAACGGATTCCTGGTTCAGAAAGAAGACGATGATTCCTATGAAGTTTCTGTAGGGCAGAAATCTGAGATAAAAGGATTCAAACTGTATCTCGGTGATGCGGCAGGCGGAATTTTCATCGACGTTTACCGCAATCAGAACGGTGATGTCGCTGTTCGCCAGGTCGGCGTACGCAAGGAAGAGGAGATCTGGAGTTTCAAGAACGGATCGCTTGAGTTCAGAAACATCTTCAACTATCTGCCTGGCAAAGCGAGCCTGTATGACTGGTCTAATGACGTCAAGAATAACATCACCAATCTCAGAGTCTATGATCAGACAATGATCCCGACAGTCACGGTTACAAACTCCACAGATTTGAGCCTTGTGTTCAATAATGTAACATTCAAAAATGCAGGATTCGTCAATCCGAGGCTGTTTATCAACGGAGAACGTCAGTATGATGCTCCGATTCACACCACATGGTCTCCGCTGTTCAGAGTGGAGAACTCCGGAAAAGGCGATGTTACACTGAAAGGACTGGTCCTTGCTTATAACGGAACAGCTGAGTTCGTATGGACAGGA
Organism: uncultured Faecalibacterium sp.; assembly: GCA_964599695.1. Taxonomy (GTDB): domain Bacteria; phylum Bacillota; class Clostridia; order Oscillospirales; family Ruminococcaceae; genus RUG11783. The sequence goes on from CAZRGP010000013.1 coordinate 27,755, forward strand.
AAAATGGGCGGACAGCTGCTCTCAGTAAGCGATGTAACCGTTGCCAACATGGCAAAGAATGGTAATGAAATCATCAGACCGCTGTGGGCTCATGTCCTGACAGTTAAGGGAGCTTCAGCAGTAGGCAGAGTAGCAAACGGAAAGGAAGAACCGTTCTATGCGTGGATATTCAAAGGAACAGACGGTAAGAACGGTATAGTCAATGTAAAAGCGAAAGGAGACATCTACCTTGAGCTGACACCTATCGTCACGGTCATCCTTGAAAGTGTCGACAGCAATTCGATCAGCGGAGCTCAGGTACCGGATGGTGCTGCAGATGTTCAGACTGTTATCTCTGACGAAGGATCAGTGAAACTCACATTCAGCGCCGGATACGTCGTTTACATGACCAGAGACGCACAGACAGTTACTATCCCGACGCCGGGAACTCTGGAATATGCAGACAATACAACGGTCGCGCTGGCAAAGGATTATCTGATCACCGGCCTGGATATGCTCGAGTATTACATGACGAGCTATGATCCGGTGAGCAAGCTTTATCAGTACTCGCTCCCGAACGGAACTGTTTTCTACCTCGATGAGAATGGCTCAGTGTCCAGGATCGAAGAGGGTGGAACGGTATCCGCTGTTGGCGATTACAAGTTCAACTATGATAAAAACGGAGTGCTCAAGTCTCTGACGCTTCAGGAAGGTGTAACTATCGAACTGACGAGCGGCACTCTGACAGTTGAGGAAGACTTATTCTTCAGCGTCCTTATGGAGGCGATTGATACAGATTGGCTGGTCACGACACAGGGCCTGTTCGACAATGAGAGAGGCATCGTGATCCGCATGGCTAAGGAAGTCGGCAATTCATATAAGGAAGTCGAGTTCAAGATCTCCAAGCTCGATACATGGAGCGGCTACACATGGTATTACATGGAAGGCCTGAGACCGGGAACAAAACCTGGTGAGCTCCTTGACGAGGGAGTGAAGAGCTTCCTGATAGCTTATGACAGTACCGGTCATAAGGTGAGGTTCTTCATCGTAGATACTGCCAATACACAGAATTCAGGATCTATCGATGATATGTTCAAGAACCTGATGTATGAGAACGGCGATGTCACAACAGAAGGCAACAATTTCAGGACCTCCAGGTCAAAGTGGGAAGCTTTCTGGGCAGCGAACGACTTGTTCCAGTCAAAGAGTCAGGTCCTCATAACGAATACAGGCAATGAATTCGTAACGGAGAACTTCCTCGGAACGAACTGGACAGTCAAAGCGGTAAAAGACGGAAACACATATACATACTATTATTGGAACGGCAGTTCGTATGTATTGCTGAATGTCATATCTAAAGATATCGGTTATACAGTAAATACAACTTCAGCTGAAGGACTTACGGGAGTCTACAAGGATCTGTGGGGATACTTCTGGAATCCTGTATACAATGAGCATGCACTTTCAAAAGTAAAAGTAGTATCAGGAAGTAAGGTGTTGTGTGAGATCGAGGCCAATCAGGATGACGGAAGCTTCCTGATGACACAGCCGAAGCACGTCGCATTCCACGGATACAGGTGGCCTACAAAACGCTATGATCCTCAGACAAGATATATCACATTCACCTACGTCAAACTGGAGGAAGCATCTGCATCGCTTACACGTGAGAACTTTACGACAGAGTCCTACTATGTAGCTGTAGATACGAAGAAGAACGAGAGATATATTTATCCGGTCTACGACGAAGACGGAGAAATAACAGGCTACGAAGAACGCTGGGATAAAGGAAACGGTGTGATCGGCAGAGCTGATGTCACGATCGAGGGCAAGGCTTTTGTTGAGACCCCTTCAAACATCTACAAGCTTGTCAATTCTTCAAATGAAAATCAGGGATTCAAGATCAGCGAGACGGATCCGGGAGTTGGCGGATTCAAATTTGTCTGGAGCGAGGCTCTTAAGCCAATAGCAACAACAGATACATCCAAAACTTACGAAACCGGTTACATCTACCTTGATAAAGATGGAAAGATGATAGGAGCTCCTGATGATTACAAAGTCAGGATCACTACCGATCTGGAAGGGAATATCACTTCAGTCGCAGTTATCAAGTTCATACCGGGAAGCAAATATGAAACAGATCAGACACTGACTCCGGTTAAGGATTCTGTGATCTTCTACACACCAGCAGACGGCACAAAACAGATCATCACAGACTATGATGTGGTGGTTGAGTACTCGCCGCCCGCATCAGGAGAAGACAGCCAGGTATCCACTTCTGTTATGGCAGTAGAATGGGATGAGAACGGCGATCCTGAGGATCACAGATCTATTTCAACAGCAGGCCCGTACTACATCCTTCACTACGATGCGCAGTTAGTATCGGTCGGCGACGGAACAGCTGTTGGTTCTTATCTGATACCTGCCTATGATATCCGCCTTATAGTTGATACAGAAGGCAATCTTGTAGTCCTGAGAGTGGATAATCCAGGTACAGAGGCAGCAGTAACGACACAGACCGAGAGCGATGAATACTCTGTAGAGTCTCTTTACTACTTCATGACGAACAAGATCGTTTGGACAGAGACCGCAGATCAGTCCATAACACTCAATGGAGCAGCTGTAAAGGGAACGAAATACGAGAACGCAGAAGAAGGAACATTCTTCCTCGATGCCAACGGATACGTATACGTGCTCCAGAACGATACCTGGACCAAGATCGAGGGTATAACGCGCACGGCTGCAGATTTCAACACCGAGGCTGGTAAGGAGACCATATACATCGATTCGGAGAAGCAGACGAAACTCTATGCGGATATCGACGATTACGATAGTCTTGTGAGTGAAACGAAGTCCTCCATTACGGTATATATGAAGGCTGATGACGGATCATTTGTTGCAACAGCATACGTGATGAGCATGCCGCATGTGGATCCGGAAGACAGCACCAGTGCCAGGATAGTGAGGATAGGGGAACCGGATATAGAAGAAATAATTTCCAGTGCTGTCAAAGAAGTTCAGACCATGACAACCGTTCCGAAGAACGCAAGTGTGATCAACTTCAAGAGAGACGGAATGCCCAAGACCGGTGAGATAAACTTCGCGGATCAGAGAAGTGATGTGATCCCATGTCCGGACGGCACAGAGTCGGCGCTGGTACTGAGATTCACTGAACTTCTTCCGGGTGAGAAGCCACAGATGCTTTTCTATGGAGAGATCACAGGAATCAAGCTGAATACGGTAACACTACCTATCCCGAATGGCGGAATAAAGATTCCGGAGACTATCAACAAGAGCTACCGTATCACAGACACACTCTATATATCGGATGTATCACTTAATGGAGTCAAAAATGCACTTGTCATCCAGATCAATCCTGAGATGAACTTCTCATCAAGATATGACTCCAAAGTCTATATCTCAACCAATGTAAAAGCAGAAAAACTGAAAGCCGGAGAAGGAAATCCTGTGATCACGATCCTTGAAGGGCAGCAGATCATGAGAGAGCTCCGCACGGATCACATCGCAACAGACCTTAACGGAACATACTGGTATGTCGAACTTGACAAAAACGGCGACTACTCGTGGAACCGTATCAATGCTGCTGATGTACATCTCAATAATGACGGAACAGGATATATCGATTACACGTTCGGCGGTAAGAAGATCCACTATCTTGAGATAACACTCGAAGATGATGAGAACGATCCTGATAATCCGGAGAAGGTCCTGTACTACAGGTTCCCGATATTCAACGGAACGGCATACACATATGTTAAAGCCGGATCAGACGGTTCTCTCAGACTGGATCCTGACAAGCAGAGTGAAGAGGAAGTCGAAAAAGCTATAACCATGAGGGTGTTCACCGATACAAAGGGTGCAGATTTCAATATCGGCCTTGTATCAGCAGCTAACGGAGACGTTACCATCATAATGACAGACCCGAACGGCTCTATCCTTGACGGTGATGGAACACCAGACGACATGGATATTTATGCTCCTGACGGTACAGTGCTTATCATTTCTGAGAGCACAGGGAAAGTCGGTGAAGATGATAATCCTCTTGAGATCGCTGCGAAGACACTGGAAACCAGGAATTTCGAAACAGAAGTAGACGAAGAAGTTGTCGAGACAGAGACGCATCTGTACGTTGAAGAGGGCGATCTGATCATAGACAGGAACGTCTTAGTAGACGGAGTCATATGGGATATCAAGACCAAAGACGGCAGCATTATATTCGCGGATTCGTCTGAAGCCGAGAAAGGTGATTATGACCTGACCGTCATCAACGGCGGAACAGCGGAGATTGCAACGAACAAACTGGAATTGAAGAAAGGTGTTTACATTGACAATGACTCCGCAGCCAGTGAAGGCAGAGTTGTGATCGACGAGATCACAGTGACAGGCGCAGCGGACGGAACAGTAAGCAAACTGTTTATCGATGCGGAAGGCGATGTCATCACGGCAAATGAAACATATACAAATGCATTCGCGGAGATCACATCACGCGAGGGAGGATTCACCGCTCCTGGCATAGCGCTGGTTGGTTCAGATGTGACCATCACAGCTGGCGAGGACGGCGAAGTGCATGAGATCAGAGCGTATGGTTCAGACCTCACCATGGTAATGGGAGGCGATCTGAGGTTCGACAACGCCATAGTACGTAAGACGGATCTGACACTCGAAGCGGGCGGAATCCTCGGCATGAGAGCGGATGGCGGCAATGATTGCTCCGAGTATGGACAGCACGCATTCATCCAGATAGATGAAGCGGATGGCGCTTTGGAATCCAGCATCAAGCTCTCTGGAAAGGAAAGCATCGGCGAGAGGGATAACACGCTCATAGTCGATATTCCTGAAACCATCATTCTGCAGATTCCTGAAGTGGGAGATCTGTTCCTGGATTCACTTGAATTGATCCCACAGAAGGTGAATGCTAACTGTGATCCTGAATACATAAGGATCACGGCAAATGATCTCAAGTTCGGTATAGACAGCGTGACACATCCGGACAACCCGAAGGTCAACGAGTATACCGGAACAGAAGTCGAAAGTCATGAGACGATAGATGGAGACTATCTTGCGCATATTATCGATGAGATACATCCAGAGGAACTCCCGTTCCAGACTGTAGATGAGATCATAGGTAGGATCATGGATCAGAAAGGTGACGATTGGCTGTCAATCGTCAACAGCGATGCTGTAGTACAGATACTTGAGGACAGTAAGGCAAACAAAGATCTGGTAGCCATCGCAACCGAAGATCAGATCAATGCGATTCTCAATAGCTTCAGAACGAATAACAGCACAGCCAGCAGTATGGACAAAGGCCTGGCGAAGTGGGTTATTGAGAATTCAAAGGAATATCCGGAACTGAAGGAAAAACTTGAATCTGGCGTAGAGCTTTCAGACAAAGAGATCCTCAGCGTGGTGAACGGATATAAGCCTTCAGGAAAGGAAGCTGTTGAAGACTGGAGGAACAAGAAGATAAACGGCATCGTCACAGCGAAAGATGAAGACGACAGCAGTATCGGAGCAACTGCACTGTGGGATGCTATCAAGGAAACTGGCAGCGAGGAAGAAACGGCGGCTCTGCTCGCAGCACTTCTTGAGATTCAGCTATCAGAAGGCGGTGCTGTCGAGACTATCAATGATCTCGAAGAAGTACTGATGAGCCTGCTCTCGGAAGAAGAGATTGAAGCGATCAAACAGGCAGCCATCGACGAAGCAGAAATGCCTGAGGAAGCTGAAGCCGGATACACCGATGAAGAACCAAAGAGCCTCAATATCGAAATCGGCAAAGCTACAGGTGTTGCAAACATTTACAATGACGGTGATATCACTGTTACGGTCACGGAAACATCCGATTTCACTGCTGAGTACATCCGCTCTGAGCGAGGAGATGTCAGCATCACGGTTGAGGATGGAAGCCTTCTGAGCACAGACTCCGATAATGAGAGCATACTTGGTGGAAACGTCGATCTCAATGCATCTGAGGATATCAAGGCCAACAGCGGTGCTATAGATCTCCAACAGAGGGACAATGAACCTGCTGTGGTAGTGAATGTTGCAGACGCGAACGGAAGCGGAAACAGTGCCGGAAGCATCCGCATGGATGAAGATGGCAACTGGGTATTTGATGTAAATCTCACATATGACTGGGTGCGCAAGGATATCGAAGACGCTACTATGAGGCTGGATGCCGAAGCTGAAAACGGAAGCATTGCTCTGAACGAGATAGAAGGCGGCACCGGAGTGGGAGTCATCCTCGCAGGAGAAGATGTTGAACTCAAAACAGACGGCGATCTCACAGATGTCAGAACAGATGAAGAGATAGCCGAAGGCAAAGATAACATCACATCCGGAGACAATACTGTAATCGAGGTGCCGAACGGCGCAGCTGGAACATCCGAAGATCCGATTGAGGTCAATATCGGCGGTCACATGACAGCCGATACAAAGGATGACATCCATGTAGTATCAAATGAGGACCTCGAAATCACGGCTGACACACAGGATGGCACAGTTACAGTGTCTACAGACGGAAACCTGGTCCTTGACAACACAGATAATGCTGCACACAGCACAGGCGAAATCACAATCTATGCTGAAGCAGGTGGCAATGCAGAGGTAAATATCGCCGGAAGTATTAGAGCAACCAGCGAGATTACAGCAGGCGGCGATGCAGATATCACAGCAGGCGGAGACATCATCAGTACCGCCGTTAAAGCTGGTGATGATGCAGATGTCACAGCACACGGCGACATCATCAGAACTGATGTTGAAGCTGGTGGTACAGCTTACGTTGAAGCAGCAGGAAGCGTGCTGGCAGAGAGTAATAACTTGATAGAAGGTGATAACGTCATCGTCAAAGCGGATGCTGATGGAGATGGTATAGGAAACGTAGGAACATCCCATAAACCAATAAGCGTGGATACATCGTCCGGAAATACCGGAAGCGGAACGCTTGAAGCAGCTGGCGCGGAAGTCTATGTCAAGGAAGTCAGTGGAGATCTGGTGATAGACCAGGTATCTGCTACCGAAGGAAACGCGGAGATCACCGCTCCTGGCAGCATCACAGATATAAACGATGAAGACCTGCTAAAAGCAGCGGGTGAGGCACTGAAGGAAGCTTCTGACGCAGACAACATTGCAAGTACAGCTGAAGACAGAGCAAATGTTCTTGATGAAGAAGCTAAAGAACTCGAAGACAAAGCGGATAAAGCTGAAAGTGATGCTGAATCAGCTAGAGAAGAAGCTGAAAAAGCCAAGGAAGACGCAAAAGAAGCTGCAGAGACGGTCAATAAGCTCAAGGATGAGATCAACAAAGTCAATGATAAAATCAAGGAGATCGAATCCGATCCGGTTCTTTCTGAAGAAAACAAGGCAGAGCAGATAATCGAGCTTAACAAGCAAAAAGAAGATCTCGAGAAACAGCTCTCTGACAAAGAGAAGGAAGCACAGGAAGCAGCAGATAAGGCAAAAGAACTCAATGCTGTTGCAGATGGTAAAGAGGAAGCTGTAGCTGATGCTAGAGCAGAAGCCGATAAAGCCAGAGAAACTGCTGATAAAGCGTTTGATGAGGCAAAAGAGAAGCGTGAGGAAGCCGACAAGGCTCAGGCTAAAGCAGATGACCTGATTGAAAGAGCTGGAAAAGAAATAGCTTCTATTACGACAGAAGAAGATCTGACAATCCATTCCGGTGGAGATGTTGGAAGTTATGACAACAGCCTGAATCTGGATGTTGGCGGCAGTCTGACAATTGGGGCGCAGGGAGATGTGATCATCACAAATAATGGAGATTTGCATATCGCAGACCTCGATGCTGACGGAAATGCGGACGAAGACCGTGATGTTTCGATTACAGCTGACGGAGATTTAACATCTGATGCAGTTATTACCGGAAATAAAGCCGATATCAACACGCTCTCCGGAGGTAATGTAGGTTCCTCTGAGAATCCGTTTAGTCTTGATGTGAATGAGATTAATGGAACGATTGCAGGTGACGCGACATTAACTAATGAAGGGGATCTGCAGGTAAACGACCTCACAGTCGGTGGAAAACTTGAGCTCACGGTCGGCGGAGATCTCACGGCTGGCGACATGAAAGAAGACACTGCCAATATCACTGCAAAAGAAGCAGTTATCAGCGCAGACGGAGATGTCGGGACAAAGGAAAAGCCAATAGTAACTGCAGTTGATACTCTCTCTGTTACTGGTGAGAATATCAACATCCATTCGATCACAGATCTTGAGATCAACAATATTACAGGTAAAGATGTAGTGATCAGTGTAGACGGAAAGACAACCGCAGGCGATTCCGCCGTGAATATCACTGCAGATAACCTTGATCTGTCGTCTTACGGAAGTGTAGGAACGAAAGAACGTCCGCTGGTGATCAATGTGTCTGGAAATGTCAATATCACTAACGTCTACGGACATCAGTTCACGAACAATGTATACTCAATTATCGAGGAGCTTGTTCCGACAACATCGCATTGGACAGTGTCTGATGAAGAAGAAGTCACTCCTGCACCTGTATCTGTAACAAAACCGAACAACAGCAACGGAAACGAAGCAGAATCGGACGAGAAAGAATGGGCGCTCACAAACTTCATCCTTGCACTTGCCAATATTTTGATGGCACTCTTACTCCTCTGGCTTTACCTCAGAAAGAAAAAGAGGGGAGAGAGCATGGCAAAAGATAATGTAAAACTTGCGGCGCTTGCACCTGCAGTTGCATCCCTGACTACATACTTGCTGACAGAAGATATGCAGGGGAAGATGGTTGCTGCGGATAAGTGGACAGCACTTATGCTACTTTATTTCGTCGCTGGTGTGGGCATCCTATACTACGCAGAAAAGCAAAGGAACCCAACAAAGGAACAGTAAGGCCATGATTTAAAATGAAGAAGTCTCACGTCCCGGTCAAGGGGCGAGAGACTTCTTCATTTTTGATAGAAAAGAATTAAATAGGATAAATGGTTAGATGTTTTTGATGAGGTCTTTACTGCGTTGAAAGGAAGATTGAAGTTGGGCGAAAAGTGGAAGATCCTTATTTGCTGTTGCCTGTTAATTGGTGCAACTACAGGAGTCGCAAATGTTGCTGGACTATAGATCCTGATTCCTTATATATCTTGAACCTCTGGACACACCTATTCGTTTTATCCGGCCATCCTTCACCATGTTACCAAGCACAGCTTCAATGGTCGTGGGACTGATATCCGGGTGAACAGCACAAATATCAGCCTTGGATAACGGTGTCAGACTTCCGAGCACAGTTGCTTCGATACGCGCAGTCTTTGTTACTCTACGTCCGTTCACTACTGCGAAACGTTTGTCCAACTCCTTATAACACATGTTCAGCGTGGACAAAAAATTCTGCATAAATGGAGAATAGTCGTTTTGGTTGGAATCCCATCCTGCTGAAGATCGTTGCAAAGCATCATAGTATAGATCCTTATACTTATTGATCTGTTCTTCAAATGAGATATATTTGCCGGCATCAAATCCGTTTTTATACAAAAGCAGCAGGGACAGCAATCGCGACATTCTGCCGTTTCCATCGCGGAATGGGTGTATACAGAGAAAATCCAGGATAACACAGGGTATCAACAACAATTGGTTGATGTTAGAATCGGAACATGCCTCAAGGTATGCAAGTTCCAACTGTTCCATTGCCTCTTTTGTTTCATTGGCCGGAACAGGGCGAAACCTGACTTTTCTATTCCCGTAGTTATCCACTTCAACGATAATATTATCGTTTTGTTTGTATTTCCCGGCAAGATCATCTGAAGAGGGTGTCATCATTGTTTCATGAAGCAGGAGTATGGTCTTCTGGTTAAATGAAAGATGCTCATATCCCGTATGTATCATATTAAGAGCATCCCTGTACCCGGCTATCTCAGCCTCATCATGATTAAGAGGCGCGCTGCTCTGATTCACTATGGAAGCAATTCTTTGATCGCTTGTAACAATGCCTTCAATTGCATTTGAACTTTTTACCGACTGAACTTTAGCTATTGACTCAAGTTCAGTGAACACTTTAGCATAATCGCTTTTGCGAAAATCTTCTGCTGTTCGGAGAGAATAGATGCTTCCGGTTATATTGATCAAAGATGATGGAAGCATACCGTTGTTAAGAAAAGAATAATCGAATTTTCTCATAGGCAACCTCCTTTTCTGCACATATAATATCAAAATATATGCAGATAAACAAGCAGCGATATAATTGATCTGCATATAAAATGATGAATAATGTGCAGATAATCATTCGTTAATGCATACTCTTATGGATAGTAAAATCGCCGCTGGCCTCAAAGCCAACGGCGATCATTCGTGGTACGAGAGTTCTTACAGGACAATGAAGTTCGCACAGGCATTCTGAAGCAACTTCGTTATTCATCTTTGATCTCTAAGCAGAGCCATTATGACTATGCTTATTTATATGCCGAAATATGATTCCACTGAAAGATGCCGAATATTGTCTGCATATATCCTTTTTCAGCTGTTTCACATCAGGTCTTTCATACTGAAGTTCCCTGAATGTCGTCATCTTCTTTTCCTTGTTTTTTCCTCACTGATCAAAATGTCCTGGTCAACCTATTCTATTGCGGATCGCCTTGATGAGCATTATCACGATGACAGCTCCTGCGGCGATAAAAATTACTTTCTGAGTGGCGCGTGTCGCATTAAGGAAGATAACAGCAGCGATGCCTAAGACCGGTCCAAAAATAGTGCCAAGTTCAAAGGTGTCGAACAGAGACAATGTCGCTGCTGAAAGAGACACCGTGGACAGACCTATTATGCCTCCTATGCATACGAGCTCAACAAGCAGCTTCTTGAATCCTCTTACTTCCATCACAGCCCCGTCACTGTAGCTTCCGATCCCCGCCCTGACGAACAGTACCGACAGATAGATGACAAGAACTGCCGCCACGATGGAGCCCAGCTCGATCCATATAGGTTCCCTGTACCTTGTGATTCTTCCTGTCTTTTTCTCTTCCGGCTCTTTTTTCTCTACGGCGGATTTTTCTTTCTGTTTATTCAGTTCCTTCTGAGCTGCACTGAATTTATTTTCGTATTCATATTTGTATCTGTCTTTATTGGTCCATTTTTTGTCATCTGCCAATCCCAGGTACTGTACGGCTTTCTCAAGATCCTTCTTAACATATGTGCCTTCAAAGTAGTACATGCCTACCTTGTATGCGGAGGATGGTTCGCCTCCCTCAGCGCCTTTCATGAACCAATTGAACGCGCTCTTAAGATCGCCTTCTTTTTCACAGACAAGTCCCATCTGATGGCAGGCATTGAGTCCGTTGACTTTGACCAGCTTCTCAGCCCAGTATCTGGCCTCCTTAGGATCCGGTCTGACATGTTTTCCGTCAAGGAACCATCTTGAGAGCGTGTACATCGAGTAGGTATCGCCTTCCTCTGCCTTCTGCCTGAGCTGTGCCTCTGTTTTGCGTGCCGCAGCAGTGGTCATATGATCATTGTTGAGCAAAGTGTCGATATCATAGATGAGCGTGTACTTTGCATGCTCACGGGACCTCTCAAGCCACTCCTTAGCCTTATAGAGATCATCTTCCACACCGTCTCCGTTGAAATACATCTCTCCGAGCGTATACGCGCTGAGAGAATGCCCGTTCTCTCCGGCTTTCTCATACCATTCGGCTGCCTTTTTGTGGTCCTCTTCCACACCGAGGCCCTTCATGTAGCTCTGTCCCATCTTGAACTGGGCACCTGCATGTCCCTGAAGCGCAGCTTTCCTGTACCACTCTGCTGCCTTTTCATAGTTCTTCTTTGTCCCGGAACCCTTGAAGTACCTCTGGGCAAGCTGGAACTGCTCTTCCGCATCCTTCGGGTCCGACCTCTCGATATCCTCTGCTGTGCTGACTTTCTGTTCGTCCATCACTGATCTCCAACATATATTTTTTGATATGACCGCAGGACTGCTTTATACGGTAGGTATGTCGTAGCGGTTCACTGTCATTCCAGACTCCTCACCGTATATGGAGTCCACATATATTCCTCCGCACGCAAGGATGGTGCGGTTGCTCCCAATATTAACGTCCCTGCAGATGATTCTGACTGTATCTACCCCAAGTTCATGCGCCTTCCCAAGTACGAGCTTAAGCTGCTCTTTAGCGTAACCCTTGAGCCGCTCGCTGGGCCTTACAGAATACCCTATATGTGACGCGAAATCCTCATCGTCATCGTCAAACTCAAGCTTATGCCTTAGGCAGCTGAAACCGACTATCTTTCCGTCACTGCCGCGCACCGACATGAACCAGGATATCTTATCCTTCATGCTCTCGCAGAAATCCAGCCATTCCTGAACACTCTCATATTCCTCCAGATAGTCCATACCCGGGATCCTGTCCGGATCCAATGTGACCCTCATCCGTTCAGACGGGAATTCCGCTCTGTAGTCCGCTATCTGCTGCGCATATTCAACTGACGGCTTTACCAGTTTTATATTTCCCATTTCTTATATCTCCTGAATTGAACTCTCTCAGTCCGGCTGCTGCCCGTCATGTGCTTTCCATGCGCATTCAGTGATCTTCATGTCTATGAAGACCGCTTCGAAACTTGAGTCTTCCGGACTGCACGCGTATATCCCGAAGGATATCTTTACTGCTCTGAACTTTGTTCCGGTGTATAATCCGAGATCATTTTGGAAACCAAGCCTTCATATCCGAGACTCTCCAAAAGTTCTTTCGCGCCATCTTTTCCGTATAATTCGACAGCGATTTCCATATTCATGATGATCTCTTTTCTTTCAGCCAGACTCTCTTCTGAAGGATCGTCTTTGTATTGACTTGAATAATCAAGCTCCTTCAGGATCATTTTACGGATCGGATCTTTAAGCAATACGCCTCCCATATGATGCCATGTGGCGCCTTTGCCAGTGATAGCATTGCTGCCCGCTTCAGACAGATAATATCTATATACGACTTCATATTCCCTGGTCATCCCGGCATCCTCTACTCTTTCCAGTATCGACAGCATCAGATCATCTATAACCGGGAAGATTTCCGTCGTTTCCGATCCGACCATTGAGTAAGGGAGCAGCTTATTGTAGGCACAATGATTGAATTCGCTGATGACTGAACTGAAATCATACCACTTGAAAACGAATGTAACATCTGCGGTATCCATATTACCAAAAGTCGGATCGTCCTCATTGATAATGATATTGCCGACACGATACTCATCGATATCATGCACCATATCATCTACTTTCGATTGATAAAGACATGGCTCGGTTGATGCGCTTGTACTGTTTTCTAAAGTTATCAGATTTCCTTTACGATCTTGAAGGTTGTCGCCGATTTCGTAAAACGAAAGATCAGGAGTACCGAAGAGCGCTCCGACACCTTTGAACAGTTTATCTGCATCTTCCTGTACTGTTTCTGTCAATATCTGCCTGAATACTTCAGGTTTATGATGAAGGCCATTGGCAATATAGACACCGCCTCCGGCAAGAAGAAGCAGTATCGCCATACTGCCAGCAATTAACGTTTTCCTGCTTGCTTTTTTTATTCCTGTTATACCTAAAACTATTGCTCCGAATAATAATCCTGCTCTTATACCTGTTACTGCTATGAATTTAATCAACACAGGTAATACTTCACCAGAACTTTTCCCAATAAGTAATGCCGGCAATTCTCCTTTGGCTAACACGATAATAAATAAGATTATAATTATTGCAATAATTTTTTTCGTTCTGCTTTTCATACCCATTCTTTTTACCTGTGAGCTTGATCTGGCAATTATTTGCTTGCAATTACATCATTAACTATCATAACATCATACGAAAAATGCAATTAAAGAAGTTATTCTTTTCATTGTTATCTCCTTACTGAAGCATTAAGGATAAGGAAACCGCTACGACATGAAGACATATGATAATTATTTGGACATATCCTCGGGTAAAACTCGGGGTAATCCATATAGTAATTATATTCTATTGCATTTGAGGATACACCTACATTTGTAGTGAGCCTTATGTATTGTCCATAAAGTAACCGTAGACAGTAGTTCCTGACGTTATAGGCTACATTAGAAGAGCATGAAAACGATTGATTTTGAAGGAATGGGGGTACATTTGGAGTACATTTTCAGAAAATTACTATGTATAGCAAAAACGCCTATTTTACAGAAAGTACTGTAAAATAGGCGTTTTCTTATGGTATGAGAGTTTTTACAGGACCATGAAGTTCGCACAGGCATTCTGAAGCAACTTCGTTACAAATACCAAACCATCTAGCATAGTCATCGGACTATTTTTTGCAGAAGTCTGGAAAACAAAATCGATGTAATAAAGAAAAGGATAGATTTTAAATTCGGGCTTTTTCTTTGCTCCAATACTGTATATAGAAATGGAAGGTTAAGCATGACGAAAGATATTATATCCATTATCCCGAAACATGAAACACCCCATCTGTGACAAACTGTGAACTCGTTCTTTGCTATACAGCCAGGCCCGTCGTTCTTTTTCTCCCAATTCTTCCAGAAGATCCAGATTGGAAAGTGCCTTCATGAAGGTCTCCTGCAGTAGATCCTCGGCATCACTGACATTTCCGCATATCATACAGCAGTATTTCAACAGCTCTGTCCGATACACGGTATATAGCTCTGCGATCATGGCACCCTCCTTTCCTTCGGCTTTCACTCTTATAACGTTTGAGAACGGCAAAGTGTTTTCGGAAATTTAAAAAAATTATTCTCAATGTCGACCTTAACGCCGAAACCGGATTGCCGCAAAGAAAGGCAACCCGGTTTGCTGCTGATCATATAGCCTATGCAGGTCTATTTCTCTACTTGTGAGATACCAACAGCCAGAAATGGTTCTTTCCGTCTTCGGATACCGTCACATTACAGGCAAGCTTCTGGCTGCTCTGGCATGTTTTTTCACGGGACTTCAGGTTCGCCCCGAGCATAACGGAAAGGGCCGTGTTTGCAAACGCCGTCTGATTTTCTTTATCCTTTGAGATGGTGAACAGCAGCATATATTCTTTTCCATCATCAGGAACAGTGAACTTTCCAATGACTTCCCGTACATGTTCCCAACCGTGCTGCTCATAGACCACTTCAAATTCCGGATTATTCAGGACATTGAGGTATTCCGGCTCTTCACGGGCAACATCCCCATCAGAGGACAGATCATAATCAAAATCTCCCTCGGAGAATTCGTGAGTGTCCAAATATGTGGTCAGGGAATCTACAATCTCCCGGTACTCATCGGCTGAAATACCGAATTCCTCAGTGGGATTGTAGTCTTTCATAAGGGAGAGTACTGTCTCCCGGAATGCTTTTACCTTTTCTTTCATGCGCTGTACTTCGCTCAGATATGACTGCTGGATCTCCCTGGTTTTCTGCAGACGGTTCTCCTGTTCTTTTATTTTCGCTGAGAACGCCTTGAAAATGGTGTCGTTATCAGCGTCAAGAAGCCCCCTGATTTCATCGATAGAGAAGCCAGCCATTTGTAGGTTTTTGATTTTCACGTATTGCAGCGCCTGATCCTCATCATAGTAGCGGTAGCCTGTCCAGGAATCCACCTTAACCGGTTTCAGCAAATCCACGTGGTCATAGTACCGAAGAGTCTGAGGATTGCAGCCGCACAAACGCGAGAATTCTTTGATTGTCATATCCGGCACCTCCTTTCTGACCACGTTGTATCATTACAGTTTGGTGTAAGGTCAATAGGTTTTTCAAAAAAGTTTTCAGCAGGTTTCGCCCATCTTTTCGATCAGATCATGGAGGCTCTTATCATGCTGTGCCTGGGAGATGGCCCCCTTCTCCAAAAACTGATCCAGAAGTGCCTTCTGCTTCAAAAAAAGCTGGTGATTCTTCTGCTCATGTGTGAGAGAAGACCAGTTAAGCCAATTATCTGCTTCTTCTCTGGAATGAAAGACAGTAATGGCTTTTGAACCCTTATATTGTTCTATAAGTTCGTTGATCCTGGGCATCTGATCTTTCTGAAAGTCCAGAATATACTGCCTGAATTCAGGATCAAATTCCTGTTCGACCCAGGGCATGTCCTCCCGGATCTGCCCAACCCGCGATGCTGCTCCCTTAAGGCACTGTTCCACCGGAAGATCCAACAGAAAGACTTCAGTGCATTTTTCAAATCTCAGAGGAAGTGTTCTCTGATAGTTGCCATCTATGATCCACTGATCCGTATTAAGGATCTCAGCCAGGCTGTGGTCAAACTCCTCGCGGCTTACAGTAGTTCTGTCCGGATTATGGAAGATCATATCCAGGTAATAAAGGGGCAGTCCGGTCTTATCTCTCAATTTTCTGGCAAAGGTGCTTTTACCTGATCCGGGACTTCCGATCACGATGATTTTCCTTGGACTCTGCTTCAGGTCTTTCTTCAGCATAATGATCTCATTTGTACGATACTCTTCTGTGAATCCGGCCTTCAGAAATAGCCCAATTGCAGGATTATCAATGGCGATATCATCCCGAAGTACATCGACGCCATTCACTTTTGCCGCATCGCACAAAAGCTGTAAGCCTTCACTGCCATAACCCTTACCTCGATATTCAGAAGCCACGATCACATCTGCCAACCAGATCTTTCGTTCTTCATCATAATGATACGCAATCTCCCCGATAAAGCATTTAGTCCCAGAATGCCGGAGATACCGATAGAATCGCTTATTATCATGATGCACCAGCCAGTGATCATACCAATCTTTCCATGCATTTTCCGAGAAGGGTATCGTCCCACCCCAGGCGGTATTATAGGACATTGTTTCCGGATCGCTCATAAATTGCTTCTGGAACCATAAATCCTGCAGTTCGGGTTTATATGTAGTAATCATCGTGAGTCACCTTCTTAAACAGTCTGGCACTCCAGAATTCCATCCCCAGTTCATCCAGATAAAAATGGAAGATCGCCTTCCAGTTCTTCGTCGCAGTGCTGAGCATGATATAGTCTGCATCATTCTGAACAGCTTTTTCAGCACAGGAAAACAGCATTTTTCCGATGCCTTTGCTTCGGTAGTCTGGCTTTACATAGAGTTCTTCCACTTCAAATACCGGCGTTCCGTCCGGCATGATGGAAGTGGAACGTTCAGATTTCTCCAGGTGTCCAAACAGATAGCCAATGATATCCTTACCGTCTTTGGCAATGAATATCCGGTTGCCTTCTATATCCGATCTCTCGTTCTTCCGGTACCCATAGCAACTGTTTTCTGCCTCCCAATCCAATGAGAGCCGAATCAAAGTACCCAACAATTCATCTGTAAGCTCATTTTCTTCAATAACGATGTGATTTCTGATTACCTCAGCTTGCATCTCATCACACCACGCATCCCATTTCTCACGATATTCTGATTCAGAGATGATTCGGCCAGGCAGATCTTCCGGACTGTGGATTCCTCGGGCTTTGCATTCCAGAATACATCTTCTGTACATTTCCCAGGAAAGTTCATCCTCGTCCCATACCAATGGCACTTTGTCGAGTCCGGCGAGGACTGCAGCAACAGCTCTTGTATGTCCGTCTGTCATGACCGGGATACCATCCAGCATTTTTACCGGTATCGGTTCAAAATTCGAGAGATCCGCCGGATGGAACCACTCATTGACTTCTCTAAGTTTTCGTTCTGATATGTAAAACTGGGAAGGCTGGAGATCTTTCAGTTTAAGGTTACAGATATCAGGCATTTCTTTTCCTCCGATAAACATCAAGGCCGTCTCTGTTTCCGGCCAGTACAAACCCATGCTTTTCAGCAAGGGATCTCGTGGCTTGCTGTTCCGGGACGCATTCAATAACGGCGTCTTTTCCTTCTGATGCAGCCATGGCAACAAGCTGCTTTGTAAGCAGGCTCGCCATCCCATGCCCCCAGATTTCCTTTTTCAAAATCCAGCCTATTTCCTTACTTGTATCGTCATAATCGTGATAGATCACATAGCCAATGAAACTGTGATTTTTATCATCTACGGCTAGAATCCGAGGAGATGCCAAAAGGCCCTGTGTTTTCAAAAAGCTCTCTGTCTGCTTGCGGGTAAAAGGAGGCTCCAGATATTTCATGATTTCCGGATCGGAAAGAAGTTCATGAAGAGGTTCCAGGTCCTCTTCTGTAAACTGTCTGATGTAGAAACGGTCATCCTTTACCTTATGCTTCACGGATCTGTCTGTGATATCCAGTTCCGCTCTGAAGAATTCCGGGAAGATCGTCCTTGGTTCATCCGGAGGGACCCATTCCAGGTATTCCGACACCCCAAATTCCGTGATGCTGTCACAAACAGGTTCAAAGCCATCCGGCACCTTCATGTAGAAGTAGTATCCGAGTTCGTAGATCTCTTTTCCTATCTTTGAAGGGACATCAGCTATAAAATAGTTCTCCTGGATAAAACCCAGGTGATCGATCTCCATCTTAACACCGGTCTCTTCCAGTACCTCCCGGATCACAGCTTCTTCTGCAGTCTCTCCGAATTTGATCCTTCCGCCGACAGAGTAAAAATAATCCGACATATGATTCCTCACCATCAGGAATCGGCCGTCTTTCAAGATGATCGCACCAACTCTGATGTTGATCATCCCATCAGCGCAGGGAACACACATATCTGGATTTGTTTCTGTCTGACCTACCCTTGAAGAATTGTAAGCAGGATCGGTTGCCCGGTGGTACTCTTTCAAAGCATTCCGAAACACTTCAGACTTCGCAGAAGAAGTGTTCTCACTGGCCTCTGTAAGCATTCGGTTTTCGCTCTCATTTAAGCGGACTTTGTAGATAATCGTTCGGGCGTCATCTTTCCTTGGTCTTGCCATGAAGGATCCTCCGTTTCTGTGGCCACAATTACCGCGTGAACTATACTACAAATCCCAGTCTTGGTCAATGTTTCCGTGTCCACAAAAACAACTATTGTATGTAAGAGACAGCTTTCACTACCTCTTGCGGCTTACAGCTCGGGGCCTTTCTTCGATTTGGTCTTGGCCTTGGGCTTGTCCGCAGCGACCTTCGCCGCTGTATCCTTCACCAGGGCATTCAGCTCATCCCTGGCAGATGCTCGATGCTGGCCTTCCTTGGCCTGCGGTTCTCTGGTCTTGTAGGACTCGACCATTGCCTTCAGATCCCTGTTCGGGACCTGGGTCTTCACATCCTGCCAGATGTTCTTTCAGGATTCATCCTTACCTTAATCATTGAATGTGGTCACATATAGAACATGAGGAGTCATCAATGAAAACCACATATACAGTCGATGAGATTTGTCAGATCCTTAGAATCAGCAAACCTACCGCTTATGCTTTGGTCAAGAGTGGTGTATTCAGTTCCATAAAGTTTAAGAATACGATCCGTATCTCAAAAGAAAGCTTTGATAAGTGGTTGGAGGGGGAAACTGACACGGAAATGAGCAATTGTAGGTGAATGGATGATAAAAAGATGATAAAAACCATCTTTTTCCGTTCTAAATCGTAAGAAAACAAGAACCGCTTAAACTCGGGAAACCCTTTGTTTAAGCGGTTCTAAATTTGGTACGAGAGATTATATGGGACTCACACAGGATTTGCATTGAAGCGGGTAAAGCGTTGTTTGAACAAATATCCAGGATGCACCTCCATATTATTTTCTGGTTTTGTGTGTCAATTCGAAATAAGTGGCATTTGAGACATTTGAGGAAAAAAGTGAAAGTGAATAATCAGCGTTCCAACTCTCTTTGTCTTTCTTTAGGCAATATGTCATTAATGTAATGTTTTACTCCTGTATACACTTCTTCGAATGTTGGTTTATTTATATCTCCGCTGAAACGATATTTCTCATAGGCATGTTTGAGTTCAGCTTTATGGTGGAGAAAACCATCAAAAGAACCTAAGGAGCGCTCACTTCTTAACAATGACTCAGTAAGTGTATCTCGGTTAAAAACAAAGACCTGTGACATGTAATACAGATCCACTATATCTTTGATGCGCCTGAATATGTGTTCAGAAGAAATAGCAGAAATCTTATCTGCCATCATTTGGCTCTGTGAAACTCCGCGGAACCGAATACCGGATATTTCATATATTTTTGACGATGATACGGGACGATTTATATCCACATCTAAAGAAAACAGGATTTCTCGGCTTTGTTGATCAATGAGATCAAATCCCGCTGATCTTCCCGGACCATACATGCGGTACATTTTTATATCTAACATGATCCCACTTTTTGTTAATGCGTCTTGTAATGTCATTGTCATTTGCTCTGAGGAAAGCTCCTCATTCAAACACCAATTTGCATCAATATCAGCAGTGTGCCGAATTTCCCCTGAGAAGCCAGCTTCTAAAAGGCATGCTTTTAGAACCATAGCACCTTTAAATTCTATTGGAATCCCGCTATCATAGATGGCCTTCATGACCATATACATCAGTTTTTCTTGTTCAGATAGTAGCATTTCTGTCTCCCGAATTAGTTGTTGTAATATTCAATAGCGTTTTTGGCTATTATTTCAAATTTGTCTTGGTATTCAGGTGCAGGACTTAATCCCGCAAAACTATTATTGTTCACATAGTAATATTTGCTTAATGCTTCAGTTATACCCTGCATATCAAGAATTGCCTCGTTAGCTAACGCGTCAGTAATAGTGCGGTTTAGATCTGTGAATAAAAGGCCATTATTCTCTTGTATACAATAAGGGCTTACATAGTTTCCTAGAACGACGACTCCATTAAACCTGGAAAGCGTGTCGTCTCCATATACCCACACTAAGTATTCATCGTTACGTCCACCGAAGTATCCTTGACACATCAAAGCTTCGTCTAGAGCAAAAACAAAAGGAAATCCTATTGAATCTTTGACAGCGCGAAGCCACGAGAGCGATCCGATATAATCACTTCTCTTAGGTAAATCGGTTTTCTTTTGATCGTAGAAAGGAAGTGAAACGGTCTTACGGTTAACAATATCCGCATTAACTTGTGCTTGAAGCAGCTCAAGTATATATTGCGCTGGCTTTCTAACTCCTGCTTCCCAATTCTGTATTGTTCTAAACGGAATATTGTATCGGACGGAGAACTCGGCTTGTGTAACCCCGAGTCGTTGTCTCATATCTCTAACTGTCATATTTATCACCTCAAGCAAATTATACACTCATTGGGTGTATTTATCAATTATAGCGCACAACAGAAATGATCGAAAAAACCCATCAAATTCGGTAAAACCAGAATAAGATGGGTAAAATGGTGCGAGGGATTATAAAGGACATGTAGTCTCTGATGCAGACAGTTGCTGTACATTAGTTCTGCTCCATATGGATTTGTGACAACAATCTGCTAGGTTCAAATACATTGTATCTTCAATAAAAAGTGCTTCCGTTTCCTGAGAAAAGCAGGCAGCGAGGGAAGCTAAAGATATAGACGGTACAAAAAAACCACTCTGATTTTCCAAAAGGAAGAGTGGTTTTGGTTCTAGAATAAATGTTGGGGTAACGGAAAAGCTCTAACAGAAAATAAGA
>CAZRGP010000014.1:0-46805 GCA_964599695.1 uncultured Faecalibacterium sp.
TCTCGCCGCCGTACCAGGTGTTGATGATGACCTGCTCACGGCTGGTGATGTTGAATACGACTGCTGTCTCGGAATTGAGTCCGAGTTCCTTATAGTTTTCAACTTTTGCCTTGGAAGCGGTGTAGACGACAAAGTTCGGCTCGAAGTTTTCGAGTTCCTCAGCTGTCGGCTTGATGAACATGTTGCGGACGAAGTGTGCCTGCCATGCAACTTCCATGATGAAGCGAACTGCCATGCGGGTGTCCTTGTTCGCGCCGCAGAAAGCGTCTACGACGAACAGTCTCTTGTTGGAGAGCTCGTTGACAGCGATGTCCTTAACTGCTTTCCAGGTCTCTTCCGAAGCAACGTGGTTGTCGTTGGGATACTCGGGTGTTGTCCACCAGACGGTGTCCTTGGAATTCTCATCCATTACGATGAATTTGTCTTTGGGGGATCTGCCGGTGTAGATGCCGGTCATAACGTTGACGGCGTCAAGTTCAGTCAGCTGGCCTTTCTCATAGCCTTCGAGCTCGGGCTTCATCTCTTCTTCGAACAAAAGTTCATAGGAAGGATTGTAGACGATCTCGGTCGTTCCGGTGATACCGTATTTGGTCAAATCGACTTTTGACATGATCTTTCTCTCCTTAGTTGAAATATAGTACAGGACCCGCTTTTCACGGAAGCAAATCCAATCTTTACCGCTTAACATTATACACCATATCCGGAGAAAAAAAGATGGTGCGGGGAAAAAAAGAGAAGAAAAGTATTGACAGGATAATTAAATTGAGTACAATTAAATTTAGAACAATAAATAACGGATAAGGAGAGCGAAAATGAGCTTATATGATTATTGCGTAGAAAAAAGAAACGGCGAAGCATTCGCGCTGGATCAGCTGAAGGGAAAGGTCCTCCTGGTGGTAAATACAGCGACCGGATGCGGATTCACACCTCAGTATGAAGGCCTCGAGAAACTTTATGAGACATACCACGATCAGGGACTGGAAGTTCTGGACTTCCCCTGCAACCAGTTTGCCAAGCAGGCTCCCGGGACCGATGAGGAGATCCATGAGTTCTGCACGATGCGCTATAAAACACAGTTCGATCAGTTCAAGAAGATCGACGTAAACGGCGAGAACGAGAGCCCCGTATACACCTGGCTCAAGGAGCAGATGCCCTCTGAGGACATCAATGGCCTCAAGAACAAGGCCACGATGGCGATGATCTCCAAGATCAGCGACTCCTGCAAAAAGGAATCCGATATCAAGTGGAACTTCACCAAGTTCCTCGTGGATCGTGAGGGGAATGTCGTAAAGCGCTATGCGCCTGTTGTGGATCCTGCTGAAATTGAAAAGGATATCAAAGGGTTGCTATAATTGAAGCAACAAAAGACGAAGGAGATTAAACACATGGAACTGAAGGAAATCACAGTCGCTACTTTCGAAGAGGAAGTTCTGAAATCTGAAAAACCTGTTCTTGTTGATTTCAACGCAGACTGGTGCGGCCCCTGCCAGATGCTCAAGCCCACCCTTCACGCGCTTGCGGAGGAATCCGAGGATTACCGCATCGTTTCGGTGAATGTGGACGACGAGAGCGAATTGGCGGAGGACTATGATGTCTTCTCCATCCCCTGCCTGGTGCTCTTCAAGGACGGGAAAGAAGTCGACCGCAAGGTAGGAGCGCAGCCCAAGGCGGCGTTGGAAGCATGGCTGAAAGGATGATCTTATGTATGATGTGATCATTGTGGGTGGAGGTCCCGCCGGGCTTACATCCGCGATCTATGCCCGCAGGGCAAGCAAGACCGTTCTCGTCCTCGAGGCACTCAACTGCGGAGGACAGATCATCAATACCCCCGATATCGAGAATTATCCGGTAGAGCACCACATTTCCGGTGTGGAGTTCGCCAATAAGCTGATGGAGCAGGCGTCCAACCTCGGAGCGGAGATCCGCTATGAGAAGGCAGTCGAAGTCAGGGATCTCGGAGAGGAAAAGGAAGTCGTTACGCAGAACGGAAGTTATACCGGCAAGACCGTGATCCTCGCTACCGGATCCGAGAACAGAAAACTCGGTGTGGAAGATGAGGACAAGCTTGTCGGAAGAGGCGTCTCCTACTGCGCCACCTGTGACGGCAACTTCTACCGCAACAAGACCGTCGCTGTCGTGGGAGGCGGAAACACCGCCCTGGAGGACGCGCTCTATCTGGCGGATCTGGCGGCGAAAGTTTACCTGATCCACAGAAGAGATTCGTTCCGCGGAGAGGATACCACTGTTCAGCGCCTGAAGGAGCGGGACAACGTGGAGTTCGTCTACAACAGCAACGTGACGAAACTCAATGCCGAGAAGAGACTGAAGAGCATCGAAGTCACCAATAAGGACGGTTCTGTCCGTGAGATCCCGGTCAACGGTCTCTTTATCGCCGTGGGAAGGATCCCGGAGAATCAGAATTTTGCTTCCGTGATCGAACTGGATGCCGCAGGATATGCAGTGGCATCGGAAAACTGCAAGACAAGGACGCCCGGCGTCTTCGTCGCAGGGGATAACCGCGTAAAGGACGTAAGGCAGCTCGTAACGGCGACAGCCGACGGAGCAGTTGCTGCCACTGAAGCAGTCAAGTATATCAACGCTCTTTAATTGTCAAAAAAACGCCGGCTCGTCCGGCGTTTTGTCTTATACGAGGAGGGAAAAATGTCGCTGATCAGTGTTTTGACCTGTGCAGTATTCCGCAGGGGAGATAAGAAAAGGGATGCCGGACTGACCACGCCGGATGATATCCGGAGATATGACGATATCCAGTATGGCCCCGACCGGAAATGGAATATGCTCGATGTGTACCGCCCGAAGGGCGAAGAGGGAAAACTTCCGGTGATCATCAGCGTCCACGGTGGAGGATGGGTCTATGGCGACAAGGAGCTGTATCAGTACTATTGCATGTCGCTGGCGCAACACGGGTTTGCCGTGGTGAACTTCACGTACCGTCTCGCTCCTCGGTCCAAATTCCCTGCGCAGCTGGAGGATACGGATCTCGCGGTGAGATGGTGTCTGGAACATGCTGAGGAATACGGTCTGGACACCGATAATGTTTTCGCTGTCGGTGACAGCGCGGGTGCCCACCTCCTCGGACTTTACTGCTGCCTGTGCACAGACGGGGAATACGCGTCATCGGTCGGTGTCGCTCCGCCTGAAGGATTCCTTCCGCGTGCAGTGGCGCTGAACTGCGGCGTATATCATCCGGAAAAGAAGAAAGGATCGGATATTACCGCTTTGCTGATGCGGGATCTTCTGCCGGGAAAAGGAACGGCGGAAGAGATGGAAAGGATCAGTGTGCTCAACCATCTGAACGCGGCGTTCCCTCCCTCGTTCGTCATGACCTGTGAGGGAGACTTCCTCGCGCAGGCGGCACCGCCTCTTGTTGAGAGAATGAAAGAACTGGGAGTTCCTGTCGAGTACCGGTATTACGGAGATCCCGATCATGTCCTCGGTCATGTGTTCCACTGCAATATGCGTTTGGAAGAAGGGAAAAAATGCAACGCGGATGAGTGCGAATACTTCCGCTCCCGAATCGTTTAAAAAAGACGCTATAACAAAAAGTCGATCCGCACAATCGTGCGGATCGATCATTTTTTTGCGGGATCATTGCTGCCGGACGGCGCGCAGGATCAGACCGATGCCACCAAAGAGCAGCGCGAGGATGCCGAACATGGCAAGGGCGGAGGTGGTTACGATGTAAATGTGCGCGCTGAGGAGAATGGAGATCACCAGCGCAAGCGTGACGAGGGCAAGCAGGATCTTGGTGATCTTTCCCGGACGGAAGACGAGCAGGAGAAGGCAGACTGCCCATCCTACCAGAAACGCCGGCCCGGTGCTGAAGGCGCCGATGCGGGGAAACAGGTAGTTCCCCACGCGGACCCGGGTGAAGAAAAGGATAGCTCCCACTGCGGTGAGCAGGATTCCGGCATAGAATGTGCCTGATTGATATTTCTTCATTTATTTTGCCTCGTTGATCGGATCGATATCGTTGACGGTCCCGTCGAGATGGTTCACCCGAACGAGCCAGTCGCTCAGTGAGGGACTGATGGCATCCGCCCATGTGAGCAGATGGCAGGGAAGGGAAGGCACCATGATCTCCTTTTTCTTTCGGACGATCGCCTTTACGACGGCCTTTGCCACAAGATCCGGGTTTCCCTTCGGGGTGATGGAGGGGACATCCACATGTCTTATCTGGGGAGTATCCATCCGGCTGGGATAGATGATCGCTGCGTGAACTCCCGTTCCTCTCAGTTCCTGTCTGAGGACCTGGAAGAAACCGTTCATGGCGAACTTAGCGGCTACGTAAGCGGCATCCGGCGGGACTCCTTTCTTTCCGTCCATGGAACAGGTCGTAACGATGGTCCCGGTCTTCCTTTCCAGGAAATAGGGAAGCACAGCGTAGACACAGTTGAGACAGCCGAAGAAATCGACTTCCATCAGTTTGCGGATCTGATCCATGCGCAGATCCTTGGCAGGACACCGCAGATAGATTCCGGCGTTGCAGTGGAAGACATCGAGACTTCCGAGTTCGCGTATCGCGGTATCGACCGCTTCCCTGATCCTTTCCGCGTCGGTGACGTCGGCTTCGATGACGACCGCTTTTCTCCCCATTGCCCGGATCTCAGCGGCGGTCTCTTCCAGCCGCTGGCGGTTCCTGGCGATCAGAGCAACGTTTGCGCCTTCCTTCGCCACTCGGATGGCGGTCGCCCTGCCGATACCGCTGGACGCTCCGGTAATGGCAATATTCTTGTTTTCCAGTTTTCCCATTTTTTCTCCTTCAGCGACGGATGATCTGCTCATCGTCGATCTTGCCTGATTCCTGCAGGATGTTTTCCATGATCATTCCGGCTACTTCAGCCGGATCGAGGAATGTGTCGGATTTATCGCTCGGGATATAGTCCCGTGAATGATCCCAGAAAGGGGTGTCCATGCCGGATGGGTAGACAGCAACTACCTTGACCGACGTCCCCGCGTAGGCGGCTTTCAGCGCTTCGGTATAGCCCCGCTCGCCCCATTTGGCGGCGCAGTAGAGCGCCTCTTTCGGCTTTCCCTTCAGCGCGGCGGAGGAAAGGATGTTCACGACTTTCAGGTCACTTTCTCCGCATGACCGGAGCACTGCGGTCGTCAGCAGCTCCATGCCGCGGAGCCCCTGAAGGGATACTTCCACATCTTCCGGAGTGTAGTCCGCCGGGGAGCGGAATACGCCCCTCTCGGCGCAGTTGATCAGGATCCCGATCTTTCTCCCGCGGCTGATCGCCTGCACCGTATCTTCTATGAACTTCGGGTCGGTGAGATCGCCCGTATGGAAGGAGACCACTTCACCGAATTCCTCTCTGAGACGGGCGGCTTTGGCAGGATCCCTGGAGATGCTGACCGCACACAGGCCGCGCCGGCACGCTTCCCTCACCAGCTCCAGCCCAAGACCGCTGCTTCCGCCCGTGATAAGGATACAATCTTCCATAATTCTTAAAGACTCCTTAAACGTCTGTATCTGTATTATAGCAGATGGCTGTGAAATAATTGGATCATGATACCTCGTTTGCGCTGTGTGCCGGTGACTTTCTTGTCGGGGGAAAGGAACGATGCTATGATTTTTCTGGAATGACAACGATCTTCAGCTTGATCAGAATATGGGAGAAGTTCACGGTTATGTTCAGTACGATCGATATGCATTGTGACAGCCTTATGGCTGCAGAATTCCGGGATGGCCCTACGGCAGATCTGTTCGACCGTCCGGAGCAGGCCATCGATATCAAGCACCTGCTGAACGCAGGCGCGATGGCTCAGTTTTTCGCGATCTTCATTCCTCCTCAGGAGGCGTTTACCCGTATGAAGAATCCTGTCGATGGGCCGCAGTATATCGAGGACTGCGCGCAGATCTTCGAGAATACGATCGCCCGTCACGGGGATGTGGTGGCAAAGGCCTGCAGCGCGGCGGATGTGGAGAAAAACCGGAAAGAGGGAAAACTGTCCGCGATCCTTGCGATGGAGGACGGTGTCGAGGTCCGGGGCGATATGGCGAAACTGGATCACTTTTACGACCTGGGTGTCCGCTCCCTTGCGCTCACATGGAATTCTGAGAACTGTTTCGGAGCGCCGAACTCCAAGGATCCGCATATCATGGGCAAAGGGCTCACCGAATTCGGAAAGGAAGCAGTGAGACATATGCAGGACATCGGGATGCTGGTCGATGTGAGTCATGCGTCTGACGGAGTTTTCTACGATGTGTGCCATATCGCAAGACTGCCTTTTATCGCGTCACATTCCAACTGCCGAAGCGTGGCAAACCACACCCGCAACATGACCGACGATATGATCCGGGAGCTTCATAGACACGGCGGATGTATGGGGATCAATTTTCTTCCGGGTTTTCTGGATGATACACCCGGGAACATGGAGAGCCGAGTAAAGGATATGGTGGAGATGGCTCTTCATGAGAAGGAGATCGCGGGGGTCGATGTGATCGCCATCGGAACGGATTTTGACGGCATGAGCGGCGATCTGGAGATCGATCATCCGGACAGGATGTATATTCTCTATGATGCGCTGGCCCGTGCCGGATTCCGCGTGGATGAGATCGAGAAGATCGCTTTCGGCAATGCGCTGCGCGTCATGAAAGATGCGATGCACTGAGTGTCAAACGGGCAGACGGTGCCCGGGAAATTGTTTGTGTTTTTTCCGGAGAGGAGGGTACGGCATGTTCAGCAGAGAAACGGTATTGTTTTTGATCGTGGCTGTGGGAGCGGTCCTGCAGGCAATGTTCATCGCGGCGGAGCACAGAGAGAAGTATATCGCGGCGGATATCCTGAAAGGCGCGGCTTCACTGATGTTCGTGCTGCTGGGGTATATCGCGTATCAAACCGTGAACAACGCGTTCAACAGGCAGTTTTTCATGGGGCTCCTGTTCGGGATGATCGGGGACATCCTCCTCAACCTGCGTTTCGTGTTTGAAAAGAGCGGGCAGAAGATCTTCCTGGCCGGTATCCTTGCGTTCCTGATCGGGCACGTGATCTATCTTCTGGCCCTGATCCCGCAGGCAAGGTACGGGTGGTTCTGGCCGTGCGTGGCAATAGGCGCCGCTGCTGCCGCTCTGCTTCTGGCGTATATCTTCCGGACGATGGAGGTTAAAACGGCGTTCAAGATCTTCGGTGTGTTTTATCTGGGGGCGGTGTTCATCATGACCGCGATCGCCCTCGGGATCGCTTTTTTCGTTCCGTCGGGGAGATCCGTCCTCTACGCGGTCGGAGCAGTCCTGTTCACCGCTTCGGACGTGGTGCTGATCTTCAACACGTTTTCCGGAGTATCGAAATTCTCCCGGCGGATCATAAACCTGACACTTTACTATGCGGGACAGATGCTGATCGCCTGTTCACTGTTTTTCTAAAGAAGGAGACTGCTGTTGAAAGAAATCGAAACAAGGGGAAATTGCTATCTGTCCCTCCCGCTTTACGGAAGGGGGGACTGGTATTACTCCAAAGACTACCCGTCCGGTGATCTCTATGAAGCGGAAGAGATATGGAAAGACGGAAAGATCCCGTCAGGGACGAGTCTCTTTCTCATCCGTTACCCCGAGGGGAGAGCCGTTGAGCCCATCGCGCGCAGGGAGGGACTTGTTCTGGAAGATCCCGTTTACTGTGAAGGATATCTGTATCTTCTCAGTGTGGACTTTAACGAGAAGACTGTTCATATCGACCGGTTCTCCTGTGACGAGGAGACGCTGGAAAGGGTAGCCGCCATGCCGCTTGAAGAGATCCCGGACTGCTACAACCTGAAACTTCACGCGGCTCCGGTCATGCTCTCCCGGCAGGCAAACGACGGAACGTTCGACATCCTCTGGCCGGAAAGAAAGCGATTCAGCATAGGGGCCAGGGAATCCTTTTATCTCCGGGACGGGGAAAAGCTCTTCTTCTCTTCCTGGGAAGAGGACCCGGAGTACCGGGAAGAGGTGATCGTGAGGGATCTGGAGGGCAGGCTCATCTCCCGCAT
The DNA here is from genome assembly GCA_964599695.1 of uncultured Faecalibacterium sp. Classification (GTDB taxonomy): domain Bacteria; phylum Bacillota; class Clostridia; order Oscillospirales; family Ruminococcaceae; genus RUG11783. The sequence continues at coordinate 7,990 of CAZRGP010000014.1, forward strand.
GGACGGAGATATCTGGGTGATGCCCAACGGGGAACACTGGCATCTCGGAGGAAAGGCGAAGTGACGGGAGGTGGCGTTATGAGAAAAAGAGACCGGATCCTGATCGTGGCGGGAGCGTTTCTGATCCTTCTGGCGGTGATCATCGGCGCGACGTCGATGGCGCGGCAGGAGACAGCGACCGATCCGAAAGGGAAAAATGAGCGGGAATCGGCAGCATCGGCTTCAACCGGAGAGGGCAAGATCTTTCTGAAGGATATCACGCTCTCCGGAGAGACGATCCAGTCCGGGCTCAGGGAGATCGGGAAGCTGTGCACGGCGGAATACGATTTCACCCATGTGGAGACGTTTGAGTCACAGAAGGACCTCTTCGGACTGAAGATCCCCGGGACGAGAGCAAGTTATGTATACAGTTATGACGGAACGATCATGGCAGGAGTGGATTTCACCAGGATCTCGGTGGAGAAGGATGACGCCAAGATGCGGATCACGATCCACTTTCCCAAGGTGGAGATCATCTCAAGTGAGATCGACATGGACAGTTTCACCCTCTACGGGGAGAAGAAGAGCATATTCAATCCCTTTGAAGTGGAGGACTTCGCGCTGACACAGAGCGATATGATCCGTATGGAGCTGGAAAAGGCGGTGGAGGACGGGATCCTGGACAGGGCAGCAGAAAATGCCGAGCAGATCCTGATCAATTTCCTCACAGGGACCTTTGATCTGGACCGGTATGAGATCCGGGTCACCTTCGCGAAATAGGGAGAAGAGGGGCCTGCCCCTCTTTTTTGCGAAATAATGAACAAATTGTGAATGGATATATTGCAAATGCCCCTGTCTTGTGATTAAATGCTAGTAATGACTTTAAATCGGTACAGAGATGCCGGCAAGTTCGTAGGTTAGCAGAGCCCAAGGGGTTGATGCGGTCTTGCCGTGCGGCAAGGCCTTTTTTAGTGCTTTAGGGAAGGAGGGAGACGCATGGAATTCAAGGCTCAGATCATGGGAAAACAGGACGTGGAGAGAACGCTCATCAGACTTGCTCACCAGATCGTCGAGAAGAATCACGGGATCTCCGATGTTTACCTGATCGGCATTAAAACAAGGGGGATACCTCTCGCACAGCGGCTGGCAAGACTGATTGAGTCGTTTGAAGGAACGCCTGTCCCTGTCGGGGAGCTTGACATCACGCTTTATCGGGACGACCTGTCCAAGATCAATGAAGATCCGGTCATCAGCCGGACGAATGTGGATTTCTCCGTCGTGGGAAAGACCGTCGTCCTGGTCGATGACGTTATTTTTACAGGGAGGACTGCCAGGGCGGCACTGGACGCGCTGATGGGTCTGGGAAGACCCGCGCGTGTGCAGCTCTGCGTTCTCATCGACCGCGGTCATACGGAACTTCCGATCAGAGCGAATTTTGTCGGCAAGAACATACCGACTTCCCTGAAGGAAGTCGTAGCTGTCAATCTCGAAGAGACCGACGGGATCACCAATGTAGTTATCAATGAAATCTAAGGAGGAGATTCAAATGGGTAAAGACAATTACGGCTATCTGCCTGAGGAACGCCCGACGACGGGTAAACTGTTCCTCTATGCGCTGCAGCAGGTCATCGTCATGTTTCCTGCTACCATCACCGTCGCGCTGATCACCGGATTCCAGGTATCCACGACCATATTCGCGTCCGGTCTCGCGACACTTTGCTTTATCTTCATCACCGGCAAGAAGATCCCGCTCTATTACGGGTCCAGTTTTGCTTATCTTTCCGCGGTGGCCTCCATGGCCTATGCAGAGGGAACGGCAGAGCAGATCGCTTCCTGGGAGAGTACGAAGATACTGCCCACAGAGCTGGTCTCCAAAGCCCAGTTCGGGATCATCATGTCCGGTTTCGTATCCATTGCCGCCGGTCTTCTGGTGCGCAAGTTCGGGAAGGACACCATCGAGAAGATCCTCCCCGCTTCCATCACCGGCCCGATCTCCATGATCATCGGACTGACACTTGCCAAGAATGCCCTGAGTGATGCCGTGCCTGCAAAGGCAGGCGCAAACACCAACGCATGGCTCGTCGTATCCCTTGTCACGCTTCTTTCGACCATCCTTTATTCCAAATATCTCAAGGGGTTCCTCGGACAGATCCCCCTTCTGCTCGGGGCGGTGACAGGTTCTGCCTGCGCGGGTCTGTTCTATCTGATCGGCGGAAGCGATTACAATCTTTTCCGCTCCATCCCCGATGCGGCTCTGAATTCCCTCTGGAGCGCAGGACCCTTTGCGGTCCCCGCCTTCAGCCTTCCTAAGTTTTCCCTTACCTCCCTTCTCGCCATCATGCCCATCGCCATCGCGACGATACCGGAATCCACGGCTCACATGTATCAGCTGGATATCTATGTCAACGATGTGGCAAAGAAAAAGGGCAAGAAACTGGGATACAGCCTCATTGACATGCTGGACAAGAACCTGATCGGCGACGGTCTGTGCGACATGATCTCCGGATTCGTGGGAGGCCCCGCCGGAACGAACTACGGTGAGAACATCTCCACCATGGCGATCACCAAGGTCTTTTCCGTACCGGTCCTCATGGTGGCTTCCGTCATCGCGATGATCGTCTCCTGCTTCACTCCTCTGATCAAGGCGATCTACGGCATCCCGCTCGCAGTTATCGGCGGCCTTGAGGTATACCTCTTCGGCGCGATCGCTGCCCAGGGAATCGCGATCATGATCGACAAGAAAGTGGATATGTTCTCCAGCAAGAACATCGCCGTTATCGCTTCCATCATGGTGATCGGAGTCGGCGGACAGTATGCCTTTGAAGGAAACATTCCCTTCTTCGGAATGAACATCCCCTGTGTAGCGGGAGCCTCCATCTTCGGGATCGCGCTCAATGCGCTTCTCTCCATCGGTGAAAACAAAGAGGAAAACAATTAATGCGGATCTCAGGATCCCGGAGCCGGACGGTTCCGGGGTCCTTTTTGCTTCAGAAAAATGGACCGAACGGATCCCTGCCCGGTCTGCCGGTACAGAAAAGCGTGGTATAATCAAACTGCCCCGGAACGCAGAGCTTCTGCAGGCGGAATACGTTTTTTGGAGGGACAACAATGAAATGGTTTATCGCTTCGGATATCCACGGATCGGCGAGATACTGCCGTGAGATGCTGGAAGCATTTGAAAGGGAGGGGGCGGACCGCCTCATCCTTCTCGGCGACCTTCTCTACCATGGGCCGAGAAATGACCTTCCCGAGGAATACGCTCCGAAAGAAGTGATCGGGATGCTCAACGGATACAAGGACAGGATCTTCTCTGTCCGCGGCAATTGCGAGGCGGAAGTGGACCAGGCGGTTCTGGAGTTTCCCGTCATGGCGGATTATGCGCTGATGCCTCTGGGAAACCGGACGCTGTTCATCACCCATGGACACATATATAACACTTCCAAACTCCCTCCTCTGAAGAGAGGGGACATCCTTCTTCACGGACACACCCATGTTCCGGCATGTGAGGACCACGACGGGATCCTCTATCTGAATCCGGGTTCCGTGTCCATCCCGAAGGGCGGGAGCGAACGGGGGTATATGACACTGGAAGCGGGGATCTTTTGCTGGAAAAAACTGGACGGCACGGAATATGACCGGCTCTCCGCGGAATCGTGAAAATGGCGTAAGACAGCTCCTTTTTCAGACGCTCTTTTGTGGTGAACAGAGAATCCGTTTGCGTTCCTTGTTTCTCCATGAAAACAGCATCTATAATGAAATCGGTATCTTAAATATTTGAGGAGGAACGTGCAAAGATGAGCAAGATCAATGGGACCCCTACAGAAAGAGTTTTTAAAGGCGGCAATGAATATCTGCGTGTCACCATGAACGGCAAGGATTATGACCTGCCCTTTAAGGTGCTGGCGGGAAAGAAAGTCGCATTCCTGGATATTTCCGGACAGGTGAGCCTGAACGAAGCTGCTGCCAGTGACCTGGTGGAGATCCTGGATGAACTGGGCGTGGAATTCGATACGATCCTGAATCCCGTGTCCAAGAGCAATGCCCTTGCACATTCCATCGCGCTGAAGTGGAACGCGAAAAAAGGTACGGATATCAATTACACCGTCGTTGCCAGAAAGAACGGGGACGGGAACAAGATCCAGGCGGTGTACCGCTCCGTGACCACTCCGAAGGATCAGGTCATGTCCCTGACCGATGATGACGCGGAATATCTCCGCGGCAAGAGGATACTGGTCGTCGACGACGTCTATGGCGGCGGCGGGACGACAAAAGGCCTTATGGAACTGGCGGACAAGGCAGGAGCGATCGTGGCAGCCCACGCGGTGATCGCGGTGGAGGCCGGTGTGGAACTCCCCAAAGGGATCATCTACCTGTTCACCCTTCCCCTGGCGGAATGAGAGAATACGAATAAGAAAAGCGGCGCCTCAGCAATGAGACGCCGCCGGTTTTATGGTCATGTTCAGATGCGGGAAAGATCTCCTTCCAGGACGACCGGCCCGAATCCCCTGATCTCATCCAAAAGCATGGAGTCCGGGAGCGAGTGGTAGATAAAGATCTTTTTGCCCTGCATGAAGGCTTCATACATCTCCAGAAATGTGGAAGCGCCGATATAGTTTGGGATCGTCACTCCGTTTTTCTGCTTCGGCTCATTCAGCACGAGAACGGCATCCAGCCCCGCGGTGCGGTCCCTGCTCTGGAAGTACATCTCCTTGAAGAAACGGAGATACTCCTCCTCGCTCATGCTGTCGGTGTCCTCGTTGTAAACGGGGTCGTCAAAGCAATTCGGCATGACCGGAACGTGGCCGAGGTCTACCAGTTTTTTCGCGATGGAGGGTATAATGGGGTATGCTGTTGTGGAACAGATGATGCCGATGACCATGGGGCAACTCCTTTCAGTCTCATAGGAGAATTATAGCGGAAAAGGGAACGGGAATGGAACTGGATCTTCTTTTGAGGCAGATCGTTTTTTCGGATCTGATGCAGGGAAACTGCTTTGTCGACGTGCTGCGGAAGGTGAGGGAGATGTCTCTCTTCCGGGACCTTCCGGATGATGAGCTGGCCGCGCTGTTCGAACAGGCGAAGGACCGGCTGTCTGCCGGGAACGGGGATGAGGCGGAGTTCTTCGCGTGGGCGGTACGGGGACTGAAAACAGGAGTATTTGAGGACTGACGGATGCGGATAGACTGGGCAATACTGGAGTGGATCGAAGACACCTTCGTCTGCGCCTTTCTGGATAAAGTCATGCCGGCGATCACCCATCTCGGGGATCACGGGATGATATGGATCATGATCGCCCTGATCCTCCTTTGTCACGATCGGACAAGGGAAACGGGGAAGAGGATGCTTCTGGGGATGCTGTGCGGATTCCTCATAGGAAACGTCGTGCTGAAGAATCTCATCCGGAGGGCGAGACCGTGCTGGTTCTATCCGGAGAGGGAACTGCTTATTCCTTCCCCGAAGGATTTCTCTTTTCCTTCCGGCCACACGCTGAGCAGCTTTGTCGCTGCCTTTACCCTTTTCCGGCGTGACAGAAAAGCAGGAGCTGCGGCGCTGATCCTGGCATCCTGCATCGCTTTCAGCAGGCTCTATCTCTACGTTCACTTCCCGTCGGATATCATCGGAGGTGTGCTCCTCGGGTACGCGGTCGCCGGACTGACCGGAAGGATATTCGAGATATTGTCCGCGAAAGGCAGAACAAAAGAAAACACCCGGACGTGATGACCGGGTGGATGACGGTATATTATGCAAGGCCTTCCTCACAGGGATCGCCTTGTTTTCTTCTGTAGTCGTAATACAGTTCCTCTGTGGCGAGAGCCATCTTGGTGACCGAGAAATCCCTGCCTTTCGGGTACGTGTACCAGGTGTCCTCGATGGTGTTGAGGTCAACGCAGTCTCCGTGCTTGAAAAGATACAGGTACTCGATATGGCAGGAGTACAGCGACGGTACGGGCTTTTCCATGGTGTATACGGTGCCGTCTTCCGATGTGACTTTGACCCGGAACCCGTTCATGTCGTGGACCATGGTTCCCGAGCCCAGGGGAATGAACTTCCTGGCGTTGGGAAGGCTTTCCACAGTAACGTCAAGCACACCCGTGGAGTAGGTGCCGTTTGCCACTTCTTCCCTCACGTTTTTTCTTTCCCACTCGTACCAGTCGGGAATATGTTCGAACTCGGTCTCGCCCGAATCCGCATGGAGTTTTCCGTAGACATCCATCGTCCATGTCTTGCCGCAGTGATCGCATTTCAGGACGGCACCGGAAGAGGACATGCGGAACTCCGTTTTGCAGCAGGGGCACTGGTAAAGGATCTTCTCAAGTCCCACGGCGCGGTCCCTGAAGCCGACCCGTACGCGGTTTTCCGCCTGCCATCTGAAATCATCATACTGGAATTCATGGACCAGCGCGCGGTTGATCTCATCCGCGGTGAGGGCTTTCAGCTGGTCCGGGGTGAAGAGAAGCTTCATGGTGGCTTCCGTCGGAGCGACGCCGCGCTCCTTCCTGGTGTTCCAGAACGGATGGTTGATATGATGCCCGTGGCAGATCAGGACGACCACCGGTATCCTGAGAAGTTTGCAGAACTGTCCGATGGATTCCGGAAGAGGGGCGGTCGTGCCGCAAAGGGAATATCTCGCCTCCGGATAGAGGCCAATGATCCCGCCTTTTCTTGCCGCACGGATCATTTGCCGGACTACGAGGGGATCATTGGTGAATTTTCTCTTGCAGATACAGCCGATAGCGCGGAGGAGCCACTCCCGCCCGATATACCCGTCTATTGCCACGACATAGTTTGCCACGTGCGGGAAGGTCGCGGCAATGGACACCTTCATGTCGTAGAAGGCGTTGTGGTTGCCGAGGAGAAGGTAAGGCGGCTTGAGCCCTTCTACCCCGATCTTTTTGATCCTGGTCCTGTGGAGCAGAAGACTCGGGAAGCACAGGATCCAGAGAAGGATCCGGAAAAGCCAGAAGCATTTCCGCGGAGGCTTTGCCATGTCAAAACGCTCAAAGTTGTCAGCCATACCGTGCACCTCTTTCCTGAAGCTGCATGTATTGTAGCATTCTTAAGACGCGGTTGTCACCGGGCCTGTGGTATACTGTCAGAAAACGGAAGAAGGAGAAACAGGATGATCAGGGAAGGATACATGCCCTATCTGGGATATAAGACTTACTACAGGATCGTCGGAGCGGAATATACCGATTCGGTCCCGCTGGTGCTCCTTCACGGAGGACCGGGATCCACGCACAATTACTTTGAGGTGCTGGACCGGCTGGCGGATACGAAACGGATGATCGTCATGTACGATCAGATCGGATGCGGGAACTCCTATGTTTCGGGAAGGCCGGAACTCTGGACGCCGGAGACCTGGGTGAATGAACTGATCGCCCTGAGAGAACATCTGGAACTCGAACGGATCCATCTGCTGGGTCAGTCCTGGGGCGGGATGCTGGCGATCTATTATCTCATTGAGAAGAGACCGAATGGGGTCGCTTCGGTCATCCTCTCAAGCACCCTTTCCTCCTCCGCTCTCTGGGCGAAGGAACAGCACCGGCTGATCGGATTTCTTCCTGAGGAGGAACAGCAGGCGATCCGGGAGGCGGAGAAGACCGGAGACTTCACCTCGGATGCGTGCAAAGCAGCGGTGGATCACTACATGAGGATGTACGCCTCCGATATCAAGGATACGGATCCGGAATGTCTGCGCAGGGAGAAGAAGATCGGGGACGAGGCATATCTTTACGGATGGGGCTCCAACGAATTCTCACCGAGCGGTTCTCTGAAGGATTTCAATTATACGGACAGACTGGGAGAGATCCACGTTCCCGCACTTGTTATCTCCGGGACGAACGACCTGTGCACACCGGTGCTTGCGAAAACACTGTACGACGGGATCCCCGGTGCCAGATGGGAATTGTTTGAAGGATGCCGTCACATGGTCTTCGGGGAAGCGACGGACCGCTACTGCGAAGTGCTGAACGGATGGATGCAGGAACACGACTGAAACACGACGGCGGAGGGTAAGACCTCCGCCGTTTTTACGTTTATTTTCTCTTTTGCAATTCGTCCGCAAGGGCTTTCATCTCATCCTTCCTTGCGTCAAAGAAGGTGAGGAACGCCGGGCACAGATAATTGAGCCACGGTTCTGCTCCGGACATGCCCCTGTATCGGCGGCAGCCGCCTCTGCACAGATCACGGTGGGGACAGTTTCCGCATTTCGCGTGAAGCCGGTCTGAAGAAGCAAGAAAGCCCGTTTCTTCTCTGCCTGAGTCGATAGCGTCAATCCGGTCCGAATTGAAATTGCCCAGGCGCCACTGGTCAAGGACGTAGAAGTCGCAGGGAAATACGCTTCCGTCCGCCTCGACGACATACTGAACGCTGCATTTTCCGCACTGGTCGCATGCTTCCGGAGGATACCCCATCAGGATCCCGACCCAATTGTCGAAAGTGCGTACGGAGACAGGGTGCGGGGTCATGAGGGAGGATTTCCACAGGTCAAACAGCCGAATAAGAAAGTCCCCGTATTTTTCCGGAGAGAGGGAGTAGGACCTGTTTCCCGGACCTTCAAGGAGAGGCTCGAGACAGGGAATATACTGCTGCCAGACCCATCCCTGCTTCTCATAGAATTCCCAGATCTCCTCTATGTTGTCCGCCACATCGCTGTTTATGACCGTGAGGATATTGAATTCGACACCGTGTTTTTCCAGCAGCCCGGCAGCACGGAGAACTGCGTCAAAGGAGGAACCTCCTGCGTTCAGATGCCGGTATTTTTCATGCGTGCAGCGGGTCCCGTCGACCGAGAGACCGACCAGGAAACGGTTCCTGTGAAGAAACGCACACCAGTCATCATCGAGAAGGACGCCGTTGGTCTGGATCGCGTTGCGGACCATTACGCCTTTATGGTTGTACTGCTGCTGATAACGGATCGCCTTTTCAAAGAAAGGAAGACCGCGAAGGGTGGGCTCGCCGCCCTGAAACGCATAGGAAACGGAGCCTTCCGCCCGGGGAAGGGTCCTGCGGATCACATTTTTCAACGTGTCTTCGCTCATGATGCCGTATGAAGGGGTGCTGCGGTTTTCTGCCTCGTCCCTGTAGAAGCAGTAGTCGCAGTGCATATTGCAGCTCCCGGACGCGGGTTTGATCAGTACGGATATGGGAGGCATCGGTGTTTCCTTTCTTCGGTGATGGTTCCATTATACAAAAACGCGGAGACGAAAGCATCCGGACGAAAACTGTCCCGTTTTCACATGGATGCTTAGAATATTCCGTTTACCTGTATTAAAATGAAAGAAAGGAGAGGCCGATGGGAAAGAAGGAACGGGTGTATATCGCGATCGATCTGAAGTCTTTTTATGCTTCGGTCGAATGCGCGGAACGCGGACTGGATCCGCTGAACACGAATCTGGTCGTTGCCGACAAGAGCAGAACGAACAAGACGATCTGCCTTGCTGTTTCGCCTGCCCTGAAATCCTTTGGTATTCCGGGACGGCCGAGGCTGTTCGAGGTGGAACAGAAGGTGGAGGAACTGAACCGTGAGAGAGGACGGAAGAACCGGTACAGAAGATCTTCGGGACGTTCCTTCTATCTTGATGAGCTTCAGAAAGATCCCGGAATGGAGATCGACTATCTCGTCGCGGTCCCCAGGATGGGACTGTACATGGAGTACAGCAACCGCATCTATGAGACCTATCTGAAATATATCGCGCCGGAAGATATCCATGTGTATTCCATCGATGAGGTCTTCATCGACGCGACGAATTACCTGGAAACATACAAGCTCACCGCACATGAACTCGCGATGACCATGATCCGTGACGTCCTGAGACGCACAAAGATCACCGCGACTGCCGGGATCGGGCCCAATCTGTATCTGTGCAAGGTCGCTATGGATATCGTTGCGAAGCATATTCCTGCGGACGAGGACGGGGTCAGGATCGCGGAGATCGATGAGATGAGTTACCGCAGATTGCTGTGGACCCATGAACCGCTGACCGATTTCTGGAGAGTGGGACGGGGATACGCAAAGAGGCTGGAAAATTACGGGATCCGGACCATGGGGGATGTGGCGAGGTTTTCCCTCGAGCATTCCGAGATCCTGTACCGGGAGTTCGGCATCAACGCAGAGCTGCTGATCGATCACGCATGGGGCTATGAACCCTGCACCATGGAGGATATCAAAAGTTACAGACCCTCCAGCAATTCTCTCAGCAGCGGTCAGGTACTGATGGAACCCTACTCCTTCGATAAGGCAAAGATCGTCCTGAAGGAGATGGTGGATGCCCTTGCGGGAGATCTGGTCAGCAAAGGACTGGTGACCGATCATGTCAGCCTGTTTGTCGGATACGACAACAGCAGTGCTTCCAGTGTACACGCGGGGACAGTCGTCAAGGACTGGTACGGCAAACTTGTGGCAAAACCTGCGGGAGGCTCCGCTGCGCTGAAGCGTCCGACATCCTCATCCAGAAAGATCACGGAAGCGGTCGTGGCGATCTACGACAAAACGGTAAATCCGAAGCTTACCATAAGAAGGCTCAATGTTTCGGTGGAGCACCTTGTTTCTTCGGGAGAACTTCCGAAGGAGGAGTATATCCAGACGGATCTCTTCACCGATGTGGACGCTGAGATCGCAAAAGAAAAAGAGGAGCGGCTGGAGCTGGAAAAGGAAAATGACCGGCAGAAAACGGTGCAGGGTCTGAAACAGCGGTTCGGAAAGAACGCAGTTTTCCTTGCGACCAGTCTGGAGGAAGGGGCAACAGGAAGGCAGCGCAACGAGCAGATCGGGGGACACAAGAAATGAGTGAGAAAGACGAACACCGTTACGACGATATCATCGAACTTCCCCGTTTCATCTCCAGAACGCGTCCCCAGATGAGCAATCACGACCGCGCCGCTCAGTTTGCTCCGTTTGCCGCTCTTACTGGATTCGGAGATTCGATCGTGGAGACCGGGAGGCTTACGGACAAAAAGCCGGAACTGAGCGATGAAGACAGGGAGGAACTGGACCTTCGTTTTCAGATCCTTGAGGATCACTTTAAAGAGGATCCCGCGGTCATAATGTGGCGTTTTGTGAAAGATACGAAAAAAGAAGGTGGACATGTAATAGAGGAAAGGATTTTGATCCACCAGATAGATACTGCGGAACGGGTCATCATATCTTCTGAAAAGAAAAGATACGGAATGGATGAGATCCTTGCAGTTGAAGGGGACGTTATCGCCCGATATCGGACGGCATTGGATTGAGATCTTACTGCTTATCGGTCAATGATTTGCAGGTGTTTTGTCTTATGGCTGAATTGTTCCTTTATAAACACAGACTTGAATCTGATTCCCGTTACTGATTCCTTCATAATGTACGAAATCAAGATGTAGCGAATCGTTAAATCCTTTCCATTCACTTATGTCTTTTCCGGTAATCTCCAGCGGTGCTGCGTCTTGGTCTTCGTGGATTCTAACCAGCGTAATAGTACCTGTAAAACCTATGTGTGCAATAAAAAACCATCTTATCCCGTAAACCAGGATAAGATGGGAAAAATGGTGCGGGTGACAGGACTTGAACCTGCACGGTTGCCCACTAGATCCTAAGTCTAGCGTGTCTGCCAATTCCACCACACCCGCAGGCGTACATAATATTCTACATAAGGAGGAAGATTTCGTCAAATAAGTTTAGACTGTTGACAATTATTTTCCTTCATGATAACGTGATATCGCAAAAAGGGAGTAGCTAACGCCTGCAAGGGCGGGTTTGTTCCGTCAGCACGACAGAAATGTCCGGATCAGATGAAAAGCGAGACTTTTATCGCAAAGGCGGTAAAAGTCTTTTTTAGTAGTTAGGGAAAAACGGCTATAATTAAATCAGCCTTTAGAAAGAAAAAGAGAGGTATTCAACATTGGACGAGAAGAAAAACATTATCGACATCATTCGTCCGATCATCAAGAACGGCGGTGTGTTTATTGTGATCGCACTGGTGCTGTTTGTCCTGGTGACACAGGTTTTCTATAGTGTCAGCGAAGATGAACAGGCTGTCGTTACAATGTTCGGCAAAGTAATGGGAACGGAATCGGCTGGGCTGCACGCCAAGATCCCGTTTGTTCAGGACGTGTACAAGGTGGATATGACGACCCATGGCGTCGGTATCGGATATGAGATCCTCGGAGGAGGGCAGAACATACCGATCGATACGGACGCGAAAATGATCACTTCCGATTTCAACCTGATCAATGTGGATTTCTACCTGGAGTACCGTGTAAGTGATCCGGTGGCGTACCTGTTCAACACCGAAGATCCTGAGGCGATCCTGGCGAATGAGGCGCTCTCCTGCATCCGCGCTGTGGTCAGCGACTTCACGGTGGACGATGTCATGACAACGGGAAAAGGGCAGATCCAGAGCGTGATACGTGACATGCTGTCCGAAGAACTCTCGGAAAAAGAGGTCGGGATCACCGTTGTAAATATCACGGTACAGGACGCGGAGCCTCCGACGGATGAAGTTGCTCTCGCCTTCAAGGAGGTTGAGACGGCAAAGCAGGGCCGTGAGACTGCGATCAACAACGCAAACAAGTACCGCAACGAACAGATCCCCGCAGCTCAGGCGGACGCGGACAGGATCGTTCAGGCTGCCGAAGCGAAAAAAGCCGCAAGGATCGCGGAAGCGGAAGGTGAAGTTGCAAAGTTCAACAAGGTCTTTGAGGAATACCAGAAATATCCGCAGGTGACCAAGAAGAGAATGTTCTACGAGACCATGGAGGAGGTACTTCCCGATCTGGAAGTTATCATCTCGGATGGAAACGTAACACAGTATATGCCGGTGGATCTGGCGGAAAGGGGGTAACACGATGAAGAAAATGTTTCAGAGTGCTTTTGGGATCGTTGTCGTGATCGCGGTTCTTGTGATCGCATTCTCTTCCATCTATGTTGTGGAGCCCAATGAATATGCAGCAGTCCGTCAGCTTGGAAAGATCGTCCGTGTGGATGATACTCCCGGGCTCAAAGTAAAAATACCGTTCATTCAGACTGTTCAGAAGATCAGCGGAAAGATCATCATCTACGACATCGAAGAGTCCGACGTCATCACCAGAGACAAGAAATCCATGATAGCGGACAATTTCGTCCTCTGGAAAGTAACAGATCCTATGGCTTACATCAGGACGCTCAATGCGATCAAGGGCAGAGCAGAGGAAAGAATCGACGCAGCTGTCTATAACGCACTGAAGAATACGATCTCTTCCATGGACCAGGACGATATCATCATGGCAACGGGAGAGAAACTGACCGAGAGGATCACCACGGCCGCGAATAAGGACATCGGCCAGTACGGAATCGAGATCGTCACGAGCCAGATCAAAATGCTCGGCATCCCCTCCGACAACGAGGCGGCAGTCTACGAAAGAATGATCTCCGAAAGACAGAATATCGCGGCTTCCTATGTGGCGGACGGCCAGGCAGAGGCTCAGGTGATCCGCAATACCACGGACAAGGAAGCGGCCATGCTGAAAGCGGAAGCGGAGAAGCAGGCTGCGATCCTTGAGGCAGAGGGGGAAGAGGAGTACCTCAGGATCCTTCAGGAGGCCTACAACAGCCCTGAGAAGGCGGAATTCTATGAGTTCATGCGCGGGCTGGAGTCACTGAAATCATCCCTCAGCGGTTCAGGAAAGAAAGTGCTGGTCCTGGATAAGGACAGCGAACTTGTGGATATCCTCTACGGGGAATAAGCGATTTCTGTTCCGGGAGTTCGCAAAACCACAGCATGATTTGTAAAAAGTTGCCCCTTCACGGGGCAATTTTTATGTGAGCAGAAAGTCGTACGGATTCATTCCGCGCTTCGCAGGTGATAATATGAAAATGTAAAGAAAGAGGAATAATAACATGGCAGCAGAAGTGTGGAAAGAAGTACAGTATATCAATGACACCCCTATGAGAATCGTGGTGGATAACCAGATCTCCATGGCGAGGGGAATCCTGATGCCGCACTGGCATGAAGCGGCGGAAATTGACTGTGTGCTAAAAAGGACAGTTTATTATGCCGTTGAGGGCGTTACCTACAGGCTGGAACAGGGGGATATCGTTGTTGTGGGCAGTGGAATGATCCACTCCGGCCGCTGCAGTGAGGGAGATACGATCGAAGACACCGAGGCGGCGGTCATGACCATTCAGGTCAACAAGGATGTATTTCACTATTCCAGTTACGACGATCCCGATTTTGAAGTTTTTCATCCGAAAGAAAATAATGCGGAACTATTACCGGTCCTAATGAAGATCAGAGCCGCGTTTGAGCAGCAACTCCCGTATTATGAGGTCCTTTTGAATGGCGGAAAGATCTCCGAAATCATTTAATATCAAATATGTGCAGTATTCCATGATTTTTTGTTCATAATTATGTACTATAATGGGAAAGATCAAAATTGAAGGAATACATGATATGACAAGATTACTCTCAAAACTGAAACTCAGGTTCGGGAAATATACCGTTGAAAACCTGATGCTGGTTCTGTGCGCAGGGCAGGTGATCGTTTTCTTCGCGGACCTTATGACCAGAGGATGGGCATCGGATCTTCTCTGGCTGTCTTGGAGCGACGTGATGCACGGCCAGGTCTGGAGACTTCTGACGTTTGTCTTTGTACCGGAGAGCAGCACACTTCTGTCACTGCTGATCTCGGTGTACTTCTATTACTTCATAGGGGGAACCCTTGAGAACGAGTGGGGAAGTTTCAACTTCAACTGCTACTATCTTCTGGGAATGATCTGCAATATCGTAGCGGCTGTTTTTACCGGATTCGGCACCAGTTACTACCTGAACCTTACCCTGTTCTTCGCATTTTCCATGCTCTATCCGGAGTTCCAGCTTTTGCTGTTCTACATCATTCCTGTGAAAGCGAAATGGATCGCGGTCATGGATGCCCTGTTCTACCTTTATGAGTTCATTATGTACCCCAGCCTGAGGCTGAACATGATCCTGTCCCTTATTCCTCTGTTCCTGTTCTTCTGGGATGACATCATCAGCGCATTCCGCAGGTGGAGATACCGCATCCAGAACAGGTGAATCACAGATACATTAAAAAGGCTCTGCGATGACGCGGAGCCTTTTTTGTGACTTTCTGAATGGTATTACGCTTTTTCCCAGGGCATTTCCTGGTTGGTGAAGTGACCATAGGAGGACACATCGCTGAATCTCACCTTTTCAAGACCAAGGAAGGAGATGATCCCTCTGGGAGTAAGGTTATAGGAAGCGCGCACTTCCTTCTCCAGGTCTTCTCTCCATTCGCCGTCCGCCCACACCGCTACCGAGCAGGGGTCGGCAAGACCGATGACGTAGGCGAGCTGGACCTCAACGCGGTGGAAACCGTATTTCTTCAGCAGTTTTTTGGAGATATAGCGTGCCATGTAGGCTGCCGTGCGGTCCACTTTTGTCGCGTCCTTTCCGGAGAAAGCGCCGCCGCCGTGTCTTCCGCCGCCGCCGTATGTGTCGCAGATGATCTTCCTTCCCGTGACGCCGGCATCACCGAAGCTGCCGCCGATCACGAAACGGCCTGTGGGGTTCACAAGGACCTTGAAGTCTTCATTCATTCCGTAATCCCTGGCGGTCTCTTTCATCAGCGGTTCAACGATCGCCTTGACTTCCTCAAGGGAAAGTTCTTCCGCGTGCTGGGTGGAAAGGAGAAATGTGTCGATGGAGATGGTTCCGTCATCGTGGTAGGCAACCGTGACCTGGGATTTGGCATCGGCACCGAGAAGCGGGTGGCGGAGCGCTCTGAGTTTCTTGAGAGCGGTTGTCGCCAGCATGTACGCGAGAGGAAGGCATTCCGGGGTCTCGTCACAGGCGAATCCGAACATGATGCCCTGGTCTCCTGCTCCGCCGATATCCACGCCCATCGCGATGTCCGGGCTCTGTTTGTAGATATGGTTTTCGACGGTATAGTGTTCTTTCAGTCCGATGTAATCGAGAGCGGTCTGGACTGTAGCCTCCACGTCGACAGGGGTGGAACTGGTCACTTCCCCGGCCAGAACGATCAGATCGTTTTTGATCAGGACTTCAATGGCAACTCTGCTTGCAGGATCTCCGCTGCGATAGGCGTCCAGCAGCGTATCGGCGATCCGGTCGCACACTTTGTCCGGATGTCCGCAGGAGATCTGTTCACTGGTAAAATATCTCATAAATGCTCCTTGTATGTAGAAAGAAGATACAATAATATAATTAGGTTCACATGAATAAAGTCATATGCTGTAGAATTATACATTATACATACTGTTAAAAGCAAGGAAAGATCGGAATGAGTTTCAAGAAAGAAAGAATCGCGGAAATACTGGAAAATTACGGGCTTTTTCCGGAGGTGGTCACGCTTCCGGTGACTGGTTCCACCAATGATGTGGCACGCTCCCTTTCCATGGAGAAAAACATCCCGTATCTTGTCGCGGCAGATCAGCAGACCAGGGGAAAGGGCAGCCATGGACGCTCGTTTTATTCCCCGGATGAAACAGGTTTCTACCTCAGCTTTACCATTCCCGGTGCGGATCCGGATATCCAGATGACCCTCGCGGCGGGGGTGGCGGTATGTGAATCGATACAGGAGGTATGCGGGATCAAAACCGCAGTCAAATGGGTGAACGATATCCGCTATCAGGGAAAAAAGGCGGGCGGTATCCTGTGCGAGCGCTTTCCGAACGGGACCGTCGTTGTCGGTATCGGGATCAACCTCAAAACTCCTGAGGGCGGGTTTCCTCCCGATATATCCGGAACAGCAGGGGCCCTGGACACGGATCCGGGACTCGCGAGCGATCTCGCCGCTGCGATCTACAGATCCTACCTTGGAATGATGGAAAGACCGGAGGAGATCCTTACCCGGTACAAGGAAAAATGCGAGACCCTGGGACAGGAGGTGAAGTACCTCGTGGACGGGAAAGAGCATTTTGGGAAGGCGGTGGACATCGAGAGGGACGGTAGCCTCCTTATTCAGGAGAACGGAGCGGTCAGGAGATTTTCCACCGGAGAGATCTCTGTGCGCAACGTGTAGCGATCTCCGGAACGGCAGTGCACAGGCGCTGCTTTTTTGTTGTTTTTTCTGTTGACACTTCAGGGCAAAAGGTATAGACTGTCAAAAGTTAAGTACAAAACTGTAAAGCGCTTAAATGTTAAGGGAGATAAGAGAATGGAAAAAGATGAAATCGTCCGTCTTGCGTGGAACATGGACAGACTCGTTGGGCTCAGACGTTCTCTGATCAACAGGGAAGCGGACGAGAACGGGGTATACCTCGGACAGCACAGGGTGCTCAGGTACATCGTTCACAATCCGGGCTGTTCACAGAGAGATATTGCTACAGCCCTCTCGCAGACTCCTGCCGCGATCACCCTTTCCACCAAAAGACTTCAGGAAATGGGAATGATCACGAAGGAGACGGATCCGAAGAACCTTCGGCAGTACCACCTGTATGTTACGGACAAGGGGGTGCAGAACGGCGAATCTTTCTTCGAAGTGATCACGAGGTATGCGGGGATCACTTTTGAGAATTTCTCGGATGAGGATCTTGAAAAACTCAGTGAACTGATCGATAAGATGTACTTAAACCTGAAACCGTATAAGACCGAAGTCTGCACCCAGGAAGGGCAGACGGAAAGGGGACAAGAAAAGAACGAATGATCAAGAAACTAAGCCCTTATATTAAAGGTTACTGGCTTCCCACGATCTTAGCGCCGATCCTGACGATGGGCGAGGTCGTGATGGAAGTGTATATTCCGTTCCTGATGAGCCGGATCATAGACGAAGGCATCGCGCTTGGGGACAGGGATCTTGTTGTATCGCTGGGGATCCGGATGATCCTCTGCGCAATCACTTCGCTGGTGCTTGGAATAGCAAGCCAGTGGGTCACGGCGAGAGCGAGGACCGGATTCTCCAAAAATCTCCGCGCGGAGATGTTCCGCCGGGTCCAGGGATTTTCCTTTGCCAACGTGGATCATTTTTCCACGGGATCCCTGATTACGAGGCTGACGACCGACGTTGCCCAGGTTGAAAATGCGTTCAGCACCATCATTCACATGTTGTTCCGCAATCCCGTAATGATCCTGTTTGCTACGGTCATGGCGTTCCGGATCAACCGGGAACTCTGCCGTGTCTTCCTTGTAGCGATCCCGGTTCTCGGTATCTCCGTGTATCTGGTGTCCACCAAGGCGCATCCCTTCTTTATGGCGATGATGAAACGCTTCGACGTTATCAACTCGATCATCGAGGAGAACCTTACCGCGATCCGTGTCGTGAAGGCATTTGTGCGTAAAGACAAGGAGAATGAGAAGTTTCAGGCCGCAGCAGCGGGGATCAAGGCAGCTCAGCTCAGAGCAGAGCACATCGTTATCCTCACCGGACCTCTTCTCAATGCAGTCATCTATGGCACGACTCTTGCGATCTGCTGGTTCGGCGGAAAACAGATGATCGCCGGTACAATGCAGACCGGTGAATTCCTGACGTTTATCCAGTATATCCGTCAGATCCTCTTTAACCTGAACATGCTTTCCATGGTCTTCATCATGATCATCATGGCAGGCGCGTCTGTTGACCGAATCATCGAGGTCCTGGATGAGATCCCGGACATCTCGGATGAAAACGCGGATCCTGGTCTGGATCTCGCGGACGGCTCTGTCCGGTTCGATCATGTCAATTTCACCTATAACAAGGACAGCGACAACTATATCCTCACCGATATCAACCTGGATATCAAGTCGGGGGAAACGATCGGTATCATCGGTGGTACCGGATCCGCCAAATCCACCCTCGTGCAGCTGATACCCCGCCTCTACGACGTAAACACCGGAACGATCGAAGTGGGAGGCAGGAACGTCAAGGACTACAAGCTGGACAAGCTTCGCGACGGGTGCTCCATGGTGCTTCAGAAGAATCTTCTCTTCTCCGGTACCATCCGCGACAACCTGAAATGGGGCAAGGAAGATGCTACGGATGAGGAGATCATTGAAGCGTGCAAGGCGGCGGATGCCCACAACTTTATCATGAGTTTCCCCAACGGATATGACACGGAACTGGGTCAGGGCGGCGTCAATGTGTCCGGCGGTCAGAAACAGAGACTGTGTATCGCCAGGGCGCTGCTGAAGCATCCCAAGATCCTGATCCTGGATGACAGCACCAGCGCAGTGGATACGGCGACGGATCATGCGATCCGGGCAGCGCTGAAGAAACAGGCAGCGGGAATGACCACATTTATCATCGCACAGCGAATCGCGTCGGTACATGACGCGGACAAGGTCATCGTACTGGACAACGGAAAGATCGATGGCTTTGATACTCCGGAAAATCTGCTTAAGAACAACCAGATCTACCGTGAGGTATATGAATCTCAACAGAAAGGAGCACAGGAGAATGGCTGAGAGAAAATCACAGAACCAGCCCCCGCGCGGACCGAGAGGCCGCGGAGTGGAAAAGCCCAAGGACGCAGTCGGTACCTTTAAAAGAATGCTGTCCTACTTTAAAAACTACTACATCCAGATCCTGATCGCTCTTGTATGCGTTGCAGTTTCCGCTCTTGCCAATGTAGCGAGCAACTATTTCCTGAAGCCGATCATCAATGAGGCGATCCTTCCTTTTGTGGGAAGCAAGAGCCCTGATTACTCCAGACTGGCGACCATTCTGATCACGATGGTCGTGATCTATGTCGTAGGAACGCTGGCATCATATTTCCAGAGCAGGCTTCTCGGAGATATGGCGGCAGATATTCAGCAGAGGATCCGCACCCAGGTTTTTGACCACATGCAGACGCTTCCTCTGAAGTATTACGATACGCATTCGATTGGAGACATGATGAGCCGATATACCAACGATATCGGCACTCTGAGACAGATGCTGTCTCAGGCGCTCCCGAATCTTCTCAGCTCCATCATCACATTTGTCGGCGTGTTCACGACGATGCTCTTCCTTTCCTGGAAACTGATGCTGATCGTCATCGTGATGCTGATCTTTACCGCTCTGGTATTGAGACTGATCACCAAGCACTCGGTGAGTTTCTTCATCAAGCAGCAGCGGACGACCGGCCAGGTAAACGGATATATCCAGGAGATGATCGACGGGCAGAAGGTCATCAAGGTGTTCAACCATGAGCCTCGTGCGATCGAAGATTTCGACGAACTCAACGGAGAACTTACCAGAGCAGCCGCCAATGCGCAGGTGCTGGGTGGAATGATGTGGCCCTTTACCGGAAATATCGCCTATCTGCAGTACGCGATCATCGCTATGGTGGGCGCCGGAATGGTCATTGAAGGCACCATGGACGTAGGTACGATCGGCTCCTTCCTTCAGTATTCCCGTTCAGTGAGCCAGCCTCTGAACATGATGACTCAGCAGGCTACAACGATCCTCAATGCCCTTGCAGGCGCGGAACGCATCTTTGCGCTGCTGGATGCTCCCTCTGAGGTGGATGAAGGGACAGTCACGCTGGTCAACGTAGAAAACGGAAAAGACGGTGAGCTGATCGAGACGGAAAAACGCACCGAGATGTGGGGATGGAAGAGCGTCGGCGAAGACGGAAAGACGACCATCACACCTCTGAAGGGCGATGTCCGCTTTGACCATGTCACATTCGCGTATGATGAAGGACATCCTGTCCTCCACGATATCAGCCTTTATGCCAAACCCGGACAGAAGATCGCCTTTGTCGGATCTACCGGAGCGGGCAAAACGACCATTACCAACCTGATCAACCGTTTCTATGATGTTCAGGAAGGAAAGATCACCTATGACGGGTTCGATGTCAAGGACATCAGGAAAGACTCTCTGAGAAAATCCCTGGCTATGGTTCTGCAGGACACGCACCTGTTTACCGGTACGGTCATGGAGAATATCCGGTACGGAAGGCTTGACGCTACCGATGAGGAGTGTGTTGAGGCTGCGAAACTGGCGAACGCGGACTTCTTTATCAGCCACCTGCCCAACGGCTACCAGACTATGATCACCGGAGACGGAGAGAACCTCTCACAGGGGCAGAGACAGCTCCTCGCCATCGCGAGGGCGGCAGTAGCCGATCCGCCTGTACTGATCCTGGATGAAGCTACGAGTTCCATCGATACGCGTACTGAGCGCCTCATCGAGAAGGGAATGGACGGACTGATGCACGGAAGGACCGTATTCGTCATTGCCCACCGTCTCTCGACCGTACGGAACTCCAACGCCATCATGGTTCTGGAGCACGGCAACATCATCGAGCGCGGAGATCACGACAGTCTGATCGCCGACAAGGGCAGATATTATCAGCTGTATACCGGGATGTTCGAGCTGTCCTGAACCCCGTTCTCACGGGTCCGGAAAAGCCCGCAAACCACTGTAATATCAGGGAAAATCCTTATTGACACGGTGGGCTCCATCCGATATAATATCAAAGCCGCATGTAACAGGCTTCTTTAAAGTGCGCGAAAACGCCGCCTGGGTCAGCGAGTCTGAAAATAAAAAGACAAGAGGTAAAAAATGTACGCAGTCATTAAAACCGGCGGCAAGCAGTACAAGGTCGAGCAGGGCGACGTCGTATTCGTCGAGAAGCTCAACGCCGAAGAGGGCGCAGAAGTTACTTTTGAAGAAGTTCTCGCACTCGGCGGAGAGAAGAAAGCCAAGATCGGCACTCCTACTGTCAAAGGCGCCACAGTAACCGGAAAAGTTCTGAAACAGGGTCGTTCAAAGAAGATCACAGTCTTCACATACAAGCCCAAGAAGAACGAGAAGAGAAAACTCGGACATCGTCAGAGTTACACAAAGGTTGAAATAACCGCAATCAACGCTTAAGGAACGGAGGATATCTACGAATGGCACATAAAAAAGGTGTAGGATCTACAAAGAACGGCAGAGACTCCGAGTCCAAGCGCCTCGGTGTCAAGAGAGCGGACGGACAGTTCGTTCTTGCAGGCAACATCCTTGTCCGCCAGCGCGGAACACACATCCATCCCGGCCTCAATGTGGGCATCGGTTCGGATGACACACTGTACGCACTTGCAGACGGCAAGGTAAAGTTCACCCGTTACGGAAAAGACCGCAAGAAGGTCAACGTACTGAACTAACTGCAAAAGGATCCCGCGCTGATAACGCGGGATTTTTTCATAAGATGATTAAAGGAAAAGATCATGTTTATTGATAAAGCCAGGATCCGGTTCGTAGCCGGAAAAGGCGGCGACGGCGCTGTGAGTTTTCACCGTGAAAAATATGTGGCCGCAGGCGGACCCGACGGCGGGGACGGCGGAAACGGGGGGAGCATCTATCTCCTCGCGGATGACCATCTCTCCACGCTGGCGGACTACAAGTACAGAAAGAAATATCAGGCGGAAAACGGCGAGAACGGAAGGGGCAACCGCTGCCACGGAAAAAGCGCGGATGACCTTATCCTGAAAGTGCCCCGCGGCACCATCGTCCGCGAATATGAGAGCGGTAAAATCATGGCGGATGTCTCCGGAGACGAGCCTGTACTTATCTGCAAGGGCGGAAGAGGGGGATTCGGAAACGCGAAGTTCGCCACTCCTACCAGGCAGATCCCCCGTTTTGCCAAGACCGGAACGCAGGGAGAGGCGTATGACATCTCCCTGGAACTGAAACTGATCGCGGATGTGGGCCTGATCGGATTCCCCAATGTGGGAAAATCCACCCTTCTCTCGGTCATTTCCAACGCGAGGCCGAAGATCGCCAATTACCACTTCACCACGCTCAGCCCGAACCTCGGGGTGGTCCGCTTCAAGGACACCTCCTTTGTGGCCGCGGATATTCCCGGACTCATCGAAGGCGCTTCGAAGGGGATCGGACTGGGATATGATTTCCTGAGACATATCGAGCGGTGCCGGCTCCTTGTCCATATCGTGGATGTGTCCGGAAGCGAAGGACGGGATCCGATACAGGACTTTGAGCAGATCAATGAGGAGCTCCGCTCGTTCAGTGAGGAGCTGGCAGGAAGGCAGCAGATCGTCGTAGGCAACAAGATCGATCTGGCGGATGAGGAAGCCAAAGACCGCTTCCGTTCCTATCTGGAAGAGAAGGGATACAAGGCCTTCTTCATGTCTGCGATCACGACCGAAGGGACGCAGGACATCGTCGCGGCCTGTGCCGAGGCGCTTTCCAAACTTCCTCCCGTTAAGAAATATGAACCGGATTTTGTCCGGCCGGAGAAAAAGACCAGGGACAGGGATTTCCAGATCGAGCGGGACGACGACGGAGAATGGGAGATCATCGCTCCGTGGCTGGAGCGCATCCTCATGCAGAGCAACATCGAGGACTACGAGTCGCTCATGTATTTCCAGAACGCTCTGGCGGATTCCGGGATCCTGGACAAGCTGGAAGAACTCGGGGTCCAGGAAGGGGATTCCATCCACATAGGAGATTATCAATTTGATTACGTTACCTGAGGAAGAACGGAAAAGTCTGCATGAGATCAAGCAGAAGAGCCCGGTGGAGCTCGCCTTTATCGGGGATGCCGTCTATGAACTGATGGTCAGGGAGCATATCTCTCTGTGTCATGATGCGCCTGCCGGCAAACTGCATTCCATGTGTGTGGAGTATGTGAGAGCGGAAGCGCAGCAGAGCGCCCTTGAACGGATCCAGGACGAGCTGACGGAGGAAGAACTGGATTTTGTGAGAAGGGGCAGGAACGCGAACAAGGTAATGGCGTCCAAGAATGCGGATCCCGCAGCTTACCGCGCTGCCACCGGGGTCGAAGCCATGTTTGGCTATCTGTACCTTTCCGGGCAGAACGAGAGGATACGCAGACTCTTTGAACGGATCTTTGACTGAATGGACGGATCGTTAACACAGAGACCCGCGCAGCGGGTTTTTTGTTCGGTGTATTGAAAGGAAAACAGGATTTCGTTTATAATACGATGTGAAGTTTTCCTGAATTGGGGGGATTAATATGTCAGGACATTCCAAATGGAACAATATTAAGAGAAAGAAAGAAAAAGCAGACGGCGCGAAAGCCAAGGTCTTTACCCGGTTCGCCAGGGAGATCGCAGTAGCAGTCAAGGAGGGAGGGAGCGCAGACCCCAATACGAACTCCAGACTCCGTGATGCCATCTCCAAGGCCAAGGCCAACAACGTACCGAATGACAACATCAAAAGGGTCATCGACAAGGCTTCCAGCGACACGGCATCTTATGAAAAGATCAATTATGAAGGCTATGGCTCCGGCGGCGTTGCTGTTATCGTAGAGACGCTCACGGACAACCGCAACAGGACAGCGGCGACGGTCCGCCACCTTTTCGATAAATACGGCGGAAACCTCGGAACGAACGGATGCGTTTCCTATATGTTCACCCAGAAGGGCCGCATCATCATCGAGGACGAAGACGGACTGGATTCCGACAAGCTCTTCGAAGAGGCGATGGAGATCGACGGTGTCGATGACATCGAGATCGAGGAGACGGATGAGGAGATCACAGAGGCGGAAGTTACCACTGCGCCGAACGACATGCTGAAGGTCGCAGAGGAACTGGAGAGCAAGGGTTATCACTTCTCTTCGGCTGAGGTCGCCTACATTCCTTCCACCTATACAAAACTCAGTGATGAGGAGCAGCTGAAGAACTTCGGCACCATGATCGAGCTTCTTGATGAAGACGATGATGTCCAGGGCGTCTGGCACAACCTGGAAAACGAGGAAGACCTTCCGTAAGGATCCTGAAAAAAGGCGACGTTGGTCGCCTTTTTCTGCAGAGGAGAGTTTATGTCTGAAAAAAAGAGATGTATGTGCTGCATGGAACCGGTTCCTGAAGAAGCTGCCGCGTGTCCCCACTGCGGGTACAACGGCAGTCAGCAGAACGCAGACGGCGCCCTTCCTATCGGAACGCGCCTGAATAAGGGACGGTTTCTGGTCGGCAGGATAGAAGCGGTTCAGGCTGACTGTGTGGAGTATGCCGGATACGACGTCAAGGGCATGGAACGGTGCGTCGTCATGGAATATCTCCCTGCGGGCGGCGCTGTCCGCGCGCCCGGCGAACTTCTCCTTCAGGCAGCGCAGGACGCGACAAAAAAATACAAGGACGGACTGGCGAAGTTTATCCAGTTTTACGCAAAGTTTGATCACGCGCCGAAGGATTCCGCTGTACCAAGATTTATCGATTCCTTCGTGCAGAACGGGACAGGCTATGTCGTGTTCGCCAAATTCGAGGGAATGTCCCTGCGTGAACTGCTGAAATTCAACGGCGGTGTGCTTTCCGCAGAGCAGGCTCAGATCGTTCTGGCTCCGGTACTGCGCGGTCTGGAGTTCCTGCAGAGTCAGGGAGTGATCCACGGGAGCATATCACCGGACAACATCATGATCAACCGGAACGGCGATGTCTGCCTCACCGGCTTTTCCACTGACCCCTACGCTCCGGCGAACGGGACGAACGGGTATATCTCTCCGGAAGCGGAGAGCGGGAAGAAACTGACCCTTGCCAGCGATGTGTACAGCATCGGCGCTGTCTTCTACAGAAGCATGGTCGGTACGGTTCCCCAGGACGCCAAGCAGCGCTCCAACTACGACACCCTCGCTACTCCGAGGGAACTCAACGACACGATCCCCTGGGAGGTGTCCAACGCGGTGTGGCACGCCATGCTGGTGGATCCCGCGAAAAGGACCGGGACTATCTCGGAGTTCGTTTCCGCCCTGAAGGGGGAGGACGGGGAGTTTGTTGTTCCTTCGGCGGAGACGGATCTTCCCGAGGAGGATACCGAGAGCGTAAAACGGGGGAAGAGAAAGAACCGCGACAGGGACGACAGCGAAGAGAAAAAGAAGAGCTTCTGGAGCATGCTGGCCATCCTCTCCGTTTCACTGTTCGTGGTGATGATCTTCGTATATATCTTCGGCGGCCTGATCAGCGGGATCGAGCAGAGAAGACGACAGGAACAGATCGAGGAGAATCTCCACAATCAGACGGGGGAAATGACCGTTCCCGCCCCGGACTATATCGGTATCATGGTCGAGGACATGGAGTATGATACGCTTCAGTTTGACTATGTGCTGGTCAGTTCCTATGATCCGTCCAAAAGAGCCGGTCTCATCATCGGCCAGGATCCCCAGCCGGGAACAGGTCTGACGCAGGACGACAGGGTGATCCTGCTCTATGTCAACCGGGACACGCCGAAGTCGGTGATCCTCCCGGATTTCAACGGGCTGTATTATATGAATGCGAAGGCGCTTGCGGAGAGCCTGGGCCTTCAGGTGGAGCTGATCTATGAGGTGACGTCAGACGTCTACCCGGATCTTGTCTTCAAACAGAATGCGGAGGCTGGCATCGAGTTCCTGACCTCCAACATCCTGAAACTTACCGTGGCTAAGGCTCCGGAACCGGCACCGGTCCCGGAGGGGCAGCAGAGCGGGAATAACGGCTGAAACAGAAGGAGTTTACGATATGATCAATCCAATGGATATCCTCAAGGTAAAAGGGATGTGGGACAGGTTCCGGAACGATCATCCCAAACTTATCGCTTTCGGAAAGGCGGTGAGGGGAGGATACATTCAGGAAGGGACCGTATTTGATCTCACGGTGACGGATCCCGAAGGAAAGAGCATCCGGACCAATTTCCGGCTGTCCGGAGAGGATCTTGCCCTGTTCCGCGAGCTGGCGGAGATCCTGAGGGGATCCTCTGTCTGACCGCTTTAAACGGATAAAAAATTTTTGGCGCATTCTATTGACTTGTCCTTTCCGACGGGATAGAATGTGTGCAATATCTGAATCATGCAAAGGCAAAGAAGAGAAGAGTACGCTGCGGATGAAAGCCACAGAGAGTCCCGGTAGCTGAAAAGGGATGCGGACGAGGCGGCGGAACATGGTCTCGGAGCCGCTTGGCCGATATTTAGGTCAAGACGGGAGCGCCCGTAATCGCGCCGGGGTGTGTTGGCACTTCACGAGGCCTGTTTTGTGAGAAACAGGCGAAACAAGGTGGTATCGCGACTATACTGTCGTCCTTGAGGGGACGGCAGTTTTTTGTTTAGGAGGAATATGGCAGATACAGAGAAAAACATCATACAGATCGATGGATTGAGAAAAGTCTACGCGGACGGAAACGGAACCGTGACCGCGCTGGATGGGATCTCTCTCGAAGTCCGTGAAGGGGAGATCTTCGGCATCATCGGTCTGTCCGGAGCAGGAAAGAGCACCCTGGTCCGATGTATCAATCTTCTTGAGGTCCCGACGGAGGGATCGGTCATCGTGGACGGAAAGAATCTGGCCAAGCTGGGGGAGGGAGATCTTCTCGAGGCAAGAAGGAATATCGGGATGATCTTCCAGCACTTCAATCTGCTTCAGCAGCGGACAGCACTGGAAAATGTGTGTTTCCCGCTGGAGATCGCCGGCGTAAAGAAAGAGGAAGCGCGCTCGAGAGCGCTCCGCCTTCTGAAGACGGTGGGACTGGAGGACAGGGCTGGCGCCTATCCTTCCCAGCTTTCCGGAGGCATGCAGCAGAGAGTCGCCATCGCGCGGGCACTGGCGAATGAGCCGAAGGTTCTTCTCTGTGATGAGGCTACTTCCGCTCTGGACCCCAAGACCACGCTCCAGATCCTGGAGCTCCTGCAGGAGATCAACCGGGAGATGGGCGTCACCATCGTGGTGATCACCCATGAGATGCGTGTCATTGAAAGGATCTGCTCCAGAGTCGCGATTCTCGCGGAGAGCAGAGTGGTGGAGAGCGGCGAGGTCAGTGAAGTGTTCCGGCATCCAAAGACCGTGGCGGCGAAACAGCTCATTTTCCCTCAGGGAGAGAAGACCGAGACGTTCCGGGGAGGAAAGAGGATACTGAGGCTCGCCTTTGACGGTACGACAACCGATCAGCCCATCGTCGCCAATATGGTCCTTGCCTGCGGGGAAGCGGTGAATATCCTGGCGGCGGACACCAAACTGATCGACGGCAAAGCTCTTGGGCAGATGGTGCTCCAGCTGCCGGAGAACGAAGCGGCCGCAGAGCGGATGCTCGCTTTCCTGGATCAGGAAAAAGTGTCCTATACGGAGGTGAATGATGTTCGATTCTAAGATGATCTCGCTGATTGGGACCGGGCTCACCGAAAGCCTGTATATGACCTTTTTTGCCACGCTGTTTGCATACGTTATCGGGCTTCCCGTCGGTCTGATCCTAGCGATCAGTTCCCCGGAAGGGATCCGGCCGAACAAGGGGCTGAACACCGTTCTGGGCGGGATCGTGAATTTCCTGCGGTCGGTGCCGTTCATCATCCTGGCGGTGGCTATCATACCGTTCACGCGCTTTGTGACGGGAACGTCCATCGGATCCACCGCCACCATCGTCCCCCTTGTTGTCGCTTCGGCGCCTCTTGTTGCCCGGTCGGTGGAGAGTTCGGTCAAAGGGGTGGACAGCGGCGTTGTGGAAGCCGCGCGCAGCATGGGAGCTTCCACCTGGCAGATCATCCGGAAGGTATTCCTTCCCGAAGCGCTTCCATCCCTGATCACCGGAGCTGCCAGCGCTACGATCACGACCCTCGGTTTTTCCGCCATGGCAGGTGCTTTCGGCGGGAGCGGACTTGGAGCGATCGCCATAAACTACGGGTACTATCGAGGTCAGGCGGACATCATGTATGTCATGGTGATCCTGCTCGTCCTCCTGGTACATGTCATACAGAAGATCGGAGAGAGACTGTCCGTCCGGGTCGACAAAACGATCCGGGGCGGCGGGACAGTTCCTTCCGAGGAAAGCAATTGATCAATAAAAGAAAAGGAGATACAAAAATGAAGAAGATTATTGCTGTTTTGTTCACACTGGTGCTCGCGTTCGCACTGGTAAGCTGCGGAAGCCAGGGAGGCTCATCCGAGACCACCGTCCTGAAGGTCGGCGCATCTCCTTCTCCCCATGCGGAGATCCTGGAGGTCGTGAAGGATGACCTGGCCAAACAGGGTATCGAACTGGAGATCGTGGAGTTTGACGACTATGTTCTCCCCAACACCAGCACGGAAGACGGAAGCATCGACGCCAACTACTTCCAGCACACCCCTTATCTGGAGGATTTTAATGCGACGAGAGGCACACATCTCGTATCGGTGGCGGTCATCCACTATGAGCCGCTCGGGATCTACGGCGGAAAGAGTAGCTCTCTTGATCTTGCTGACGGTGCAGTGATCGGAGTGCCCAACGACACTTCAAACGAGGCGAGAGCCCTTCTGCTTCTTGAAGCGAACGGACTGATCACTCTGGATCCCGGTGCCGGACTGAATGCCACGGTGCTGGATATCACTTCCAATCCGAAGAACCTGAAGATCGAGGAGATCGAGGCTGCACAGCTCACCGCTCACCTCAGCGATCTGGATCTCGCAGTCATCAACGGAAACTATGCCGTTCAGGGAGGCCTCAGCGCGGAAGACGCCATCGCCATCGAGGACAAGGATTCCGAGGCTGCCAACATTTACGGAAACGTTCTAGTCGTAAAGGAAGGCAACGAAAAGAATCCGGCAATCCTTGCCCTGGCAGATGCCCTTCGCAGCGAAGAAGTGCGCAAGTTCATCGAGGACAACTACGCCGGAACCGTTGTCCCGAAATTCTAAACACCGAACCCGATACAAACGGGAAGGGATCCCGGATAAAGGATCCCTTCCCGTTATTTTTATCTGTTAGACCTGAGACATGCGTACCAGTTTTTTCCGGTCAGCGATGCGGTAGTTTCTTCCCTTTTTCTCCAGGACACCGTCTTCCGTCAGGGCGCCCATGAGACGCAGCAGGTGCCGGTAACTCGTGCTGATCGCGTAGGTGATCTCGGTGAGCGGCATCGTGATCACGCCGTCAGACTCGTTCTGAAGAAGATAGGAGCACAGCCTTGTCATGGCGTCCGCGGAGAGGGCGGAGACGTAGTTGTTGTTCCGATACCACCATATGAGGGCAGCGTTGTGCCCGAGCCTGTAGGCGAGGGAGGCATTGGTGCGGATGAGAGCCTTCGCTGCGGAAAAGGGGAGAGCGAGGCATACGGTCCTGGACAGAACAAGAATGGTGTTGCAGGAGTTCTCCTGCTCAAGCAGAAGCTCCATTTCGCCGAATGTGGCTCCTTTTCCCGCTTCACCGAAGGAGAGGAGCTTGCCTTCGGAGTTGTATGTCTGGATCCTTGTGTTTCCGGATATAACGAAATACAGAGCGGGGACCGGATACCCCTGCTCCAGGATCGATTCTCCCTTCTGGAACACCACCGGGGTCACCTGATCCCGCTTCAGGCCGTACTCTTTCAGAAGTTCGTCTGTTCCCTCCGGATAAGCTGTCTTTTGCATGGAAAAATCCTCCGTAACACATGTAATATGACATGTGTCATATTCCGTTGTCAATAGTGTCTGATAGAATTGAAGAAGAAAATCAGGTAGGTGGATAATATGCAGACAAACGACAACAACAAGGCCAGGATCCGGATATTCATGGTCTATTCCTGTATCATGATGTTCGCTTTTTCCCTGTCGAGCTCCATGTACAGCAGCCTTGCTCCCTTCATCATCCGGCATTACGGTGCGACGCTGACGGAGTCTTCTCTGTTTACCATCTCCTCCAGCATCGGGAATCTGCTGATCAACCTTCTCATCATCCGGATGGCGGACCGCTACGACAAGGCCAGACTGCTGGCGGTGCTGTGCTTCGTCATCACCGCTGCGCTGCTGACCATCGGATCCGCTCCCGTCATGGGCGTATATCTCATCGCGAACTGCGTCAACGGCATGGTGGGTTACTGGATCGACAATCTGACCACGGCATATGTCAGTGATCTCTACGGTGAGCAGAGGGGAAGATATATCGGAATACTGTACACCCTTTTCGCGGTGGGAAGCGCTGTTGCCCCCACCTTCAACACCATCGTGCTGGAACTCCTCCATCTGGACTGGTCCGGAAGCTACAAGATCACCGGATTCTTTTTCCTGCTGACCGCGATCAGCTATCTGCTGATCCTCATTCTGGTCAAACAGCCTGTTATCGGCCAGCAGCAGGCGGAAGAGGAGAAGGAGGAGGCAGGGAAACTGTCCATCTCCGAGATGATCCGCAGCAGGAACATGCTCGCTCTCATCATCTCCGGGATCACGATGGCGTTCTATGGCTATTTCTCCGGCATGCTGCCCACCTTCTTCAGTTTTACGAATCCCGAGGTATACACGACAGCACTGCGCAATTTCATCCTAACCTGCTATACGGTAGGTCAGATGGTGAGCCGCTTCCTGTACATCCCCCTGGCTCCCAGACTGAATCCGATACGTTATCTGAGGTTCCAGTCCCTGTTCTGCACCGTGTGCAGTCTGACCTGTCTTCTTGTGGACAAACCGGTCGTATGGATGATCCTCATGTTCGCCAGCGGTGTCATCAGCGGAAGCGCGTACACCATGACCATCGTACTGACCTGTGACGAGTATCCGGATCACTCCTCCTCCGCGAATGCTGCCACCGGTTTCGCGTCCGGGATCGCCTATCTTGTCGCGACACCGATCATGAACCTGATCGCGGACAACATCTCCTTCTTCGTCGCAATGGTCATACCGATCTTCTTCGGTTTTGCCACTTTCTTCATCTATCAGTTCATGTACAAGGAACACAGGCTGGGAAGATGAGGAAATATGACAAATCGGCGTTGTTTTTTTCGCTCAGTATGTCAATTTACTTCGCATATATCCTCGAAGTAAAATTAAATAAGAATAATTCATAATGGAGGGTCACGATGAACAAAGACGAGAGTTTGTATATTGCCGGTCCGAACTGTTTCTGGCCGAGAGGCGGAAATACGCTTCAATCCTACAGAGAGTACTCCCTTTTCCATGAGTTCAAGGTAGCACTTCCGGGAGATCCGAAGCCTGCCGAGGAAAAGGCCAAGGAGAAACCCTGGGACGAGATGACAAAGAAAGAGCGCGGCGCGAACATTCTGAAGAACTGCGCCGATTCCATGGACGCTTCCACCATCATCATCGCGAACCTGGACAACTACCGCGGATACAGCCCGGACGGCGGGACCATCTTTGAGGTGGGAATGGCGTACGCCAAAGAAGCAAAATGCTACGCGTACACACGCGACATCCGCCCCACAGGTGAAAAATACACGGGTGTCCGCTGGACAGCGAACGATCTGATCGACGAGAGAGGAAACAAGGTCCCGAATCACGACCTTCCGTTCTCGGTGGATATTCTCGGTTCCTGCAAGATCATTGAAGGAAACTATTTTGACGCCTTGAACGTGGTCATGGCGGATATCAAAGAGGAATCCAAGGCCAAGACCTGCCGTGCGAAAGCCGCGGAAAAGCTCAGCGTGGAGCCCACTGTGAAGAGCGATAAGCCCATCGTCTATTTCTGCGATTTTGACCGCTACAGCGAGAACGCGGCGGAGAAGTACGCAGAGGTGAAGGCTCTTCTCGAGAAGTACGGCTTTACCGCTTACGTTCCCACAGATCCCTGCCCGGGCGTGGAAGAACTGGACTGCGGAGAGGACCGCTACGCTCAGGTCTACAACGAGTTTGACCGCTATCAGCAGCATGTGCGCAACTGCGACATCATCCTGGCTGACCTGAATGACTTCTACGGCTATGAGCCCAACGCCGATGTCTCTTTCGAGTGCGGCATGGCTTTCCAGCTCCGCAAGAAGATGTACGCCTTCATGGACGACATCGGCCGCATGATCGACCGTGTCCCCAACAAGGGCGAAGACAACGGCTGCAAGGATATCAATGACATGGGCGTTGAGAACTTCGATGCTCCGGTCAACCTGATGTTCGGATCCTCCTTCAAATTCCTGGACGGATCCATGGAAGAAGTCATCCGCAAGATGGCGGAAGACCTCAAGGCAGAATAAGAAGTAACACAAAGGCGGGGGACATCTGTCTCCCCGCCTTTCTGAAATGTGAGGAATATAAGATATGATCCATGAAGAACACCTGTATATCGCAGGACCGATGTGCTTCTACCCCAGGGGAAATTCCCTCTGGCAGAGCCAGCGGAAGGAAGCGGAGTACTACGGGGCTGTCGTAGAACTTCCGAATGACAACTGGGACAGCGTTCCCGGCGACAGCATCGAGGAGAAGATCATCAACAACTGTGACATCTCCATGCGCAAGTGCACGGCGATCCTTGCCAACATTGAGAATCACCGGGGCTTCATGCCGGATGCAGGAACCGTTTTTGAGATCGGCATGGCATACGGGCTTGGTCTCAAATGCTACGCCTACACGAGGGATAAACGGGCGCAGGGCGCCAAATACTTTGGCGGAGCGTACGAGCTTGACCGCATTCTGGACAAGGACGGGGAGATCCTTTCCGATATGGACCTTCCGTTCTCCGATTGTCTGGTGGGAGCGGCCAAGATCGTGGAGGGGGACTTCACCGATTGTCTGCGCGTCTTCCGGGAAGATGTGGAGGAAGAGAGCAAGCAGAAGGCGATGTACAACCGGACCGAGACCTTTGAAGAGCCGAAGCGGTATCCCGGACAGAGCGGAAAGAAAGTCGTCTATGTGGGCGACTGCCGCAGGGGACCTCAGGCGGAGAAGCGCCACGCGGAGATGAAGAGGATCCTGGAAAAATACGGCTATGAGGCCTACACGCCCAGTGACTGCAATGTGAACGTGCCGGTACTGCAGCAGAGCGAGGACCCCTATACCAGGGCATACAACCGGTTCGACCACTATCAGCAGTTCGTCCGTGACTGCGACATCTATCTCGGCGTGCTGGACGATCACAGGGGATATGAAGTGGACAGCGATGTCGCGTTCGAATCCGGAATGGCGTATATGCTGGAGGGAAAGAAGATGTTCGGATACATCGAGTCCCCCCAGTCCATGGCGGAGCGCACCCACTCCACGGTTTCCGAGGGAGGAAGTCCCGTGGACATCAACGGGTGGTCCACGGAGGAGAACGGTTTCCCGGTCAATATGATGTGGGGCGGTACAAAACTGTTCCGCGGAATGGATTTCGAGGAAGCGGTAAAGCAGATGACCGAAGCGCTGAAAGGAGAGGAATAAGATGACCACGGATGAGAAGATTTATGTAGCCGGCCCGATCTGTTTCTTTCCCAGAGGCGGGGAGATCTGGCAGTCGAGAAGAAGGGAAGCGCAGTATTACGGTTTCACCGTGACCCTTCCCAATGACAACAAGAGACCACCTGCCCAGTCCAAGGAGCACGGGGCGTATCTCACACTGAAAAACTGCAGGGACAGCATCAACCTTTCCACAGGGATCATCGCTGACCTGGAGAACTTCCGCGGTTCGGAACCGGACGGCGGAACGATCTATGAGATCGGGATGGCTTTCGGCCATGACTGCAGGTGCTACGCGTTCACCAGGGACAAGAGGCCCATGGGAGTCAAGTACAACGCCGGCACCTACACCGACGGCGGTATTCTGGACTTCAAGGGAAGAAAGCTCCCCCACATTGACCTTCCTTTCGGCGTGTGTGTCCTTGGGGCATGCAAAGTGATCGAAGGGACATTCTCCGACGCCCTGAAAGCCTATATGTGCGATCTCGAGGAGGAGAGCAAGAAGAAGGCCATGCGCGGGTACAGCCTGAAAAAAGAGGCTCCGCGGCAGACCATCGCCAGGGGAACAAAGCCCATCGTGTACGTTGCGGATATCTTCCGTTATGAGGAGGACGCAGCAGAGAAGTACGCGGAGATGAAGAAGGTTCTGGAAGCCCATGGCTTTGACGCCATCGTTCCCACCGACGCCGCCCCCGGCGTTCCGGTGCTGGAAGACACCGACGATATCCTTGAAATGGTGTACAATCAGTTCGATCACTATCAGCAGCACGTGCGCAACTGCGATATCATTCTGGCGAACCTCACCGATTACGAGGGATACGAGCCGTCCAGCGATGTCGCCTTCGAATGCGGAATGGCGGATCAGCTCGGAAAGAAGCTCTTCGCGTGGATGGAGGACGGCCGGAACATGGTGGACCGCATCCCCAGTCACGAGAACAATCAGGGACGCATGCTGGATGCCAACGGGTACAGCGTGGAGAACAACAATGCCCCGATCAACCTGATGTTCGGCGCATCCTTCAAGATCTTCGACGGAGGCTTTGAGGCGGCCGTGGAGAAGATGGCTGAGGAACTGAAGGCATAATGATCTTCTGAATACAGGATCTGCGGAGAGCGGCGGGATGCTGCTCTCCGTTTTTCTGACCTTGTACGATCCCCGGCAAAGTGGGATAATTGAGAGGAAAAAGATCGAGAGGTGATGAGATATGGTAGAAAAATACAGGTTCGGAAACAATACGGACGGCACAGAAGTTACCGCCTACCGCATCAGCGACGGGGAGGGGTCCTGTGTGACGCTTCTGGACCGCGGCGCGACTGTTCAGAGCATCTGTCTCTCCCGGGAAGGGGGACCGGTGGACGTGGCTCTCGGCTATGACACGGTGGAGCAGTATGCTGCAGGCACATGTTATCTGGGCGCGGGGATCGGAAGAGTAGGCAACAGGATCGGCGGAGCGAGATTCACCGTAGACGGCAGGGAGTACAAGGTGAGCGCCAATGAGCGCGGCAACTGCCTGCACGGAGGAAACGTCGGATTTGACAGGAAAATGTGGGATGCACAGGTCATCGATGATGAAGTGGTCTTTACACTGGTCTCTCCCGATGGAGAGGAAGGCTTCCCCGGTGAAATGAAGAGCGAGATCCGATACGGTTTCCGGAACAAGACACTTTCGATCGAATACAAGGCATGTGTTTCAAAGCCGTGCCCGGTCAATCTGACGAACCACACCTATTTCAACCTGAACGGGCAGGGGCAGGGGACGATCCTGGACCATTCGATGAAGATCGACGCCGATCTTGTCACTGTCACGGATGAACAGCTGATCCCCACCGGAGAGAATATCCCCGTGGAGGGAACGCCCTTTGATTTCCGGGAGGCAAAGACGATCGCCAGGGATCTGGATGAATCCAACACCATGATCGGCTACGGAAAGGGATATGACCACAATTTCTGCCTGAACGGCGACGGATTCCGCAAAGTGGTGGAGCTGACCGGAGACAGGACCGGGATCTCCATGGAAGTATGGACGGACCAGCCGGCGGTACAGGTGTACTGCGGCGGAGCCTATCCCGATGAGAAGGGAAAAGAGGGAAAGGATTACGGCCGTTTTGCGGGGATCGCCCTGGAGACGCAGAACTATCCCGATGCCGTCAATCATCCGGAGTTCCC
Source organism: uncultured Faecalibacterium sp. (assembly GCA_964599695.1). Taxonomy (GTDB): domain Bacteria; phylum Bacillota; class Clostridia; order Oscillospirales; family Ruminococcaceae; genus RUG11783. Next base: position 44,035 of record CAZRGP010000014.1, read on the forward strand.
GAACAGTATCCTTCGTCCGGGAGAAGAATACCGGACAAGGACTGAGTACCGTTTCTTCTGATACGTGTGAGAAACGCGTACCGGACAGAAGAAAAGGAAAATGATCCGATAAGCGCTGTGCCGCGACCCGGTCAAGGGGGCGGTGCGGCGCTTTCCTTTCACGGAAAAAAGAAATCGGGGATCCGGTTGGATGCGTGTTTTCCTTTTTGGTACAATGAGAAAAACGCGCAGGAGGGATCATGGGAGAATTCGGTCGCTTTTATCTGGATAAGGAGAAAGACCTGGTCGTGGATCTGGAGCTGGACGGGGAGGATATGCTGTACACCCTTCGCACGCCGAACCACAAGAGCGGGAATCTCATCCGGAATCTGGCATCCGTCTGCGGACTGCCCCTGAGCCGGGATGAGAGCGGCCTTTACGTCGTAAAGGGAAACGTTCCCTGCTATGTGGACGGGGAGAACCGCATGATGTACATCTTCCGTCTCGGAGATACCAAAACGGCGACGATCTGGCCGGACGGACGCGTGGAGATGAAGGCAGGGATCCCGGCCATCGCGAAGACGCTCATGAGCCAGACGAAGGACTATCATCTGGACCTGCGGAATACTGTGGTCAAGACCTACATCCCCGCCAAGCGGAAATTCCGCACGGACCTTCACACACATATGAACGCCAATCTCGCTCCGGACGTGCTGATCGCGCTGGGTATCGCTCATCAGATACGGTATCCGCTCTATTATGTGAAGAAACTCGGACTGCGGATCCCGGAAGCGCTCAGGGAAGAGGTGTCTCTGCAGCGCGCGGAAGTTGCCGAACGGTACAGGGACAGCACGCTCACAGGAAAATATCTGGACCGCCAGATCGACGACCACACGTTTCTCAATTTCGCACGGTTCATCCTTTCGGATCCGGAATGCAGCGCGGAAAACCTGCCCAGGATACGGGCCTCGCTCTCGATCCTGAAAGATTCCCAGGCTGTGTTCACCAACCTGGAAAAGGTCTACCTGTACAGATATGTATTCGCCAAGGGGATCTCCGTTCCTTCCGGGGAGCGGATCGCATTCGGACAGGCGGAGGCCTCTGGGATCCCGGACGCGGAGATAGCCGGAGCATTGCTCCGTATGCTGAAAGACCGGAAGGATCCGGATTATGCGGACAACACGCTTTTTCAGGACAAACTGCTTTGGATCGCAAGAGGCTATGCTTCCCAGGGGATCCGGTACACGGAGATCTCGGACACGACGCTGGTCAAAAAGGACGGAGCTGCCGGGATGCTGGCACAGGTCCACAGCGTGATGCCTGCGATCTACAGAGAGACAGGGGTGCGGATCCGCTTCCTCGCAGCGATCCGGCGCATTCCTCTGACGATCCGGAAGGACCGGATCGAAGCGGGGGATTATTTCAGCGGAAACCTCCAGGTCCTTCGGGCCGTTGCTTCCGACCCGTACTTGGCAGGAAGCGACATCGTGGGAGAAGAGATCAACGATATCCGTGACCTCGCCCCGGTGATCCGGGAACTGGTACGGATCTGCCGGGATGAGCCTTCCTTTGTCCTGCGGATCCATGCCGGGGAGAACGACGCCCTGAGGGAGAATGTGCTCAACAGTGTGCGTCTGGTCCGTGAGGCGCTGGAGCCCGGCCAGGAGATGCCGCGCTTGCGGATCGGCCACGGACTCTACACACCCAGCCTGAAGACCGCAAAGGGGAAGCGCATGCTTCGCGAGCTGCGCGAAAGCAAAACGGTCCTGGAGTTCCAGATCACTTCCAATGTGCGCCTCAACAATCTCAGCAGCCTCAGAGCGCATCCGCTGAAGAACTATCTGAAAGAGGATATCCTCTGTGTGCAGGGGACCGACGGCGCCGCCCTGTATGGAACGACCCCGATCGACGAACAGCTCGCCCTTGAGCGTTTTCTCGGCCTGACGGAGGATGAGATGATGCGCATCGCCGGGACCGATCACATGCTCTGCAAGAGGGGAAACACCGATTTTGAAGAGAAGATGGAACGGTGGCTCAGGGAAGCGGGATCACCGGAGGACGTTGCGGAATACTATGACCGCAGGATCCGCGAGGAAGAAAAAAGAGGACAGTTCCTTTTCAGCGGAAACGGCGCGCTGATGACACAAGATGTGCTCGGCGACTGTATTTGCGACCTGCCCCAGAGCGGGACCCCGGTTGTTGTGGTCGGAGGCAGTTTCAACAGCGACGCGCACCGCACGGTGATCCGGGAGGATCTTGCCGGCATACTGGATGAACTGCTGGAAAAGGGGGATCCTGAGAAGATCTTCTTTGTGATCGGACATCGTCTGAACGGCTATGAACGTCTGCTGCTCGAGCGCAACCGGGGACGTTTCCGGATCTATGCCATGGTTCCTGCCGCGGTCCGGCAGCGCGAGGCGGCAAAGCTCCGGGAGAGCGGAGTAGGGATCCGGGTGGCCATCACGTCGGAATCCATGGGGATCTACAAGAGCATCGCGTACGAGGTATTCAAGCGGCGGCCTTCCGTCCTGCTGGCCTTTGACGGAAACAGCACGGGAGAGAATATGATCCAGGAGGCGAGAAACAGCAAGTATCCCTGCGTGATCTTCGTGAACAGACATGCCAGGACGCTGCGGGAAAAAGCTTCATTGCTGAAAGGATATGTAACCCTTTTCGGAGCGGATACGCCGGTGACGGAAGAGATCCTGCGTTTCACGGAAAACAATTAAACAAAAAACGGTTCTAGAATAAAAGTTGGGGCGGCGTAAAAGCTCTAACAGAAAATAAGACAA
>CAZRGP010000015.1:0-46784 GCA_964599695.1 uncultured Faecalibacterium sp.
TTCTTATTCGCCTAGCTCATTCTATTGGGTCTGCCCCAACATTTGACTTAGAACCGATTCGCCAGAACCCTCAGCAGTATCGCATAACAGCATAAAAACAGGAATGGTGCAGTCCTGAAAGACTACACCATTCCATACATGTGAAAATACTTCCTTATGAGCCCGCAGCATTGTCTGCAGCTCGCTTTTTATATGGGATGATCAGGAATATTCCATCAGTTCAACATTGAAGGTTAGAACCTGATTTCTGCGTATCACCTGTACTTCTATCGTATCGCCGACCTCATGCTGTGAGAGGACTTCAGTGATATCGTCGGATTCATAGACGGCGATACCGTCCACGCTGAAGACATAGTCTCCCGCTTCAATTCCGGCTTTTGCGCTGCCGTAGCCTTCACTTACTGCTACGACATAGATCCCGTAACGGTTCACGTTGTACTGAGCAGCTGTCTGTTCATTGTTGATCGATACGACGGTGACACCGAGAATCGGGCCGGAAGAGACACGGTTGGTGCTCTTGTTTTCCATGATATCCGCCGTGATCTCTTTGACTGTGTTACTGGGGATCGCGAAGCCCAGTCCTTCCACGTCTTCAGCATCGGATTTTGCGTTTACGATGCCGATGAGTTCGCCGTTGGCGTTGAAGAGTCCGCCTCCGGAGTTTCCGGGGCTGACGGCCGCGTTGGTCTGAAGAAGTGTCATCATCTGGCCTTCGACTTCGATCTGCCTGTCAAGCGCACTGACGATCCCTGTCGTGACAGTTCCGCCCAGTGTTCCGAGAGGGTTTCCGATGGCAATCGCCGTATCACCTACTCGGAGGGTAGAAGAGTCTGCGAAGACTGCAGGGGTAAGACCGCTTTCTTCGATCTTTATGACGGCAACATCGTGTTCCTCATCATATCCGATGACGGCTGCGGGGTAGTTCTTTCCGTCTGTCGTTGTGACGGTGACGGAGTTCGCATTCTTGATGACGTGGAAGTTGGTGACGATGTAACCGTCCGTGGTAAGGATAACTCCGCTTCCAGCGCCCTGTGCGATGCTTTGGCCGAAGAAACTGCCGTATGTGACCACTTCGGTCTTTACTTCAACCACGGAAGGTTTCAGGCGGTCGATGATGTCCGCAAGTGAGGCCGTCTCACTGAGGGCCGATGTTGTTCCCGGATTTACGGACTGATAGATAACCGAGGTATTATCCGGGGCGAAATACTTATTGTAAGCCCAAGCGCCTGCGAATCCGCTCGCGAGGGAGAGGATAATGCAGAGGATCGCGGTCCAGAAGACTCCTGCACCGCGTCTGCGGCTTGCTTTTTTCTTCTTTTTGGTGAAATCCTGTGAATATACAGGGCTCTTCGCATTCGGATCCGAGCGGTAATTCTCGTTGGTGTCGTAGGTATCATAGGTCTGATACGGAACGTAGGAGTTGTAGGAACCGCTCTGAGAAGCAGTCTGCTTGTCCTCGGTAAGAGGAGTGGTGGATCCGTATACATAAGTGTTATATGTATCCATGGATCCATGTCCGGTGTTTGCGGATCCATCCTTTTCTGCAGGAATACCGAATTCCTCGCGAAGTGTGTCCGTGGATGCCTGTTCATTCAGATAAACAGTTCCGTTTGGGACCGGATGGTCAGACGGTGTATTTGCGGACATTTGGTCAAGACCGAGGTTTGTGCCAGACGTTGATGCCGCCGTATTATTTGTATCTGTATTGTTTATGATCTCATTGTTTTTGTTTTCTTCCATAGTATGCAGAGAGGATCTGTTCAGATCCCGGTTTGCCTCCTTTCCTTATCTGTCTGATATGTTACATTTGCAATGTGAAGATTTGATGAAAAGAATCTGTGGGTTTTCTGTTTTTTTGTTGCTTAAATATGTATTATACTTTTGACAAAGACTCATTATGATCAACCGGAGGACAATATGTTACACAAACTGTCTTTTGAAGATGCACTGAAAGCGCTGAAACTGCATCCGGACTGTATCGATACGGCACAGATCACAGAACAGTTCCTGTCCGAGATGGAGGAGGGATTGGAAGGAAGAGAGTCTTCCCTGTTGATGATCCCCTCCTACATGTCCGCTCAGGGGAAGATCGTTCCGGAGGAACCGGTGGCAGTTCTGGACGCGGGAGGAACCAATCTTCGTGTCGCATCCATGAAGTTCAGCAAAGAAGGGGAACCGCAGCTCCTGGATCTGAAGCGCCTCAAAATGCCCGGAACAGAATCCCGGATCTCGTCGAAGGAGATGTTCGCTCAGTTTGCTGAGGCAGTTGAACCGATGATTGGGGAGAACGGACTGATCTCCTTCTGTTTCTCTTATGCTGTGGAGGCTCTGCCCGGAGGGGAAGGAAAGATCCTGGGCAGCCTGAGCAAAGAGGTTGAGGTAGATGGTACGGACGGTCTGTACATCGGTAGGGAACTGAGCGCGGCGCTTCGGGAAAGAGGCGTCGAGAGACCGCTGTCTGTCTACGTGCTTAACGATACGGTGGCAGTATTGTATTCCGCTCTGACAGCAGGAGCGGACGGTGCGATCGGGTTCATTCTCGGAACGGGGACGAATACGGCATATATGGAATCAGCCTCCAATATCCATAACGCGCTTCCTTTTGAAGGAGATCAGATGTGCATCAACATGGAGTCCGGCGGCTTCGGACTGGATCCCATGGGGGAGATCGACATCGAACTAAACAGCGAGAGCCGCAATGTAGATGAACACCTGCATGAAAAACATGTCTCAGGAGTTTATCTCGGTGAGATCATGGTACGTGCGGCGGCAAGGCTGGCTGCAGAGGGATACTTCAGCGAGACATTCCGGAATGCAATATCCGGGGTGAAGAAGTTTGATATGAGGGATGTAGGAGAGTTTCTCGGCAGCCGGTCCGGAAAGCTCCGTGAACTGTGCGGTTCACAGGATGACGCATTGAATCTTGAAAAGCTGATCATTGCCGTCGAAGAGCGGGCAGGGAAACTGGTGGCAGCGAATCTGGCATCGGTGCTGATCAAGATGAGGAGAAACGGGGCGGAAGGCTCCATCCCGATCTCGGAAAACGGAACCACGTTCCAGAAAGCGCTTCCGCTTAGGGAAGCGTGCCTGAAGGAACTGTCCCGGTTCACCGGAAAGACAGGGGAATATCATCTCGTGACAAGAGAAGACGACACCCTGGTGGGGTCCGCCGCTGCTGCGTTCCTGCATTGATCGACTACAGAAAATCTGCATAAATAAGGAAATCACGGTGTCAGATGACATCGTGATTTCCTTTTAAACACGGAATTATTCTCTGCTAGCCAGGATAGTCCGGATAAAATCACGGGACCTCTCCATCTTTGGCGCTGCGAAGAACTCTTTGGAGGGGCCTGACTCAATGATGGAGCCACCATCCATGAAGATGACTTTGCTGGATACGTTCCTGGCAAATTCCATCTCATGGGTGACGACCAGCATGGTCATTCCGTCTTCCGCGAGCTGGCGCATGACCTGGAGGACTTCTCCGATGAGTTCCGGATCCAGGGCACTGGTGGGCTCATCAAAATAGATGATCTCGGGGCTGTTGGCAAGCCCTCTGGCAATGGCCACGCGCTGCTGCTGTCCTCCGGAGAGCTGACTGGGATAACTGTCCAGCTTGTCGCTCATTCCAACTCGCTGCAGAACGTTTTTGGCGATGGCAATCGCGTCATGACGGTTCATCTTGCTTCCGTAGATGAGGCCCTGGGTGACGTTCTCTAGAACGGTCTTATTCAGGAACAGATTGTAGTTTTGAAATACAAACGCAGTCTTCTGTCGCACTGCGGTGATCTCTTTTTTTGTCGCGTTGTGGAGGTCATAGGTGATTCCGTCAAAAGTCAGCGTGCCGGAATCCGCACGTTCAAGAAAGTTCAGACACCTCAGGAAAGTCGTTTTTCCAGAACCGCTGGGCCCCAGAATAGCTACGACATCTCCCTGGCTGACAGAAACGCCGATTCCCTTTAGGATCTCGACTCCGTCAAAGGATTTGACTACATCTTTTGCTTCAAGAAATACGCTCATTTTTGACCTCCATATGTGCTCAGCCTTATTTCCAGATGCCGCTGGATCACGGTCAGAAGAGAGCAGAACATCAGATAGATCAGAGCGACCTCCGTATAGAGTCCAAGGGACTCATAAACACGTCCGTTGATGACCTGTGCTTCCTTGAACATTTCAGTTACGGTAATGGTCGCGGCGAGTGAGGTGCCTTTGACCATGGAGATCAGCGAGTTGGACAGGGACGGGAAGGCGACACGGAATGCCTGAGGAAGAACGATATGCCACATGATCTGAAGATAAGTCATGCGGACGCAGTATCCCGCTTCCAGCTGGCCTTTCGGAACGGATTCCAGTGCACCGCGCAGGCTTTCCGCCATGTAGGCGCCTTCATTGAATCCAAACACCAGGACGGCAGTGGGATAGGCCTCAAGGACGATCCCCAGACTGGGGAGGCCGTAAAATACCAGGTAGAGCTGTACAAGCAGCGGTGTGCCACGGACGAACCAGATGTAAAACCGGCAGATCTGTTTCAGCACAGGGATATTCGCATACTGTATCATTGCCACTATGACGGAAATCACAAGGGCAAGCGCGAACGACAGAACTGTAAGCGGAATCGTGACCCGGACTCCATAGCTGATCAGTTTTGGAAATGCATCAATTAAGATGCCTATCAGTCTTTCAGACATAAAACTTCCTCTTTTTAGATATGTCGTGCCGGATAGATCACACCGACCTACCCGGCACGCAGCTTATAAGCGATGAATTAATCAGGCTGTGTGAGATCCAGGCCAAAGAACTCTTTGGAGATTTCAGCCAGTTCTCCGGAATCCCTGAGTTCCTGGAGGATATCATTGACAGCTGCAACGAGCGTATCAGTATCCGCAGCTTTTCTCATCGGATATGCGACGGGGTCGCCTGCCATGACCTGAACGACCTTGATGTTGGCATCGGGATGCTGTTCAAGGTAGTCGTTGATGGAAACCTGAGCGTTGATCGTCGCGTCAACTCTTCCGTTGACAAGAAGTTCAATGGTCTCTGTAAGGGTGTTTACCGGGGTAACGGTAGCACCGTATTCCTCTGCCAGGGCAGCGTAGGTGCTGGATGCGGTGTTTGCTGTAGTCTTTCCTTCCAGATCCTCGACCGTTTTGATATCTTCATTGTCCGTGCGGACTACAAGAACCTTATGCGTGTAAACGTACGGATCGGAGAAATTGTATTTCTCTGCTCTTTTTTCAGTATAACCGACACCGTTGCATGCGATATCAAATCTTCCGGAATCAACTCCCGCGAGGATGGAGTCCCAGTCTGTCTCTTCGAAACGGGCTTCCACTCCGAGCTTTTCAGCAATCTTTTTGCCGATAGCAACATCAAGTCCGGTAAGAGTTCCGGCTTCATCGTGATAGGTCCAGGGAGACCAGTCACCTTCGGTCGCGATTACAATATAACCTCTTTCCTGAATCTGAGCGAGGAGGTCTTTTTCCTCTGTTTCAGTGTCGGAAGGAGTAGTGTCTGTGTTTGCGGATCCGCATGCAACAAGCGCAAAAGCGAGTGTCAACACAAGAATAACAGATAATAATTTCTTCATATCTTTCTTTTGCTCCTATATATAGTATATTTTTTTATTTTTCATAATATATATTTGAACTTTGTATTTGTCAATGAAACTCATGTCAGCAGTGGAAAGCGGATCATTGATAGCGAAGCTGAAAAGCGACGGACCCGTCCTCTTTCAGGTAATAGACTTCTTTCGCGTCTCCGATATCGTTCTTCAGGACCCGGAATGTCTCTCCCTCAAAACTCTGTGACCGGTACCACACTTCCATGTCTTTGATAGCCATTCGGTCCCATTCTTTGCTGGAAAACAGGGAAGCGAATGCGCGGATGTAGGCGACATTGTTCATGTGACCGCCAAGATCGATATCTGTAGAGCGGATGCAATAATGGCCGATCTCTTCCGCACAGGAAATGTCACCCTCAAATCGGGCGAAGTCTTCGTTCAGGGCATGATCTTCGAGCAGGACAAGGCCTTCCGGATAAACGGAGTCCACCCTTACAAGTCTTCCGGTAGCAGTGTCGATCACAGCCCATTCCGTTTTTCCTGCAATAAGAAGGTTATCCCCGCATTTAAGGATATAATCACGTATACATTTCCGACCTTCCGGTTTCTCCGGCCAGGTGGTGAGAGTGACGACATCTGAAAGAGCGGGCATATCGTAAAAATGCACCTTCGATTTAACAGTCAGCCAGAACTTGTTCTGCGGTCCCAGGTCTTTCAGACCGATACCCAGCTGATCGGCGTGTTCTGTAGCGATATCCATAAACAGGGAGAATGCATTGGGTATCCCTAAACGGGCTGTGCTGTCGCACTGGCTCGGAACGATTGCAAATGTTTTTTCCAGTTTATTTGTCATAGATCATGATCCTCTTTTGTTTGATCTCATCGTCGTCAGGCTCCTGATATCTGCTTTCGCACTTCTTCAGCAGCCCTGCATCAATATAATACTCGCCGGTCTTACCCGATTCTATCTCCCTGTTCCGCTGAGCGATCCTCTTGTGCCACTCATCGTCGCTGAGCCGGAGACAATACCATCGCTGGGGAAGGGAGGCGGCACGGAAAAAGTTGTGAACTTCGTCTCGCTCGGACCGGATCCAGAATCCCCAGTCCAGAACCACATCGGTCCCGGTTGACAGTATGGATGGTGCAAAGCGGAGGAGGTATCTTTTGATGCGCTGAAGTTGATCCTCATAGTCGAAACCGCTGTCGACCGGATGGAGGGCGAGCATCAGCTCGTCACATGACAAAACAACAGCGTTGTTTGTTTGCGCAATTCTTTTCGCCAGCGTGGTTTTTCCGCTGCTCAGTTTGCCGATAATCAGGTGGACAGAACCAGTTCTGACGCTCATATTGGACCCCGTTTTTGTTGAGTAATGTAACAGTTTGCTGCGTTTGGCGGAAAGGAAGCTTCGATAGAGCGAAATGGGTGGGACTTATGCCTTGGTGAGGTCTGCAAGAGCAAAAGGAATGACTTTCTCCAGTGATTCGAGGTCCACCTCGACCTGGTGTCCGATCTTTCCGGCGCTGAATAGGATGCTGTCAAAAAGGATCGCGGTCTCATCAATGGTCGTGCGGAAGAATTTTTTCATTCCGATAGGGGAGCATCCTCCGTGTACGTATCCTGTAAGTGGTAGGAGCTCCTTTGATTTCACCATCTCGATGTTTTTCTCTCCGACAGCGGAGGCGGCTTTCTTTAAGTCGAGTTCTTCAGCTACAGGTATGACAAAGACATAATGTTCACCGGTTTTTCCTACGGTGACCAGCGTCTTGAAAACGGTTTCCTTCTCTTTGCCGAGAAGAGCCGCAACTTCGACACCGCTCATTGCTTCCCCGGTGCCGTAGGCGTAACTGTTGTAGGAGATATTCTTCTGGTCGAGGATGCGCATCACATTTGTTTTTTCCGGTTCTTTTTGCATATACATCACCTCCCAAATATTATACCAAAAACAGGCATCGGATTTGGTGATTTCGCAAAGGCGATTTACATTGAAAACTTGCGCTTAAAAGACTAAACTGATATCAATGGGAATATGGGGTTATAAAAATAAAAGTATGAGAGGAGTTGCATCATGGTTACTACTGTAGAAATCATGGGAATTGTGATTGCTCTTCTTGCCTTCGCTTACGCCGCATGGCTGTATAGCTGGGTAAAGAAACAACCACAGGAAAACAAAACGATCACCCGTATCGGCGGACTGATCCAGGAAGGTGCAAGAGCATTTTTGGGGAGACAGTATTCCCTCCTGTTCAAGTTTGCTCTTGTCATTGCTGTTATCATCATGCTGATGCTCCCGACGCCTGTATGGCAGTCTTTTTCCATTAAGAATGTCTTTATGGCTGTGTCGTATGTAGCGGGTACGCTCTTCTCCGCGTTTGCGGGAAAGATCGGCATTGAGGTTGCAACGATCGCCAACGGCAGATCCGCTGAAGCCGCGAAGAAGGGTATCAAGCCCTCCTTTATGGTAGGTTTCCGCGGCGGTGCTGTCATGGGTATGGCTGTTGTCGGTGCGTGCGTATTCGGTGTGTGTCTTGTTTATCTGCTCTTCGGTGATCCTCAGGCAGTCCTTTGCTTCAGTTTCGGCGCAAGTTCCCTCGCTCTGTTTGCAAAGGTCGGCGGCGGAATCTTCACCAAGACTGCAGATATCGCAGCGGACCTTACCGGTAAGGTAGAGCTCGGAATCCCGGAGGATGACCCGAGGAACCCTGCCGTCATCGCTGATAACGTCGGTGACAACGTCGGCGACGTCGCCGGAATGGGCGCTGACTTGTTTGACTCCAATGTCGCTTCTCTTGCTGCAGCAATCGTTATTGCCGCGAAACTTGATGCAACATCCGGTTTCAACAAGAATGTTGCTACCGTTTTCTGCTACGCCGCTCTTGGACTTCTGGCATCGATCCTCGGTGTTATGACAGCACGTATCGGCAAGAACGGCAACCCCACCAAGGCGCTGAACTCCAGCACCTACGTCACCACAGCAATTTACGCCGTTCTCACTGCGGCCGCTACTGTTGCTTTCGGATTCCGCTGGGAAATCTGGGCTGCATGCGTTCTCGGCTTGCTCGTTGGTGTTATCATCGGTGTTACTACCGACTACTTCACGGATGACTCCAAGAATCCGGTCCATGCATGTGCTCATGCTTCTGCTACCGGCCCTGCATTCACGATTCTTTCCGGTGTATCCTATGGATTCCTCAGTACACTTCCTGCAATGGTTGGTACGGGTGTCTCCACTCTTGTTTCCTATAAACTGTGCCAGGGAATCGATCCTGCGTTCAGTTCCGAATATGCTTTGTTCGGTATCTCCATGGCTGCTGTCGGCATGCTCTCCATTGTTGGTATGATCGTCTCCAACGACGCTTATGGTCCGATCGTTGACAACGCGCGCGGCCTTGCTGAGATGGGTGAACTCGGAGATGAGGTCCTTGAGATCACCGATGAGCTTGACAGTGCCGGTAATACCGTAAAGGCTGTCACGAAGGGCTTCTCCATTTCCGCTGCAGGCCTTACCGTTATTGCTCTTCTCGGAACATTCATGAGTGAGGTCAACTCTGCTGCTGCTGAACTGGGTCTCCCGCTCGTAGCCGGTTTCGATGTGATGGATCCGCTGGTGTTCTTCGGAATGCTTGTTGGCGCAGCGATTCCTGCAGTTTTCTCCGCCATGCTGATGCTTGGCGTTGACCGAAATGCTCAGAGAATGGTCGAAGAGATCCACAGGCAGTTCAACACCATTGAAGGCCTGAAAGAAGGAAAGACAGACCCCGACTACAACCGCTGCATTGATATTGCTGCTTCCGGCGCATTGAAGGAACTGATTCCTGCCGGCGCAGTTGCTATCATTTCCACTATTGTCACCGGTTTTGTCGGCGGTGTTCCAGCTATCGCGGGATTCCTTGTTGGAAACATCTTGAGCGGACTTCTTCTTGCTCTGTTCATGTCCAATGCGGGCGGACTTTGGGACAACGCTAAAAAATATGTCGAAGCAGGGCATGAAGGCGGCAAGGGCAGTGAAGCCCATAAGGCTGCTGTTGTCGGCGACACCGTCGGAGATCCTTTCAAGGATACTGCCGGTCCGTCTATCAACACTCAGATCACTGTTGTGTCTCTGATTGCTTCTTTGCTTTCCACTCTGTTCCTGACACTTTCTTTGTTCTAAACGAATAAGAACCAAAAACCTGACTGCACTTTCGTGCAGTCAGGTTTTTTACGAACATAAGCAAAAAACAAAAGCACCCGAATCATTTTCGTTCGAGTGCTTTTTTTGGTGAACTCGGCTCAACAGAATTCGAACGTGTGTTCGTTTTCAGAGGCAAAGATTTTGAGTGATTGCTATAGTTTGAGAAAATCTCAAGTGTATCATCATACAAGACAGCATGATTCAGTAAAGTGTTTATCAGTGTACGTCTTTGGCTGATATCAGTTATATCTGTTGGCCTTAAGCTATGAAGGAAATAGAGTACCTGCTCTTTGCTAAGTGAAGGATTGTCTTGTTTCTCTTTTTCTATTTGTGCTTCTATTTTGGTTTTGCTATCTTCTAGTTCCTGAATACGGGCAAGTACGGAAGGCGAATTGATTCCCAGTTCAAGGTTTGCAAGCATATTACTAAGACGAAAAGAGACATCTTTTTGTTGGCTTTCCAGCAGTACCAGTTCATGATTCTGATGTGTTTCCTGGTAAGCAAAAACGGCATTTGCAATTGCCTCAATTGTAGCGTCATCAGATAAAAGTTCTACCAAATGCCTAATTACAAGATCCTCAATATATTCCTTGGGTATAGGAGTCTGAGGACAATTTTGTTTGCGGTCTTTGACTGAGGCACATTTGTAATAACGATATATTGTTCCTGTTGAACTTGTTCCGCTTTCGCCACGCATCATAGCACCGCAATGTCCACAGAAAAGTTTTGTTGTCAGCAGGTATTCTTCAACCGCTTTTCCTCTTGCTTGCGCATGTTGGTTTTTTGTCAGGAGTGTCTGGACCTGGTAAAACAAGTCCTTTGATATAATGGCAGGAATAGTTCCGATTACTTCGTTCAGAGTGTACTCACCTATATATCTTCTGTTTCTCAAAATCCTACGAACAGAATCATAGTTCATCGGTTTTCCACGGCCATTTGTCAGTCCGTAAGAGTTTAAATAGTCGATGATATCTTTTGTTTTGCTCCCGTTAGCATACATTTTAAACGCTTTTCTAATAAAGGGAGCAATGGTCTCGTCTATTACAATATTGTGTTCTGAATCCAGTGAGTATCCAAGGGTAAGATTCCCACCATTAAACTTTCCTTTGAGAACATTTTCTGTCATACCGCGTGTTACTTTTTCTGATAGGTCAGCACTATAGTACTCGGCAAATCCTTCAAGCACAGCTTCCAAAATGATGCCTTCTGAGCCTTCAGATATTTTCTCTGTGGCAGAGATTAATTTAACTCCATTTCGCTTTAGAACAGCTTTATACCTAGCGCTGTCGTACCTGTTACGGGAAAAACGGTCTAGTTTCCAAACTATTACGACATCGAATCCTTTTCTGTTGCTGTCACGGATCATCTCCTGAAAAGATGGTCTGTTATCAGTTTTAGCAGAATATGCGCGGTCTATATAAGTATGAACTACAGTCATGCCATTCTTGTTCGCAAAGTCTGAACATTCCCGTATTTGACCTTCTATGGATTCTTCTCGCTGATTATCAGACGAATATCTTGCATAGATCACAGCTTTCATTTTATGCCTCCTTGTGATTGAAAAAGAGTATAGGAAAATATCAAATGCATTTCGTCTTTTTAAGCGATCTCGCTACCCGCTGAGTCCTGTTCGCTCTCCAGTTCACTCTGTACTTGGCTGAAAGAAGGGTCACTCTCATAGTAACGGACTATAAGAGGGTACAGCATCTCAGCCAGTGTCTGGATCACATCATCTGGAAGGCAGGACTCATTTACAGGTTTCTTTTTCTGCATTCGTGAGTTCCTATATCGGTTTGTCAAGTTGCAAATTGTCTCTAGAAAACAAAAATGCAGCTGTCTTCCAAGAGGAAGAAAGACGCATCACGCGTCAACAGCTACATCCTATTTGATGAGTGTAAGACAATTTTATACTGAAATACAATATTGTCAATACAGATTAGCGAAAAAGGGACAACAACTTGTTTAACTTTTGAATAGAGACCGATATTCATGTAGCAAAAAAGCGTGGTCCTACGTTTACCGTACACCCCGCTACTGACCGCCGGGAGGCCACACCTATTTTCAAAAACAAAATAATATTCAGGTAAGATCGTGTCAAACCTCGATGGTTTTCAGATCAAATGGCTGATCAAATGTAGATACATACTAAAACAAAAATACAAAGAAGAATGGGTTTAAAAAACTATAGTATCATCTCAGCAAGCAGTGCGTTTGTGTATACAAACACGGCTTGCACAAATACTCCGTATTAGTCTAGCAAGCAGACCGTTTGTGTTCCTCTTTTACAAACGGTGCTTGTTAGGATAATCCTAAGACCTTATTATGGTGACTGAGTGCGATGACCATTGGCAAATGCTCTCAGCCGGAGTTGTCCGTGCAGAGACGCTGCTAGCTACGACAATGCCGATATATGCGTACTATTCGTTAGTGTTACATTTTGCCTCGAATAATAGCAGCATGTTCATTATTATATTACATACCAAAGAGAAAACTATTAGAGTGGAATAACTATACAAGGATGTATTCTCAAAAATGAAAGAAAGGACACATAGACACGATAAGCAGATAGTCCCTGCTGCTTTACGTTTGAATGACAAGTCTTTTTTAATAACGATAGCAAGAAGACACAGAAAGACAGGAAGCAAGAGTCGTTCTAATAATTGAGAAGGTAAATAGATTCGCTTATATATGTACATTATAAAAAGCCACATCAAAACACCACATATTGTACATTTGCCTGGAGTCGATGCATGCCACCCTCCGATTATGTTGCGCAAAAGCGTATAACTTATGAGAAAAATAATAGTTTCCGATAACGTGGACGATACTATGCCTAGCAATATCCATAAACCATAATTAATCAGATTCACGAACAAGGCAATAAGACCATATTCGTGAATCTCCTTATCTTCTAATGATATAATCCCGTTTCTTACCAAAATGTCAGAGTAAAAAACAGCTGCTTTCTGAAACATGCTATTTGCTTTCCCAATAGAAAATATTGTTTTTATCAATAGATAAATCTGATACAGATTTTAACGGAAGAGCTACCTTTGCGATAAAAGTGTTACCGGATGTTTCGAATGTTGAAAAACCGTTATTTTTATTCAGAGCGCCATCAATGATCTTCATACCAAGCCCATGGAAGCCACCAGATTTCGAAGATCCAGTTTTGGATATCTGCTCAGGATCACAGGTGTTCTGAATCTCCATTATGAAATGCTCATGATCAACATAAGAACCGAACAGGATTGCAACCTTTTCATTTGATACTCGTTCACAACCCTCTATGGCGTTTTCCCAAAGGTTTCCTACAATACTACACAAATCTACAGAGATTTCTTCTAGTAGGACAGGAACCTGGATTTCTAAAGAAACATGTATTCCTTTAGATATTGCTTCATTTGCATAATCACCTAACAGGCTGTCAAAGAGTAGGTTACCGGTATCTACAGGGACAGGACGCTTATATAAATGTCCGTTGATCTCATTTACATAATTTATAACAGAAATGTCATTCGCATTTTGTGCAAGGTCCTGGATCGCACGCAAATGCTTATTTGCGTCATGCTCCCATTTTTCGATGTTGGAAGAATACTCCCGAAGCGTATTAAAATGTCTCCTTTCGGAGTTCATACGTTGGATAATAAGCGCATTTTCACGAATAGTTCTATCGCGGTTTTTCAGTGAGATAAAAAGATAAATGTAAACAGCGTTTATAGCACAGAACAAAAGCGTTGTGAAGAGAAGGTAATTGTCTGAAACATGATCTATGGCAAACAGGTGAGCAAGCATCATAAGAGCTACCCAACTGAAAATAGGGCACAGCAGCAAAAGGATGGACTGTGAAGGTGTGGAGGATATCAATAACTGCTTTTTTCTTAACCAGAATACGATCACTGCAAGTACCGAACGAGTAATGATCATTAGGAAAAGGCGAATTGGACCTTGCTCATAAATGATGGTGCTTGGAACATCCTGAAGAATACGAAGAGCTATGTCGCAGTTGAGCATGTCTACCCCGAAAAACAGGAATGGAGTAAAAACCGTCCAGAAGATCTTTGTTGCTAGAGGACCATCTGTAAAGAAGATCGTAAATATGAACAGCAATATTGAAAGCAATAAATATAACTGAACCAGGGAAGAGCAGTAAAGATTTCCAAGAGAGCACATCCCGGTAAAGACAAGGGTATATATAGGCCACTGCCATTTTCCCTCAAATTTCATACTTAAAGAAGAAGTAACAAGACACAACAATAAAAAACTGTCAGCAAGATTGCTCAGCAATTCAATGATTTGCCAAAGTGAAACTTGGGGCATTGTGTTTTATCTCCTTTTAGTAAGAAGCTGTCTTTTTATGTTTTCTTTATATACACGTCCTATTGGAATAAGCTCTTCATCAGGACCAACAAACAGATTGTTTCCGGACAAGCCAGTAACATATTCAATGTTGACGATATAACTTTTATGGCAGCGTAGTAAAGACGTACCAGGCAATTGTGGATCGATTAATTTTAAAGGCATAATGTATGTTTCCACTTTATCCAATAAATGAATTTCCATAGACTTTCCGAAAATAGTAATAAATAAGATCGAAGATGTTGAAATGAAGCGATGGTTTCCACCGCTTGATACCCATATGGTTTTGGAGTTATAGTCACCAACTCTATTGAAGGTTTCATCAAGTAATAAGAAAACTTTTTCCGGGTTCAATGGTTTCAGGAGATAAGAGATTGCATGAGTAGAATAACCTTCAATAGCATACTTTTCATAGTTGCTAATGAAAGCAATGGCTGCATCACTTCCGGACTGTCTCAAGGCTTTTGCAAACTCGATACCATTTACAGAACCTATTTCGATATCCAGAATGATCAAATCATATGGAATAAGAGATGTGACCTCAACATTTTTGAGGTCGTTTTTTGTTTGCAGATTTATCTCATGACGGTACTGATCTTCCCAGTCTCGAATGATACACTCAAGGGTTTGAGTAATCTTAGGATCATCATCTGCAATAAATATATTCAATTTCATAAATCAATTATAACAGAAAGAAAAAGGGCAAAATATGTCGTTTGTACCGTAAAACGTGTCGTTTGTACTATCTGGTGAAATATAAGAATAAAAACAGTATATGATGAGATTGACGAAAAAATAGAAGGGGGGGGGGTATATTATGTGCAAATTGCTAATAAGGCTATCTTCACTCACCTTATTGGTGGCAATGGTAGCATCTAAGGTCCCGTGTTGGGGACCGACGTATCAGCTTAAGGCACCTGAAGCGCTTAAATAATTTTGCAAGAGTGGGTGTGACTGGGGTTAAGATACGTGATTTTTAAAATGATTATGAAAGGAAGAGACAAAAATCATGAAAAAGAGAATACTTATTATGGCAGCATTTATGCTTCTCATGAGTACATTTATGTTTGGAGCACATGCGGCATCAGTTGATGACCTTGCATCGAATTATTGGGCTGGTGATGCTACAAAAGTTTATTTTGTTGCAGGGACAAACGGAACTCGGTGTCTTAATGTATATGCAAGCACACCAGCTTCTGGAAATCAGTTATCTTCGTATGCTTGGTCAGGAAGTTATACAAATCAAACGCAGGTTTGGGAAACAGTGTGTTTTTCGTCAGATGCTGGATACTATGGTATCGGCCTTCGTCCTCTCCAAACCTCAAACCTGGCAATAAATTGCTACAGAGGTTCTGCAAATCCAATAGCCAACATCAGAGAGATCATCGATAACAACTGCGGAGATATGCATATTTACGACCTAGATGTTGGTACAACAGGGTATTTGTATTTAACAGTTCCAGCTAGGACAAGCAATCAGCCGTATACGATGTATATGTTTGCAGATTCAGATTATCCACTTGGAAACAATCAGTACAAGATCACCTGGTGCCACGGAACGAATTATCGCACCCCGTTTGATGTTTACTTCACGAATTAGAGAGCAAAGATGAAAAATAGATTGTTTAAAACATGTGTTGTTTTTCTTATTAGTATCTTATTAGTCAGTTGCGGCACATTCGGTGCTGATGACCTCGAGCCTAAAGAAATCAATAGCGAACCATCTCATGGTAGCAGTGCGCATTTACCGGACGAGACTCGAGGCCTTTCATTATCAATAGTAAAAACTCCTGGCATGCTATTTGATAACACCATAGCATCTTCAAACGGATTGTATAAGTTAAGGACGGATCATGGTGGAACCTCAGTACTATATTATGATTACAGTACTATGTCCTTAAACTATTTATCCAATCAGCTAATAGCGACTACAAGCGATGAGAACCCCGGATGGATTCCTAGCGACGAAGGTGGTACTGTTCCGGCTATCAATGGGGATTATCTATATGTTGTTACTGTTGGATTAAGATCCGTAGGGGGCTCAGGTGGAGAACCAGCTAAAGTGTTCCGGATGGCATTGGATGGATCTGACAGAAAAGATCTTACACTTCCTCAGAGCATGTTGCTTAATCAGAACAGCGGAATAGTTGCCGATGAAAATGGAATCTACCTTCTGATGGATACATATGATGCAGAGGAGAGGGCTTACGGTGACTTTGTTCTTCTGTATGTGAACAGCAAAATGGAGAAAGCAGAAGAAATCGCAAGATTCCCTAACAATGTTTTTGCGTTGAATCTGTATGGCGCCATTGGAAAAGAACTCATCTTCAGGGTAGCGAGGCCTCAGGAAGGATATGAGGAAGCTTCACGTAATGAGCAGTTTATGCATTTACGATATGCATATGTAAGCTATGATATTGAGACTCATAGTGAGAAGCAACTCATCCAATATAACCAGGGGGAGTACTCTATTTCCTATGACTATGGGAACAATTTATATTACTGTAAAGTTGGAGAAAACGATATCCACAGAATAGACATAACATCAAAAAATGATGAAATAGTATTGCGTGCAGATGACATTTTGAGTCTCACGGGAAAGGAAACTGTAAGGGTATATGATTCGATTATAGATGACAAAATAGGGGTTGTTACTTCTGTAGATGAGCCATATGAAGTGCATCAATACTATTATGATCTCATAACAGGGGATCTTTATGAGCCTGACATGGTCTTTTATGAGGATGATGTTGAGCATCCTGTGAGGATCATTGCTGAAACTTTTGACCGTTATGTTGTGATTAACGGATATATCTACTACACAGAAATAGATACTATTGATGGCATGCCTGCGGAAACGACAAGAATTGAGAAGTATTTCTCTATGATAGATAAGGACGATTACTGGAAAAACGAGCCTAATTATGAATCCTTTACAGATTATGTGTATCCGTCAGATGCAGAGATCAAATCCCAGTATTCACACAAGGCTCAGGGACCTGGATATTAGTATCATATACACTATGGCGATTTGGAGTGCAACAGATGAGTGCAGTATTAAACTGTATAGGCCTGACACACAGATATTCTAATACCAAAAGGAATGCTCTGACAGAATTTACCGCAACGTTCGGGCCGGGAATTACAGCAATTCTCGGCCCGAACGGCTCGGGGAAATCAACACTTCTGAACATAATCTCTTGTAATTTGAAGCCAACGAAAGGAATTGTTTTGTGGAATGATCAGGTTACCTTCCGCAATCGAAAGAGATATCTGGAAAAGATCGGTTACGTTCCTCAGCAGCAGGGACTCTACGACACTTTTACTGGAAAAGAGTTCCTTGAATACTTTTGTGCGCTTAAAAAGATACCTGAATCTGCTATAGAGGATGAAGTGAAGAGCAGCATATCAGCAGTAAATCTTCAGAATGATCTGGACAGGAAAATAGGCTCATACTCAGGAGGTATGAAGCAGAGACTGCTCATAGCACAGGCTCTTTTGGGGGCACCTGAGCTCATGATCCTTGATGAGCCTACGGTAGGGCTTGACCCTAAAGAGAGAGTAAAAGTAAAGGAGATCATGAAGAACTATGCATTGAAAGGAAAAACAGTGATCCTTGCAACGCATATCGTTTCTGACGTGGAAAACATAGCGGATAAAGTAATGGTTCTTAAAGAGGGACGGGTCTGCAGCTTCGATGAACCAGAGATACTGGTCCGAAAATATGGTTGTGAGGGCTTGGAAGAGGTATATATGTCGATCTTCGGTGATGTATAATGCTCATCTTTTTGTGTGAGATGAAGAAGATGTGGAGGAACAGGAGGACCGCCTTGGGTTTGCTTGTCCTCCTTCTTGCCAATCTGTATTTAATTGCGCTTTCATCAAAAACCAGTTTTTCAGGTAATGCATACAGAACAATAAGCAAAGACCTATTGTCGATGAGCATGGAACAAAAGGAGCAATATCTTGCAGATCGCATGGAAATGCTTGACAGCATAAAAGTGTTTGTGGCTGTCGAATCCAGCGAGAAGGAGCACGGCGTCACAGAGTACTCTGTCATCCAGAAAAAGGAAAATGAGGAACTGTACCGCAAGTATTATGACGATTATAAATCACAGAAATATGTGGTCTATACGGACGATTATTATACCGAACAGGTTTTCCTCTCGTATATCAATAAAGAATTCCAGAGCGCTTATAAGTACGACAAGTATCTCAAGTCAATAATAGATAAAGCTGATTCTCTGCTGCACAGCAACATGAATTCAGAAGCAGATTCGCTGTTCCGCATGCAAAGCATAGCCATGCTAAGAGATAAGTACGAGATGCTAAACGACATTCCGGTCGACTATGTCCCATGTAAAGGCATTGAGATTCCTTTATCAACAAGGATAACGGACTGGATCCTCCTGTTCGTTTCTTTGTATTTTTCGGTATCGATGGTATATGACGAGAGAAAGACCGGAATGTATTATCTCGTGCGAAGTACACCTTTAGGAAGAAAGCACGTAGCATTCAGCAAGGTTCTCGCAGGTCTTATATCGGTTTTGTTGATATCTCTCATTTTTTACGGCTCAAATTTTGCAGTATTTCAGGCGGTTTACGGTTATGTGCCTATGAATAACAGCATACAGAGCTGCTCCTGTTTCTTGTCCTCCCCGTTTCACATGAACATAATAAACACTATCATGTTGTTTTATGTGACAAAAGCAGTACCGATTTTTACTGTATTTCTGATGTCTCTGCTGTTCTCTGCAGTATTTGATTCATGGTCTGTCTCTTTTATGAGCACAGTAGCGTTGATAGCAGGAGGAATAGGTATAAAAGGATTATTCGCCGCGTCAGGAAAATGGTCATGGATAAAGTATTTGGGCACTCTTAACATGATGGATCCTCAGGATAGTATTTTCAGTTATTACTATCTGAATATCAATGATGTGCCGATATCAAGATTGTCGTACGAATTGCTCCTCTCTTTATTCCGAATAGTTCTTCTCTGTGTAGCCTATACCCTGGTATTGAGTGAAAGGCAAACATTGCGGTCAGGCAAAACGGCATTCGCTCTTAAAAGCAGCAACAGGAAAGTTAGATCATACTTCGAAGGTGAATGGCACAAATTCATGACAGAAATAAAGAATGGTCCGGTAATTATGGTTATTATTATCGGCGCGATCCTTTTTTATTCAAAACCCAACTATATATCGGTCGCTGAGCAGATTTACAGACAAGAGATGAAAGCCATAAAAGGGGAATACTCACAGAGCACATATGATCACCTTAACAAATGGAACCAGGAATTCGAGCCGATACGGACTGTGGAGAGCGAGTATAATTCCGGATTGATAACCTCACGGGAATATCAGGAAAGAATGAGTGAACTTAATGATCTTAAGATCGAATACTCTGTTTTCAACCACATCGTTAAGGAAGATATCCCTTATGTAATATCAACAGATGGAGCAAAGCTTATATACGGAACCGGATACAGGTATTTATTTGATACAGATGAAAAAAAAGACAAGCTTTTCATGCTTCTTTCGTCTTTCATTACCATCATTGTCTTCTCTAACTATTATCTGGTAGAGGAAAAAGGGAAGATGGCTCAGCTTATCCGGGTGGTTCCTGAGGGACAGTCTGACCTTTATAACGCCAAAAAAAAGATCATAATGCTGTACAGCATTATGATCCCAATTATAGAGAGCGCATGCAGGCTTATAAGGACGTGGATCGATTACGGACTTGAAGGTATGAGTTATACAGCCAGCAGTCTGAACTGGATGAGCAATCTTACACAGTCTCTCTCCGTGTTTTCAGCATTTCTTTTGACTGTACTGTTGAAATGTCTTTGCCTATATACGATTGCCGTCGGAACTACCGGATTATCTGTCTTCACAAAAAATCTTCATTCGACCGTTTTAATCTCTTTTCTGTTTTTTTGCCTTTTCCCAACTCTATCATATCTAAGCGAATCTTCCTTTGTGGATCTAAGTCTGTATAACCTGTTCCATGGAAGTGTTCTGCTTAAAAAGACCAGTGCGGCTGAAACATTCATGCTTATGATTGTATCACTAATTATCATCGGAGTCGGAAGTACAATGATCCGAAAGTATTCTGCAGGAGATCAGTAATGGAAATACAGGTCAAAGATGTTTACAGAGCATTTGATGACGGCTCATATTCGCCCTTTGTTTTGAAGGGGGTGTCTTTTAACGCAAGTCCGGGAAAGCCGGTGTTTATTGAAGAGGCCTCCGGCTCAGAAAGTACAACGCTCCTTAACATCCTTGCCGGGCTGGATACGCCTACAGCTGGGCAAGTGCTTATCGATGGCCAAGACCCCTTTTCCTTAAACGAGAAAAAGAGGACTGCATTCAGGAAAAATCACATTGGGTATGTTACTAGAGAGAACCCGCTGTTCAATGATCTTACAGTATATATGAACCTTGAGTTGCCATTGATTCTTCACGAATATCCCCGTCTTATGCGTAAAAGGATAGTCGTCTCCGCATCCGACAGATTCGGTATCACAAATCTGCTTCAATTCCATCCTAAAGATCTTAGTGCTGCACAAGTAGCTTCTGTTGCAGTAGCGAGCGCTTTGATATGCTCTCCAGAAATATTGCTTATCGATAATCTGGACAGAGAACTGGATTCAAATGAGGCTTCAGGTTTTATAAGAACACTTGTTGATATATCCAATGAATACAACTTAACAGCCGTAATAACATCGGGTCATCCGGTTTCGATTACCACACAAAACACTTACATCTTGAGAGATGGAGCCCTGATCAAAAAGGAAACTGAATAAAGATGAGAAAACTAATAGTTTTTATCCTTCTGATCGCGATCTTATCCGCTAATACAGGAGTGGTATGTCATGCAGAAGAACTCACCGAGGATCCTCCTGAGGAGATCGTAACAGAAAACAGCATTGAAGAATACGGCTCAGAGGAAACACCTGAAATAGATGAAAAGGGAACTGACGACACTGGTAATGAGGGGATAACAGAATCCGACACTGATGACCAGCCGGACTCCGAAGATCAGGAAAGCGAGATACCTGTTCCTGACTCTTCAGGGACAACTGATCCTGGTCAGAGCGGAGATGAAGAAACTGTCATTCCGGATGATGACCCCATCATTTATGTTCCCGTTATCGACCCTATCTTTATTGAAGACCAGCCCAATGTATCTGTCTGGGCTGGACAAAATGCACAATATTCCTTAAAGTTTTTCGCTAAAGACGGGTATGCTATCCGGTCAATAGACCTTCTGACATCAACGGATATTAACATCTTCCCCTTTAGAATAGAACGGACAACATATCTCTCTCAATATGATGACGTGTCAAGCTGCCTATACGATGTCAGCCTGAACAGCAGAGCTGATGCTGTCCAGAATTTCTATACTATAAAATACTCTGTTACATATGTGGATCTGTACACGCATGAGGAAAGAAAACAGGAGCTGTCTACTGTAGTTGGGATACTGCAGCATGAAAAAGAGGAGGAGAAGACATATGATCCTATCCTGTATGTTTCGTCTCTGAAATCAGTGCCTGACGAGGTCTATGCAGGAGATGAGTTCGACCTGATTCTTACTTTAAAAAATGAATCACCCTGTGCTGTGATCAATATTAAAGGAGTTTGGGATACTGCAGGAAATGTTGTACCAATAAACGGAGCCACTTCTTTTACGATCTCCAGGATAGGAGCTTATGCCTCCAAAACAATTACCCTGAGGGTCAAGGCGGGTGATAATGTGCAACATGGTAACTACCCAGTTTCTGTCACTGCAGAATATGAAGCAGAAAATGGCAGCGACAAGCAGCGTGTTGTAGAAAAAGCATATATATCTATCAATCAGAGAGTAAATCTTTCGTGCTCAGAGATAAGTATATATCCGCAGATACCGGAAGCTGGACAAACTGTAAACGTATCTTTTTCGATCATGAATACCGGCGATGCTACATGCCAGAACATCAGGATCGTCGAGAAGGATTCTGAAGGTATCGTGAGCAGTGAATCCGTTTTTCTCGGATCTATACCTGCGGGAGGAATAGTCAAAGCAGATCTGTACCTGTCAACTCTCAGAGCAGGGAATGCACATCCCGTCTTCACTGTTTATTATGAGGACGATCTTGGAAAAGAAACAAAATTGTCTGTTTCTGCTGATCTCGAGGTCTCTCCTGTCAAAGTAGATGTAGTTATTCCGGAACCTGAAGAAAAAGAGGCTAAAACAAATGGATTTATGATCTGGATCGTTTCAGGCATTCTGTTAATAGCTGTTTTATTGACTGTTTATTATTTCAAAAGAAAAAGAAGAGATGATTACATTTGATCTTATTGCTGTTCTTTACAGACTTCTTGCCCAAAAAAGAAAGATGCTGATGATTTCACTTGTGTATGCAGCTGTTGTTTTAGTGTTTGTCGTTTTGCTATCTAAACAGGAAGGCGAAAGAAGGGAATTAATACGAAGAACAGAAAATGTCTTTTACTCAGATGTGGTGAGCGTTTCCCGATCAAAAGCAAGCGGAGAGAAAGATTGGATATCTGAGACAGAGGTTAAAGAACTCTATCACCTTAAAGGGATCAGGTTTGCAAGTCCGATTGTCAATATGGATGTTATGATCCTGTATCAGGGCGGCAGTATAACTTTTCCGATCCAGGCTGTGTCTGACGATGTGTTCTCTTATATCGGCATAACTCCGGATAGCATTAACAAAGACATCTTCTATATGGGAGTATCTGCTAAAAAAAGTGCCTCTGAGAAAATGCGATCCGACCCGAGTTATTTGGCTAATCTTATTGCTGTCTTTGATGTGAAGGAGCAGCAGGAATATATTGCGGGAAACAGATTGTCACCGCCGAAAAAGTATTCCGTTTCAGTTGTAGATATAAATGAAAACACGAGCAAATACTCTGAGATGCCTCAGGTCTCAAACACTTCTTATGTAAGCCTTGATATGATCACTGCTCTAGTAAAGCAGGGGAGTTTAAAAGAAGATTCAAATATCAGATACGATGAGATAAAAGACGAGATGCTTTTCAAAAACATTTATGTATGTGCTGGAAGTGTGGATGATCTGAGCAATATGATTGCCTCGCTTGAGGATAAAGGATACAGCGCAGAACCTGTTGCTAATGTTAATAATATGGCTCGGTATGACAGCATGAAGGACTTTTTGCTTCCTATAATGACTGTTTTTCTGGTAACCGTTTCAGCTATCCTGTCGGTTATGTTTGTGTCAGATGTCAAAAACGAAAAGAAAGGCCTCATTCATAAATTAAAAGTCTTAGGATTGAATAATAATTCTGTGGCTCTTGTAATAACAGGGGTGAATGGGTTAGTGGCATGTTTCGGCTTTTTAATTGCTATCTTTGGATTGGGCATAGTGAAGGGCGTGTGTTATTTTATTTTTTCAAAAGTCTTTTATATATCGCTTCAATATGAGTTTATTACTGTTTTAGTAATGCTTTTGGTTACTATAACGATTAGTAAATTGGCAGCAACTTTTATATTAAAGAACTGATCTATTTAACACTCACTTTAACTTCTGATGGAACGGCTCAACTTGCAGCAATTAAAGTAGGAGGAGCTTATGGCCATGCACAATGGACTATACTAGTGAGCATATCGGCTAATTGTGATACTCCAAGTGGGAGTGTCGGGATTTCTTTTTCACCAACACCGGCAGTTGCAACACTTGCAGTAAAAACATACAAAATTACATCAGCTGGAATAATGACGCAAATCTGATAATGTGATGAATATTGTACTTGTTGTAATGTATTTTTTTCTCTTTTTAGAAATAGTAAGCCCTCTGTTTCATGTTTGGGTCGCTACTACACTAAGGGAAGCAATAGAAAAATACAATAATGGTGGAGAATTTGATTTGCTAAAAGCAGGTGTTTTTTTAGTGAAAGAAAGGATAGTGTCTACCGTTCTATGCGTAGCAGATTATTTTTTCCTAAGCGAAGATGCACCTGTAATATGTTCTATACTAGTAACAGGTTTTATAGTTTGGTGTATAGGAATAATAATTACAGTAATAATAGTAAAAAGACATATTATGGGCGGTAATAATTCAAAAGGAACAACAATCAACGTAAGCGTAAATTATAGGGGCGGATTTAACCGTCCATGAAAATGTGGGAAAATAAGTCACAGTGGGACAAAGAAAGGCCCAGTGTGGCTCAGTGTGGCTCAATGAGACACAGTTGAAAGCAGTTTGTCCCAGCAAGACAAAGGAGGAGAAGATGGGGACAGAACTGCAAGTGTATACGAAAAATCAAAAGCTGGAACTATGGGCAGAACGAGTGCGGGAATGCAGAAGCAGCGGGATGACAGTGTCAGCCTGGTGCGAAGCAAACCAGATCAATAAGTATACGTATTACGAATGGCAGCGAAAAGTGTTCAAGGCAGCAAAAGAAGCAGCCGAAGGGCCCGAATTTGCAGAAGTGATCCGGGAGGAGCAGCAAAAGACACTGGCCAAAGTGAAGAAACAAAGGTATGAGGTAGAGATCACCTCGATGGAAGCATTGCTGAGGATTCTGGAATGCTGAGGGAGTTGAGCGGAGTTCCCGTCTACATAGCATGCGGATACACAGATCTGCGAGGAGGTATAGATAAACTGGCAGGACTGGTTCAGCAAAAGTTTCATCTGGATCCATTCAGCAGAAGTCTGTATCTATTCTGCGGGAGGAAACGGGACCGGATAAAAGGGCTGCTGTGGGAAGGAGATGGATTTCTTCTGTTATACAAACGATACGAGAGTGGAGGAATGCAGTGGCCGAGGAGCCGGGAAGAAATGCAAAAATTGAGCGAACAGCAATACCGGTGGCTGATGGAAGGACTTTCCATAGTGCAGCCAAAGGCGCTAACTGAAGTAACGGGAAAGCGAGCGATATAAAAAGATATGGACAAAACAGAGAAATTTTAGCGCATAAAACAGAGAAAAAACCAGAATGACAGGAAGTCATGTTTTAGAACAAGGCTTCCTTCTTTTTTATATGACAGACTGAAAAAGTAACTCCAGAAGACGTCTGGAACAAATGACGAGTCCGAAGGAAAGCGGGAGAAGAGGCTCTGCGTCTCATTTAGCAAGCGGAGATTATTCGGCAAAATGACGAAGATGAGATAATGGCGGATTTTACGATACATCTGTAGGTTTGGTACAATTTAGACATGGAAAAAAGTACGGAAAAAACCTATAACGAACTATTGCAGGACAATGCAGCTTTAAAGGAAGAGATAATGTCCTTAAAACAGGACAAGCTCCGATTGGAAGAAAAGCTGCGCCGGGCAATGAAAAAGATCTTTGGAAGCAACTCGGAGCATGTTGCTATGAACGGGGATCTGGCAGAGCAGTTGTCTTTTCTGTTCAATGAAGCCGAACTTGTGGAAGACACCGAGCCCGGAGAATCCGTTGAAGTAAAGAGCCACAAGCGTGCGAAAGGATCCAGAAGCGGGTCCATAGATGATATTCTGACAGAGGATCTACCAACAACAGTCGTGGAGCACATGCCGGAGGAAATGACTTGCCCAGAATGTGGCAGCGCAATGGAAGTGATAGGCAAAGAAGTGCAGAGGACGTTGGTACTGGTTCCAGCCCACGCAGAAATACGTGAAGATTGGTATTACAAAGCAGCGTGTCCCGAGTGCAAGGAGAATAACATCACTACACCGATAACCGAAGCACCAAGAATTCCCTCATTGATACCCGGAGGATTTGCAAGTGCAGAGGCAGTAGCCAATATTGCACACGAAAAGTATGTTATGTATTCGCCGTTGTACCGGCAGGAGCAGGAATGGAGCCGAAAAGGACTGAAACTGAGCCGGCAGACAATGAGCAACTGGCTGCTGACGTGCAGCGAACGGTACCTGCGGCCGATATATGAAGAGCTGCACCGGGAACTGCTGAAGAATGACATATTGCACGCTGATGAGACGCCGGTGCAGGTGCTGCATGAAGGAGACCGAAGGGCAAAAACGAAGAGTTACATGTGGCTATACATGACCGGCTCCTATGCTGAAAAACAAGTTGTACTGTACAGCTTTGATGAGTCCAGAAGTGCAGCCGCACCGAAAAAGTATCTCGTGGGATATGGAGGATATCTACAAACAGACGGCTATGGTGGCTACAATGCGGTTGAGGGTGTAACTCGGGTCGGCTGTTTAGCCCATGCGAGGAGAAAATTCTCCGACGCACTGAACGGGATGAAAGCAGAAAACCGGAAAGGAACGGTGGCCGAAGAAGGGTTTTGCAAAATTGAAGCGATCCTGCTGAAAGAGAAGCAATTGACTGGCCTTCCTCCGGAAGAGCGCTTAAAGGAACGCATGAAGGTGGTGAAGCCACTGATGGATGACCTCTTGGCGTGGGCAAGAAGCGTCCAGGTCTTGAAGGGAAGCAAAACGGCAGAAGGGATAACCTACCTAAAGAACCAGTGGACGACCTTTGAGCCGTTCTTCTCTGATGGAAGAATTGAACTGACAAACAACCGGGCAGAAAGAAGTATAAAGCCTTTTGTGATGGGCAGAAAGAACTGGCTGTTCTGCAATACAAAGTCCGGAGTGGTTGCAGCAGAAACATATTACAGCTTGATTGAAACGGCAAAGTTTAACGGACTTTCTCCTTATGAATATCTGCTCTATGTATTACAAACAGCTCCGGGGCTAAATCTGAAGGAACCGGCTGACGTGGAGAAATTGCTTCCCTGGAACATGCCGCAAAAATGAAGTAAGTGAAAAAAAACGCTTTGCCTACGAGACACGTTTCCGAGAGAGACGGGTCTTGCTGATTGTACGTCTGTACAGTTGACGCTTACCAATCAACAATATATCTTTTGGTGCTAATACTAAGAATCAGTTTTTTTGGGGATTCACTATTTGTTTTGTTTGGACATTGGTACTATTAACAGCTAGTACAATACAAATCAAAAGATAATTCCGCGCAAAAGCACAAATGTGAAAAGACCATACAGGAATGATGATTGGAGGACCTCTCATCAACTACAAATAACAGGTGTCTTTTAACAAAAAAATAGAGAGACAGATACCCATATATAAACAGTTTTGGTGCATAACATGTTTTCACTCCTGCGGGAAATAGGACTTCTCGTAATATCATGTTGTGAATGCTCTGGTTTTTTGTTTATCTTTGTTCAAATATACCCCATTAATGTCCAATTCTTATATTACCAGTTCACAAAAATACTGCTCTGATCCTGATAGAGAAAGAAAGGGGCGTATTATGTTTCATAGAAAAATACAAATACTGGTTTATCAAAATAGAGAACTGGGATGTGGCAGCGTCTTTTTTCAAAGGTTTTGTGGAAAGATTGATACTAATTCTTTGCTGGTCTATTAATTGAGATTGAATAAATTAAAACCTGTGGCCTTTATGTAGTTAAGAACAAAAAGCACCATCCGATGTGGGATGGTGCTTTTTGTAAGACTATTTATCGTCTATTAATGCGCACAACGATACCAAATGAACTATCATTTACCATGATGTTCGAATACCGCGCGTTTGGTGAGACACCGGAGATTCGAACTCCGGACACCCTGCTTAAAAGGCAGGTGCTCTGCCGACTGAGCTAGTGTCTCATACAAGGCCTTTTTAATGCGCAAGTAGTATTATATTTAAGATAGGTGTAAAAGTCAAACAAAAAAACAGGATTTGCATGAAAAAACACCGCAAAATGGTGTTTGCGATCATTTCCTTTGTTTTATAAAGAATTGGGAGAAACAAAGACAATACAATACGTCTTGTGATATGATGCTTATGGCGATAAGCCAAATAATGAGAAAGACGGGGAATCGATATGACATTCAATGCGAAAGCATGGAAAGAACAGGAGGGTGCCTGCTTGAGGAATTTTGACAAGCAGGGGCAAATCGACAGCGTTAACGGTGCGCTCGCTCTTCGCCCTCAAATCGAGAAGATCATTGATTCAATTTGGGAGAAAGGCTTTGACGGCATTTATTTTGTCGGGATCGGGGGCACATACGCCTCCGGGATGCAGGCGGAAGTATACATGAGAGGAAAATCCAGCTTGCCTGTATTCGTAGAGAATGCTGCTGAATTCTTGACAACCGGAAACAAGAGATTTACGGACAAATCTGTCGTCATTTATTCGTCAGTGTCAGGCAACACTAAAGAGATGGTTCAGCTGGTCGATCGGGTGCATGAGATTGGGGGAACGGTATTCGCATTTATCGATACACCCGGAACGACTCTGACACTTCCGGATAAACAGGACTATCTGATAGTATATCCGATGAATGAGCAGCTGAAGTTCTATATGGTCTGCAATTATCTGATGTACAAGAACGGGGAGTTTCCTGAGTATGACGAGTATAACAGGCAGATGGAAGAGAATCTGGCGAAGGACCTGGCGGAAGTCGAGATCGGAGCGGACGCCTGGGCGTACGATTACGCTAGGAAGCAGGTGGAATTCCACAAGGAGCGCCCTGACCTCCCGCACTATTTCGTAGGATCCGGCAATCAGTACGGAGCCACATATTCCTATGCAATGTGTTATTGGGAAGAACAGATGTGGGTTCGCACAAAATCCATCTCCTGCCAGGAGTTTTTCCATGGGACACTGGAAGTCATCGAGCAGGATACCCCGGTCACGCTTTTTATGGGTGAGGATGAACAGAGGCCTCTTGCAGAGCGCGTAGCGAGATTCCTCCCCAAGGTTTGCGCGAATTACACGATTATCGACACAAAGGAAGTTGATCTACCCGGGATCGATGAAAAGTTCCGCGGAACGATCAGCCACCTGGTCATGCATGCGATCAACAACAGAGTGGACGCTTATATGGAACTGTTCCTAAGGCATCCCCTTTCCATCAGAAGATATTACAGACAATTTGATTATTAAAAAAGAAGGGCTCCTGATAAGGAGCCCTTGATTCTTTGGTATGACGGGCATGTCCCGAATCTAGGGTGAAAGTCCCAAAGGGCGTAGTTGCCAACGAACCTGATAGCGATTCCCAAGCCTGACCATCGTGAGGTGGCGGGGAGAAGAAGGGATAGCGAAATCGTGGCCTGACGGACAGAAACCTGATATAAGGCGGATTGGACGGATGAGCTGGCTACGATCAGCAAAGTCCCAAAAGGCAACCGTAACTCCAAGACGTAAATCAGGCAGGTAAACGAGGAAAGATTCGGAACTTATCCCGTGAGGTCTCGCAGGTGTTTTGCCGAGGCAAAGACGAGGCTCGCATAGTAACAACGAACTGCGAGAAGTCAGCAGAGGCCATAGTACTCGAGAGAGGAAGGGCTAAACAATTTAGGAAGTCGAACAAGAAGTATGTCCAGAGCGGAAGTCTGACAGAGGCAACGTCTGAAACGTAGACGAAAGGCGACCCCGCAAACGTAGGGCAGAGCCGAGCTGGAGCGGAAAAGGAGGGAGACAGAGGTATGTCGAAAATGCTCGATGAAATACTCAGTGACGAGAATATCGCAAAGGCAAAGAAGCGGGTATACGCAAACAAAGGGGCCAGTGGGATAGACGGAGTCACAGTACAGGAACTTGACCAATACATGGAAAAGAACTGGCAGAGTATAAAACAGAAAATCCATGAGAGAACGTATAAGCCCCAACCGGTGCTTAGGGTGGAAATACCGAAGCCAAACGGTGGAGTGCGAAAACTCGGGATACCAACAGTAGTCGACAGAACGATAGAGCAGGCAATAGTCCAGATAATAAGCCCGATATTTGAGCCGACATTCTCGGAAAACAGTTATGGATTCCGACCAGGCCGAAGTGCAGGACAAGCCATAGAAAAAGTGCTTGAACTGTTAAATGAGGGATATGAATGGATCGTAGACATAGATCTCGAAAAGTTCTTCGACAATGTGCCCCAGGACAAGTTGATGAGTTATGTTGGGCGCATTATTCGGGATGGAGATACGGAATCCCTAATACGGAAATACCTCCAGGCAGGAGTAATGGTGAACGGCAAATACGAGGAAACGAAACTTGGGACACCCCAGGGAGGAAATCTATCCCCATTGCT
Source organism: uncultured Faecalibacterium sp. (assembly GCA_964599695.1). Taxonomy (GTDB): domain Bacteria; phylum Bacillota; class Clostridia; order Oscillospirales; family Ruminococcaceae; genus RUG11783. The sequence goes on from CAZRGP010000015.1 coordinate 30,121, forward strand.
GAGCAACGTGATGTTGAATGAACTGGACAAAGAACTTGAGCGGAGAGGGCTTAACTACGCCAGATACGCGGATGACTGCGTGATACTGGTTAGAAGCGAGGCAAGCGCCAAAAGAGTAATGTACTCCATTACGGAATGGATAGAAAAGAGACTGGGTCTGAAAGTGAATGCGACCAAAACGCATGTGAGCAGACCGAGCAAAGTAAAATATCTGGGGTACAGTTTCTTTAAGGACAAAGAAGGCTGGAAGGCAAGGCCGCACGAAGATTCTCTGAAGAAGTTCAAGGCAAAACTAAAGGAACTCTGCAGGAGAAGCTGGAGTATTGACCTTACAACACGAATCCAGAAAATTAATTCGCTCACGAGAGGATGGATTAATTACTTTGCTCTGGCATCCATGAAAAGCGCAATGCAAAAAGTGGATAAACATCTCAGGACACAATTGAGAATAATAATCTGGAAGCAATGGAAGACTCCGTCCAAAAGATGCTGGGGGCTGAGAAAATTAGGTGTTGAAGAGTGGAGAGCACGGAAGGCAGCATGCTTTAGAGGGTACATGAAGGCCGTACAGTTACCTCAGGTTAAAGGCGGAATCTCTAAAGAAAAACTAACGAGGCGTGGCCTCGTTAGTCCGTTGGATTACTATGTTGAGCGACATGCTTTGAAACTAAGTTGAACCGCCGTATGCCGAACGGCATGTACGGTGGTGTGAGAGGGGCTACATGTTAGCCCCTACTCGACTTAAGAAGATAATCAATCCTTTTTGAGACGGACAAAGACTGCGCCGTCCGCTTTCAGTACGTATCGGTCTCCCTCGTCCTGAAGGAACAGTGTTTGCTTTGAATCGCGGCCGAAACCTTTGGTGACAGCTTCCGTTTCGCTGATGACATCCAGACAGTACGGCATCTTGCTGCCTCCATGGAGAAGAACAGCTGTGACCCCGCCGTCTTTCAGCAAAAGTTCGATCTTATCTGCCATCTCCTTAACTGCTTTGTCTTCCGGATGATAGGTGCCCAGTGCTTTCAGCCATGCGGAATTCACCCCGGGTTCGCGGTACAGCTCTCCTGCGATCTGCGTGCGGTTTCTCTGCTGAATGACAAGGACTTCATTTCCGCAATAGGTTGTCTGCTTGAACTTCATCCCTTTCAGTGAAGCAGAAAAGGGAGGAATCTTTCCGATGAGGGATTTCGGTTTGGCTACGAGCCATCCGTCCTCATCTTTTTTCAGTGTGAATTTTACTTTGTTTACTTCCGTAGAGAGTTCGCCCTTATCATTGATACGGAATTCGATGGAGCCAGAAAGTGTATCGTATTTTCTGATGCACTCCCGCGGATCGAAGGCAACGTACGTCTCCTTGAGTGGCTTTTTCTGATACCCGGCTTCTTTCAGATAGCAATTGAATAGATCCCTGGACAGCTGCCGTGACAGACCGGATCCCGTCTCGAAGTTTGTGAACACGATGACGCCGATCTTTTCCTCCGGAAGGAAGTCAAAAGCGGCATGCTGGTATGTAGTGTCGCCGCCGTGTCCCATGGTGGGGCCGGTGATATAATCCAAACTGAGAAAATGGTGCATGAGGCCGTATCCGACGCAAAAGGCTTCGTTATCCAGTTCATCGTGGATCTTCAGTGTTTTCATTGTCTGTATCGTTTCAGGTTTGTAAAGCCTTACACCGTTACAGATGCCGTCGTTCAGAATCAATTGCCCGATCTTCGTGAGTCCTCCCACAGTGGCGTATGTATGAGGGCCGGCAGGAAGCATGATGCTTCTCATATCGATGGCTTTTTTACCTTTTTTATCGTAGCAGCGGGCGATCCGGTCGCTTACTTCCGGGGGAAGGTTATCCTCATGCATGGTGTACAGTTCAATGCCGAGGGGGTCCAGGATGCAGCTTTTTATGAAATCATAGTACTTCATCCCGGTGATGCGTTCCTCGATAACTCCCAGCAGGGTATACCCGACATTGGAATAGGCGAACATCTTTCCAGGTTTAGCGGTCCGATATGTTTCTTTCATCGCGGCGATGATATCGTCGTAGGATCCCTTGTCACTGATCATGAAAGGGAGCAGGTCACACTGGATCCCCGCCCGGTGCATAAGCAGATCCCCGATGATCACAGGATACTCACCGATCCTGCTTTTGATGGAAAACTCGGGAATGTACTTTGTGATCGGGTCGTCGAGACTGAGTTTGCCGTCTTCGATCAGCCTGAAGATCCCCAATGCAGTGAACACCTTGGTATTGGAACCGATCATAAAAAGACTGTCCGCCTGGGGAACGAGTTTCTTCTTTTTATCGATGAAGCCGTCACGGAAGGAATAAAGGATCTTCTCGTTATTGAAGATCACCGCGCTGATAGCACCTTTGTTTTTTCCTTTGACTCCTTTTCGAAATGTTTCATTCAAGGCAGCAGAATAGTCCGCCATAGTGTATATCCTCCTTTGGTTTCCTTTCAGATCTTTCTTATTGAACGGTGCGTTCGAGGGTCAGGCCCATAACGGTCAGCGTAAATCGCCCGTCTTTCTTTCCGAGAAATACCGTTTCTTTCATATTTCTCCCGAAACCCTTGACGATGGCCTCTGTGTCATTGACCGCGGAGAGATAGAGCAGGTTATCCACGTTTTCGATCGTAAGGGAGAGGACCAGTTTTCCGTCCCTGAGAGAAAGCTCAGCTTTCTCGATCGCCCAGTCATAGGTGTTGTCAGGGTAGAGATAGGTTCCGAGTGCATCCAGCCACAGAGGGGAAACTAGGGGTTCCTCATACTGCTGCCCTATAGCAGTTTTCACTCCTGCCTGTTCCGCGATCAGGACCGGAGTTCCGCAGTAGGATGTCTGGCATAAACGGGTGTTGCGAAGCGGTCCTGGAAGGCGTTTTCCTTCGGAAGCATCCGGAAGGGGGAAGGGCTTCAGCCATCCCTGATTATCGAGACGGAGCAAGAGCGGTGTCCCGGCGAAATTCGTGACCAGCTGTCCTTTTTCGGAGACGGTGAAGTCAAGGGGACCGAACATGGTATCGTACTTCTTTACATACCGGGTGGGGTCGAATGTAGGATAACCGGCTCTCTTCCTGGTCTTTTTCGTGAAGCCCAATTCACCGAGATAGGTATCGAACAGGTCACTTTCGACCGCATTGACGACTGGACGTGCGGTCTCGAAGTTGGAGAAGACGATGATCCCGGCCTTACTGTCCGAAAGAAGGTCAAAACTGGAGTGATGGTACACGGTGGCTCCTCCGTGCCCTATGGCCTGTTCGGTCACATAGGAGGGATTGAACCTGCGGTAATAGAGTCCATATCCGACGATCGCCAGTTCCTTGTCCCATTCATCCTGGATCTTCAGTGTCCTCATCCGCTGAAGGGTCTCTTTTTTGTACAGGCGCTTTCCCTTGTATACGCCATCGTTCATGAACAGCTGTCCGATCTTTGCAAGGCTCTCCAGCGTCGTGTATGTGCTGGAACCTGCGGGGACCAGAACTCCCAGGGGATCGATCACGCGTTTGCCGTTTCGATCATAGGACCTGGCGACGCGGTCGCGGACCGATTCCGGGAGATCTTCCTCTCTTTGGAAATATACTTCCATATCGAGGGGCGAGAGCAGCTTTTCCTGCAAGAATTCGGGATAGGGGATTCCGCTTGCCCGTTCGATGATGATCCCGAGGAGGGTGTATCCGAGGTTGGAGTAGGAGAACATGGTCCCGGGTACGCTGGTCCGGTAAGTGTCCTTCAGAGCGTCGATGATATCGGTGTAATGGTAGTGGCTGCCGGATATGTACGGATACAGGTCACATTGGATCCCGGCACGGTGCATGAGGAGGTTCTCGACCGTGATCTCGTATTCACCGATCCTGCTCTTTACCGAAAATTCAGGAATATATTTTGTGATGGGATCCTCGAGTTTCAGCACACCGTTTTCAACGAGTCGGAAAATGCCAAGTGAAGTCAGTACCTTGGTGTTGGAACCGATCATGAATAGGCTGTCCTCCCTGGGAGGAAGCCTTTTTTCTTTGTCGATCCATCCGTCATGGAAAGAGAAAAGGATCTTTTCATCGTCAAATATTACAGCGCTGATCGCTCCCTTGTTTTTACCTTTGATCTTCCTGCGGAACTGTTCCTCCAAAACCGCGGATATATCTGCCATCATCCTGCTCCTTTCATCTACTTGCGATTAAGGATATTATATTAGCGCTTTAAATTGAAAACAAGGATGGAAATGACATTGTGGCTTATCCATAAAAAAAGCATGTCCTGCGGGGCAGAACATGCCTGGATCGTATATGTGATCCGAAAAAGTCTTGCGAAGAATACCATAGGGAAAAGAGAGAACTATTTGATCTTTCTCACTGCAGTAACGCCGTCGATGCTCAGTTCATACGTGTCGCCGACTTTCCTGAGAAAAGCGGTCTGATTGGTATTTCTTCCGAATCCTTTGACGGTCGCTTCCGTTTCGTTGACGACATCCAGATAGTATTGAATAACCGATCCTTCTTCGTGCACCGCAACGACGATTCCTCCGTCCTGCAGTTTCAGGATCGCCTTGTCGAATAGTCCTTTAAACCGTTTGTCGACCGTTTTATAGGTGCCGAGAGCTTTCAGCCAGGTGGAGTTGACTCCGGGCTCACGGTAAAGATCTCCGATCGCTCCCCGCGACCCTCTTTGTTCCAGGAGGAGTATCTCGCGTCCTAAGTAGGTGGCCTGTTTGAATTTGAGGCCTTTCAGAGAGTTGGAGAGAGGGGGCAGTTTTCCGATCAGGGACTTCGGAGAAGCGACGAGCCATCCTTCTGCATTCTTTTTCAGTGTGAATGTGATTTTCTGCAGGACTGTGGTGAGTTGCCCTTTGTTGTCAACCTTGAAACGGATGGGACCGGCGACGGAGTCATAACTTTTAACGTAATCCTTAGGATCGAAGGGGACATATTTCTCATTCGTCTTCTTTTTGAGGGGGAATCCCGCTTCCTTCAGGTAACTGTTGAAGAGATCCTTCGTAAGTTTTCTTGAAAGCCCGCTTCCGGTGAGGAAGTTGGTAAAGACAATGACGCCGATCTTCTCATCAGGGAGGAAATCGAAGGAAGAGTGGTGGTACAGCGTGTCTCCGCCGTGTCCCAGTATACGTCCCGTCTCATAATCCAGAGACATTCCGTGGTGGATGAGGCCGTATCCGACGACAGCCATCTCATTGTCCAGCTCATCCATCACCTTCAGGGTCTTCATCAGCTGTATGGTCTCCGGTTTGTAGAGCTGTACTTCACCGAGGCGCCCGTCGTTCATGAGAAGCTGGCCGATCTTCGCAAGATCGCCGATCCTGGTATAGGTATTGCTGCCGGCAGGAAGCATGGTGCCCAGGGTGTCTAAGGTGTGCTTTCCTTTCTTGTCGTAACTTCTGGCGATACGTTCGGAAACGCTGGAGGGAAGTTCATTCTCCCTTAAGAAATACACTTCCATCCCGAGGGGGGCGAAGAGCACCTCCTGCAGGAAATCCGTGTATTTTTTACCGCTTGCCCGTTCCAGAACGATGCCCAGGAGAGTGTATCCCAGATTGGAATAGGAGAACATGGTTCCGGGTACACTTGTCATATAGGTCTCTTTCAGCCCGTCTATGATATCGGTATATGTGTGTTTCGTACCTACGATGTATTCGTACAGGTCGCACTGGATCCCTGCTCTGTGCATGAGGAGATTCTCGATGGTGATCGTATAATCTCCGATCCTGCTCTTTACGGAAAATTCGGGGATAAATTTGGTAATGGGATCATCAAGGGACAGTTTCCCGTCTTCATAGAGCCGGAAGATACCCAGGGCTGTCATCACCTTGGTGTTGGAACCGATCATAAAGAGACTGTCGTCTTTCGGCGCAAGTTTCTTCTCTTTGTCGATGAATCCGTCATAGAAGGAATACAGGATCTTCTCGTTATCAAAGATCACCGCGCTGACAGCGCCTTTGTTCTTCCCTTTGACTCCTTTGGCAAACGCTTCATTCAGCGCTGCGGTGTAGTCTGCCATGTTTCTGCCCCCTCTTGATTAGACTATGTTTTCTCTAATTATATTAATGCTTTAAAACGTTTTCAACATTTGAAGGGCATATCGCAGGATTCCACGCTGGTAGAATGCGTGGGAAATACTGCAGTGATATAATGACCTCAAATGAGGGGAGGGAAAGAGATGCTGCTTCTTGCCAACGCGATCGCGCATTTTTGTGTGGACGGTCTGTGTGCCGCCACACTTTACGGCAGGATCCCGGATGTCACACTGCTGCTGGTCCTGATCTACAACGCGCTCGCTTTCTCCACTCAGTGCGCCGTAGGGCTCTGGGCAGACAGACTTGGGGATCAGCGATGGGCGGAACTGGGTTCTGCGGTCCTCCTCTGTTCCGGATGGGCTCTTCCGTGTCCCCCTCTGATAAGGGTGATCCTGATCGGTCTGGGCAACAGTCTTTTTCACGTCACGGGCGGGATCATGACGCTGCGCCGATGCAGGGGCCGCTCCTCGGACCTCGGCCTTTTCGTAGCTCCGGGTGCTCTTGGACTGTCACTTGGAGTCCTGTATCCGTCACTCGCGGGATTCTTCTTCTGCGGACTGATCGTATGTACCGCCGCTGCCTTCTTTCTGGAACCGAAAGAGGCAGGGGAGAAGATCAGGGAAGAGACAGAGCAGCCGGACTGGATCTCCATGATCCTCCTCACCGCCGCAGTGGCGGTGCGCGCTATCGGCGGTTCAGCCGTCGTATTCCCCTGGAAGAGCGGCGCTCTGCTCACTGTACTGATGACCCTCTTCGTGGTGGCCGGGAAGATGCTGGGCGGATATGTGTGCGACAGGATCGGTACAGTGAAGACAGCCATAGTCTCCATAGTTCCCGCGTCTGTACTCATCGCGCTTTTCTCCCGTTACGCGGCTCCTTCTATCGCGGGACAGTTTTTCGTCAATCTCACCATGCCTGTGACGCTTTGGATGATGTACCGCTGTATGCCGTACGCTCCGGGGCTGGCTTTCGGACTTGCGGCTTCCGCGCTGTTCCCCGGAACGTTGGCTGGTCAGCTTATGACGCTTACGGGAGCGGCGCTGTGGATATTTGTAATGGTAAGTTTTCTTTTCGGACTGTTTGCCATAATACAGTCGGAAAAGCGATATAGATCGAAAAAAACGCATAAACCTGAACAGGGAGGTACAAACTCATGAAAAAACTTGCACAGATCAGCCTGCTGCTGATCCTTTCGGTGGTGTTCGCTGTTCCCGCTATGGCGGATGTGGCTCCGCTTCCGGAGCCGGTAGACTCCGGCGGGGTATTCTTCATCGTTCTCGGAGTGGTGATCATCGCGGCGGTGGTCCTGTATTTCGTGATCAAAAAGCGGAAAAAATGATACGGATCGCGCTGGCGTGCCTGCTGACTGTACTCATTGAGACGGCTTTCCTTTATATCGTAGGTTTTCGCACGCTCTATGCGGGAACAGTCGTGGTTTGCGCAAATGTGATCACAAATCTGCTTGTCAATCTGTGCCTGGCCATTACGGGTCTGTACGGCGTTCTCATCCTGGCAGTGCTGGAGTCTCTGGCAGTAGGCGCGGAATATGGGATCTATGTATCCGCTTTCGGCAGGGAAGAAAAACTGTTTATAAAGACCCTGGCAGCAAACGTGATCAGTTTTCTGTCAGGGTTTCTCTTTTTCTGATCGGGCTGCAGAGTAAAACTAAGAAAGAAGGACCGTTATGATCAATATCCGTTATTTTCTGACCCATCTCACCCTCAGACATGGCAGAAGAAGATCCAGGAAGAAGGGAGAGCTGCTGGGGGAACGATTCCTGATCCAGAGGGAGAGAAAAAGAAGGGTCGAAGTCTTCCTTTACCGCCCGGATACTGCGGTTACAGAGAAAAAGCCTGTGCTGTTCAACATACACGGCGGTGCGTGGGTCGCGGGGGATGCGACCGGTGAAGATTCCCTTTGCAGGCATCTGTGCGATGCTCTCGGCGCGTTTGTAGTGAATATCAACTACACAAAGGCGGATGACCGGCCTTTCCCGTACATGCAGTATGAGGTGTTCGACACGGTCCGCTGGTTCTGGGATCACGCGGATGAGTATGGCCTGGATAAGGAAAGATTCTCCGTTATCGGGTACAGTGCGGGAGCGAATCTCGCCGCCGGGACAGCGTTCCTGATCAAAGATGCCGGAATATCCCTGAACAGTCTGGCCCTGGGTTATCCGTTCCTGGATTTCCGTGAAGTGGAGGAACTGGTCGCCGGAAAGGTGAACAAGCGCACGATCGATGTGATGAGGGACATTTTCTTTAACCGGGGAACGGATCTTTCCGATATCATTTACAGTCCTCTCGCGGCGGATAATGAGGAACTAGCCGGCTATCCTCCGACGCTCATCATCGGATGTGAGAAAGACGGTTTCGGACTGTATCCCCATGCTGCGGCATACCGGGACAAACTGGATAAGGCGGGAGTTCGGGCGGAACTGATCTCCTATTCCGAGGCGGTCCACGGATTCCTGGAATACTACTGGCCGGAATTCCGGGGGTCATTCTCGGAAGAGCAGAAGCAGTACAGAGACGATGCCTTTGAGAGGATCATTTCATGGCTCAAAGAAGAATGGAAAAAGACAGGGAACGTGTCTGAGGATACCTGAACACAAAGTTGTACGGACAATCGCTAAAAAATAGTTGAATTGTACATTAATTTTGTGTATAATCAACAATTATTGTAGCAACTATGTGAGGCAATTCTATGAAAAAGATACTATTTATCGATGTTTGTGACAGACCGGAATCCAGAACAAGGATCCTTGCAGAACATCTTTTGACTTGTCTTGACGGGGAAGTGACCCGCCTTGACCTTTTCCGTGATCCTGTATATCCGCTGAATATAGAGGCGATCCGTCAGAGAAAGAGCTGCGCTGCATGCGGAAGCTGTGAAGGGCAGGGGCTCGAATATGCCAGACAATTTGCAGATGCGGATATCATTGTGATCGCTGCCCCGGTATGGAATCTGTCCTTCCCGTCTGTTCTCATGGCTTATTGCGAGAACATCGTGGAAGACGGCATTACGATGCGCCTTGATGAGAGCGGCAACATGACGGGGCTCTGCAAGGCGGAGAAATTCTATTATGTCACAGCGACCGGATTCCGCAACCTGAACCCCGTATTCGGCTACGGCTATCTGAAATCCCTCTTCTCCCAGCTCGGTATCCATTCCTCTGAATGCTTCAGCGCGGACGGACTGGATCTCCCCGGAGCGGATGAGGAGGCGATCCTGAACAGCTGCAAACGCGAAATGGACGCGTCATTCCGTTTCCCGGACCGCGGAACAGGTTCTGTCGTTCCCACGGAATCCACAAAATAAACCACAGGTTTATTGGCTCACGGAACGGTCCGTGATATATTAAAGGAAATCAGAGAAAGGAGCATATCGATGTACGAGCTCATCCGTTCATACAATATGAGAACCCATGCGATGTCCGCTGCAGTCTGCAGGACCCGGACCGTACTATACCCATGCTCTTTTCCGGACATATCGATCAGCTGAAAGCCGCTGACCGAATCAGACAGCTGCCGGCCGTCTTGTCCCGAGAGGAGACAAGACGGCTTTTTCTGTGCGCGTTAAGGAGGATACTGACATGTGCAATGAAATACCGGTAGTGGATCTGAAAGCTACCGGAAGAAATATTCAGCAGCTCCGTGAGGAACGGGGATTATCCGTTAAGGATCTTCAGAGGATCCTGGGATTTGCCAACCCACAGGCGGTATACAAGTGGCAGACAGGGTGCTGTCTGCCGACCATCGACAATCTTCTCATTCTTTCCGATGTTTTCGGTGTGCCGATCGAGAAGATCATCGTCTGCGGAAAATGCTGCATCAAAACAGAAGATCCGTCCGCTGTATAAAGCGGGCGGATCTGTTTTTTAACAAAGGATCATCCGTGTTTGGCGTAGAGCTCATTGAGACGGATGAGGATCTCCACATTCTTTTCCATGGACTGGATCGGAACGTATTCGAAACGGCCGTGTGCATTCTCATAGCCCGCGCTCAGGTTCGGACAGGGGAGACCGCGCTGGGACAGGGCGGAACCGTCCGTACCGCCGCGAAAAGCGATGGAGACGGGTTCAACGCCGCATGAGGAGATGGCCTGCTTCAGGTAATCCACCATAAAGGGAACGGTATCGATCACTTCCTTCATGCTTCTGTATTGTTCCTTTATGGTGAGGGTCACTGTTCCGGGAGGGTAGCGCCGGTTCAGTTCTTCGGCGATGATCTCCAGGTAGTGTTCCCGGTTGGAGAACTGCACGGCATCGTGGTCCCTTACGATCAGCTGGATCTCGGTCTCCTCACAGGCGCCTTGGATCCCAAGGACATAGAAAAATCCCTCTCTGCCGTCCGTGTACTGCGGTTTCTCATACCGGGGAAGGGCGGACAGGAATTCATTGGCGACATCGATACTGTTGATCATGATCCCTTTCGCGGTTCCCGGATGGACCGACAGACCTTTGACAGTAACGGTAGCCCAGGATGCGTTGAAGGTCTCGTACTCGTAGTATCCCAGGTGATCGCCGTCAAGGGTGTACGCGATCTTGGCGGCGAAGCGGTCAAGATCCAGGTCACGGGCAAGACCGCCGACTTCTTCGTCTGGTGTGAAAGCGATAGCGATGGTGCCGTGTTTCACATCGGGGTGGGAGGTGTAGTACTCCGCCATGGTCATGATCGCTGCAATGGACGCTTTATCGTCCCCGCCGAGAAGGGTGGTTCCGTCGGTGCAGATGAGATCCTGGCCGATGTACATACGGAGATTCGGAAAGTTCTCCGGTGTCATGACGATATTCTTCTCTTTGTTGAGCACGATGGGACCGCCGGCATAGTTTTCAGCGACCCAGGGTTTCACACCGCTGCCCGGCGCGTCGGGAGCGGTATCCATGTGGGCTACATAGCCGATCGGAGTGCCTCCTTCCGTGTTGGAAGGGAGAACGCCGTATACGACGCACTTTTCCTCGTCCAGCCATACATCGCTGACGCCGATCGACTCCATCTCGTCGCGCAGCATGCGGGCGAGATCGAATTGTTTTGCTGTGGTCGGAACCGCGTCGGTTCCGTTCTGAGACTGGGTATCCACCTTGGCGTAGCGGATCATCCTCTCTTTCACCTGATCATAAAAAATACCCATGTTACACCTCCGGTACGGCAACTATTATAGCACCGAATGGGTCTGCGGCGCTTTCTCGGGGAGGACTTTTGGATTATACTTTCCTTATCAACACTATGGAGCGGATCCTATGAGACTGATGCATCTATCCGACCTGCACCTCGGAAAACGGCTTGAGAATTACTCCCTTCTGGAGGATCAGCGCTATATCCTGGCTCAGGTCCTCAATATTATCGACAGAGAGTGCCCCGATGCGGTCCTCATTGCGGGGGACATCTATGACCGTTCCGTCCCCTCGGTGGAGGCGGTTGCTCTTTTCGACCGTTTTCTCACCGACCTGGCTGAGAGAAAGCAGAAAGTGTTCGTTATCAGCGGGAATCATGACTCTCCCGAGAGGCTCTCTTTCGGCGGAAAACTGATGGAGTACAGCGGCATCCATATCTCGCCGGTCTATCAGGGAAATGTGGTTCCTTATCCTCTTTCAGACAGATACGGGACCGTGAACGTGTATCTGCTTCCCTTCGTGAAGCCGGTCCATGTCCGCCGGTTCTTCCCGGAGGAAGAGATAGCGTCCTATACCGATGCGATCCGGGTAGCTGTGGAGCAGATGGGGATCGACAAGACACAGAGGAACGTCCTGGTGGCACATCAGTTCGTCACGGGTGCGGCGCGTTCCGAATCGGAGGAGATCACGGTCGGAGGCCTGGACAATGTGGACGCTTCCGTGTTTGACGGATTCGACTATGTTGCCCTCGGGCATATCCACAGTCCCCAGGATATCGAACCGGAACGGATCCGTTACTGCGGAACGCCCCTCAAATACTCCTTCTCGGAATCGGGACAGGTGAAATCCGTCACGATGGTGGACATGGGTGAAAAAGGGGACGTGAAGGTCCGGCTCGTTCCGCTGGAACCGGTGAAGGAACTAACACAGATCCGGGGTAACTTTGATGAAGTTGCGTCCAGTGAATACTACGCGGGAACGACTCTTCAGGACGATTATCTGAAAGTCGTGCTTACCGATGAGGACGATATCCCGGACGCTATGGGAAAGCTCAGGATGATCTACCACAACATCGTGAAGATGGAGTACGACAACACGAGGACGAGACATAGGGCGGAGATCGAGGCGGAGGAGGATGTGGAGTCCAAATCCCCGATCATGCTCTTCGGTGAGCTGTTTGAACAGCAGAACGGTCATCCGATGACCGAAGAGCAGCAGGCATATATCGCCGGGCTGATCGAAGAGATATGGGAGGATGAGAGATGAGGCCTCTTAAACTGAGAATGTCTGCCTTCGGTCCCTATTCCGGTGAGACGATACTGGATCTGGACCGGCTTGGCGAGACCGGGCTCTATCTCATCACAGGAGATACGGGAGCAGGAAAATCCACGATTTTTGACGCTATCACCTTCGCACTTTTCGGAGAGACCGCAACTGCGGAACGAAGCGCGCAGATGTTGAGGTCCAAGTATGCCGATGACAGCACACCGACAGAGGTGGAGCTGACTTTCGCCTATGACGGGAAGGTGTACACGGTACTGCGCAATCCGGCATATATGAAGAAAAAACGCGGCGGGTCCGGCATGACACCGCAGCCGGCGGATGCGAAACTGATCTATCCGGACGGGAACGAGAAAACCGGACTTCGGGATGTGAATCGGGCTGTGATCGATATCCTCGGCATCGACAGGGAGCAGTTCACCAAGATCGCCATGATCGCACAGGGAGATTTCCAGAAGCTGCTCTTTGCGGACACGAATACCCGCAAGGAGATCTTCACGAAGCTTTTTCATACCGGGAAATACGCGCAGCTGCAGCAGCGGCTCAAAGAGGAAGCGGCAAAACTGGGCCGAGAGTATGACCTCGTGAAAAACCAGAGGTCCCAGTATATCAGCGGGATCCTGTGTCCGGAAGACGAAGTGATGGCGCTGAAACTGGATGACGCGAAAGAGGGAAAGGCATCCCTGGAAGAAGTGATGGCGCTCCTTGACAGCATCCTGAAACGGGATGAGGAAGAGCAGGAACTGAACATCAGTGAGGAGACCAGGCTGAACGAACTGCTGCAATCCGCCGTAGCCAGGATCAGCAAGGCGGAAGCGTGGAGCAGCAATGAGAAGATCCTTGCGGAAACGGAAGCGGAGCTCGCTGTCAAAACGCCGGAGAAGGAGACAGCGCAAAATCTTCTTGCAGAGGCAAGAAAAGCGGAACCGGAGATCGAGCGCATGAAGGCGGAGATCGCTGTCCGGACCGGAGAACTTGCAGGCTATCGCACGAGAGAGGAACTGTCAGGAAGAGCTGGAAAGATCGTCGCGGATCTGAAGGTCAAATACGAGGCTCTCGAAGCGTGGAAGGCGGAAAAGAAGGAGTGTGAGTCCTCCTCGAAAGAGAAAAAGGATCGCTTAGACCAGTTGGAAGGCGCAGAAACACAGGTCATCAGGCTGGATTCGGAACTGGACAGGAACGCGGAACTTCAGGAGAAAGCGGGAGGGTGGATATCCTCCTATGAAGAACTGGAAAAGGAAAAGATCAAACTGATCCGGAGAAAAAAAGATGTAGATGACATCCGGTTCGAGGCAAAGAAGCAGAACCTCCTCTTCGAAGTGAGGAATCAGGCGTATCTGGATGATCAGGCCGGTGTCCTGGCGGCGGATCTGCTTGAAGATGAGGAATGCCCGGTGTGCGGATCAAAGCACCACCCTAAACTGGCGGAGAGACTGAAAGGCGCTCCGACCAAGACGGAGCTGGATTCGGTGAAAAGAGAGAGGGACAGACTGTACGAAGAGGCGCAGGCAGCCGCAGAATCCTACGGAAAAGCAGCTGCACGTGCGAAAGAAAAGGAGGAGGGTCTCCTTTCTGCTCTTGATGAAATGGGCGTTTCTTCTGACGCACAGGAAGACGCATACCATGCCGTATCACGTCACCACAGTCTTCTGAAAGAAGCGGAAGAGACGATCCGCGCGCAGCTGAAGAAGGCGAAGGAGGAGGTCGGCCTTCGGGAAAATCTTTCCGAAGAGATATCAAAGATCAGTGAGAGAATCGAAACGATCTCCCGGTTAAGTTCGGAAACGGAAAAGGAGACCTCATCCCTTGAGGCCGAGAGAAAAGAGGTCGAAAGACAGATCAGGGAGATGGACGGAAAGCTCCGTTTCCCGACGCTCAGGGAAGCGGAGGAGGATCTTGCCAGGGAGAACAGCGCACGGGAAGCGATGGAGAAGAAGATCAGGGATGCGGAGGAAGCTTATGATTCCCTGAACGAAACCGTCACATCACTGGCCGCCAGAAGAAACGCGGCGCTGGATGGCCTGAAAGAAAAGGAAGATATCGATATCGAAGAAGTTACAGCGCAGAAGACCGAGGCAGCGGAAAAGATCGCCGCGCTCAGCGAAAAGCAGGATGAACTGCATCACCGGCTGGAAACGAACCGCAATATCCGCTCTCAGCTGAAGGAGAAAGAGACAGTCATCGACGCGCTGGAAAAAAAGATCCGCATGATCGGATCGCTCTCTTCCACCGCCAACGGATCGATCAACGGAAAAGACAAGATCATGCTGGAGACCTTTGTCCAGATGACGTATTTTGACCGGATCATCCGCAAGGCAAACACGAGGCTGCTTGTCATGACCGGTGATCAGTATGAGCTGGTCCGAAGAAAGGAAGCGGAGAACAAGGGAAGCCAGAGCGGCCTGGATCTGGACGTGATCGATCATTACAACGGCAGTGAGAGAAGCGTGAAATCGCTCTCCGGAGGAGAGACGTTCAAGGCCTCGCTTGCTCTTGCTCTCGGATTGTCGGACGAGATACAGTCTTCTGCGGGCGGGATCAAGCTGGATACCATGTTCGTGGATGAGGGATTCGGTTCCCTCGATGAGAACTCCCTTCAGCAGGCATACGAGGCGCTGGCCGGTTTGACGGAGGGGCACCGTCTGGTGGGAATCATTTCCCACGTGTCGGAACTCAAGGAGAAGATCGACAGGCAGATCGTAGTGACCAAGGAAAAAACAGGGGGAAGCAAAGCTCAGATCAGCGGAATATGACCGATCAGATGCTGTATGAGAAAGGAAGGTTCGTTTAAAGAGCCTTCCTTTCTCTTATGTTCGTAAAAAAAAGTAAACAATGAAACAAAAATAAACGGGAGAAAACTGTAAGAATCTACAAAAAAAAATAATGTTGTTGAAATATAGGTAATAAAAGACTTAGAATGTTCCGCGGTGCTTTTTACAAAAAAACTTGGAGGAAGTTATGAAAAAAGTATTATCTATGCTTCTCGTACTGGTCCTCGCTTTTGCTCTCGTAGCATGCGGCGGAACTCAGGAAGAGACAACACAGCCGGAAGATAACGGCAATGAAACAACACAGGAAGAGACAGAAAAGAAGCTCAGCATTTGCTTCATTTGCGAAGCTCTTGGCGACAACTCTTTCAACGACGCATCTGACAACTCCCTTAAAGAGTATGCAGAGAAGTACGGTGTAGATTATTTCTGCACACAGGTCGGTGCAGGCGGAGACGTCATCACAGCTACCCGTGAGGCAGCTCAGAATGGTTACTCCATCGTTACCACTATGTACAATGCAGAAGTTATCGCAATGCTTGAGAAGGAAGCAGCGGACTATCCCGACACACTGTTCTACCTCTTCACAGCGACATCTGATGTCAATGCTGGTGACAACGTAGTCGGTGGCTTCTTCCGTTCCTGCGAAGCAGCTTACATGGGCGGCCTTGTTGCTGGTTCAATGTCCCAGACCGGCGTTGCAGCTTTCATCGGCGGTCAGGAATCCGTCAACCTCTACGACTGGATGGTCGGTTATGTCCAGGGCGTTGAGAGAGGCGGCTCCAAGCCTGTTTACAGCTGGATCAACGGCGAGAATCCCTGGTCCGATCCTGCAAAGGCAAAGGAACTTGCAAAGTCTCTGAAGAACAACTACGATGCAGACATGTTCTGGGGCTGCGCCGGACAGTCCGGTGATGGCGTTTTCCAGGCAGTCATCGAGCTTCGTGAGGCAGAGCCCGACAAGATGTTCTGGGCACTGGGTGTTGACTCCGATCAGCACGCGATCTTCGAAGCAAACGGCAAGGAAGACATCGCTGAAGTTATCCTCACCTCCTGCATGAAGAACCCCATGGGCCCGGTTGGCGGCTTCATTGAGACTCTCCAGGCCGGTGGCAAGGTCCAGGGCGGTCAGATCACATGCGGACTCAAGGACGATGCATGCAAGATCGCTGAGAACGACTATTACAAGGCAAACGCAACTGCTGAAGCTCAGGAGCTCGTTAACACAGCTCGTGAGGAAGTTAAGAGCGGCGAGATCGAGATCATGGGTTCCTATGGCCTCAGCATCGACGACCTGAACAAGTTCCTCGAAGAGCACACCCTGAACTATCAGGCAGCCAATATGTAATTCCTTTAGGAATGAAAAAGAGAATCACCTGTCTTCGGACAGGTGATTTTTTGTCAGGACGGAAAAAACAGCGGTGAAGGTATTGATGTGTACCCCCAATACTGGACAAAGAAAACCAGTATTGGGGGTATTTAATGA
>CAZRGP010000016.1:0-45156 GCA_964599695.1 uncultured Faecalibacterium sp.
GGAGATAATCCCTGAAATCTCACCAAATTCTTAACAATATTGACCACGGGGAACAAGAAAAAGGAGCTGTTACAAAACTTCCATTTTGCAACAGCCCCTTATGCTAATAATATGATCAGAACTGGTTGCCTTCTCCGAGAAGATCATCAAGAATGGCCTCTTTGACCTCGCTGACATTCGTCTCGCGCACTTTCTTGCGCACCGGCAATACAGACCGCGGAGAAACGGAGAGCTCATCGATACCGATTGAAAGGAAGGTCTCGGTAAGATCGAGATCGGCGCCAAGCTCACCGCAGATTCCAACCCAGATTCCGTTCTTATGCGCATTGTCGCACACCATCTTCAGAAGACGCAGAACTGCAGGGTGGTGAGGATTGAAGAAACGGCCGAGGTCATTGTTCTGACGGTCGCATGCAAGCGTGTACTGAGTAAGGTCGTTCGTTCCACAGCTGAAGAAGTCTACTTCCTTAGCCAGACGGTCGCTCATGACTGCGGCAGCAGGTGTTTCCACCATGATACCGATCTGAACATGCTCGTCGTAGGGGATCCCTTCCGCCTTCAGTTCCGCCTTGACAGCGTTGCACATCTTTTTCGCCTCTCTTACTTCCCACACGCTGGTGACCATCGGGAACATGATGCCCAGATGACCGTAAGCAGAAGCGCGGAACAGAGCACGAAGCTGTGTGCGGAATATCTCCGGACGGTTGAGGCAGATACGGAGAGCACGGTTACCAAGAGCCGGGTTCTCCTCTTTGGGCAGTTCAAAGAAATCGATCTGCTTGTCCGCACCGATATCAAGGGTCCGGATGATGACTTCCTTGTTGCCCATTTCCGAGAGGACCTGCTTGTATGCCTCAAACTGATAGTCTTCTGTCGGATAGTCGTCACAGTTCAGGTAAAGGAACTCACTTCTGAACAGGCCGACGCCGCCCGCATCGTTGGAAAGCACCGCGTGAACATCCTCGGGGCTTCCGATGTTGCAGTAGATCCGCATGGACTGTCCGTCAAGGGTCACGTTTTCCTTGCCCTTCAGTTCCTCCAGCATCTGCTGATACTCGAGTTGTTTTCTTCTCTTCTCCATAAGGTAGTTCGTGGTATCCTCATCGGGATCCACAAAAACCTGACCGGTGGAACCGTCGACGATCGCCTGACGGCCTTCATATTCCGCCTTCATCTGGTCAGCGACGCCAACGATGGCCGGAATGCCCATTGTACGTGCCAGAATGGCCGTATGGCTGGAACTCGATCCGCCTTCGGTTACAAAAGCGAGGATCTTGGTCTTGTCCAGCTGGATCGTCTCGCTGGGAGCGAGGTCATCTGCTGCAAGAATGACCGGGACATCCGAGTTGATCCCACCCTGAACGACACCGTAGAGAATGTTGAGGATCCTGTCGGAGACGTCCTTCACGTCTGCGGCTCTCGCCTGCATATAAGTGTCATCCATGGATGCAAACATATCCGCGAACTGCGCAGCTGTATCAGTAACTGCTGCCTCTGCGTTGTTTGCTTCCTCCATGATCAATGCCTGAATGGCATCTTCATAATCAAGGTCTTCCGCCATCAGCTGGTGCGTCTCAAAGAGCATAGCCGCCTCATCTCCGGCTTCCTCTCTGGCTTTTTCCGCCAATTCGCCGAGCTGTTCTATGCACTTCTGCTGTGCGTCTTTGAATCTCTCCCACTCAGCTGCTGTATCTTCAACGGTATAGCGGCGAAGGGTCGTTTTGGCGCGCTGATAGAAATACAGAGGGCCGGAGGCAACTCCCGTCGATACACCTTTTCCTTGAATCGTAATCATATGACTCTCCTTATATTATGAAAGTATCAAAAACAGACGGCACGAGCCGCCTGTCTTTTGTTGTATTTTAGAGATTCTCTTTGAGGTAAGCCTGAAGATCGGCTGCGACTGCCTCCTCATCTCCGCCATCAACCCTGAATTTCACCGTATCACCCTGGCGAACTCCGAGGCCCATAACTGCCATAAGGCGAAGTCCATCGACAGTCTTCTCACCCTTTGTAAGGGAAATCTTGGTTCCTTCGTACTTTTTCAGCTGGCGGACCAGATTGCCTGCGGGGCGGGCATGGATTCCAACAGGATCGGTTACGACAAATTCAAATTCTTTCATAATTAATCTCCTTGTAAAATGAACTCATTAATAAAGTACAAAAAAACAGTGATAAAATCAACCGATTTTGTTCACTATCTCAATTCTGGCCGTAATAAGCGTTGGCTCCGTGCTTGCGGAAATAGTGCTTATCCTGCAGTTCCTGAGGCGCAGGCTGAACTTCTCTGTTGATCAATTCCGTCCAGAATGCCATCTTAGCGCACTCCTCAAGGACAACGGCGCAGTGAACAGCATCTTCCGGATTCTTTCCCCAGCAGAAAGGCCCGTGGTTCTTGCACAGAGCAGCGGAAACCGCTTCATAATCTTTACCGAGACGAGCGAATTCGTTGACGATGAGATGTCCTGTGTTCTCTTCATAGGCATCCTCGATCTCTTCTGCTGTCAGGCAGCGAAGGCAAGGAACATCTCCATAGAAATAATCCGCATGTGTCGTTCCGTAGCAAGGAATGCTCCTTCCGGACTGTGCCCAGCTGGTTGCATACGGAGAATGAGTATGTACTACACCGCCGATATTCGGGAACGCTTTATAGAGTTCCACATGGGTCGCAGTATCGGAAGAAGGTTTCAGACGACCTTCCACGACTTTTCCGTTAAGGTCTACAACGACCATGTCATCTGCAGTCATGACCTCGTAGTCCACGCCGCTCGGTTTGATGACGAACAGACCGCTCTCGCGATCGATCCCGGAGACATTGCCCCAAGTAAAAGTGACTAGATTGTACTTGGGAAGAAGCATATTCGCTTCAAAGACTTCTTTTTTCAATTGCTCAAGCATAATACAGTATCACTCCTTTTTTATAAACCCATATCATGGGCAACTTTATCGATTTTTTCGCGAAGGAACCTGCTGGAGTCACTGATCGTACGGACATAATCCTGTCCTTTCTGATACCAGAACTCACCGGTAAATATCCTTACGCCCATTTTCAGGCTCGCTTCGATGCAGCGTTCATACTCCGTATGTCCGTCTGCCTGGCCGAAATTCATGTCGCGGTACAGGCCCGGTTTGGTCTCCTTCAGATGCACTGCGAAAATGTGACCGTCACCCAGCATCATATCATCCACGACATCGTGTCCATACAAAACAGCTGCATTCTTCAGGTTTCCGATATCAGGGTAAACGCCCAGCCAGGGGGAGCCGACCTCAGTGACATATTTCATGGTCTTTCCAACAGTATCCATGAACGGTGTTTCCATGGTCTCAAAAGCGAGTACCACACCGGATTTCGCTGCCATCATAGCAGCTTCACGCAGGTTTTCCCCAAACCACTTACGGGTATCCTCATCGCCCTCTTCGTAATAGACATCGTAACCGGCGAGCTGGATGATGGATATCCCAGCGTTGTCCGCGAATCTGATCGCTTTCTCCATGATATCCATAGAGCGCTTTCTGATCTCAGCGTCATGCGACCCGAACGGGTATTTGCGGTGCCCGGAAAGGCACATCGTAAGGAGAGGAGTTCCCATAGTGCGGGAGATCATGCCCAGTTCCCTCTGGCGCGCCGGATCCCATTCAAGTCTCTCAAGGCGCCAGTCTGTCTCGTCCACACTGATCTCGAGCCGATCAAATCCGTTATCACGCGCGATACGGAACATCTCGGGAAAATCGAAACCCACCGGGATCGCTTTCTCATATAAGCCCAAAGAATAATCCATTTTGTTCCCCTTTTCCGAAGTATTAAGCGAACAGCTCGTAGAGAGCGACCTCATCTGTCTCGCGGTTGGCAGCGATCAGCATGTCCTTATCCCCGTCCCTGTAATACATACAGTTCGCAGGGCCGGCGCCTGCATCAAGGACATCCATCACATAGCGGCCTTCCTGGAAATAGACCGCATAGAGCTCTCTGTCTTCCTGTCGATTGCCTATAAAGGCGATCTCCTTGCCACCCAGTTTGGCTCCCCACACAGCGTGAAGGAAAGGCATCTTCTTCTCACATTCGAAGACTTTTTCAAACACGCCGCTATTCTCTTTATATACCATCATTGTATCACCGTGGAAAGGTGAAAGGACCAGAAGTTCTCTTTCGCCGTCGCCGTCATAGTCCTGATACAGCATGTCACTTGTAGGAACATCGAGAATGCACTGCGCAGTCCACTCCCCTCCCTTTTCTTCCGGAGGCGTGATCTTATAGACACCGTTCTGGGTACCGGCAAGAACGAAGCTGAAATCCTGCTCTTCACATTTGCAGAAGCCGTGGTTCTTATAGAGACCACTGACAAGAGGCGTCAGCACAAGCTGATTCTCCGCGTTATAGCTGCGTATATCTGTCGGAAGTTCGGCGACCCAGATCCTGCCGGGGCAGGTCCAGTCATCCTTAAAGGCATGAGCCGATTTCAGTGTGCATGCAACCAGATACTTGATCCCGGCGCGCTCCACGATTCCAAAGCGGTGCACGAACGGAAGATCGCACAAGACGTTGCACTTCCATTCCCCGTTCTCTCTCGTATAGTAGACGATCTTGGCTTCCGCGGAGTTGTTGGGAGAGAAGAACTTTTGGGTTGCCATAAGGATGGGATCCTCATCTGCGGTCAGCGGATACTGACAGAGCGTCATAACTCCGCCGGGTCCCTCCCACAGGGTATCAACGCGCTCGCCATTCATGTTGTAGATATAGCAGGGATCTGTTTTCTCCGCAGCAGTGATAAGATGGCGCTCACCATCAAAATCAAACTCTGCAACGGCATAGCATTTGTTGAGTTGGTCAATGACCTTTTTCTCAGCCCTCATGTTTATTCCTTTCGTGTAACTGCATCGGCTGTACAGCCGATGCAGTTCATTATTGTTCTTCTATGAAAATTACAGGACGCTGCGGTAAGGAGTATTGGGCTCATAATCGAAGCAATCATGGAAGCCCCTGTCATGGTGATAGGCCATGCGGTCTTTGTCATCGGGGTATACATAGTGGCCGCCTACCTCCCAGAAGAAGGGGTGGAACTTGTAATCGAGACGGTCTTTTCTCATCTCCCAGAGGACTTTGATCTCATTTACATCAGCCTGGAAGTTGGTCCATACATCGTGATGGATCGGAATGACGACCTTGCACTGAAGCGCTTCTGCCATACGGAGGACATCAACGGCTTCCATCTTGTCCTGGATACCTACGGGGTTGAGACCGAATGCTGCTGTCGCGACATCGATATCATAGTCCTTGCCATGTTTCGCAAAGTAGATGGAATAATGGGAGTCACCGCTGTGATAAATGTTGCCGCCGGGTGTCTTGATGATGTAGTTGACAGCCTTCTCATCCATGTCTGTCGGGCATTTTCCGCGAAGATCCTCACGGTCCGGGCCGGTGGAATCTGTCGTTACGATGCAGGTACGGTCAAAGGAATCAACCGCGACAATCTCAAGGTCCTTGATCTTGATGACATCGCCGGGTTTCACAACGATGCACTGCTCCTTCGGTACGCCCCAGCTCACCCAGTAATCGACACATTTCTGAGCGCCGATGAACGGTACCGGGATCTCGTTTCCGTTTTCATCAGTGGTTGTCATACCGCTGTTGACGACATGAGCTGCAAGCTCCGCGCTCATATGGTCCTGATGATAGTGCGTGGCGAGAACCGCATCCAGATGATTGATCATGAAAGGATCAATGACGAAAGGAACGTTTCTGAGGTTCGGCTGCATCGCGCGGACGCCTGCCATGTTGGCCATCTGGTGACCGACCTTCATCTTTCCGTCACCGTGTGTTCGCTTTCCGTTTCCTGCCCAGAGGTCGACTGTGATATTGGCTCCGCCAGGTGTCTTGAACCACATGCCGACACATCCCAGCCACCACATCGCGACGGTACCAGGCTTAACATCCCAGTTCTCGATCTCTTCAGTGAGCCATGTCCCCCACTCAGGGAATGTGCTCATGACCCATTTTTCTCTAGTCATCTCGCTGATTTTGCTCATCTGTTCCTCCTATAAATAAAATTCATTCTCATTTTATATGATTTGATCGCCCGTCGCCAGTCGGTTGTAACGATCATATACCGAACATATAACAACAGGAAACCCTACGATGTAATGATACTTCCCCTTGCAAGAAACGGTCAACACAAAAAGGGCAGTTTTACTATATTTTATTGTCTGCAGCGCCATTTTCGTCATATTTAACCAATTATTTCCTCATTATGTGTGCAATTTGCTAACTAGCATATTATCCATGATATGTTTGCGCTGATTGTGCGTTTTTCACAAACTTTCCATATTTGCCCCAAAACAATCATTTTTCGAACATATTTTAATTGATTTTATGCATGCCATAAAGTAACATTACAACGAAAGGAGGATGAAGCTAATGTCTAGTGTATTCAAGGATATAGTAGAGAAAAAACATTATCGTTTCATCGATGGTGAAGGTGTCACATGGCAGGAGGCAGTTCGGCTGAGCGCTGAGCCTCTTGTTGCAGACGGTACAGTCAGCGAGGACTACTACAAACAGATCGTTGCGTGTATCGAGAAGTATGGACCGTATGTCGTATTCGACCACAATGTCGCTATGCCTCATACAACCGAGAACGCGGAAGGTGCTTATAAGACCGGTATCGGTTTCATGGTCTCCGAGAAACTTATCGACTTCGGATATGACGAAGACGGTGAGAAGAAGGAAGCTAATCTGTTCTTTACCCTCTCCGCTGCAAACCCCGATGAGCACACTGACAATATCATGCAGCTGTCTCAGATCTTCGTGAATGACGATCTTCTCGATGCGCTGCAGGCGGCAAGGACCCCTGAGGACATTCTCGCTGCCGAAGAGAAATACCCCTGCGAGGAAGAATAAATCTCAGCAGGAACTATCCATTGAATCATCCGTACGCGGATCATTCATAAAGAGGAATAAAATAAGGAGAAAAAAGTAATGCAAATTCTTAGCGCGATTTGGAACTTTTTTGCAACCTACATTCTGCAGAAAGCTCCGTACATGGTCGGCTTCCTTACCCTGGTAGGCTATTGCCTGATGGGAAAGAAATGGTACGACACACTTGCCGGTACTCTTAAGGCAATCATTGGAATGCTGATCCTCAACGTCGGTTCCGGCGGACTGACCAGCAACTTCCGTCCGATCCTTGCCGGACTGAAGGACCGCTTCAACCTCACAGCCTGCGTTATCGACCCCTACTATGGGCAGAACGCAGTTACGGCAGGTGTTGAGGAGACTTTCGGAAAGGGATTCGCTCAGGTTATGACCCTGCTGCTCATCGCTTTCATCGTCAACATCCTCCTTGTTCGTTTTAACAAGATCACAAAATGCCGCACACTGTTCACGACCGGACACGTACAGGTCCAGCAGGCTGCTACAGCTTATTGGCTCATCCTGTTCGCTCTTCCTTCACTTCGTGAAAACAACGTTGCTCTTCTCATCGTCATGTCCGTCATCCTCGGTGCTTACTGGGCAGTCGGCTCCAACCTCACGGTAAAGCCCATGCAGGAACTCACCGAAGGCGCAGGATTCGCCATTGCTCACCAGCAGATGTTCGGTATCCGTCTCGGATCCTGGCTCGCTGAGAAGCTGTTCGGCGACAAAGGCGGCAAGAAGAAGGTCAAGAAGGTCGGCGACCTCGAGATGCCCGGATTCTTCTCCATCTTCAATGAGAACATGGTTTGTACCGCTATCCTGATGACCGTATTCTTCGGAGCCATCATGATCGTTATCGGCAAACCCTTCTTCGTTGCAAGCGGCGCAACAAAAGAAACTGAAAACTTCGCATTCTACATCTTCAACACTTCCCTGCAGTTCGCAGTTTACCTTGCAATCCTGCAGCTTGGTGTCCGCACATTCGTTTCCGAGCTGACAGCATCCTTCCAGGGTATTGCTGACAAGCTCCTGCCCGCATCTGTTCCTGGCGTTGACTGCGCAGTCTGCTATGGTTTCGGCGATTCCAACGCTGTTACTTTCGGATTCCTCGCAGGTCTTGCAGGCCAGCTCGTTGCTATCGTTACACTGATCCTTGTCGGATCCCCCACACTGATCATCTGCGGATTCGTTCCTGTCTTCTTCGACAACGCCACCATCGGCCTTGTTGCGAATGAAAAGGGCGGTCTCAAAGCTTGCTTGGTCATCCCCTTCTGCTCCGGACTGATCCAGGTCTTCGGATCTGCTCTCATCGCCGGCTGGGTCGGACTTGCAAACTACGGCGGATATCTCGGAATGTTCGACTGGGATACCGTATGGCCCCTCTTCACCGTTGCAATGCGCTTCCTTGGCTACTTCGGTGTTGCACTGGTCGTCGTCGTGCTCCTTGCTATTCCTCAGATCGAGTACCGTATGGATCCGGAAGGCTACTTCCTGATCACGGAAGACTACGATGCATATGTTGAGCACAAGGCAAAGAAAAAAGCATAATCGCTTTTCTGTTTGATCTTCTGACAATTCTAAAATGTGGGATGCCGATCCCGAGACCGGCATCCCACATACAGTATCTCATCCATTAGTGTGACGCCTTTCACACTCCTTATCAGACAAAAATCCTTCTTTCTTTTACAAGTTTGTAATAACATTTCGCACGTTGTGTGCCATAATTGAACTGTAAATCAGTAATCAGATATTAACTAAAACCTGTTAACAACGGCCAAGGCCGATAAACAATCTATGGAGGCATGATAAATGGCAAAACTTGACAACAAAAAACTGCTTGCATGCTGTGCAAACGGTGCCGGCTCTTCCCTGATGATGGAGAACGCGATCAAAAAGGTCATGAAAAAATACGAGATCAAACCCGCTGAGCTTCGTCATTGCTCCGTTTCCGAAGGCAAGAGCGCTGCCCGCAACTATGACGTTGTTTTCTGCGCCCGCACCTTCTCGAAGAACTTTGATGAACTGGCTGCAGCCGGCAAGGTGATCAATCCTTTGAAGAACGTTATGTCCGACAAAGAGATCGAAGCCGCTCTGAAGGAAGCTGATCTTCTCGACTGATTCCCCATGTTTTTGTGCTTCTTTAGGCATTGAATTGAGTATTCCCGTCACCCGCAGATCCTTCTCGGGTGACGGAGCGAATATTCAAAGACCGGAGCACACCGAGAAGATCTTCTGGGTGCGTTCCGGTTTTTGAATATATAAATAACAGGACGTTTACAACGTATGATTAAAGCAGTTATTTTCGATATAGACAACACATTATATGATTACGACAACGCTCATGCCACCGCAATGAAAGCGCTGTATCAATATACGAACGCCCATTTCGGCTGGAGCGAAGAGGAGACCTCTGCCGCTTTGAAGACGGAATACTCCCAGTTCCAGGATGAGATCGGCAAGAGAGCCGCCATCCACAACCGGCTGATCCGTTTCCAGAGGATCCTCGAGAAAAAAGGGCTTCCTCTCCACCCTCACGCCCTTAACATGTAC
This sequence comes from uncultured Faecalibacterium sp., assembly GCA_964599695.1. Classification (GTDB taxonomy): domain Bacteria; phylum Bacillota; class Clostridia; order Oscillospirales; family Ruminococcaceae; genus RUG11783. The sequence continues at coordinate 9,461 of CAZRGP010000016.1, forward strand.
AACACTTACTGGGATACCCTGATTGCATACGCTACAGTGTTCCCGAATGTGAAAGAAACTCTCGGTGAACTTAGGAATAAAGGCCTGATCCTCGGCGTAGGAACAAATATGACCTCTCATGTTCAATTCCGGAAACTGACCGCTTTTGGTCTTCTGGAATACTTTTCCTTTATCGTATCCAGTGAAGAAGCGGACTATGAAAAGCCGCAGAAAGATATTTTCCTGAAATGTGCCGCCAAGGCGCACTGCGATCCGTCCCAGTGCGTTTATGTGGGCGACAGCCTGATTCATGACATTGTCGGAGCCCAGAATGCCGGAATGCCCGCATTGTGGTTCCGACCTGTGAAGGTCAACCCCTTCCCTTTCAATTCTCTTCCTGTGGATTACGTGGATCCAGGCACACAAAATAGCGAGAGCGCCGTATCCTTCCAGGATTTCTCGGAACTCCCGCAGCTGATTTCGTCTATAAAATAGAAATAAAGTGATAGAAGATGAAAAAAGATAAGAGAAGTGTTGATGAAAGGCATCAGAATATCCTGCAGTTTGTTAGAGAGAAAGGTGAAGTCCGTTCCGAAGACATCTCCAAACTGTTTAATATCTCCCTGATGACCGTACGCCGCGACCTTGAGTATCTGTCACAGAAGGGACTGCTCCACCGCACTCACGGAGGCGCAGCCACAGTGGACGAATACTACAATACGCGTAAACTCAGTTCGGAGATCTCTGTCTGCAGGGACCGTATCTCCGAATATGCCGCATCATTCGTGGATGATGGAGACATCCTCTTTATCAACGGCAGCCAGACAGCTCTGAACCTTCTGCGTTATGTAGGAAAGAAGAAAGTGCATGTTGTCACCAATAACGGCTGGTCTGTCGGAGCTGATTATCCGACCGGCGTTTCTGTTCGCCTCACCGGCGGAGATCTCCGCGGCCGTATCCTGATCGGGGAACACACGATGCAGAGCCTTCTTGAAACAAACGCAGATAAAACGTTTATAGGATGTGCTGCGGTATATGAGGATGCTGAATTCGTCTATGATATTCCTACCGAGATCGGCATAAATGAAGTGATGATAACAAAGACCCGCCAACATGTTTACATCGTGGCGGATCATACAAAACTTCATACACGTGCAGAACGCGGGAACTCCTACGGCAGCTGCACATATGACTGCAATTATACCCTTATTACGGATGAACTGGCTGACCCGGTCATCGTAGACCATCTGCGGGAGAGAGGAACAAATATCATCCTGGTCCCCCTTCGCCAGCCCTGATCGTCAGAGGATAAACCGTTCTATTATTTCTGCGACACCGCCCTGATTGTTGTTCAGTGTCGTGATATAATCTGCGGATTTTCTCACTTCTTCCGTGGCATTTGCCATAGCACAGCCGATCCCGGCTGCTTTCAGCATATCGATATCATTCGCCGCATCACCAGCGGCGATTGTGTTCTCAACGGAAACTCCCAGTATCTCCGCCATTTTGCGAAGTGCGTTTCCTTTATTCAGACCTTTTCGCACGATCTCCACATATTCATCACACGAGAAAAATGTGTCGATCTCTGCTTCTCCCCAGGTGGCGACCCACTGCCTGAATTCTTCCAGCGGAGCAGGATCATGGAAATCGATGATCAGCATTTTGACGGGTTCTTCTTTTAGAAGATCTATATGCGGGATCACTTCATATTCCACACGGATCTTACTGCAATAGACCCGTATCGCCTCATCGTCACACCTCGGCTCTACAAGGACCTTGCTTTTCCCATATGTCTGAATATGGATCCCTCTGCGGTTGGCTTCGTCAAAGGTCTTTCTCACATATTCCAGGGGCAATGTGGAACGAAAGATCTCCTTCTTCCGGGCGGTATCATAAAGGATCCCTCCGTTATAAGCGATAAGATAGCATCCCGGATCGGTCAGCTTCAGTTCCTCGGCAAGGATCACCGCGCTTGAAAGCGGCCTCCCTGTTGCGATCACGGCGCTGTGGCCGGCATCCAGCATTTTCTTCAAAGCAACGCTGTTGGCCTCAGGAACGTTTTTCTGATCATCAAGCAACGTTCCATCCAGATCTAAAAATAACGCCTTTTTGGTGTTTTTTTCCATGTTATCCAAACTCCCCTGTCTTATGCTGTTCTATTGTACAATATTTTGTGTATTCAATCTATGGAGGAATATATGACTGATTTTTCCCAACTTCTGATGTTTATACCCGGAATCGTTATTTTTCTTGTCGCTTCCGGACAGGTGAGGGAGTACCGCCGCACCAGCCGTCCTGACGCAACCCGGACCGGTTTCGTCAAATACAGCAAGCACATTACCAAGAATGATAAATACGGGCGCCAGGTCTTCGACTACTTCGACACGACGATCGAGTCTGTAAATCCTTCCACAAAGAAGAAGGAACGCCATGTAGTCAAATCCCCTGTCGAGTACGGTGTCAACCAGCAGGTGTCCCTGTACTTTGACCGGGTCACAGGAGAGCCCACACTGACGAACGGTGTAAACGAATGGCTCTTCCACCCATGGCTCGGAATGGTTGGCGGAGCGCTGCTCATTCTTCTCGCCCTGTTTCAGATGCAGGGAAAACAGATACCTGCCATGGTCTGTCTGGCCCTGATCCTGATCGGCTCAGGGGCAGGAATGATCGGAAACTACGTCAGTCTGAAAAAGAAAAAACTTCAGGCCGTCCCCGCCGAGATCATCGACATATACGAACGGCAGATTTCCAAACAGGGGCGGTTCTCCGGAGGATCCAAATACACCTATTATCCGGTTGTTAAATATCTGTTCTCCGGAGTCGAGACAATGCGTCGCTGCAATGTAAACTCAAGCAGAAAAGAATCTTTTAAGATCGGGGATATGATAAACCTCTATTATTCCCCTTCTGAGGATGTCATCAGGGAGAAAAAAGAGAATCTGTTCGTCCTTATCTTCGGAGCTGTTGTTCTCATTCTCGGCATCCTCGCAGGTGTCAGCATCCTCTCCGTATTCTACTGATCATCTATTTACATTGAAAAAGGAAGGCATCAGCCTTCCTTTTTTTCCATCTCAGAAGCCAGTCCGGATTTGCCGTACCCATAATGATCCCGGTATTTCCAGATATAGTACAACGAAAAAACAATTGTTAATATTTCCGCTACAGGCAGCGAGATCCAAACACCTGTCACTCCCATGATCCTCGGAAGAACAAGTACCGTCAGGTTACAGAACAAGATATTCTCAAGGAATGAAAGTATCGTCGCTGTCCTGGGTCTGTTCACTGCCATAAACATAACCTGAGTATAGACATTGAAGAACATAAACGGGTAAAGAAGCGGAGCATATGCCAGTCCTTCCCTGATAAGTCCCTTGTAATCCTCCCCCTCTGCTCCTGTAAGGTAAAGCATCATATAGAAGTCTTTTCCGAAATAATACAGCACCAGAATGATCAGAAGCAGGATCGCAGACAAGAGCAGGATCTGTTTCAGAACCTTCACCATTTTCTTTCTGTTCTTCTCTCCGAAAGCATAACTGACCAGCGGCGAGGAGGCTCCCATCAAGCCGAAAAAGCCATTCGAGAAAGAGAACTGTATTCCGCTGACGATCGAATTTGCAGATATCAGCATTTCACCTCCGAGCTTCAGCATGACCTTATTGGATAAAAACGCATTGAGTGCGATAGCCAGTGATGTCGTCATATCCGCGAAACCGTACCGTACCGTTGTCTTCAGAAGATACAGCACATTCTTCGCCGGTTTCGCGAAATGGATCTCCGCTTTATCCGAACTATAGAAAATGAGTCCGAAGATGTTCACAGCGATCATAGCGATAAGATTGGCAAGAGCGGAACCCGTGATACCGATCCTCATCCTTGCCATAAACAACCAGTCAAAGAAAAAGTTGCATCCTGCGCTCATGAGCATGGTGACAGTGGTATACTTCGGTTTTCCGGCTATGACATAGAAACGCGAAAGGATATAGGAAGCCATATTCAGCGGCACATACCATCTTGAAACGGAAAAGAAGTCCCAGGCATAAGGGAAGAGCGTCTCTGTGACACCCAGAAAACGTATGAGGGAATCCAGGCCGAAAACCATTGCAAGAGTGATCAGCAGGCCGATTCCGTACATGCACAGGACTATCGTTGTAAATACACTGTTCGCCTCTTTGTTTCTCCCCTCGCCCATCTTTGTCGCGCAATAGGTGGATATCGAACAGAGCATCATGGCGAAAGCGTCGATGAGCATAAAGATCGGAAAGCAAAGGTTGAAAGCCGCCAGAGCGTCCTTACCCACAAAACGGGAAAGAAACAATCCATCGTCGATATTCTGAAGAAGGGACATGACAAAATTGGTGACGACCGACGAAGAGACAAACTTCATCAGCTCCCAATTGGTATAATCCTTTCCTATCGTATTGACTTTATTTTCAGCTGCCACGAAACGACCTCCTCCAACAGCAGTTTCAATTCCTATATTACATTACATACCATGATACGTTATATAATATTATGTGTCAACAAGCGCATGTTCGGGCCAATCGAAAAGGATCAATTATCTTTTTCAGAGAACTGATCCTTAAAATGATAAGTTTAAACAGCACCGTTTTGGGTCTATGCGTCCTATGATTTCAGGATGTGCGGTTAAACATGGACATTGCAGATGATCCTGCGCTTCTCGCCAGATCGATGCCGCTCACCTCGTAACGCATACCAAAGGCGTATGCCGCCTCATAAGCACCATCAGCAGTATTCTCACAGTTTTCCAGAGTTTCCAGCACCTTAGAATAAGCACCGTGCAGCTCATGGTCCATAAACCTTACCTGACCATCTATGGTAGTATAGTCATAACCGTTCTCCGTACACCAATTGATCAGGTTCGTATACCGATTTCCGCCCCATTGGCAAAGGCCGTAGTACCCTGCCGGGTTGTAAGCAGTGGGCAAAAAGGTGGATTCTCTCCGCATATGCGCAAGGATACCGAACGCCACTGCTCTGTTTAATCCCATCTCTTCGGTGATGTACCGATAAATGATGCCCATGTTGGAATCAGGATCGGGATAAGCCTTTCCGATCTGCATCTCTTCCACCGGTTCTTCATCCGACTCATACAGTTCCTCTCTTACCGCAGGTTCAAGGTCCAGTCTGGCAGCCTTGAACGCGATATAAGACCTGTCATCCGCATCGTCCTGCAGCACTTCTTCTGACGAGGTTACGGGAGAATACTCGTCCGCATATACCGTATGAACAGTCATCCCGCAGCAGACAGAAACCGTCAGGATCAGACACAGCAGAAATGACAGCGATCTATATGAAATACTCTTATAAATACTCAAATATTACTTCCTTTCAGAACTTGGTTCAAATGCCCGCGAATTATATCACAACTGCATATAATCATTCAACTTTCTTGTGGTATGAGCCGTTGTTTTTTCGTTCAAAAACACAACATATAGAAAAACGCCCTTCATTACGAAGGGCGTTGTCATGTATTCCGGAATCATTTGACCAGAACGCAATAGTCTGGTCTTCTCGGAGCTGCCACCGGATATTCCCCATCTCCATAGCCCAGGGAAAATGAAGCAACACCTACAAGATCATCAGGAAGTCCCCATTTTCTCAGCAATGCCTTTCCTTCCTCTGTTCCAAAGACTTCCTTGCTCCTGTTGATCCAGCAGGATGCAAGTCCAAGGTCATGAGCTGCGTTAAGCATGTTCATACAAACAGCAGATCCGTCCAGATCCCCGCGGCTGTTATCCGCTTCAGCGAAAACGATCACGATCGTGGGAGCGCCGTAATAGGGATCCCCGGTTCCGTTCATGACTGCAGCGTTCAGCCTGCTAACCTCATCGCGGTCCTCACGGTTCTGAATCGCTACGATGCGCACCTTCTGCCTCCCCATCGCAGTGGGAGCATATGTGCCGGCTTCCATCACCTTTCCGAGGAGCCCCTCCGGCACCTGATCCGTCTTATATTTCCTGACTGCTCTTCTGGTCTTCATGACCTCCAACGCTTCTGACATATCTCTCACCTCCGATTGTTATTTCTTTCTGTCTCCATTTTAACAAATCCGTCAACAGAAATGAGGAAGCGCATATCATCGCGCTTCCTCATAGCGTTCAAAAAATCAGATGAGGTTGAAGAATTCTTCAACTGCATCCACCTCATCACCGAGGACAACAAGGTGGTGATTGTGGATCGGATGGTTGGTGAAATAACTGTAGTCATCCATTTTCACCTTGATCTGGCTCCTGCAGAGGCTGGGCTCACGCAGATTCTCGAGTATCTCGCCCTTCTTGACGAAATGTCTGGACAGATCTCCGGAAGCCTTAAAGATGGTCATGTCGCCTTCCTTGAGGGAGCCCGCGATCGCAACGCCGATACCGGATTCATAGTGTGTTGTAAGGTCGAATTCATAAGGCATATTGATCGGCAGCGTGCAGTGCGCGAACACCATTTCCTTGTTGACGGTGTCGATGCGGCTGGGGTTGCAGAGGAACACCGGCTTTCCGGTAAGGTCACCGAGGATCGCCATGGAGATCAATGAAGGAATATCTCCCTCGCATCCTCCGTAAACGCCTTCTGCATTCAGTATTGCGAGCCCAAGACATCCGGTAGTAAACACCGATGTCAGTAGATCAAAGCATCTGACGGTGATTCCATGAAGTCCATACTTATCTACGATTCTCTTCATGCCGCCATAGACATAGAACGCCTTCTCCATCTGTTCCTTGTCATAGCCCTTGGCGAGCAGGTACTCTGTCCATTTATTGGGAACATAGCTGTGTTTTTCATACTCTTCTTCCAGCTCAGAAAGAGGAATGTGGACAAGACTGATCCCCAGTTTTTCCTTCAGTACAGGCTCGTTCGCCATACTTGCGATCAGCCAGTCTGAAGGCTCGCCGAGAACACCGAATTTTGCACCACGCAGTTTCTTCAGCGCTTCATTCGCCTGAGCGAGGGCTTTAAGCTTTCTGGCGACTGTTTTTCCGTCACCGTGAAGGATCGCGCCCTTCTTGCCATGGTCCTGCAGATAAGAAAGAATCTCCATGGATGCGGCGAGAGAATTGCTGTGAAGCGTAGAAAGGATATAGCAAGGTTTATCCGAAATCTGATCATAGATCCTCAGAAAAGCGTTTTCGGATCCACCGCTCTGAACAAGTATAAAGCGCAGCTCTTCCTCTTTGAGTTCATCAACGGATTTGACGGGAACGAGGTCCCATCCCAGTTCTTCACGTATCTCGTTGAGGAACTCATCCGCAAGAGTATTTCTCTCCTGCCCTGAAATAATGCTGACGATTGGATAATACTTTACTGTCATAATGTATATCACCCTCCAAATTCATTACGCGGTCGTCATTGATCGTCGTACTATATTTATTATATCCTTATTGGCAAATGCTTGAAAGCAAATCGGGAAAATCAAACTGCACAAAAGTCCTGTTATTCCTTTTAACATGTTGCTATAATGGAGTGAGCATATTTAAACAATTTAAATAAGGAAACATTCAATCTATGGCAACAGAAAAAAGCAAAAGGAAGACCTCATTTATTGATACTGTTATTGCAAATCCTCTGAAATATCTGGCGATAATCGCCGTTGTTGCACTGCTTGTCGGCGGCATCACTTACCTCGCTTCCCCGAAAAAAGAGAGGAATCCGTACCGCACTGACTATCCGGAAGTTCGCACGACACAGATCGGCTCTTATGCTTTCCGTGTCCCGGGTGAGTGGCAGATCGGCGGCAGTTTCTCGTATTACAAAGACTTTTATCTGGACTCCAGCGATCGGGTCAATTACTCCAGGGTCTGCTATGCGATCCTTACGCCCGCTGAAGAAATGACGCTTCAGCAGTATGCCGAGCAGTTCTGGGAAGAAATCCAGGCAGACTGGGAGATCAACGGCGGGAAGGTCAAATATACCCCCACAACTGTATGTGAGACAGACGCGATCCGTTTGGAGTATTCCGGTACTGTTACCGGCAGAAACACCAACGGTGAGATCCTGATCCTTGATGACAAGAAAGACGGCGGTTTCCTGCTCCTCACCTATGAGAGAGTCGGAGCGGCTAAGTCCGCGGAAAAGGATTACAAAAAAGTCGTGGATAGTCTCCACTTCCTTGATGCATCTGAAGAGATCACGCATGATACATGGCTGGATATGAATCCGGATACCCTCCTCGACTACACCTTCAATTACACCATGGTTGAATATCCCGGTTATGCGGTCTCCGGTGTTTCCGACGCGATCAACGTGTATTCCTACGATCTGTCTGATGAGATCATTTTCTACTTCACCGAGTCCATCACGGAGCCCCATACCGTTGATTCCTTCTGGACTTATGACAACCTGCTCATATACCGTTATGTGGGCGATCCCGAAACAGGAGCTATCGCTTACACCTACGATTCTACCTACCCGGATCTCCGCCCCACGAACCGCGACTGGTTCATAAAAGACAGAGTACACTGGGCAAAAGGAAAGCAGCTTTACGACACGACCTATGAGGCTGATCCTAAGGAGATGATCAATAAGTTCCTGGATGAATTTGCAGGTTGATCCATCACACAATTTCACAGCCGTCTGTTCTGTTCAGACGGCTGTTTTATTTGTTTTCAGCATAATGCTTTGATAATATTATGAAGAAAGAAACAATACGGAGGCAATCATGATCAGACACATCGTACTTTTTAAGATCAAAGATGAATTCAAGGATGAGATCCCCCAGCTGGTGAAGAACTTCTACGGCATGAAAGGAAAGATCGAAGGCCTGCTGGACCTTGAGGCCGGCGGAGACATCCTGCACAGCGAACGCTCCTATGACCTCGCACTCATCACCCTCTTCAAGGACAGGGAGTCATTCGACGCATATCAGACCCACCCCGTCCACATGCCGGTTAAAAAACGGATGCATGAGGTTCGTTCCGCTTCCGTCGCATGCGACTTTGAAGTCTGAGAAACCACAGAAAAATCCCCGATGGGCATTAGCTCATCGGGGATCATTTATGCATTCAGAAACGAATTATCTCTGTGCCTCTTCGACAGCAACAGCGACAGCGACAGTAGCGCCAACCATCGGGTTGTTGCCCATTCCGAGGAATCCCATCATTTCGACGTGTGCCGGAACGGAAGAAGAACCTGCGAACTGAGCGTCGGAGTGCATACGGCCCATGGTATCGGTCATGCCGTAGGAAGCAGGACCAGCTGCCATGTTATCCGGATGGAGGGTACGTCCCGTACCGCCACCGGAAGCAACGGAGAAGTACTTCTTGCCGGCTTCCCAGCGCTCTTTCTTATATGTTCCTGCAACCGGGTGCTGGAAACGTGTGGGGTTGGTGGAGTTTCCGGTGATGGAAACATCCGCGTTCTCATGCCACATAATGGCAACGCCTTCACGGACATCGTCTGCGCCATAGCAGCGAACCTTTGCGCGGTCGCCGGTGGAATAAGCGGTCTCATTGACAATGGTCAATGCGTGATCTTCTTTGACATCAGCAGACAGATAATCATACTTTGTCTGAACATAGGTGAATCCGTTGATGCGGCTGATGATCATTGCAGCGTCTTTTCCAAGACCGTTGAGGATAACGCGCAGGGGTTTCGTACGAACCTTGTTTGCGTTCAGAGCGATCTTGATCGCGCCTTCCGCTGCTGCGAAGGACTCGTGGCCTGCCAGGAATGCAAAGCATTCCGTCTCCTCGTCAAGAAGTCTTGCGCCGAGGTTGCCGTGTCCGATACCGACCTGTCTCTGGTCAGCAACAGAACCGGGAATGCAGAAAGCCTGAAGACCTACACCGATGAAGCGTGCCGCTTCAGCAGCTGTCTTGACGCCTTCCTTCATAGCGATAGCGGCGCCGAGTTCATATGCCCATTTTGCGTTCTCGAAGCAGATGGGCTGTGTGCTCTCAACGATTGAATATGCGTCTACTCCCTTGGAGTTGTTAAAAGCTTTTACTTCATCAAAATCTTTGAATCCATATTTGTCCAGAACAGGCTGGATCTGGGGCATACGTCCCTCATAGTTTTCAAATAAAGCCATTCTCTAACGCACCTCCTATTACTCTTTGCGCGGGTCAATCCACTTGACCGCGCCGTCTTCTGCCTTGAAGCGGCCATAGGTGCCGAGATTTGCTTCATAGGCCTCGTTGGGGGATTTGCCATTTTTGATGGCGTCCATCATTTTGCCCAAGGACAGGAACTGATAACCGCAAACCTGATCATCCTTGTCAAGAGCGATCTTAGTGACATAACCCTCGGTCATCTCAAGGAAACGGACTCCCTTGGACTTTGTGCCGTACATGGTTCCTACCATGGAACGGAGGCCTTTGCCAAGGTCCTCAAGTCCTGCGCCGATACGGAGACCGTCATCGGAGAAAGCGGACTGAGTACGACCATAAACGATCTGAAGGAACAGTTCGCGCATAGCGGTGTTGATCGCGTCGCAAACAAGGTCTGTATTCAGAGCTTCCAGGATCGTTTTGCCGGGGAGAATCTCTGCTGCCATAGCAGCGGAATGGGTCATTCCGGAGCAACCGATGGTCTCAACAAGAGCCTCTTCGATCACGCCGTTCTTGACGTTCAGGCTGAGCTTGCAAGCGCCTTGCTGCGGAGCACACCAACCTACACCATGGGTGTAACCGGAAATGTCCGAAATCTCTTTTGCCTGAACCCATTTGCCCTCTTCAGGGATGGGAGCCGGGCCATGGTTGGGACCTTTAGCCACACAAACCATATCCTCAACTTCGCGGGTATATTGCATAGTGCCTACCTCCTTATAGCTTTAAAGCTAAATATAAAAAAGAAGATTTTGATGATATCGACGTTTGCTTCCGCTCCCGCCGCACTGGCCAAAAAGGCCGTCTTCATCCAAATAATTCTAGCATGTATACTATGCCATTTCAATGAAAAAGCGCCTTGTTTTTCGCTTTTGGGAACTCCTCTTCCGATATTTCCTGAAAGAAAAAAAGTCCGTCCGCCTCAAGGGCGGAACAGACTCTGTTCCCTGCATTTTTCAGTAATCCAGTTCCGATTTCAGAATATAACCGTATCCTTCCGGAAGTTCCAACGAGAGCAGTTCCTCAACGGTTGCCGTAATGCGGATCACAGTCACCCCATCTGATGAGATTGCCGTTTCCGGAGAATATCCGCTTTTCTGAAGCTCCTCCCTCACCTTCTCCACCTGCTGCGCGTCGGTGACGGGATCATGATCACGGAATACAAGGATAGACACCGGCATCGTCTCACTGTTTACGGATTCCTTCTGTGCCTCTGTTCCGTAAAGAACACCGTTGAGATATGCCGCATACAGCACTTCCCCGTTTTCCGGTGTCTTCATGCTACTGTATACTGCCCCTGCCGGCCCCGGTTCCATATCTCCCGGGTCCGTACCATCGTCGTATCCATCAGCACCGGAGGTCACGGCCGAGTTGTTAACGCTGTTACCGTCAGCTGTTTGATCCTGCTTATAAGCCTCATTCGACTGACCACTGGTCTTCATTTCATCCAGCAAGTTCTCCTCCGCATCAGGATATGCGGAGGCTTCTGCCTCGAAGACCACCTCGGCCTCTTCTTCAGTCACGGTATCATATTCCTCAGCTGCAGGCGCCGTTGCCTGAAACGGAGCAGTGTCCATCTCTTTGTCGAAGAAGAACCATCCTTTTCCCGACATTGAGAATATCGTCACCGCAAGGACAACTCCAAGAGCAGTGCCTCCCATTGTCCTTACCGTTCTTTTGATCTTTTTATCTCTCTCCCGGATGGCGTTGCCGCGTTCGAATACTCTCTCCGCCACCTCATAGTATGTTTTCATTCTCTTGTTCCTCCGTCTCCCAGTATCTCACGAAGGTTTTGCTTTCCCCTGTACAGAAGATTCTCTACCTGTCTCCTGGTCTTTCTCAGGATACGTCCGATCTCTTCATTGGAGAGATTCTCGAAATATTTCAGATACAGCACCTGTCGGTACAGGTCATTCATCCCGTCCATCGCATGCAGAAGTTCTATGCTTTCCTCTTTTTTCAGGTATGACTGCTCCAGAGATCTCGTATCGCTAAGCACACCGTCCATCTCATCATATGAGCTGTCCCTGTGCCTTGCGTTCTTTCTCAGATGATCGATGGCGATATTCCGCCCGATCGTGTAAAGCCAGGTCTTAAAAGAGCAATTCTGAGTGAACTTCGGTCTTTTGGCGTAGATCTTTACGAAAGTATCTTCCATCAGATCCTCTGCTGTATGGATGTTGCGGACGTAACCGTTCAGATACATCATCAGTCCGTCCTTGTATTCTCTGATAATCTCAACAAAGCCTTCGTTGTCACCATCCAGAAAACGGCGGTAGCTACTTGCACCGTTATCCATAGGTCATTGATTTCCTCCTCTTATCTGCATTATAAACGCTACAGAACAAAAAAACTCTCATTTAAGGAAAAGATGATCGCATCGATTTCCAAGGCCAGGGTTCTCAGCAATGGTATATAAAAAAATAACCGCCTTTTGCGGGCGGTTAAACATCTCAGCATGAGATACGGCAATATTACCAGTCTTTCTGCTGTGCGATAAGGACACCGGCGAAGATAAGAACGCATCCCGCCACTTCTCTCATCGTCAGTGTCTCATGCAAAATAAGGATGCCGAACAGAACACCGAACACCGATTCCAGACTCATCACCAGAGGAGCTACTGAAGGTTCGGATTCCCTCTGTCCGATTACCGCGCAGGTATCCGCGATGCTTCCTGCCACGATCCCGGTAAAGAGGATCGGGAGGAACGCCGCCTTCAGAGCGTTGAGGTCAGGCACCTGACCTCCGGTCAGCATGAGAACAAAAGAAGTCACACAGACAGTAAGCTCTGCGAAGAAGGAATGTATGATCGGATATCCGTTATCCCCCACCTTCTCGAATATATGGATCTGGACAGAGAACAACAGAGCGCAGAGAAGGACATAGATATCCCCCTGTCCAAGGGTGAAACTCTCGGTGACGCAAAGGAAATAGGAACCCAAAAGCGCAATGACAACTGCAGCCCACACTTTGTTTCGGACTTTTTTTCTCAGGAAAAGGCCCATGATCGGGGTAATGATTATGTAAAGCGAGGAGAGAAATGCCCCTTTGCCTGCACCTGTATCACCAAGTCCCATTTGCTGGAGGATCATAGCCGCCGCCATAGGCAGACCGGTAATAAAACCGGTAAACGCGCACCTTCTCCAGATAGAAGGACCCTCGCCGGTAAGAGGAACATTTCTCAGTGCAGTAGGAAGCAGAACAGCGGTAGCAACGATGTACCTCGTGCAGACCATAGCGAGCGGTCCGAGATGTCTTAGACCGAAACTCTGAGAAACATAGCCTGCGCCCCAGCAAATCGCGGCGATCAGGAGAAAAATCAATCCCTTCCTGTTTTTCATAGCTTTCACTCCTTACCGCTCTGAAGCTGTGAATAAATAACACCCACTAAGATCAATACGCATCCCACCATCTCTTTTACAGACAAGGACTCGTGCAAAAAGAGAATCCCGAATAAAACACCGAAAACAGACTCCAGGCTCATCAGAAGAGCACATACTGTGGGCTCGACTTCCTTTTGTCCGATCACCTGAAACGTGTCCGCAAGCATTCCTCCGAAAATTCCCGCGTAAAGGATGGGCAAAATGCAGGAGGCGATGCTGCTGAATGCGGGCGTTTCCCGATTCATAAGCATGATGGCCATCGCAATCAGGGTGACGGCCCCCTCCGTGACAAAGGACTGGATCATCGAATCCACACCGGTGCGGAATCTGTCCAGGATCAGTAGCTGCACCGCGATACAGACCGCTGCCAGAAGAACGATCAGATCGCTCTTGCCGATGGAAAACTCTTCCGTGACACAAAGAAGATACGATCCAAAGAGAGCCAGCACGATCGCCGCCCAGACCTTGATTCCCACTCTCTTGCCTACCAGAAGTCCAAGCAGCGGAGTGAATACCATGTACAGCGATGTCAGAAAAGCAGCTTTCCCCGCTGTCGTTCCCGTAAGTCCCAATTGCTGGAAGATCATGCCGAAGCCCAGAGGAATTCCGCTGAGGACACCGGAAAGGAGAGACCTTCTGATCAGCTCACGGTCATCCCCCTTGTTTCTGAAACTTTTCGCAGCAAACGGGATAAGGATCACCGTTGCGAGAAGGTATCTGCAAAAGACAAAGGCATTCGGACCCAAATGATCCATTGCCAGGGTCTGCGCCACATAGGATCCTCCCCAAAGCAGCGCTGCCGTGAGTAACAGCCAACTTCCTCTTTTCATCTGAACCTACCTTGAATAATTTTCAGTGTTATTATAACGTATTAATATGTGGCAGGCAAAACAGATTTCGTCCTACGGCTAAAAAACTATGTACTTTATCTTTTGCTGTCTGTTATACTCCTAATGCTTTACATATCATGATCTCCGGAGATGAACGAAACATTGGATACATCGAATACATTTGATTACAAGAAGACCAAGGTACTGGCTGCGGATATAGACGGAACTCTCGTTGAAAAAGGCGGTGAACTGCGTCCCGCGACAAGAGAATCCCTGGAAGTTTTTCACAGACAGGGAACCCTTTTCGGCGTGGCAACCGGAAGACCGCTGGATTCCCGCGTGACAAAATGGGCTGAAAACATGGGTCTTTCCTTCCAGCTGGATTTCGCCATCGGTATGAACGGCGGAGAACTGTGGACAAAAGAGACCGATCTTGTGCGGCGCTTTCACCTTCTGCCTCCTGAAACGGTGAAGGACATCATCACGCTCATGGCACCGCTCGACGTCAACATCGTCGTATATGGGGCCGGATATGACCTGATGCTGGCACGACGAATGGATGAGATCCTGCATCGCTCCATCGTTCGCAATCACGCCAACGCCAGGATCGTACCTGTTGAAGAGATGTATTACACCTCAACCGGAAAAGTGGAGATCCGTTTTGAGCCGGAACTGGAGGCCGCTGTTCTGAAAGCAGCTGCCGAGCATCCGGACCCGAGATGGACTGTGGCCATGACTTCCGAAGGTGTATTTGAGTTCTTCGATCCCGCTGTGAGCAAAGGCTCCACCCTCGCGCTGTACTGCCGTGAAAACGATATCCCGGCAGAGTCCGTTCTCGCGTGCGGGGATATGGATAATGATATCTCCCTTATGAAAGCAGCAGGATACAGCATTTGCCTCGACAACGGTTCTGACAGCGCCAAGGAAGCAGCAGATGTGATCACTCCCCTTCCTGTATGGGAAGATGGCCTGGGACTTTACTTCAAGGAGCAGGGACTGTTCTGAGCAGAAATAAAAAAGAGCCTTGCGGCTCTTTTTTTGATCTCATTTTTCATCGCCCGGAAAATGAACTTCCCCGCTCTTTCTTGCCTGTTCTGCGATCCATACCGCATCGGCAGTGATCTCCAGTCTTTCATAGACGTCTGCCGGTATACCTTCCCTGAGCGCGCAAACGAAATACTCCACCTCATAGTCCATGCGCAGCTCCTCAGACTGCCGGTTGAAGCGTTCCGTTCTTTCACGGGTCACCAGTTCCACTTCCGGTATGGAATCGGTACCGTCGATCACGCGTATGTTTCCGTTCTCCCCTTCTATCAGGAAGAAGTTCTCACCCCAGGTATCTTTCGCTCCCGCATTTGTGGAAACAAAGTCCCTGTACCGGAGCGTCAGGACGCCGGACGTGTCGATCCCGTCCCAGAGATTAGCCTGATACAACACCTTTTCCGGACGCCCGAAAAGGAACGCGTTGAGAAAGATGTTGTAATAGTTGATGTCCATGAGCGCTCCGCCGCCATAGTTCACATCAAACATATAGGGCTTCTCGCCTTTTTTCAGTAGGTCGTACCTGCTGGAGTACTGACTGAAGTTGGATATCACCAAGCGGATCCTGCCTATCTCGGGCAGGACTTTTTCTATATAGCGGATGTTTTCACCGTATGCAGGGGGTATCGTTTCCATGATCATCAGATGCTTTGACTGCGCGATACCGACGAGTTCCCTGACCTGTTCCTCACGGACACAGAACGGTTTTTCCAGCAGGCAGTGCTTGCCTGCCAGAAGGACTTTTTTTGCCATATCAAAATGCATGATGTTCGGGACAGCGATATAGATCGCATCCAGTTCCTCATCCTTCAGCATATCATCCAGGTCGGTATATACCCTGTCCAGGCCCATACCGCGGCCTCTGCCTTCATCTCTCGAACAAACCGCGACAGCCTCTATTCCATCTACCCTCTGAACTGCTCTGAGCATCGCCTTTACGATCACGCCTGTTCCTACCACACCCAAACGTATATTACCCATGGTTCTCCTCCAAACATTCCTTTGCCAATATCATATCACATCCGTCCTCACTGTTTTCCCCACAAAAAAACGCATCCAAAGGATGCGTATTTCACGGAAACTCAATCGTTTGTGTAAAGGATCTCCAGGTCTCCGTCTACAAATCCCACGCCGACGCCTTCCGCTTTCTTGAGAACATCTGCGAAATCGCCTGCTTCCAGGTACTCGGCAAGAGCATCGGAACACTTCTGCTGAATGTCCTCCCAGCCAGTCGGCTCTTCCCATGCGAAGGGTTCGTCCCGGGTACCGAAATCGGTGATCTCATCGCATCCCCAGTCCGGATCATTTTCATCAAAGCGGGACGTAGCAACGATCTCCATGGACCAGTTGTCGTCGCCGTCGTCATACAGGTTGAAAATATATCCTTTTACATTTTCCGGAATCTCAGTATTCAGCACGTTATCGATCCAGCTCTCGATCTCAGAATACATAGTTCTTTCCTCCTAAACCTTTTTCGTTCCTATTCTATCACAGTACTTTGATCAAACACCACGGTCATATGCAGACAAATCAGATTTATTCGCTGAAAGATCCGGCAGTCCGAAAACTGCCGGATCATCATGCCGTAAAATGGACTCATGCAACCGAAAGCATGGACAGCAGAAGCGTCACAAGCACCATTGCCGGCAGCATCCGCCATACTAATCCGATAAACGTACCCGCTATGGACAGCACTGCACACAGAACAGCGAGACCGAACAATATGCCGGCAAGTTTTCCGGCTACACGGACCATAAAACGCAGTCCTTCAAATACAAGTCCCAAAAACACAAAGAACAAAAAGATCATTATCTGTTGCCCTCCTTCGCTCTCATGATCTGTTCCTGACTGTAAACCACCGGTTCGCCGTTGCTGTCGAGCAAGGGAGTGACTCCGAGACCATATCCCTCTTTCACTGCCAGGTAGCATACACCGGTTACAGTATCCAGCAGGATCGTGTTCTCAGTCAGGAATGATGATTCTTTCATAATGCTTATAAAACGTTTTTCCATAATTATTCTCTCCTTCAGTCATAGCGTTTGAGTTCGCGGATGATCCTCTCGATCTTGTTGATCGAATCATTTACCCGGTTCCTGCACTCATGAATCCTGGACTGGACCAGGATATCTGCAAGCGCTCCGTCCCAGAAGAAATCCGCGAAGGTAAGAAAATCACCTATCTCATCATTGACCTCCGGGATATCGCGGATATCACCGAGTTCCGTGCGAAACCTGTCCACTTCATTTCTTGCTCTCCTCAGATAAACGGAAGCATCACTGAGGTTGGAGTGTTTCATCAGGCCTGAGAAGAAATTGCCGCCGAAGAGGTCGAGAAAACCCCATCCGGAAGCGCTGCTCAGTTTCCTGTTTGCAAGATACAGGCTGTCCAGAGCCCTTTCACCGGCTCTGATCGCTTCGGTCACTTCTTTTTCTCTGTTGTACATTTTGTGTACCTCCTTTAATGATCTGTCGCGGCCGGAATTTCTACTAAAAAAGACCTCTACCGCGACCTCAAGTCACGATAAAAGTCTTGCAGTCTCACTTGATACGGAAGCTCATCGCTTCGGTAAGACGGTTTCAAGACCACCTTGCGGTGTTCTGCTACTCCCTTTCATCTGAGTGTATTATATTCCCCTGTCTTTTCACAGTCAATCAGGGGAAGCGAACCTTAAAGGAATCTTAAAAATTCAGCGCTTTGCCTGAATCTTCTGAAAACAGCAGTACCCCTCCATCCCGGATCCCGAAGGATAACGGAGTCCCTTCCGGGAGCGCTGCATCTTCCGGGAGATAGGCGCTCACCTTCGTATCTCCGAAAGAGATAACGGCAAGCATGTCCTTCCCCTCCTTCTCCAGGTGCGTGATCCTGCCCCGGAGCCCCCCTTCACTTCCGAGAACGGTATTCTCCGGACGAAAACCGACCACGACCTTCTGATCCGGAAGGCCTTCCGCCGTAAAGATCTCAGTTCCCTCCACAAATACCTTTCCGCCGACCAGGCAGCCGTGCAGAAGATTCATCACCGGTTCCCCGAAGAACATCGCGGTAAACAAGTTCGCGGGGCTCTCATAGATCTCTTCGGGCGTACCGACCTGTTGGATCTCTCCTTCGTTCATTACGGCGATGATATCCGCGCTGTGCATCGCTTCCCTCTGATCATGGGTCACGAAAAGCGTAGTGATCCCGGTGTCTCTCTGGATCTTTCGGATCTCCTGCATGATCTCCATACGCAGCTGCCGGTCCAGATTGGAGAGCGGCTCATCAAGAAGCAGGATGTCCGGCTTTCGCACCAGCGCCCTTGCGATGGATACTCTCTGCTGCTGCCCGCCTGAAAGCTCATCCGGTCTTCGATCCAAAAACTCGGCAACATGAAGCAGCCCGGCGATCTCATCCACCCTCCGCTTCTTCTCCTCCTTGCCCGGTCTTTCACCCTTGGCAGGATTATCAAGGGGCATCTGTATATTCTGCCTTACAGTCATGTGAGGATAAAGGGCATAATTCTGGAAGACCATGCCGACTGCCCTCATCTCAGGCCCAAGCTGCGAAACATCCTCTCCGTCAAACCGCACTATCCCCGTTTCCGGCACAATGAGACCGTTAATGATCCCGAGCAGGGTGCTTTTTCCGCATCCGGAAGGTCCGAGAAGACATAGAATCTTCCCGTCGGGAATTGTCAAGCTCAAGTCCTTTACAGCACGGATCTTGCCACTGTCCTGGCTGACATATGTTTTATTGAGGTTTTCCAGCCTGATCTCCAATGTCTCTCTCCGTTTTTTCTATGATTATATCACTGCATGTGCTCCAAGAGAAATCATCCCCTACGACAAAACAGCGGTCAGAAGACCGCTGTTTATATCATTCAGGCTACGCTGATCTTATCTGTTTTGATGCAGCAAAGCTCCAGTACATCCGCGACTGTATCGACCGGAACGATCTCAAGCTGTTTCTTTACTTCCTCGGGCACGTCCTCCAGGTCTTCCAGATTGTCCCTGGGGATCAGTACCTTCTTCACTCCCGCCCTCTGGGCAGCCATGAGTTTTTCCGGAAGTCCGCCGATAGCATTCACATTTCCCCTCAGGGAAACTTCTCCCGTCATGGCGATCTCGGAATCGACAGGGCACCCGGTCACCAAAGAAGCGATAGCCGTTGTCAGCGTGATACCTGCGGAAGGTCCGTCTTTCGGCGTCGATCCGTCCGGCACGTGGATATGCAGATCATTTTCTTCCAGCATCTTCACGGAATCCGGGAACGCGTGTTTCACCAGGCTGACAGCGATCTGCGCCGACTCCTTCATGACATCGCCGAGCTGGCCGGTTATCGTGACCCTTCCGCTTCCCTTGGTGAGCATGGTCTCGATATAGAGGATCTCTCCTCCGACGCTGGTCCACGCAAGGCCCGTCACGATTCCGGGTTCCTTTGTCTCCATGACTTTCTGGTGTCTCAGCGGGTGCATGTCAAGATACTCACGGAGATTATCCATATCAATGACGACCTTGTCCTCTCTTCCCTTCACAAGTTCCACTGCAGCTGCCCTGCAGAGGGAATCCATCCGTTTCTTCAGGCCGCGGACACCGGACTCACGTGTATAATCCGAAATGACCAGACGAAGCGCATCGTCGGTGATCTCCACCTGCGACTCTTCAAGACCGACAAGTTTCATCGCCTTGGGGATGAGGTGCTGTCTCGCGATCTCAAACTTCTCGATCGGGGAATATCCCTGGAACTGAATGACCTCCATCCGGTTCAGCAGCGGCTCCGGTATGGTATCCACCGTATTCGCCGTGCAGATAAACATGACATCGGAGAGATCGTAAGGAACGTTCATATAGTGATCCGTAAACGTGTTGTTCTGTTCAGGATCCAGCACTTCCAGCAATGCGCTTGCCGGATCTCCGTTATAGGAAACGGAAAGTTTGTCCACCTCGTCCAGTACCATGACCGGGTTGGATACGCCGCTCTTTTTGATGCCGTCCATGATCCGTCCGGGCATCGCTCCGATATAGGTCCTGCGGTGGCCGCGTATATCCGCTTCGTCCCTGACACCGCCAAGGCTCACTCTCACGTATTCGCGCTGCAGAGCTCTCGCGATGCTCTGCCCGATACTGGTCTTTCCTGTACCCGGGGCACCCACGAAAAGAAGGATCGAGCCTGTCTGCTGCTTTTTCAGATCCATGACCGCGATCTGCTGGATGATCCTTTCCTTGACCTTTTTCAGTCCGAAGTGATCCTCTTCCAGGACCTTTTCGGCATGCTCCAGATCGATCTTTTCCGCCTGCTCCTTTTTCCAGGACAGGCTGGTGAGGAAATCCAGGTAATCGTAGAGCATACCTGTCTCCGCGCTGTGCTGTCCTTCCTGCTTGATCCGGTTGAGGACCTTCGTAGCCTCACCTTTGGCCGTCTCATTCATTCCGGACTCTTCGATCTTGATCTCAAACTTCCGGATGTCGGATACATTCTCCGGGTGCATCTCATCCAGCTCCTTCTGGAGATACTCCAGCTGCTGCTTGATGGCGGATTCACGGTATATCTTCTGATAGTCTTCCTGCCTGGCCGTGGATGCTTCCTGGTTCAGTTTGACCATCTCCAGGTTTTCATAGATCAGCTTTTCCAGCAGATCCGCACGCTTGCTTCTGGAATCCTCGGCAAGAACTTCATAGCGTTCCTCATTGGAACTGGCCATCCAGGGCGAAAGGATCGCGGCGACCTCTTCCAGGGAGTTCCACCTCTCCAGATACGTGTCCCCGAATTCATTCCAGTTGGAATCATTGAGGAACTCGCGCAGCGCCTTTTTTACCGCATCGACACGATTCCGCTCATCCTCGGGATCCAGGTCATCGATATCCTTCTGTCTGGAGAGATAAAGACTGATCTTTCCGTCATCCACAGCTACCTCGTCCAGATGCACGCGGTAGGTGGTATGAATGATCAGAAAGCCTTCCTTCCCCACCTCGGTGATATATCCCGATAGTCCTATGGGATAAAAGCTGTCTTCCGTGAGCTTATCTACGGTCGTGGACTCCTTCGCCACAACGAGAGTCACCCTCTCATCGGGAAAAGGCTCCTTTCCGGTAAGATTGCGGTAAGTCTCCGTTTTGAAATATATATTCGCTTCCGGTGTGAGAAGCATGTTGTATACAGGAACTATAGTCATGCGCTATTATTACCTCTCAAAATGATATGGCACTCTCGTATACTGAGTGCTAATGCCAGGGTGAAAAAATTGGCTTCCCGAGGAAGCCCAAAACATTGACACTTGTCAAGTTTCCAAGTTCATGATACCATAACTTTGACACATGTCAAGGTTGTTAACAGAACATTTACATTGGGAGGTATCCATGTATCAGGGCAACAATAAAACAGCTCTTGCTTCCCAGCGGCAGATCGCTCTGGCTATGCTGAGACTGATGGAAACGTATCCCTATCAGGATATCTCGGTCCGGCTGATCTGTGACACGGCAAACGTATCCCGCCAGACTTTTTACAGTCTTTTCCGTTCAAAGGAAAACGTGATCTTCTATGCGCTTGAGAGCGGATACAACTACACTCCCGAAGTAGTCAACCGCTCCTACAGTCTCGATGATCTTTGCACCGGTTTCTGCGGATATATCGTGGAGAATGTCTCTTTTATCCGCCTTCTCTCCGAGAACGAGATCACGCAGTTTCTTTCCCAGACTTTCTACGACTCCCTGTTCTCCTGTCCCTGCTTTCTCCCCGACCTCAATCCGCAGACACGGCAGTATGCCGCTGATTTCGTAGCTTCCGGCTTTGCCAGTCTGGCAAAGACCTATATCCTTCTTGGAGAATCCACCGACCGAAAGCAGCTGGAGCGGATCGCATATGCATTATTAAACGGATCACTTTTCAGGTGATCCGTTCTTCTTTATCCGATGAAATAAGTAACAGCCAGTTCGACTGCACCGCTTCCCAGCATAACGATCAGCGGATTGACCTCCTTCTTCCTGATCAGGTAGAACGAGCACAGCGTGAGAAACACCATCACGGGATCCACGGGGAGGCTTGTCCCTGTAAGAAGCAGTGAATTGCGAACCGCCTTCAGGACAGTGACCGAGATCATACCTACCGTCATGCATTTGACCGCATAGATGATCTCCTTTATGATATCCAGCTTCCTGTATCTGCTGAAGATGAAAAGGAACGCAGCGGTGATGATGCAGGCAGGAAGGATGCTTCCGAGAGTGGAAACGATCGCTCCGGGAACACCTGCGACGCGGGTGCCCACGAAGGTGGCGCTGTTGATCAGGATCGGTCCCGGTGTCAGTTCATCCAAAGCAAGCAGGTTTCCGAACTCCTCGTATGTAAGCCAGCCGTTTACTTCGACCACTTCCCTCTCGACCAGAGGAATCGAGGCATATGCGCCTCCGAAAGCCATGACTCCTATTCTGAGGAATCCGATAAACAGATCAAGGAGTGTTGTCATTTCCCGGACTCCTCTCTCCTGGATTTGGTAAGGTGAACCAGGCAGCCGAGGGCAATACAGGTAACGACGACCGGGAGCGAAGACCCCTTCACCAGCCATCCGAACAGGAACGCACCGACCATGATGACCGCGGGATAGATCTTTCTTTTCTCCATAACGCTCCGGACGATGTCCAGTATCATGTCGGTAAGCATCGCGATGACCCCGGCTTGCATTCCGTGCATGAAAACACCCACCCACCGGTTGCCGATGATCGCACTGTAGAACGCAGACACGAGCAGCATGATTACGACGGGCGGAAGAGCGCATCCCAGAACGGCAGCTGCAGCTCCCATCGGTCCTGCAACATGATTACCTGCTGCCAGCGAGATATTGATGGCAAGAGGACCCGGCGCACCCTGTATGAGGGCGATATAGTCCTCCATCTCCTTCTCGCTGATCCATCCGTATTTTTTCACGAAGGTGCTCTTCACTACGCTCATGATCGCGTAGCCCGAGTTCGCCGTACTGCTTATCACCAGCATGGTTCGGAACAGCACCCAGCATTTTTTCCATTTACTCATCTATTCTGTTCATTCTCCGTCGAAATCTCTCACATGTCCCCTTTGTAGAGATACAGTTTATCACTGATCTCAGGAACGATCTTTACACAGAAATCCTTTCCCTTCCGCTCCGCCATCGTCCTGCACAGTATCATAGAGATACAGGTCAGATAGAAATCATCCACAACAGGATCCCCGTATGCGCTGTCGATCCTGGTCACGCTGCGGTAAAACGCAGGCAGCTCCTGCTTATAAAGATCATCCAGTCCGTTTTTCTCCGGGAAGTAGATCAGATCATTCTTCTGGGCGTCGTTAAGCTGGCATCTGCCATGGCAGTAATTGTATTTTTCATGAAGTACAGGGGCGGCCAGAGCGCCTTCAACAAGTGTAGAATCCAGGAATGCGGCGGCAGTGGACTGTCTGTAACCGTACAGGATCTCCACCACATTCGTCTCCGGAACAGTCCTGAATACCGGCTTCTTATCCAGAATCTCCTCAAGGACCTTTCTGTCCCCGTCAGTATAATAAAGCAGGAGTATCGACATGGGGATCAGTGTGCCTGCAATGGAGACAAAACTTTCCTCTTCGTCCTTTACGGTGTACTGAAGGGGCGTGACGCCTTCGAGACGGTTCCCGGAGAGAAGATACTTCTTCAGGCCGTTTCTGAAGGAGGCGGTGACCCCGATATTCCTCCCGGAATAACTGCATGCGATAACGTTCTCATACCCTGCCAAAGAGCGGTAAAGGAGATCGCGGGGCATCATATGATCGCACACGATCCCGTTCTTCTCGGACAGCACCTTCGCAAAGAAGGCGCTTACCACGGAAGAACCGCCCACACCGGTCACAACGGAAGGTCCGCTGATCTCTTTCAGCGTCCGGAACAATGCCTCAAGGTCCGTGTTGTCCAGTGCGCTGATCACACGCTCTCTAAGCTTAGAGAAACAGTATTCCATTTTTTCGCCCCAGATCTCCATCTTCTTTCTCCTTTTCAAATGAGCGCTTTGCTGTTTCATCATACAACAAAAAGGGATTCCGTACATAATACTGCTTAAATATATATTTTTTCTTTATTCCCTACTTTCTTTTCCGCAGAAGACATGGTATCATTCATTTAACTCGTTAAAAAGAAGCAATAAGTATGAAACAGATTTCCACAGTCTATACCTATTATCGCTTTGCAGGCTATTATGCAGGGCTTTGATTGGTTTGGCTGAAGAAGGATACTTGTTGAAAAGAACAAAGTAACACTCAGACCTGCAGCCGGACCGTTGCAGGTCTTTTTAGGAGGTTTATTCCCGTGATCGTAGTACTGAAGCAAAACCCGAATCCCGAACAGGTCGAAGGACTTGTTACATGGCTGGAAGGAAAAGGTATCACTATCCACCGTTCCATTGGTGAGAACCAGACCGTATTCGGACTCGTCGGTGACACATCCGTCCTGGATATCGGCCTTATCTCCGCACTGGATATCGTTGAAGATGTGAAACGTGTCGCTGAACCTTATAAGGAGGCAAACCGTAAATTCCATCCCGCGGATACCGTAATTCCAGTCGGCAACACCCAGGTAGGAGGCGGAAACCTCACCCTCATTGCCGGACCCTGCTCGGTGGAATCGGAGGAGCAGATGGTGGCGATCGCGAAAGCAGTGAAAGCCAGCGGCGCGACCATGCTCAGAGGCGGCGCGTTCAAACCGCGCACTTCCCCCTATGCTTTCCAGGGCCTGGGAAAACAGGCTCTGGAGTATCTGAAAACTGCGAAACAGGAGACTGGCCTTCCCATCGTCACGGAACTGATGGACATCGCGCAACTTGAACTGTTTGATGACGTTGATGTCATCCAGATCGGAACACGCAACATGCAGAACTATGACCTGCTGAAAGCGGTCGGAAGACAGAAGAAACCTCTTCTCCTAAAGCGCGGAATGTCCTCCACATACGAGGAATGGCTGATGAGCGCGGAATATATCATGAGTGAAGGCAACCCGAACGTGATCCTCTGCGAACGCGGCATCCGCACTTTCGAGACCTATACCAGGAACACCATGGATATCTGTTCCATCCCCGTACTGCGCAAACTCACCCACCTCCCGATCATCGTGGATCCCAGCCACGCCACCGGTAAATATGCCCTGGTGCCCTCCATGGCCATGGCGTCCGTAGCCGCAGGATGCGACGGTCTGATCATCGAAGTACATAACGATCCTCAGCACGCGCTGAGCGACGGCGCGCAGTCACTCCGTCCCGATAAATTCGATGTTCTGGCAAAGAACTTGCTGTCGCTTCACGATTTTACCGGCTCCCTCTCCCCCATGCAGTTTGAATAGGTAAAAACGACATGAATATCGGAATCGTTGGTCTTGGCCTCATCGGAGGTTCCATGGCCAAAAGTATAAAAGCAAAAACCGACCACACCGTGTTCGGATATGACCTGAGCAGCGATGTTCTTGCAATGGCTCAGATGTCCGGAGCCGTGAACGGAATACTAAATCCGGACACTCTTCGCTCCTGTGACATCCTCCTCCTTGCCGTTCGCCCCGGCGCTGCCGTCCGATGGACCGAAGAACACGGCAGTGAGATCCCGGGCAGCTGCATCGTGATCGACCTGTGCGGTGTGAAGAGAGCTGTAGTGGAAAAACTGAAACCACTCTCGGAAAGATACGGTTTCCGTTATCTAGGCGGACACCCCATGGCCGGTAAGGAAGTAGCCGGATTTGCCAATGCATCAGCACACCTTTATGAAGGCGCTTCCATGATCCTCACGCCGGACGAGACGACCGATCTCCCTCTTCTAGAGAAAGTGCGTGACCTCTTCTACAGCATCGGCTTTACAAAACTCACATTCTGCACCCCGGAAGAGCACGACCGCATCATCGCCTACACTTCCCAGCTTGCCCACATCACATCCAGCGCATACGTGAGAAGTCCCGAATCCCAGGAACAATTTGGGTTCTCCGCCGGAAGTTTCCGTGACATGACGCGCGTCGCAAGGCTGGATGAAAACATGTGGACCGAACTGTTTCTGGACAACGATGATTATTTGCTAAAACAGGTAGATATCCTCATCGACAACCTTCAGAAGTATCAGAAAGCACTGAAAGAAAAAGACGCAGAAACTCTCCGTACTCTCCTCCGGGAAGGAAGAGAGATGAAAGAGAGCGCAGGCGGACGTTAAACAGATCCGAGGAACTGCACCATGGCAATCGAGAAAACACTCCATGTTTCCGTAAGAAGCGGGTATGATGTTCTCATAGGAAGAGACTGTCTCTCCGATATCGGCGAGACATTGAAAGTCATGTTCCCGGGGAGACATGCCCACGTCGTTACCGACTCCAACGTGGAGAAACTGTATCTTCAAACACTCAATTCATCCCTGGAAAGATTCGGCATTCCCCACTCCTCTTTTACTTTCCCCGCAGGAGAAGAAAACAAGACTCTCTCCACCTACGGCGATATCCTTCTGTCTATAGCAGAGAACGGCCTGACGAGGTCTGATTACATCATAGCCCTCGGCGGAGGAGTCTGCGGCGACATGGCAGGTTTCGCTGCCGGGACGTACATGCGCGGAATTCCTTTCGTGCAGATTCCGACCACCGTCTTGTCCATGGTGGACTCTTCTGTGGGCGGAAAATGCGCGGTCGATCTCCCTTCTGGTAAAAATCTGGCGGGCGTGTTTCATCAGCCGTCTCTCGTGATGTGTGATATCTCCACGCTGAAATCCCTCCCGAAAGAGGTGTTTTCCGATGGAATGGCGGAGGCTGTGAAAACAGGAATCCTCTGCGGAGAACCGCTTTTTTCCCTTTGCTGCGACCCTTCAGACGGAAACATGCCCGAGATCATCTCGCGCTGCATATCCTATAAGGCAGGTGTAGTGGAAAGGGATGAGACCGAGCAGGGCGAAAGAAAGCTCCTGAACCTCGGGCACACAGCAGGGCATGCAATCGAAAGGTGTTCCGGTTTCTCTGTCCCCCACGGTCATGCCGTTGCCATCGGCACCGCGATCATGGCGAGAGCGGCCGAGCGCATGGGACTGTGCAGAGAACCGATCTCTGACCGTGTGGAAAACTCTTTGAAAAATAACAGACTTCCGGTCTTCACGGATTTTACGCCTGAAGAACTTGTACAGGCGGCTCGCATGGACAAGAAGTCCAAAGGCGACGCCATATCGGTCATCATTCCCGAGGCAGTCGGATCCTGTACGATAAAGACGATCTGTTTTGATGATCTGCTTGCATTCTTTAAACTGGGGTTACAATGACAGTTCAGATCTATCCCTCTATATTGTCAGGTGAGATCCACGCGATCCCATCGAAATCCGAGCTGCACCGAATTCTGATCTGCGCAGCTTTTTCGGATGCTCCGACGGAGATCCTTGTACCGGGACCTGCCTACTCTTCCGAAGACGGGATCCCGGACGATATCCTTGCCACAACAGGCTGTCTGAGAGAACTAGGCGCGTCGATCACATTCACGCCCAACCGCTTTTTTGTCCGGCCGGCTGAGACGATCAACCCATCTCCCCTTCTGAACTGCCATGAGAGCGGATCCACGCTCCGTTTTCTCCTTCCCGTCGCAGCTACTGTCTCCCGCGCTCCGTCCTTTACCGGATCCGGAAGACTTCCTGAACGCCCGATCGGAGATCTTTTATCTGCGCTGGAGGAACACGGGATCACGCATTCCTCTGCCTCTCTGCCCCTTAAACTGAGCGGAACAATGGTCCACGGCACATACCATGTGTCAGGGGATGTGAGCTCCCAGTATCTCACCGGACTTCTGCTTTCCCTTCCGTTATCGGACGGCTGCAGCGATATCCTGCTCACAACTCCCCTTCGCTCCGGATCCTATATCGACATTACTCTTGGCGTAATGAGAACATTCGGCGTTTCCGTTCAGGTAAAAGGAAACAGATATGAATTGAGCGGTTCCGGTCCCCTCCGCTACCATTCCCCGGGCACGGTCACCATCGGAGGTGACTGGTCCAATTCCGCGGCCTTCCTGGCGGCGGGATGCCTGGGAACCGGAAACCGCATACAGATCAACAACCTGGATGTTTCATCCCTTCAGGGAGACAGACAAGTTCTCTCTCTACTGGAAAAGATGGGGGCTGCTTTCACCTGCAGTGATGGTTCTGTCATATGCTCCTCCGCAAAGCTGAGGGGATGCGAGATCGATATCGATCCCACGCCCGACCTGATGCCTGTTCTGGCAGCAGCTGCTGCAGGCGCTTCCGGGGACACCTGCTTTATCAACGCTTCCAGACTGCGCCAGAAGGAAAGCGACCGCATACGCTCCACGGAGATACTGGTCAACAGTCTCGGAGGGGACGCCTGCTCATCCTCCGACAGCCTTACGGTCCACGGCACCGGAGATTTGACCGGCGGTACAGCGGAAGCATTCAATGATCATCGCATCGTAATGGCTGCAGCGATCGCATCCTGTATCTCACAACAGCCCGTTGTCATCCACGGCGCTGAGGCAATCAGAAAATCCTATCCGACCTTTTTCGAAGATTTCGCTTCGCTTGGAGGTAAATATCATGTCATCTGAATTCGGAAACAAAATGCGGGTATCCATCTTCGGGGAGTCCCATGGTCCTGCGATCGGTGTAACCATTGACGGGCTTCCCTGCGGAGCCGAGATCGATCTCGAAGAGCTTCAGACTTTTCTTTCCCGCCGCGCTCCCGGAAGAAGTTCACTTACCACCGCCAGAAAGGAATCCGATCTGCCTGAATTCATCTCTGGCATCAATGACGGGCACCTGAACGGTTTTCCCTTAACTGCGGTGATCCGCAATTCCGATCAGCATTCCTCCGACTACGAGAGTCTCCGGGATACCCCCAGACCGTCTCATGCGGATCTGACGGCAAGACTGAAGTACGGTGATGATGTGGATCTTCGGGGCGGAGGTCACTTTTCCGGACGCCTTACCGCTCCGTTGTGCATCGCAGGCGGTATCGCCCTTCAGCTGCTGGAAACAAAAGGGATCCATGTCGGTGCCCATCTGTTTTCTGTAGGAACCGCTACGGATCTCCCATTTCCTCTCCATCCTTCTCCCGATCTTTTCAATGATCTCGCAAAGAAAGAGTTTCCTGCCATCAACGAGGAATCAGCCCTTGCCATGAAAGAAGAGATTCAGAATGCTGCCTCGGAAGGCGATTCCGTCGGCGGCATCGTGGAAGCCTGCGCGGTCGGATTCCCGGGAGGATACGGTGATCCGATGTTTGACGGACTTGAGAGCCGCCTTTCAAAAGTGCTTTTCGGGATACCCGGTGTTAAGGGCGTATCCTTCGGCTCCGGATTCTCCGCCGCATATCAGACCGGTTCCATGCACAATGACCCCTTCTGCATACGGGACGGAAGGATCGAAACGGAGAGCAACAACTCCGGAGGGATCCAGGGAGGGATCAGCAACGGAATGCCGATCCTCGTGCAGGTCGCCTTCAAGCCGACCGCTTCCATAGCCCTTCCCCAGAAGAGCGTCTCTCTCTCAGAGATGAAGGAGACGGTCATGGAGATCAGAGGAAGACATGACCCCTGCATCGCCGTACGAGGAGTGCCGGTAGTGGAAGCCGCAGTAGCGTGCGTACTTCTTGATGTGCTGTTAGGAGGAAAATAAAATGGATCTGAATCAGATCAGAAAACGGATCGATGAGATAGATGACGAGATGCTCTCCCTTTTTCTCGAGCGCATGGAGTGTGCCGAGGAAGTGGCGGAATACAAAAAAGCGAACGGATTGCCCATCCTGAACCGGGCAAGAGAACGCGAGATCCTCTCCAAAGTGAGTGAAAAAGCCGGAGGTAAGGAGCTGTATGCCCACCAGCTGTTCAGCACCCTGATGGAGCTTTCAAAAGCGTCTCAGGCGGAGCTCCTCGTAGGAAACAGCGAGATCACCGGAAAAGTCGAAAACATGCTGAAAACCGAAGAAGCCGTTTTCCCGAAAACAGGAATGGTCGCATGCCAGGGCGTAGAGGGAGGTAACTCCCAGGTCGCTGCAGACAGGCTCTTCCCGCGCGGAAATCTGATCTTCGTCAAATCCTTTGAAGCCGTATTCCAGGCCGTGGACTCCGGGCTCTGTCAATACGGTGTAGTTCCGATTGAGAACAGTTCTAACGGTTCGGTAAGAGCCGTATATGAACTGATGCAGCAGTATCGTTTTTCCATCATCCGCTCCACAAGGCTCTGGATCCACCATACGCTTCTGGCAAAACCCGGAGTAAAGACCGAGCAGATCCGGACGATCTACTCCCATCAGCAGGCCATCGGTCAGTGCTCTGCCTTCCTCGCCTCCCTGAAGGATGTAGCGGTGATCCCCTGCGAAAATACGGCTGCTGCAGCCAAAGCGGTTGCGGAAAGCGACGACAGATTCTGCGCCGCGATCGCTTCCGCTCCCTGCGCGGAACTGTACGGGCTGGATATCCTGTCCGACAGAATCCAGGACAGTGAGAACAACTACACCCGCTTCGTCTGCATTTCTAAGACTCCAAGGGTCTTCGAAGGCGCCGATCATATCAGCCTTATCGTATCCTGTGACCACAGACCCGGAGCGCTGCACGAGATCCTTTCCAAGCCGGCTGCCCTCGGGATCAATATGATCAAACTTGAATCATGCCCCGTTTCGGGACGCAACTTTGAATTCGTATTCTTTATTGAGCTGGAAGCTTCCCTGAAGGAAAAGGGAGTGATCTCCATGCTTGAAGAACTGGAAAGAAGCTGTCAGGAACTGATCCTGCTCGGCAACTATGATGAGGTGTGATATGGCGGAGAAGATCTACGGTCTTTTAGGCGAATCCCTTCAGCACAGCTGGTCTGTACCGATACATCAGGAACTCGGCTGCGCGGACTACCGGCTGTATGAAGTCCCCTCCTCTGGTCTCAGGGATTTTCTCGAGACGAATGAGATCGGCGGACTGAATGTCACTATACCCTACAAGAAGACCGTCATCCCGTTTTGCGCGACCCTGGATGATAACGCCCGTGAGATCGGCGCAGTGAATACCATCATCCGGGACAGCAGCGGCGGGCTGCGCGGATATAACACCGACGCGTTCGGATTCTCCTACCTTGCCAAGAGGGCCGGCATCCGTTTTAACGGTGCGAAGGTCGTCATCCTCGGAACAGGAGGAGCTTCGCTCACTGCACAGTCTGTTGCGCGCCGTGAAGGCGCTTCCCAGGTCGTCTGTATCTCACGGAAAAACGAGCCCACCTATGACAGGCTTCCCGATTTTGCCGATGCGGATATCCTTGTTAATGCGACCCCTGTAGGGATGTACCCCGATACGGGAGATTCTCCCGTCGACCTCACAGTCTTCCGGTCCCTGAAGGGAGTGATCGATGTAATCTACAATCCGATACGGACCGCTCTGATCCTTCAGGCGGAGAAACTGGGCATTCCTCACAGTGACGGTCTCCCCATGCTTGTCGCCCAGGCCGTGGAAGCTGAACGGATCTTTACCGGAAATGACATACCGGAC
Source organism: uncultured Faecalibacterium sp. (assembly GCA_964599695.1). GTDB lineage: Bacteria > Bacillota > Clostridia > Oscillospirales > Ruminococcaceae > RUG11783. The sequence continues at coordinate 41,194 of CAZRGP010000016.1, forward strand.
CTTGAGATCGAACGCATTCTGACCAAGCTCCGCCGTGAAATGCTCAACGTGGTGATCATCGGAATGCCCGGAAGCGGCAAGACCACCATAGGAAAACTTCTGGGAGAAAAGACCGGAAGAAGAGTCGTGGATTTCGACACCGAAGTAGAAAAGACCACCGGTAAGACCATCCCGTCCATCTTCGCGGAATCCGGAGAGGAAGTGTTCCGGAACCTGGAGAGCAAGATCGTCAGGAAATACGGCAAGGAAAGCGGGCTTGTCCTGGTGACGGGAGGCGGCGCGGTGACCAGGCAGGAAAACTACGACCCGCTGCACCAGAACGGCATCATATATCAGCTGGAGCGTGACACCTCCAAACTCCCCAGAGAAGGGAGGCCTATTTCCCTTTCTGTAGATCTGGACGATCTGTTCCAGCGCCGCATGACCAAATATGAAGCGTTCCGCGACAGTGTCGTGGACAACAACGGCACCCCTGAGGAAGCCGCTGAAGATCTTTGGAGGAACTTCCTTGAAAATACTGGTAATTAACGGACCCAATATGAACCTTCTCGGGATGAGGGAACCTGACTTCTACGGAAAAAAGACCTATTCCGATCTGATCGATCTTCTGAAAAGCAAAGCGGAGGCAGAAGGGGTCGAAATCGCCTTCATGCAATCCAATCATGAAGGCGACCTCGTAGATGCGATTCAGAACGCGTATCCCGACACGGACGGGATCATCATCAACCCTGCCGCATATACCCATACGAGCGTCGCTATTCTCGACGCAGTAAAAGCAGTGGGCATTCCAACCGTGGAAGTTCACATGTCCGATGTAAACTCCAGGGACGCTTTCCGTCAGGTATCCTACATCCGGGAGGCATGCATCGGAACATTTATGGGAAAAGGCTTTGCATCCTATACCGAAGCCATGGATCATCTGATCGCGCATCTGAAGCCGGGAGAATAAACATGTACAACTCAGAATTGAACAAATACAGCTCCGGCGATGTCATCATGGAGCTCAACGCATACGCAGCGGGACTGGAGCGCACATACGGCAAGGATACCGTCTTCAATTACACGCTTGGAAATCCGAGTGTGGACCCGCCCGAATCGGTTTATGAAGCGGTGCGTGATCTGATGAATAAAACGGATCAGATGGCCGTTCACGGCTACAGCCCGAACCCCGGTTTCCGCAATGTCAGACAGCATATCGCCGAAATGATCAACCGGAAATACGGCAGAGAACTGACACTGGAACATGTGTATCTCGTACCCGGTTCCTGCGCCGGTCTCGCGATCCTCTGCAAAGCCCTTACTGAGCCCGGGGATGAGTTCATCGTGATCGCGCCGTATTTCACCGAATATTCGGCCTATGTGGATGCCGCCGGTGCAAAGCTTGTTGAAGTCATGGTAGACCTTGAGACTTTCCATCTGGACAACGAAGCGATAAGGAGAGCCATCACTCCCCATACCAAAGCGATCATTATCGACAGTCCCAACAATCCTTCGGGAGCAGTTTATCCCGAAGAAAATCTCCGTTGTCTTTCCCTCGTTCTTCGGGAGAAGGAAGAGGAATACGGTCATCCTATTTTCCTTATATCCGATGAACCTTACAGAGAGATCGTATACGGAGATACAGAGGTCCCCTACCTCATGAATCTGTACGGGCACACTATTGTCAGTTACTCCTACAGCAAATCCCTTTCCCTTGCCGGCGAGCGGATCGCATACCTCGCTTTTTCCGAGGAGATCCCGGATCTCCCCGATCTGATGCGGGCAGTGGGAGGCGCCGGAAGGATCTTCGGGCATGCCTGCGCGCCGACTCTTTTCCAGCTGGCTCTCCTGAAATGCTCGGACGATCTCGTGGATATCTCGCAGTATAAGGAAAACCGTGATCTGCTTGCGGGGCACTTAGCGAAATGCGGATTTGAATTCGTTCCTCCGGAAGGCGCATTCTACATCCTTATGAAAAGCCCTGTTGACGATGCTGTCCGCTTCGCGAAAGAGATCGCTGAGAAATACCGCGTGATCGTCGTCCCCACCGACGCATTCGGCCTTCCCGGTTATGTCCGGTTCGCGTACTGCGTATCACGTGACATGATCGAACGCTCTCTGCACGCTCTTTCCTCTATCGCAGAAGAATATCTGAAAGGAAACAGATCATGATACGTCAGATCACCGATACAACCGAAAAAAGATGGATCGCAAGAACCGTTCTGGAAAGTCTCCGGCAATGGTTCGAGATCGATGAAAACCGTGAAAAATACATCAAGGATTCTGCTGACTGGCTCTTCTTTGCCGCCTATGAAGATGAAAACCCGGTAGGTTTCCTCTGCCTCAAGGAGACCGGAAGCGCCACGGTGGAGATCGCAGTCATGGGCGTGATGCCGCAGTTTCACCGACACCATTACGGCACCCAGCTGTTCTTCTCCGCCAAAGAGGAAGCGGAATCGCTCGGATACCGCTTTATGCAGGTGAAGACGGTAAAGGAAGGTATCTATGACGACTACGACCGCACCAACGCGTTCTACAAGGCATTAGGTTTTGAACAGTTTGAAGTGATCCCGGAAATCTGGGGTGCGGACAACCCCTGCCAGATCTATGTCATGTCACTGGCGCATACAGGCAGCGCACTCAACTGACTTGAAAAAAAGACCGCACGGCATTATCCTTTTTCTTGTGACCTCATTTCATCCCGGAGGAATCCCATGAAAAAAGCTGTAAAGATCGCCGCGATCGTCTTTCTTGTTACCCTGCTGCTCGACGCAGGTGCTTTTGCGTTCGATCGCTACAGAAGAAACAAAGCCTTCACCGAGATGTATGATGCGCTTACCATGGAATTCGATCCCGCCTGTTCCACGGTGGAATATGGTTCTGACTTCAGCGGTGAAGAGGCTGTAGCGAACCATACAGGAACTCTGGAACTCATACACCCCATCGATACCTCCTCGCTTGGAAAGCAAACACTGCAGTACCGCCTTACCGACACCGACCGTTTCGGCAAGGTAGCCACAAAAGATTTCTCCTATGAGGTAACGGTAGAAGATACGACCGGTCCGGTGATCTCTCTTTATGAGAATGAAATCTCATTCTCCAAGGGAATGGATTTCGATCCATTCGTCTATATAGACGAGATCTATGATCCGGTTGACGGTGAGCTCACTTACAGCGAGACGTTGGAAAAAGGGACCTATACCGTAGAAAACAATGTGGATACATCTACTCCGGGAGAGTACGTTATCCGTTTTACCGGCCTGGATCAGCAAGGAAACGAGTCCGTATCCGAGTGTAAAGTAAATATTCTTGACAAAGGAAAAATCTTCCCGTATTACATTCGGATCAACCGCGCTATGAATATCGTGACCGTCTACACGACGGATCTTGAAGGCAATCCAAGAACTCCGGTCAGAGCGATGACCTGTTCTACAGGCAGGGCAACACCCAGCGGCTCCTACCGTACTTATTACAAGCAAAAATGGAACGGCCTGTTCGGCGATGTCTACGGACAGTACGCCACCGGCATCGTAGGCGATATCCTTTTCCATTCTGTCCCCTATTACTCCATCAACAAAGGCGATCTGGAATACGAAGAATACAACAAGCTCGGTACAACTGCTTCGATGGGCTGTGTGCGCATGTGCGTGCGGGACGTGAAATGGGTGTATGACTACTGTTCTGTGGGTACTACCGTAGAATTCTATGACGATGAGAACGAAGCCGGTCCTTTGGGGAAACCGGAACCGATCCGCATCGATGTCGAGGACGAGCGCAGAGGATGGGATCCCACCGATCCTGATCCGGACAATCCATGGAACTCCTAAGAAAGCATTCCCTGTAACAAACTCCAAGAATCCATAAAAAGTAACCTCAGGCAGCACTCCATAGTGAAGTTGCATTTAGGCAATTATTCCTGCTAAAAAAGATTGGTTCTTCACAGATTTTTAGGGGATTAAAGTGCAGGAATAGATAAGTATCGGA
>CAZRGP010000017.1:0-44826 GCA_964599695.1 uncultured Faecalibacterium sp.
TCTTATTCGCCTAGCTCATTCTATTGGGTCTGCCCCAACATTTGACTTAGAGCCGATATTATGAAGTTTAAATGATAATAATGGCAATGATGGTAGTCTCAATACCAACACATGGTTAGCACACGGAGAGTGTGTTTTACGTTCTTAGTTTGATAGACCGTTTTATAATGAAATAAAAGCAAAGAAGGAGTTCGTCATGAAAGAAGCAACCATGAATCGGATACGGAAATTTACCGTGGACAGAGATTGGGATCAGTTCCATACTCCTGCTAACTTGGCAAAGTCTATTTCCATTGAAGCGAATGAACTATTGGAATGCTTCCAGTGGGACGAGGATCACTATGATCTGGAACATGTGAAGGAAGAGCTGGCGGATGTCATGACCTACTGCGTGGATATGCTACTGGTCTTGGATCTGGATATGGATGAAGTGATCAATTCCAAGATGGATAAAAACGAAGCGAAGTATCCTGTGGAGAAGTCCAGGGGCTCATCTGTGAAGTATGACAAACTATAGGTGGAGATCATGAAGTACAAGATTAAGATTGACGTACCGGTCAAAAAGAAAACGCTTTTCGGCTCCAAAACAGTTTACGAAGAACGTACGATTGAGGTGGATCGGGAGACTTACATGAAATGAAAGAAAGAGCAGGAGGAGAGGGAAGAAGAGCAGTTTTTCGAAGATATGATCCTCTATGACATGCTTTTTGATGATGACTGAGGCAGCCCTGTGTAGACTGACCATGGTTATCAGATAACTTAATACAGGCAAGAATACCAAACTAAAAAAGCGCAAGGCCGAATGGCTTTGCGCTTTGCACGTTTACAGAATGATATAACGTGAGGTCAGGTCAATTCTGCCCGAGACCGGAAACGCTGATCAGGTGCACCAGCAAGAACAGTATTTCATCGTTACCTACAGAGTATCCGAATTCTTTGTTGATATAGTTTTTAACATCCATGGCACATTCGTATTCCCTGGGGTATTCAATAGAGAACGACTGGAGAATAGTATCTCCCTTTTTGGGTTCTTCCATGGGCTTCTTGGTCACGATGCGTTCAGCGAGATAGTTGAGGTGAACGATGTATCGCTGATACTCCAGAACCGACTCATCCATCTTGAGATCAAGTTTATTTGCGATCAGTTCGTTTACGCTTGAAACAACCTGAATGATCTTTTTCGTGTTTGCATCTCCGTTGGTGTATTCGGAGGATACAAAGTGCATGGCAATAAAACCTGCTTCGTCCTCTGCCAGGGATACACCGAATTCACGGTTGATCTCGGAGACACCATACAGGCCGACAGTATATTCCTTCTTGTAGCAACGAATGATCTCCTTGAGGATCGTATTGCGGATGATGATCCCCTCCCGCTGATTGTCAACGGCATGCTTGATATGGTCCGCAAGGGAAAGGTGGATCGATTCTGCCAGCTTCAGACCATACTCATCCGTTGCTTTCTTGATGATGCTCTCGGCAGTGAGGATAAATGCTTCCGGAAGACTGTTCAGAAGTTTCTGGAACTGATTCTGGTGCTCCTTGTTCTGAAGAAGGAACACTTTGTCCACTTTGGTTTCCTCGACTTCGTCACCGGGACGATGCTTGAAGCCAAGACCGGGACCAAGAAGGACGATCTCGTTTCCTGTCTCGTCCTTTGTAAGAACAGCATTTGTATTCAAAACTCTAGTAATGAGCATTCCTGCCTCCAGATAACATATTGAAAAAGATTGTTCTCAGCGACGCTTCCCAGATTCAGCCGGTTTACTGCGGCGCATCCGGATCATCTTCCAGCATTTTGTCGTCAAAGCCGAATAAGTATACGAGAAGTGCTGCAGAGAAGAATCCGATGAGAATCGCGTAAAGGGTATAGATGCCCGAACCGCCTACAAGTGCCGGGATCGTCAGAAGATTCCAGGATACCAAAGCGTGCTGAACGGTCCGTGAAACACCTATGAGCAGACCGCAAAGTGCGTCCACGGCGCATGTGATCACCAGGGGTCTCTTGAATTTGAGGGTGCAATTGTACATGGACGGCTCGGTTACACCGCCTACAAGAGCGTACAGAAAAGCGGAAAAGGATATATCCTTCATTTTTTTGTTCTTGCTCTTCAAATAAACTCCGAGAGCTACACCGGCCAGAATGAAATTAGTGGCGACGGTGAAGATCATGATGTTGTCATAGCCGTTGGCCTTAAAGCTTAAAAAATATACGGGGATCAGTCCCCACTGGAGACCAAGGGCAATCAGTAATGGGTAACAAGCCCCAATGATGAGTCCTGCCATTTCAGGGGATAGGCGAATTAGGGTATTGCTGATAAAGGAGGTGAGGTCGCCGAGCCAGTTCATAAACGGCCCTATTACCAGGAAGGTGAGAAGGGAAGTGACTGTAAGAGATATAAAGGGCAAAAGGGTGTCCCTGGTCAGTACAGGGAGGACTTTTTTTAACCACTTCTCAAGTTTACTCTGCAGGTATACTGCTGCGAAAACAGGAAGGACGGAGTAGGTATAACCGATGCTCCTTACGCCTCCGGCTGGAAGTGGAAGGACAGCGATATCTGCCATCGTTCCAAGTAAAGCAGAAATCCCGGGGTAAACAAAAGCGGAAGATGCCGCCATCGAAACATACGGATTCGCTTCAAAGAAGAGAGCAGTCGTATAGCTTACAAATACCGGAAGAAAATACAGGATCCCCTCCGATATTGCATCCAGGACCGTGTAGACCGCAGAAGAATCACTCATTACTCCCAGGGAAACAGCCAGCAGAGATAGACCTTTCAGCATCCCTGCTCCGGAAATGACTCCTGCAAAAGGAAAATAGATCTTGTGGATCAGGGAGGAGACTTCCATGAAAAAGCTCCTGACTCCGGAAACGGGATCCCTTTCAGGCATGCTTTCCCGTACTTTTACGATCTCATCATAGATGTCCGCGACATCAATGCCGACTACGATCTGGTACTGGTTGATGGAAGCGACCACCTTCATAACACCGTCAGCTTTTTTTAAAGCATCCTGCTGTACTTTTCTGTTGTTCTTAACGGTGAAGTGTAGTCTTGTCATGCAATGGGAAACCGATCCGATGTTGTTCATTCCTCCCATCAGATCGATTAGATTTTTAGCAGTTTCACTGTAATTTGTTTCCATAGCAGAAATCTTTCAACCTTTGTTGCTGTTGCGTTTCATTCATTGTTACGCATACGCAGGAAAAAGGCAAGGCATTCCGGAATGTTCGATGAAGAGGGTACTAAACGGATGGAACTGTTTCCGCTTAATACTCGATCTGGTTTTTCGAGATAAAGTCTTTGTACCAGTAGAAACTATCCTTGGGATATCTGGCAAGGTCTTTCAGGTCATCGTCTGTCCGGTTGACGTACACGAGACCGTATCGCTTCTGGTAGCCGTTGCTGGTGCTGAGCAGATCCTCAAATGACCAAGGATTGTAGCTGAAGACCTCTGCGCCGTAATGCATCGCTCTTGCGATCGCAGAAATATGCTTTTTCATATAGTCGATTCGATAGTCATCATGAACGGTTCCATCCACCAGCGTTTCATGATATCCGATACCGTTCTCGGTGATCATCAGGGGCTTCCCGTATCGGGTCGATATGTCGCGAAGCATGTACTCCATGCCCGAAGGGTCAATGGTCCAGTCCCATTCCGTGCGGTCGGCATTGGGATTGATCACTTTTTCAAAGAATCCTGGCTGCACTTCATTTAGATCCATTCCGCCCTTTACTCCACTGAGGTTGACTCCTGCCTCCTGGAAGGAAGCATATTCATCCGGCCACTTCGCGCATTCGCTCGCATAGTAGTTGATGGCGAGAAAATCAGAAAGGTTCTCTTTGAACAATTCTTCATCTTCTTTCGGATAATCAAATGCAAATCCGTGGTCCTGCATATAGGCAAGTACCGACTTTGTGTACATGCCCTTGAAATAGACATCGAGATAAAACTGATTCTGGAACTCCTGGGCGTTCAGAGCAGCAAGAGCATCTTTGGGTGAACTTGTTAAAGGGTAGATGGGACTATATCCCAGAGCAGGGCCTGCTATACCGCCTGGAACCAGTTCATGTACAGCCTTTACTGCGAGGCAATGGGCAAGATTCAGATGGTGATTGATCCTGTATCTTACGCTGTGGTCAGAGAGATATCTTTCGGGAATGATATTTTTCTTTGTCCAGTGCTGGACGATCACGCTCTGTCCATTGATCGTGGTCCAGATCCTGACTTTATCCTTATATCTGTTTATGACAAAACGGGCGTATTTTTCAAAATCGTATGCTGATTTTCTGGAGATCCATCCGTCATAACGCTCTACAAGAGCGAGCGGGAGATCGTAATGGCAAAGAGTCACAATGGGCTCAATACCGTTTTTTATCAGTTCATCGATCACGTCATCGTAGAAACGGATCCCTTTTTCATTGACTTCACCATCGCCGTCGGGGAATACCCTGGACCAGGAGATAGAAAAACGGTAACTTTTCAGGCCGAGTTCTTTCATCAAGGCGATGTCTTCCTTATAACGATGGTAAAAGTCGCTGGCAACCGAAGCGTCAGCGACTTTTCTGTTGGAATTGATCACATCCTGCTGTGACTTTTTCTTTCCGTCTTCTTCGGCAGCCCCTTCTACCTGGTACGCGCTGGTCGAAGCACCCCAGAGGAAATCATCGGGGAATTGATAGATTGACATGGTGATCTTCTCCTATTTTAGAAAGAATCTGTCCAGGAATTCGGTAGCCGGGGCAAGATCCATTTTATCAAAATCTGTCGTGTCTACAGTGACAGTAGGACCGTATTCAAATGAGATGACACCGGTATCATAGGATCCTGCCTTATATTCTTCCCTGGTGCACTGAGGCACGTATGGCAGCAGTTTGCCGTCTTTCGGGGGATAGCAGTCCATGAGGTAATGTCCCGGATGCCTTGTGCCGCTCTTGTCTCTCTCGACACAGCGGTCATAAATTACGTCCAGGTCGCAGTCAAAGCGGAGCGTGACGATCTGCTGACTGGTTTCCTGTACGAAGCGGTCCAGTTCAGGCCGGTCACTGTCCATAAAGTTGCTCTCAATGATCGCGTTATGGCCGGATTCAGTAACGGCGGCTGCCGCTTTCAGCATCTGACGCATCGAGGCGAGATCGAGAGCGTTCTTTTCCTCCAGTGAACGGAAACCGACTGTATCAAAGAGGATTTCCTTGAACATGTCTTTATAGAAAAAAGGCATGCCGTAACGCTCTGAGAAATAGTGCGCCTGCACCGTTTTTCCTGCGCCGGGCATACCAGCGATAAGTAAGACAGACATTGTGTCCCTCCAAGTTATTGGGGTCATTTGCGTTTGTGTTTCCGGGGAAAGCAAGCTCGCCCCGGAAACACTTTGAAAGGTAGATTACCTGGTTATCAGCCGGTTACAGCGATGAAGTTGACGGTTGTCTCCTTGAAGATCGCGTTGATCTCGTCAAGGGATTTGCCGAAAGCTGTATCAACATCCAGTGCTCCGGAGAGGATGTCATCCGTGATCTGGCTTGCGACTGCAAGAGCGTCTGCGTTTGCGTTGGCACGGAAGAAATCATTATCGGAGTTTCCTGCAGCGCCTTCAGCAATACCGTAGGTCTGCAGTCCGAGTTCAGGAGTCTCGCCATTGAGGATCTTCTTTACGAGGTCATAGACGGGCTGTCCGACCTTCTTGACTGAAGAAGTGAGAATGACCTCAGCCTTGTCCTCTTTGTCGTTTGCCATGAATACGGCATACTGGTCACAGTCAACACCGATGTCCCAAATGTTCTTGCCGGTGGATTCACGGAGTTCGAGAACGGCTTCGATAACGCCGTCTCCGGACTGGCCAGCAACACCGTGCATAATGTCAGCGCCGAAGTTGTTGTAAAGGGACTTGGTCAGCTCTTTTGCCTTGGCAGGATCGCTCCAGGGGGAGTCGCCTGCGACGAAGGAGTAAGCGGTTGTAGCGGTCTCGTCTGCGTACTGGACACCTGCGACCCAGCCGATCAGGAAGTCATAAAGGCTTGTGCACTCCTGGCCGCCGACCCAGCCGGTCACCTTGGACTCAGACTGTTTGGAAGCGATAGCGCCGCAAACGAAGTCGGATTCATTCGCGCTGAAAACAACACAGAGAACATTTTCCGGGGGAATGTAGGACATATCCGTGCACTCATACAGGAAGAAGATGGTGTCGGGATAGTCAGCGGCTTCTGCGTCGAGCATTGCGCGGTTATCTGCATCGTAGCCGGATACGACGATATCATATCCGTTCTGTGCAGCTTCACGGATGGCGTTTACACGTCCGTCTGCGCCAACCTGCTGGCAGTCATAGATGATACCGAAGTCTGCTTCAGCTTCTTTCAGTCCCTTATCGCAGGAATCTGAGAAGGAGTTGTCTCCGAGCAGTTCTGCGACGAAGCAAACGCGCAGGGGTTCATCGGGTGTGGTTGTCTCGGTCTCGGCCGGAGTTGTGTTTTCAGGCTCTGTAGTTTCAGCAGGCTCTGAAGTTCCTCCGCAGGCGACAAGCATAAGCGCCAGCACCAAGACCATTAACAAAGAAACGATCTTTTTCATGTTTTCCCTCCAAGTTAATCAATACATTTATCGTAACGTCACAAGTGGCGTTATTCACATTAGTTCTTGATGAAATGATTCCTGTGTTTCATAACAACAAAAAATGCCCAAGATATAACATCCTGGGCATTGTTGAACTGAATCATCGCAAGCCAAGTAAAACAAACATCAATATATTGGCTTGCCTAATTGAATAGTAACAACCAAATGATGGAAGTCATCCACCACATTTTCTTCATTTTATTGTATTGGTTTTCAAAAATCAAGATTATACTCCAATAAATATGTGGAGATAGGATAATGATGGCATCGCTGGTTGAGTACCTAATGAGAATCCTGAGATATGCAGGCTATTATTGAGGTGGTGACCAACAGTTCATAGGATTACAAGAGGTTGATCAAACAGGATACTGCAGGTCACTAGACTATTTGCTGGAGACAGTCTATGAGTATTATTGTAAATAATAAGCACAGAGACAATCAGTCTCTATAGGCACTGGTTAGATACACCACGAAGGTGTGTTTATTTTTGCAGTAAATAACGGATAGAGAACAAGGTTATATAACAACTGTACGGTTTATAGAACTGGTCATTCGTAGTATAATACAACTTGTAGTAATGCTCTTTTGACGCGCTCAACATGAGATGCAATATACAGTGACCGAATTAAGGTGGAGTAAGTCTTTATCTTCAACCTAGTATTATTGTAGGAACGAAAGGAATACCAAAGATGAGTGAAGAGACAATGATCAGTGAAGAAAAAGCCGACAAAGAAGATAAAACAATAACAGAAGAGAAACTCTTCAATGAAAAAGAGTTCTTAAAAAAGGTGGAAGACGCTGCCGCAAGGGGAGCAAATAAGACGCGTTTTTCAAAAGTCCTTTTGAGCCTTCTGCCAGCACTCATTTTAATAGGTTTATTTGCGTATTATGTGTTGCCACAGATCCAGAGTTTTAATCTGGGTTTAGAGAGCGTGTTTCAAGTAGAGGATCCTGCTGAAACACATGACCTTGTCTTGGAGAACGAAGGAATCCTTGGGTACACAGCTGCTGATTTTGAAGAAGCAATTCTGGGAGATCAGGAGAAGATGAAAAAGCTCGAGGTTATGCGTCAGGAAGTATCGGATGTCAGTACGGTCACGGAAACCGGATTCCTTAATTGGAGTGTGCTGACCAAGACGATGCTGATCACTTACAACGGGACTGCAACTTACACTGTGGATCTTTCAAAACTTAGGAATTCTGATATCATTTTCAATGAAGAAGAGAAAATGATTACCATAAAGATCCCACATGCCGTGTTGGAGCCTATCAATATCCCAGAGGACAAAATACAGTTTGGGGATACAAATAAAGGATTGCTTGCATTTGGTGATTTGAAGCTTACCCCAGAACAAGCTGCGACAATTCAGGCTGGAGCAAGAGAAAAAATGATTCAAAAACTGAAGGATGATAATGTCCAGGAAACAGCAGACCGTTTTGCGATCTTATGTGTATGGGAACTGTATTCTCCAATCGTAAAAGGGGTAGCTAAAGATTATTCTCTGGAGGTCGTTTTCAGGTAGGCGATATCGTTTAGGGCACACAATATAGCAAGATTTGCTTAGTTTCAACAAATAATATGGAATGGATTAAAAAAGACCTTATTCCTGGTGAAAACTCGGAATAAGGTCCTTTTATCGTGTTCGAGGGTGTATTATCAACGATGACATGATGGTAGCAATCACATGGAAAAAAGAGACTCAAGAGTCATTAAAAACGCGAAATTTGCATCCCCTTTAATAATTGCTTAAAAACCAAAAATAATTGGTTTTGGTGAGTATTTTATCGAGCACCTTGCCAAAATATACTTTTATTCTGCGGGAGAAGCATATATATTGGAAGCATAAATGAGAGCGGAAATGCTCTTCAAAATGAAAACCAATAAACAGGAAAAATAGGATAATAATGACATATTGCTTCCATTAAATACAGATAATCCGTTCAAGGTATATTACCGATGAATGAGAAAGAGGTCGGAGTTATACTGTACGAGCTAATGAAAGGAAGCTTCATTCCCACCTTATGAGTGGTATTTCCTGATTATCTTTTCATGTACAATAATACACAGAATACAGAGGGGATTTCTGATTTGACTTTAGAAGAAGCGGCGCGTCTTTCATACTATCGAGAAATCGCAGAACTCAATAATCAGCACGGCGTTCTAATGGTGCAACATATTGAGTCCAAGCGGGTTTTCGTAAAAAAGATTCTCACGACGTACGACGTGGGTGTGTTTCGCTATCTTCAGATGAATCCGATTCCTCATACACCTCGTGTCTATGAGGCGGTAGAAGACAACAATACACTTATCGTAATTGAGGAATATATTAACGGGACCTCACTTGATACATTGCTGAATACAAGAGGAACGCTTACAGAGCAGGAAGTGCGGTTTATCGCATCACAAATTTGCTTGATACTCAGTGATTTTGAGAAGGCTACGCCTCCACTTGTGCATAGAGATATAAAGCCATCCAATATCATTTTGTCTGATTATATGGAAGTCACCCTTCTGGATATGGATGCGGCGAAGCATCAGAATGATATTGAATATCAGGATACACAGTTGATCGGTACTTTCGGCTATGCTGCTCCGGAGCAGTATGGTTTCGGACCGTCCGATATCCGAACAGATATCTATGCAGTCGGTGTCCTTATGAATGTAATGCTAACAGGAAAGTTCCCGAATGAGAAAGTAGCCGGAGGAAAGCTGGGCGGCATCATTCGGAAATGTACTCAGATGGACGCAAAGGACCGGTATCAGACTGCGGATGAACTGAGACAGGCGATGATGTCCAAGGTCAAGGAAGAGAATAAAGTTGAGGTTAGAATAGAACAGCCTCGGGAAAAAACAGGTAAAAAAGCTGGCTGGGCGCTCCCTGGTTTCAGGGGTCATAATGCGTTCGTACGGATCGCTTCCGGAGTGGGGTATTTTCTTTTGATCCTTGGGTGCGTCAATATGCCTGTGGAAAATCGGGATACGAGGGGTATTGCCATATACAAAATCATGTCTTTTGTCTCTATTCTGAGTTCTGTACTTGTTTTCTGTAATTACAGAGATGTGTGGAGATTTCTGGGAATAGACAGGATACGCTCCGGATTCTGGAGATGGTGTGTTGCTGCGTTCGCTGCTTCGATCGCATTTTATATAGGTGTTGCGATCCTGATGCTGTTAGAAGGTGACATTGGTTGAACATGGAAGACAGAACCACAGAGAAATTGAATGAAATACTGAAGAAGACCAAACCTGAGGATCTGGAGGTGTTTCTGGAACAGAACAAGGACAGCCTGCGGGATGATGATCTTCCTTTTTCTGTTTTTATCCGGGAAAAGTTCAGGGAAAAAAGAATAAGACAGCAGGATGTGTTCCTCGCTGCCGATATTCCGGAAGGTTATGGATATAAACTGATTTCAGGTGAGAAACATACCGTACAGAGAGATGTAATCTTGCGTCTCTGTCTTGGGGCACATTTCACATTAAGAGAAACACAGCAGGCTCTAAGATTGTATGGAGTTTCACCGCTGTATCCGCGCATTCCCAGGGACTGTGTATTCATCATCTCTTTGAATAGAAAAGTTTATGATGTACAGGAAGTCGATCAGTTTCTCTTGGAAAACGGATTTGATCCGCTTTACGCTTGCCATAATAACGACTGAACGAAAACAGGGAGAAAAAGAAATGAAAAGCATTACATTGCCGGATTATTATGAACTTGATACAAGACCTGTTCCTGTAGAGATGGGTCTGCCCTCCGATGCGTCCATTTACGGAATGAGGACTCAGACTTCCAGCGGGATGCTGATCATTTTCCCTGTTTCCGAAAGAGAGTCCATGCCGTTTGATAACGATCGTGCGATCATTGATTCTCTCCATAAAACTTTAACAGGCGAAAATGAAGGCCTGGTAGAGGTCGGACATGGTACGACCAAAAACGGGTTCCCCTATGTCTATGACATCATCAAGCATCGGATGGTAGACAAGCAAGGAATCATGCTTGGAATGGAGTACTCAATTAACCTGAATCTGAAATTCCCGGATGAGATCGGTTATATCAACGGATCTTTTATGGAAGAAGGAATCTCAGGGATGAGAGAGAGCATTGTTCTTGAGATGTACACCAGGGAAAAAGGTTCCTTTGACGAAGCCTTTAAATCCTGGATGGAAGATCCGTATGATAAAGAGTTTAAACAGGGATTGCTTAGGAACTATTCAGAGCGCCCCGATGTCGATGTCATGTTTCCCGATCACCCACTCTCTTTGGTCAGAGAGTTGATTCAGTACATAAGGGATAACAATTGATAAAAGAATACTGAACTGAAAGCATCTGCGATGCAATCGTTGTATAATAAAAATAGATAAATTATCAAACAATTGCGGATGATTGGACATTGAATAAGTAGATGAGGATGACTTGACAATGGGCAATTTTTCTTTAGGTGAACGATTCCAGTACTGGTTGGACAAAAAAATGGCAAAGGGAACCGTGAGTATGATCCGGGTCCTTGTTACAGCTACTGTCGTATTTGTTATGTCAGTAGCTGTTTTAATGTTTCTTTTTAATCTGAACGATGGTGAGAACTTTATCTCCGTATTCTGGAACATCTTCGTCACCACGATCGACGAGGAGTGGCCGAGGTCAGAGGACGGCAAACTAGGCTATATCATCCTCACAGGGATCTCCGCCGCAGTGGGACTTCTGTTTACCAGTGTGCTTATCGGTATCATCACCAGCGCGATCGAAGGGCACATCGAAGAGATGAAAAAAGGAACGACGATGATCCTTGAGAAAGATCATATCGTGATCCTTGGATTTACTCCGGGTGAGTATTCCCTGATTTCCGAGGTAGTGGAGAGTTTCGGCGAGGAAAGAGGAACGATCATCGTAGCGGAAAACATGGAACGCGAGACGATGGAGAATCTCATATACGAGAACGTCAAGATCCCCGAGAGGATCGATCTGGTATGCCGGTCCATCGACATACAGGATCCCAGCGAACTGAAGCGCTGTTCCCCTCTTTGGGCGAAGACGATCATTGTGGCGCCACTGGAAAACAATCGCGTACTGAAGACTGCTGTCGCAGCAGAGGCTGTACTCAGTGAGAAGCCGGAGTGCTCGACGAAGATCATTGCTACTGTGGACAGTAGCAAATACGTGATCCAGCGGTACATGTCCGAGAACAGACACCTCATCATGCTTCAGACCAACGATCTTGTTGCCAGGCTTATTGCTCACTGCAGTACCCAGCCTGGATTGTCCGGTGTTTATAACGATATCTTCAACTACGCCGGATGCGAGTTCTATGAGGAAGAGGTTCCCTGGAGCATCGGAAAACAGTTCGGTGAGATCGTACAGATGGCAAGGGGAGGTTCCGTGGTCGGGATCTCGAACAAGCAAGGAATCAAATTGAACCCCGATCCGACACTGCGCCTGAAGGCCGATGACAACCTGGTATATTTTGCTGAGAACAAAGGGGATCTCTATCTGGAAGAGACCTATGAGTACAGCGCACCGGCGAAGAAAGCCTATCCTTCCCCCGAGGGAGAGAAGCACCTCGTCATCATAGGATACAATTCAACTCTGCCTACGATCCTGCATGAGCTGCCCGAGAGAAGTTTTGAGGTAAAGATCATAACGGACCATCTTGAAGAGGCGAACAAAGCGATCAGTTCAATCAAATACCGAGGTGAGATCAGGGCTTCAGCAGAAAATATTGATCTATCCGATATCACAGTGCTCGAAGGCGTTGTTTCACCCATGGACTATGTAGTGCTTCTCAGCAATAGGGAACTGGAGGATGATCCCGCTGATATAGAGATCATGCTTTTCCTTTTCAAACTTTATGATATACGGGACAGACTTCAACTGGACTTCAGTGTCACCGCTGAGATGAGAAGAGAGAAGAACAGAAGCCTGATCTTCCTCAAGAGACCTACGGATTTCGTTATTGCTTCTAATATCTCTTCGATGATCATGGCTCAGATCGCGTACAACCCGAGAATGAGATACCTGTTCACGGAACTGTTGTCCAATAAAGGCAGCGAGATCTATCTGCGCTTCGCCAGATCCCTCAACTGCGATGGGGAAAGGATCACAATCCGTGAGATCCGGCACAGAGCAATCGAATACGGCTACCTTGTAATGGGATACATGAGAAAAGAAAAGGGAGAAAATAAACTCTACATGAATCCGGATGCCGATCAGGTGATCACGCTTCGCCCGGAGGATCATCTTGTAGTGATCGGAAGATAATAAGTGCTTATAACTGGCTTAAAGGATGGCATCGTGTGCGAGGAGTACACGATGCTTTTTCTTTCTGTCACGGACAGATAGCGGGATCCGTCATGCAATGCCACCTATCAGGTGGGAACGGCGGGGTGATGCTTTTGTTACGATAAAACTATACATATTAAGGAGATAAAGAAGAAATGAAGACTCTGAAATTGGTTCTTGGAATACTTTGCATAATTTTTTCCGTAATTATCACCTTCCAGTCCCTGCTTGCAGGTCTGAGCAATGCTTTGCAGGAAAATGGGGAAGTGAGCGGTTCCGCAGGCATCATCCTTTCCATAGCGATGCTGGCTTCCGGAATCGTAATGCTGGCAACCAGAAAAAGCGAGGGAAAGGGAGGCGCGATCGCTAGCGGCATTATGCTTCTTCTTGCAGGTTTGCTGGGCCTTCTTCTGGCTGGAAGCTATGGCGATCTGAATATCTGGAGTGGATTCGCAATCATTGTTGCCGCGGTAAACCTCATACCGCTTTTCGTGAAGAAGAAAGCATAGTAATTCACTCTTTGTACTGCTCTGATCAAACATACGCCGTGCGGAGAAATTGCTCCATAATCGTTTCGATTCCTGAAAGAAGATAGGAGAGATCATGAAGAAGTTAATCGCATTATTTCTTTGTATTGTTTTTACGACTGCACTTTGCAGTTGTGGTCATGAACACGAATGGGTAGAGGCGACATGTACTGCTCCCCGCACCTGCGCAACATGCGGAGCGACGGAGGGTGAGCCTCTGGGTCACGAATGGGAAGAAGCAACTTGTCTGGATCCCAAGACCTGTTCAAGGTGCGGTGCCACAGAAGGAAAGGCGCTTGGACACAATGTAACAAGTTTTACAGTAACTCTGGAAGCAACCTGCGGCTCGGACGGATCTCAGGAGGGTAAATGTACCAGATGCGGAGAACTTATAACGGAAACCATCAAGGCCACAGGTGATCACACGCTTGACAACTGGACCGTAATAAAAGAACCGACATGCAACGAAAAAGGCAAAGAGGAAGCGGAATGCACTGTTTGCGGCACAAAGGTCTCCAGGGATATCGATAAGCTGGATCATGTTGATGATAATGAGATGGTGGTCGTCAAGGCTGCTACAGAGTCTTCCGCAGGTAAAAAAGCGACGCACTGCACTTTGTGCGGGAAGGAGATGCAAACAGAATCATATGAGCTGACTCTGGAAGAAAAGAATGCGATTCGTACAGCCAGATCGTACCTTGGTTTCATGGCTTTCTCCAGAAAAGGATTGATCGATCAGCTCGTATTTGAAGGGTACAGCAAGGAAGCATCGACGAACGCAGTGGATTCTCTGGATGTTGACTGGAACGAGCAGGCTGCGAAAAAAGCAGAGTCTTATATGCAGCTTATGGCTTTTTCCAGAAGCCGTCTGATCGATCAGCTGAAGTATGAAGGGTTTACGCAGGAACAGGCAGAATACGGTGCGACCGCAGTGGGATACTAAATGGATTTTAAGTCCCATTCATGTGAATGCAGTTGAATAAAAGAAACACGGTACCCCGATGGTGCATAGGGATTTTTGGTCAAGACCCTTGCTGCTTGGCTTATGCGATTTGTTTCCTATAACACAGAATCTTTAAAAGTGAGGAAATACTATGGCAGGATATGAACTGCAGCGTGATGAAGTGGAGTTGTTTAAGGTCTCAGAGGTCAGAAGGGGAGGAAGAGCTCCTTTTGGCGAAGCAGGTGATCTGATACTCACCAATAAAGCTGTTGTATTTGCAGGAAAGGGTTCAATTTTCAAACAAGGGAACACATATGTATATCCTCTCCATTCATTGAAGACATACAATGGCCAGGTCCAGGTAAAAGTCGAGACGAAATTTGGTGAAAACCCCGTATTGAGGCTGTTTCTCGATACAGGAGAGGAAGCGATTATTTCTGACGGATATACAGCCGGAAACTTCAAGAAAATGGCCAACGCAATTAATGAAGCAGTAAATGGAGCATCTTCGAATTCTATTTACAACGATGCCAACGCCATATTCGGAGCGAAAAAGATAGCTGAAGGATTGAAGGGGACGGTAGGTGTTTTCGCAGATGCCATGGGGAGTTTTGTCCCTAAAAAAGAAGTGTCCGGAAAGTGCCCTGGCTGTGGCGCAACGATCCATGGTCTTCAGGGCGAGTCGATAAAGTGTGAGTACTGTGGGACAAGGTGTACTTTATAGCCAAACAATATAGTAATGTGATATGACACGTAAGGCGCTGTCTAAATAATCAAGAGTCTTCCTTTTTTGGGGGAGACTCTCTTTTTATACCATCCTTTCCATTGTGCATGAATTCCTCAATAAGGTATGATTATAATTGGACTTATAGTGATTATTCAATCAGAAGGAACAGATGCGCATGGAACCAATCGTTGCTAAGGAACTGAAAAATCTCAGATATCGCTCGGAAACGCTGAAAGGCATGGTATACGAAGACTGTACCTTCGAGGACTGCGTCTTTGATGCAACCACTTTTGATCACTGCAGGATACACAACTGCATTTTCCAAAATTGCTCCTTCGTCATGCCGCAGAGCAGATACACCGATATGCGTTTTTGCACGTTCCGGAACTGCTCTCTCATCAGTGTGGATTTCGCGAGTTTTGTTTCGGACGAGTACATCCAGGATCCGGTCAGTTTCCTTGAGGACTGCAATCTCAAATACTGCAGTTTCCACGGTATGGATTTCAAGGAGATGGATCTTTCAGGGAACCGGTTCACCAAATGCTCCTTCGAGGACTGCGACATGGAAGGCGTTTCCTTTAAGGGTTGCGACCTAAACGGCACTTCCTTCGCATTCTGTGACCTGAAGAAAACAGATTTCCGGAACGCATCCGGATACGCCATCGATATCTTCAACAACAAACTGAAAGAAGCGAAGTTTTCATCACCGGAAGCGCTCAGTCTCCTGTCAGGACTGGATATCGAGATCGACTGAAGATTCGGCATTAAGAGAAATCCCTTGTATGGCGAACGCCTTACAAGGGATTTCATATGGAGGGAAATATCAATCCTTATCAGACTCTTTGTCCACTTTTTTGATGAACAGATAGAGGAAGAATACCATCAGGCTTTCGCCGTACATGCTAATGTAAAACATGAGGCTCTGCTTCGGATCTCCGCCGGGATCCTTTCCGAGGAAGATGCCCAGCATGGTGAACAGGAACATGAAGAATCCGGACAGGAACATGTGCGGGTTCTTTTTCTTGATCCACAGATAGATCCCGATGCCCATCATAAAGAAGACGGGGACCACGTTCAGCATCTGGGTCAGGGTATCGGCAAAGGCGGGTGTGAGATCCGACTGGGCATAGCGGCGGATCGCTCCTACGGTCACCGGTTCGGTCATGACGGAAAAACCGGAGTAAAGGCCGAAGGCGGAGATGACCGCCATCAGGATGTAGCTCCCCTTGATCACCTTTTCTTTCTCTGTAAGCGCAAGCGCGCAGATAGGAAGGAGGAGGGGAATGAGAGCAGCGTGGAGAACATACCGCAGCTGGCTCAGCCCTTTCAGGAGCCCTCCGTAAGGAAGGACAGCGCCGAGAGTGAGGATCAGGGAATCATAGAACAGACCGATACAGAGGATCGCGACCAGGAGGGCGATCCGGTTCCGTTTTCGACGGTAAGAATGGAAGAGCTCGTAGATTGAGAATGCATCGGCGATGGTGAAAATGAGCAAAATAGGCGCCATAGTAGAAACGAGAATACTACGCATAGTACTTACCTCCATTCTTATACGTTATAAAAACAGCAATACTGCTCCATCAATTATATACTATAAGTATTATTATAGACAATAATACGTTCCGTATGTTGCTCGCGGAAAACAAAGCGTCGGACTACCGGAACAGAAGGAATGATACGTGAAGCTTGCCATCAAAAACAGCCCTGAAATCAAGTTCCGGGAACTGCTTGAAGAAATCATCTGCTGGATGCATCTTCGCTGTCACCGATGTTTTCTCTTTCTCCCGGGCGTGTCTTCTAAGAGTGAAAAAAGGAAAATCGGGATCTGCGTCGTATCATATAAATAGCGGCCTTTTTCCGCTAACGGAGATCCGGAAAAAGGCCTGTACTCTTTGATAAGGAGTATAATGAAGATAGTAATAGAATCTCCCGTATCGAATAGCAGAAGCAGAAAAAGAGAGACATAGAGAAAGGATCGAATATGCCGTTTCAGATCATCAGACATGACATCACCAAAGTAACCGCGGACGGGATCGTCAACTCAGCGAACCCCAGACCGATCTATGCCAGCGGCACGGACAGTGCCATCTACAAGGCAGCAGGGGCGGAAAAGCTCCTGGCGGAAAGAGAGAAGATCGGGGACATCGCCGTAGGGGATGTGGCAGTCACGCCCGCGTTCAACCTCAAAGCCAAATACATCTTCCACACCGTCGGTCCGGTATGGTACGGCGGAGGAAATGGGGAGCTGGACGCCCTGGCTTCCTGCTACCGCAAGACGCTGAACAAGGCAGCGGAACTGGGATGCGAGAGCATCGCGTTTCCGCTCATCTCAACCGGAGTATACGGATTCCCGAAGGACAAGGCGCTGGATATCGCTCTTCGGGAGGTCTCAGCCTTCCTGGAAGACCATGAAATGAAAGTGACTCTTGTGGTCCTGGATCGCTCCTCCTTCGAGTTGTCCAAAGAGCTGGTGGACGATGTCAAACAGTACATCACGGAACACTATGTGACGGAACAGACACGGGAAGAATACGGATTCCACGGATACTCTCAAAGAGAACGGGAACGTCTGGAAACGTACAGAAGTTGGAGAGAGCGCAGAAGAAGAGAAGAGGCTGTATATGGATCCATCTCTGAGGAGAAAGCAGAGGGACCGTATACGGAGATTCCCGTTGGTGCTCCCGTGTCTTCCGAAAGGGAAAGACGACCGCAGCATTTCGTCCACAGTTCGATCGCTCCGAAGCAGTCGCTGGAAGAGGTGATGCGCAATGTTGAGGATGGGTTCCAGCCGACGCTGTTCCGCCTTATCGATGAGAGAGGCTTGACCGATCCCCAGGTGTACCACCGGGCGAATATGGACAGGAAGCTGTTTTCCAAGATCCGCAATGACAAAAATTACAATCCCAAGAAGATCACGGTTCTTGCTCTTGCCTTCGCGCTGAAGCTCAACATCGACGAGACGACGGATCTCATGAAGAGAGCAGGATACGCCTTCTCTCCGGGAAACCTTTTCGACGTCATCGTGGAGTTCTTCATCCGCAGCGGGGAATATGACCTATTTAAAGTGAACGCGTTCCTCTTCGATCAGGATCTTCCGGTCATCGGTTCATTCTGATCCGGACACAATAATACAGATATAAGAGCAGCCTCAGGATGTCGCCTTGCGAGCGACCCGGGGCTGCTTTTCTGCAGGTAGAATGGGATCAACAGAGAGCGAAAGGAGAATACAATAATGAAAAAGAACCTTACAGAACTCGTGATGATCCTGGACCGCAGCGGTTCCATGTCCGGCCTTGAAGCGGATACCATCGGAGGCTTCAACAGCATGATCGAAAAACAGAAGAAAGAGGAGGGGGAGGCGCTGGTCTCCGTGGTCCTCTTCGACGATTACAGCGAGGTCATCTATGACCGTGTGCCCATCGAAAAGGTGGAGCCCATGACCGACAGCCAGTACTACGTGAGAGGATGCACCGCACTTCTGGACGCGGTGGGAGGAGCGATCCACCACATCGCAAACGTCCACAAATATGCCAGGGAGGAAGACCGTCCGGAAAAGACCATCTTCGTCATCACCACAGACGGCATGGAGAACGCCAGCCGGATGTACACCTACGACAAGGTGCGCCGCATGATCACAAGGGAGCAGGAGGAGTACCACTGGGAGTTCATCTTCCTCGGGGCCAACATCGACGCCGCCAGGGAATCCGGAAGGTTGGGCATCCGAAGAGGCCACTCCGCCAATTACCACAGCGATACAACTGGTACACGCCTCAACTACGATGTCCTGAGCAATGTGGTGGGAAAGATGAGAAAGATGGACCGGGCGGAGAGGGAGGCTTACTTTGAGACCGGCTCGGTCTTTGAGGCGATCGACAAGGATTATAAAGAAAGGAGATAAGGGGAAAAGAGAGAAATGATCACATACGAAAAAGCCAGAAAGCTGGCGCTGGAAATGGATCCGGAGGTGGATCGCTGCAGTGAATGGGATCATGCATGGTCATTTATCGCAAAGAGGAAGAGGTTCTCTCTCAGCGATCCCGCGATATTTGTCCTGAAGGAGAACGGCGAGATCGTGAACGGGATGTGGTACAGCATGGAGTATCCGGAGGATCGTGTGCTGAAGGAAAAATGATCTCTGATCCCCCCCGGTAAGCGAAACGGAACAGTCGGTCTGACAGAAAGGGAAGATGCGGCAGGCAACATGCCCGCCGCATCTTCGCTAAGCAAAGGAGAAACATTCTCTGGAGTATCAGACGTTCTTGAATACCATCTGCGCGTAGTCGTGGAAAGCTGCTCTCCATACACGCCACTCGTGGTATCCGGGGTAGATCTTCTGGATGTAGTTGATCCCTTTTTCCTTGCAGTATTCTCTCTCTTTTTCGAAGAGGGGGAGGGAAGTCTCGTGGTCGCCGATAGCGCCGAAGAAGGGGTTGACTTCCCGGTTGAAGGTCTCGGCGTCATCCAGCGCCTTGAGCTGCTCGTCCTGAGTCTTTCCTCCCATTCCCGGGAGTCTCGGATAGGTGTAGCCGGTGAAGAGACCGGCGGAACCGAAGACATCATAGTGCGCCATGATCATCTCTCCGGAGAGGAGGGAACCCATGGACAGGCCGGCGATGGCGCGGTGCTTCTTGTCCGCGATGACGCGGTAGTGGGACTCAATGTAGGGGATGGAATCCTTGAGGACCATCTCGTTGTATTCCCAGTTGGCCAGTCTCGGCTTGCCGTCCTTGTTGACCTGCATCATGGCATTGTTCATGACGATGATGAACGGTACCGCCTTGCCTTCCGCCAGGAGGTTGTCCATGATGAAGTTCACCTTGCCGAGGTGGGTCCAGCATGCCTCGTTCTCGCCGCCGCCGTGCTGCAGATAGAGGACCGGATATTTCTTGTCGGTCTCTTCCCTGTATTTCGGAGGGGTGTAGACATAGCAGCATTCCCATTCACCGGTCACTTCGGAGAAGAAGTAATCCTGGGAAACGGTGCCGTGAGGGACATCCCGGATGAGCAGGTAATCCTGATCCGGATCCGGGACTTCGATGTAGTTGATGCCGTAGCCCCAGCCGTATCCGATGGGAGCCAGGGGGTTGACAACGCGCACTCCGTCCACGAAGAACAGGAGCTGTTTCAGGCCGGGCTCATCGTACTGGATGGTGCCGGTCCACATGCCGTCTTCCTGTTTGGTCAGGGCGACATAGTGATCTTCCGTCTCGCCGGGGTTGGCAGGATATCCAGCCAGCACTTCTTTGGCGGTAGGGCCGTAGAGGGTGACCCATACCTTACCGTCCGGGAACACCTTGTAGCCTACAGGATTGCCCTCATACTGTCCGCCGAGGATCATGTTGGGGATCAGCTGACGGTTGAATCCAATGGCGCGGGAATCAAAGACCTGATTTTCAAGAAACTTCTCAGGAATATTCATGATGACTTTCCTTTCTCCGGGACCGTTCCTGTCCCGGCTTTCCTGTTAT
Source organism: uncultured Faecalibacterium sp. (assembly GCA_964599695.1). Lineage (GTDB taxonomy): Bacteria > Bacillota > Clostridia > Oscillospirales > Ruminococcaceae > RUG11783. The sequence goes on from CAZRGP010000017.1 coordinate 20,541, forward strand.
TGAGGCGGAATCGCTTCCGTTCTGTGAATGGTATCAGAGGCATCCGTAGGCCACGGCGCGCATGCGCAGGTGGTGGTACTCCTCCAGGTTGGGCTGCAGGTTGTGCATGTAGACGATGGAGGTTCCCTCAGAGGGATCCGCCTCGCCCCATGTGCCGGAGCCGCCGGTCCATCCGAACTGTCCGAGGGATCCGTTGCTGTGTCCTACGTGTTTGTCCATCAGGCAGCGTACGCCGTATCCGTAACCATAGCCGCACAGATAGTTGTTGGCCAGATCCTGATCGATCAGTTCCTGGGAGATGGTGTTGGTGCGCATCAGGTCGATGGTCTTTCTTCCCATGATCTGCTCGCCGTTCCACTTGCCTCCGTTGGCCAGCATCTGAATGAGGTGGGTGTAATCGCTGGGGTTGGTGACCACGCGGGAGAATCCGTTGACCGTTCCGAGAGGTCCGACCATCATGGAGTCGTCGCGGATCACGAGAGCGCCTTCGTCGCCCAGTTTCTTTCCGGGAGCCAGGCAGTAGTTCTTGACCAGTCTCTCGCCCATGTCGCCTTCCAGGTAGTTGGCGGTGGTGTTCATCTGCAGAGGCTCGAAGAGCATCTCCTTGATGACCTTCTCCGCCGGCTTTCCGCCTACGGCTTCGATGAGTCCGGCGGTCAGCTCGCTGGCGAATCCGTAGAGCCATCTCTCGCCCGGCTCAAAGGCGATCGGTACCTGGGACATGGCGGCGATCTGTTCCCTCAGGGTGAAGTGGCCCTTCTTGAACAGAGGCTCCATGTAGTGTCCCATGGATTCGGATACGGGGTTCCTCAGCGGGATGTTGCCCATGATCATGTGGTAGGGAAGTCCGCAGGTCATGTTCATGATGTTCTTGACCGTGATGGGGTGTTCCACCGGGACGATCTCCACCTTGCCGTTGGGAAGAGTCACTCGCTTCATGGTGTTCTTCCACTCCGGGAAATACTCGTAGATGGGGTCGGTCATGAGGAACTTGCCCTGCTCATAAAGCATCATGGCGGTGGTGTACATGGCCACCTTGGTCAGGGAAGCCTGGCGGAACAGGTGTTTCTGCTCCAGCGGAACCTTGTTTTCCACATCGGCGTAGCCGAAGTATTTTTCATAAAGGATCTCGCCCTTCTTCGCGATGACCATGCCGCATCCCGGCAGACCGTCATCTACATATTTTTGTAAAAGGGCGTCCAGATCTTTGAAATTCGACATCTTTCGCTCCTCCTTCTTAGTCCAGGCATCCGTACGCTACGGTGCGCATGCGGTGGTGATAGTAGAGTTCCTTGTCCGGAAGGGTGTTGTGCATGTAGACGATGGCGACGCCCTCCTCGGGATCCGCTTCGCCCCATGTTCCGAAACCGCCGGTCCATCCGAAAGCTCCGAGGGAACCGTTGTGGTTTCCGCCCGCCTTATCGATGAGGGTGCGTACGCCGTATCCGTAGCCGTAGCCCGCGTTATAGGGGTATGCGTCGCTCTGGAAGTCCTCAAGCTGGACTCCCTGGAGACCGTTGGCACGCATCAGGTCGATGGTCTTGCGTCCGATGATCTGTCTGCCTTTGTATACGCCGCCGTTGGCCAGCATGCCGAAGAGCTTGGAGTAGTCGTTGACGTTGGAGAAGTATCTCGGCCAGCCAGCCATGTGTTCCTCGCCCGGCAGATGCTTGTCGTCCAGCGGGATGTGGGTCTCGCTTACGGTGCCGTCGTCGTTCCAGGCGTACAGTTTCACCATGCGCTCCTGGGCGTCCCCGAAGAAGTGGGAACGGGTGGTATTCATCTCAAGAGGATCGAAGATCAGTTCCTGGATGGTGGTGTCGATATCCTTGCCGTACACCACTTCAAGAAGGGCAGCGGTGATCTCGCTGGAGAATCCGTAGGTCCAGTGTGTGCCGGGATCATAGGCCAGGGTTGCCTTGGACATGGCGGCGATGTGTTCCTGCACGGTGAAATGTCCCTTTGCCCACAGGGGCTTCATGATCTCCTGCATGGACTTGAGGGTGGGATCCTCGGTGTACTCCATACTGTTGCAGTAGGGGAGTCCGCACTTCATGGAAAGGATGTCCTCGATGCGCATGGGGCGCTCCACCGGAACGATCTCCATCTCGCCGTTGGGTTTGCGGTGGAATTTCTTCAGGTCCTTCCATTCGGGGAGATAATCCGATACGGGATCGGTGAGATTGTACTTGCCCAGCTCATACAGTTTCATTGCCGCTGTGTAGAGCGGGATCTTGGAGAGGGAAGCCTGACGGAACAGGGAGTCCCTGGTCACGGGCTTTTTGTTCTCCAGGTCGGCGTAGCCGGCGTACTTCTCGTAGATGGTCTCGCCGTTCTTCACGATCTGCATGGCGCAGCCGGGAAGCCCTTCCTCGACGAATTGGTCGAGGAGCCGGTCCAGTTTGTCAAATTGTGCCATTGATTTCCTCCTTCGTATCAGAGCAGGCAGCCGTAAGCAACGGCGCGCACTCTGTGATGATGATAGAGTTCTTCATTGGGGAACATGTTGTGCATGTAGACGATGGAAGCTTTCGCCACCGGATCCGCTTCTGCCCAGATGCCGGAACCGCCGGTCCATCCGAAGCATCCCAGGTGCCCGTTGTGTCCGTACTTCTGTGTCTCCAGGGTGCGGAATCCGAGACCATATCCGTAACCGGCGAGGTAATCGTTGGTGAAATCCTTGTAGGAGACGGCGTCCAGCTGGCTCTCATGGAGCATGTTGACGGTTCCTTCTCCCAGATATTTCCTGCCCTTGTAGGTGCCGCCGTTGGCCAGCATCTGCATGAACACCGCGAAGTCTCTTGAGGAGGTCAGCAGGTTGACCCTGGCTCCGTAGGGAACGGTGGCAGGATCGTTGGCGCCGTAGCTGTTGACGGGCTCGAATTCTCCCGGACCCTTCTTGCCGTATGTGGTAACGATGAATTCCTTGTTCCAGTCATGGACGAAGGTGTCGGTGTGGGCAAGTTCCAGAGGATCGATGACTCTTTCCTTGAAGACGTCCCTCAGCGCCTTGCCTTCCAGTTCTTCCACGATGGCTCCGGTGATCTCGCTACCGAAACCGTACTGCCAGTGGGAACCGGGCTCGAACATGATGGGTGCGTTTGCCATGACACGGACCTCATCCCTCAGTGTGGAGGGACCGTCCTTCTGAAGCTCCGCGATCTCCTTGCTCATGGCGGCCAGTGTAGGTGTCACCGGATCCATTGCCGGCACCATGCAGTAGGGCATGCCGCACATCATGGCGACAGCATTGCGGACGGTCATGGGGTGATCCAGGGGCTGTACGGTAACTTCGCCGTTGGGCAGGACCACATATTTTTTGGTGTTTTTCCATTCGGGGAGATAGTCGGATACCGGATCGGAGAAGAGGAACTTACCTTCCTCATACAGCATTCCCATGATGGCATAGGTGAACAGTTTGGTGGTGGACGCCTGGCTGAACATGGAATTGATGGTGATCGGTTCCTTTCTTTCCCGGTTGGCGTAGCCTGCTTCACCGTGGAAGATCACTTCGTCGTTCTGCAGCACTGCTACGGAACAGCCCGGAACGCTGCCCTTGTCCACGAAATCGTGGATCAGCTTGTCAAGTCTGGAGAAATCCTTCATCTCGTTTATGCTCCTTATATAAGATTTAGTACCTAATTGTCTAAGATAAGTATATCCAAAGTTGTATGAGAAATCAAAGAGCAAGTTGCATAAAGTTGTTACAATAATCTTGACAAGGTGACCATAAACTGCAGTTAAGATGTACACATTCGCTATTCTGGATGTACAAGTTCAGGAAAAAACAAGGGGAAACTATTCAATAAGAAACGGAAGAGCCTCTCATCTCAATGATGGGAGGCTCTGTATAGTGTGATATATTCCGAGTTTTGTCGTGCCGGATCTTCTGCCTCAGTCTTCCTCGATCAGATCATGCTCATGAATGTTGCGGCCTGCTTTCATATCATTTGCGCGTGACTTCAGCTCTGCCTGATTTGCTTCACTGTAGAAAGGGTCCGCAGAGACCTCAAAGGGAATACGTCTTTCGCGGGCAACTTTTTTCGCATAGATCGTGAAGGCTGCGCTTAGAGTTAGACCCATGTCATAACATGCGTTCTCCATCCCTTTTTTCACATCCTCATCGAGTTTGAAATTCACATTGACAGTTTTGCTCATCAAATTATCCTCCATACCGAAGCATGCTATACTAAATCAAATATAATGAAAAGTAAAGAAACTAGCAAGAAAAATTCTTTATTAAATGTCGAAATAAAACTGATATTTCAGAGTTGTCAGAGGTGAGGATTCTGTCACATTGCTTGTGAAAACCAGGGGGATCGCAGTCAAACTTGCAAAGTTCATGGGAAAATCGCAATTGCTAACTGAAGAGCATCGTCTTCTGCGATAATCACGGACTGCATCCCAGTCTGTGCCGCTCGTCCTTGAGAATTGACACAGGATGTAGTAATCTTATGACAAATCATACGTTTCACCGATTTATAGCGTTGAAACAGAAGCGGAGGAGATCTTATGGCAGTTCTTATTGTGCTCGCATTGTTTGTCGCATATCTTGTCCTGAACACGGTGCTGTTCACCAGAAACGGGAGGAAAGAGACCGATCCGAACGCCGGATCCGACTACGTGGTTGATGAGCAGCTTCTAGAGGAGGTCAATGACCACCTAATCGGGGCGATCCATATCGAGACGGTATCCCATAACGATCCGTCCCTCACCGACTGGAGCAAGTTCCTGGAGATGCACGAGTATCTGAAGAAGACCTATCCCGGTGTCTTCAGCACGATGGAACTTGAGGTGGTGGAGAAGTACAGCCTCATGCTCCGCTGGAAGGGAACGGAGGAGGGAAGGAATCCCATCGCGTTCCTGGGCCACCTGGATGTAGTGCCGGTGGAGCCGGTCAGCGAGTGGACCTACCCGCCTTTCTCCGGCACCATCGCGGACGGATATATCTGGGGCAGAGGCACCCTGGATATGCGGTGCCAGTTCATCACGGTGTTGGAGTCCTGCGAGCGTCTGATCCGGGAGGGATTTACTCCGAAACAGGACGTGTATCTGCTCTTCGGCTGCAATGAGGAAGTTGGGGATCAGCCTGCCGGCATCGGCGCGGACCGGCTGTCCGCCATCCTGGAAGAGAGAGGCATCCGTCTGGACTGTGTCATTGATGAGGGCGGCGCCATCACCGACGGGGAAGCCCTGGGGATCGACAAGAAGGTCTGCGCGGTAGGCGTCTCGGAGAAGGGGTTCGTCAGTTTTGACATCTACGCAGAGGACGAGGGAGGACACTCCTCCAGACCTCCGAAACATACGGCACTCGGAATGGTATGCGCCGCTGCGCAGAAGATCGAGAACAACTGGATGAAGCCTGTGCTCAACCCTGCGGTGGAGAAGATGCTGACCATTGCGGCACCCTACATGAAAAGCTTCGGTGCCAGGTTCCTTCTGGCGAACAAGGCTGTTTTCCGTCCCATCATCCCGAAGGTGCTGTCCGGCATCAGCTCCATCAAGCCCTTCGTCCAGTCCACTACAGCCCTCACCATGGCTAGCGGATCTCCCCAGGATAACGTTCTGCCTCAGGAGGCCCACGTCATCATGAATTCCCGCCTCATCCCCGGAGATACGGTGGAGAGCGTGAAGAAGCATCTGGAAGCGCTGTGCGAGGGCACCGGAGCCAAGGTGAAGATCTACAAGGGCGGGAGCGAGGCTTCCCCGGTATCGCCCAGCGACACCGTCGCCTTCAGTACACTGGAGGATCTGGTGGAGGAGTATTATCCCGGTACCGTTATGGTTCCGTATATCCAGCTGGGAGCTTCCGACTCCAAGAATTATTACAATGTCTGCGACAATGTATACCGCATCATGCCGTTCTACTTCCCGTACTGGGTGACCAACATGGGACACCGGGCGGACGAGCGCATTCCCGTGGAGGCGCTGGAGAAGGGCGTGCGGCTGTTTATGGATTTCATCCGCGAATACAAGGGAGAATGACCGAGGGAAGAAAAGGAAAGTTGGGCTCAATCCCGGGAATATTAACAGCTGGCTCAAAAATGGAGACAGCAGAAAGGTCAGTTACGATACTGCGGAACGGATGATGCGATGCCTGCTTCAGTATGAGAGCAAGCTGGAGAAAACAGAATAGTATTCACAGAAAAGAAAACAGAAAGCCCCTGCCGTTTTTAGGATCCGGCAGGGACTTTTCGTATGGAATTGTCAGGCAAGCTGCTTTTCGATGGAAGCGAGGATCTTCTCCTGATTCGGGAGGCGGTCCTTTTTCTTCGGATAGGCGGCCAGATATGCCGCTTTTGTCTCCTCCAGGTCGGTCTTGTCCATGAAGCGCAGTAGAAGTTCGGCAAAGGTGTCATCCGCGGAGAGCAGATAGCGCATCTCTTTCAGTTCTTCACTGGCAGGCTCAAGGAGGAGACGGACAGCTGCTGCCGCGAGCTCCTGGATCAGGGGGTATTCTTCCGGCATGGCCACAAGTGCGGCGATCAGGGAATCGGTATCCGCCTCGATCTGCTTATAATACTGCTCGTGGATCTTGTCGCTGTAAAACTCGTCTCTACCGAGAAATACTCTCTTGAACAGGAAATTGGCTGCTTTTTCGCTGGATTTCCGGATGAGATCTTCGCATTCCGCCTTGTACAGGCGGATGGTCTCAGCGAATTTCGCGTAGGCGCGGTACGCCAGGATCTCGGGATCATCCGGAAACTCCCGCAGAGCTGTGGTAGCGCTTCCGAGCAGTGTCTCCGTGTCTCCTATAGAGAAGAGACTCTCTAGTACTTCAAATGGATCTTCCATTAATTGTTTCTCCTAAGTGAGGGTAAGATGACTTTGGATCGTTTTTCTTGCGTCCTCATCATACCACTTCATAATGAGAAACACAAAAAGCGGGATTTTAGCGGGAAAGACGGATCACGTTCCAGGACGCTGCGGGGAGGATGACATTTCCGTCCTTCAGGGAGACGGGGATCTCCTTCGGGACCACATTTCCGGGGTCTTTCTCGGTATTCACGGCCTTGACGTCGTCGTGGTGGAGAACGCTGTGGGAAGCGCTGCGGAAGGAGCCGAAGGCTCTGAGGTCACACTCCAGCTCGGCGTCTTCCTTCAGGTCGCGGTTCACGGCGAAGATCACTAGGTCGCCGCTGTCCTGAAGCACCGCCGCCGCGTCCACCATCGGGACGTCGGTGTAGTGGCTGGTGTCCTTTTTGTCGCAGGTGAGGAGGGGCAGAAGGCTGGTGCCGCATCCCATGGTGCTGGCCTGGAGAAGCGGCCAGTAGATGGTCTGTGCCCAGGCGCCGCCGCCAGGTCTTGTCATGATGGGGGCGATGACGTTCACCAGCTGGGCCATGCAGGCGACCTTTACCCGGTCCGCGTTCTTGAGGATGGTGATGAGCATGAGTCCCACGAGAAGGGCGTCCTCGAAGTTGTAGACATCCTCCAGCAGGGGAAGGGCGGTGCCCCAGGGTTCCCTCTTGTAGAGCTCCTGATCCTGTGCGTTGGAGTGATACCATACGTTGTATTCATCCAGGGACAGGTTCACCTGTTTGCTGCTGCGCTTCTTTCCCTTGACTGCGTCACAGATGGAGGCAACGGTCTTGATGAAGTTGTCCAGGTCCATGGTGGAGGCGAGGAAATCGTCGGTGTCGTTGTGGGGATTGCCATAGTAGCGGTGCAGGGAGACATAGTCCACGTTGTCGTAGCACTGATCCAGGACGGTGTATTCCCACTGCCCGAAGGTTGCCATCTCGGAACTGGAGGAGCCGCATGTCACCACCTCGATGGTGTCGTCGGTCCATTTCATCATCTTCGCGGCCTCATTGGCGATGCGGCCGTATTCCATGGCGGTCTTCTGGCCCATCTGCCAGGGGCCGTCCATCTCGTTTCCGAGACACCAGAGTTTGATATCAAAGGGATCCTTCGCGCCGTTCTGGATGCGCAGATCGCTCCAGGCGCTGCCTCCCTTGTGGTTCGCGTATTCCACGAGAGCCTGGGCATCCGCAGGGCCTCTCGTTCCCAGGTTTACCGCGTACATGACATCGGTGCCCGCCTTTTTCGCCCAGGAGGCGAACTCATGCAGTCCCACCTCGTTGGGCTCGGTGGTCTTCCAGGCGAGATCCAGACGCTTCGGGCGGTCCTCCTTGGGACCAACCGAATCTTCCCAGCGGAATCCGGATACATAGTTGCCGCCGGGATAGCGGACGATGGGAACATTCAGTTTCTTCACCAGTTCCAGGACATCCTTCCTGAAGCCTTCCTCATCGGCTTCGGGATGGCCGGGCTCGTAGATGCCGGTATAGACGCACCTTCCCAGATGTTCCACAAAGGAACCGTAGATCCGGGGATCCACCTTTGAGATGACATAGTCCTTGTCCAGTACCAGTTTCGCTTTTCTCATGGGGACAACCTCCTGCTTTTTCTCTAGTATACGCCTGAACAGCCTTTCCCCAGAAGGGAAGATTTCTTCCCTTCTAGGGAAAAGCGCCGTGTGGCTGGCACGGCGTTTTCCCAAAGGAGAATAGTGAAAAAACTTCTCCGGTGAAGCAGATCATTGCGTGAGAAGCGATCAGCCTCTCGCGTTGTTGTGCAGCTCGGTCTTTCCGGCGTCAGCCTCGTTCTTGCTGCGTCCCTCTTCATCATTGAGGAGGAAGCGGTTGAGAGCCAGCAGGCACTCGGTCTGTTTGGTCAGTTTGGTGGTGGTCTTTACCTCGTCGAAGAAGAGCATCTGGTTGGGCTCTTCGCGGGAATAGGTCTTCCACTCCGGCATCGGAGTTCCGTCCTGATCCAGGCCGTTGGGGTTGCCGGTCTTGGCGAAGTTGGTCCAGTAGTTGCACATCTTGCGGGCAAGATCATAGTGGTGTCCGTCGAAAGGTCTCCAGCACTTGTGGAGCGTCTCGAAGGTGAACCAGAGCTCGGAGCTGTGGAAGGCACCTGCGTCGTCACCGGGAATGGTGGGTCCGAAGGTGTAGTAGTAAGCGGGGTGACCCTTGTCCGCCAGGGCTTCGCACATGAGCTTTTCGGTGAGGTCGAAGCCGACGATCTTCTTGTCGATATCGCCGTCACAGGCCGCTCTGTATTCCTCGGCGTGCTCGCCGAAGTTGTCCTTGAGCCACTGTTCCTTGTCGCCTCTCGGCAGCAGGAAGAACTCGTTGTTGGTGTTTCCGGTCATGAAGTATTCGGGGTTCATCTGACCCTGGATGGCCAGCTCATACCACTGGGCGGGGACGAACTTGCCGTCGATGACCGCGTTGAAGAACTGGTGCTCCTCGTGGTATTTCTGCTCGATGAATCTCCAGTCCAGTTTCCTGGCTTCCTCGATGCTGTCGCATCCGAGGACGTCCTTCACGAAGTGAACGCCTTTCTCAAGTGCGACATCCATGGGATCCGCGATAGGCATGAAGCATCTCGGGAACTTGGTCACTACGCCGCCGCAGGACTGGGCGATGGCCTTCTGAAAGAGGCCTTTGCTCTTGGGGGAGGTGCAGTGATACATGGTGGAGCCGCCACCTGCGGACTGTCCGAAGATGGTGATGTTGTCCGGGTCACCGCCGAAGTTGGCGATGTTGCGCTTGATCCATGCAAGTGCGTAGTTCTGGTCCAGCAGACCGAAGTTGGTGGGATGTTCCGGATCTTCCTTGCAGAGGTCGGGGTGGGCGAGGAATCCGAAGACGTTGAGACGGTAGGCGATGGAGACCAGGATGACGCCTCTGCGGTTCATTGCTTCTCCGTCAAACTCCATCTCGTGGCAGTAGCCTTCCTGCAGGCCGCCGCCGAAGATCCACACCATGACAGGCAGCTTCTCGTCGCCGGTCTTGGCAGGTGTCCAGATGTTCAGGGCAAGGCTTCCCGCTTCGTCCATGGGGACTTCGGGGTCGCAGTGCCATTCCTTGGAATAGAACGCGTTCGGATCGATACCGGGGACTTTCTGAACCGTGATCGGTGCGTACTCGATGCAGTCCCGGATCCCTTCCCAGGGCTCTACGGGCTGCGGAGCGCGCCAGCGGTTCTCACCGACGGGGTCGGCGGCAAAGGGGATGCCTTTGAAAACGGTGGTGCGGACATCCGAACCCTGGATACCGCGCACGAGGCCGCTTTCGGTCTTTGCAATACGTAACATGTTATTTCCTCCAAAACAGTAATAAACGTTTGTGATCCGGGAAAAGCCGGTCCGCTGCTTACGGATGGGCCTTCCCGTATTTTCCGTTGCCCACGGTGGGGGAGTAGGACAGATCCAGATTGGCCTGTCTTCCTTCGGCGTCGTGGATCAGATAGCGGTTGATGTCCAGCAGGCAGGCTGTCTGCTCGGACAGCTCGTCGGTCGCTTCCACCTCATCGTAAAAGAGCATCTGATTGGGCTCCTCACGGGAGTAGGTCTTCCATTCCGGCATGGGCGTGCCGTCCTGGTCGGGACCGTTGGGATCGCCGGTCTTCGCGAAGTTGGTCCAGTAGTTGGCCATCTTTCTTGCCAGATCGTAGTGGTGACCGTCGAAGGGCCTCCAGCACTTGTTCAGCGTCTCAAAGGTGAACCATAGTTCGGAACTGTGATAGGCTCCCGCATTGTCACCGGGGATGGTGGGCCCGAAGGTGTAGTAGTAGGCGGGACGTCCCGCTTCCGCCATGGCCTCGCAGAGCAGTTTCTCGGTCAGGTCGAAGCCCAGGATCTTTTTGTTCAGGTCTCCTGCGCATGCCTTGCGGTACTGCTCGGCGTGCTCCTTGAAACTGTCCTTCAGCCACTGCTCCGGATCATCGCCCGGGCGGTAGATGAATTCGTTGTTGGTGTTGCCCAGCATGAGTTTTTCGGGATTCAGTTCGCCTCTCATCGCGAGCTCATACCACTGATCCGGGATGAACTTGCCGTCCACCGTAGCGGTGAAGCGGACGCGGGATTTGATGTACTGCTCCTCGATGAATCTCCAGTCCAGTTTCCTTGCTTCCTCGATGGTGTCCACACCGAGCCAGTCGTGCAGGAATCGCACGCCTCTCTCCTCGGCGACCTCCAGCTGCTCCGCCACGGGGATGAAGCAGTGGGGATAAGTGGTGGGGATGCCTCCCGCGGACTGAGCGATGGCTCTCCTGAAGAGACCCTTGCTCTGAGGGGAGGTGCACTGGAACATGGTGGAGCCGCCACCGGCGGACTGGCCGAAGATGGTGATGTTGTCCGGGTCACCGCCGAAATTGGCGATGTTCCTCTTTACCCACGCCAGGGCGTAGTTCTGGTCCAGAAGGCCGAAGTTCGCCGGATGCTCCGGATCTTCTTTCGTGAGATCCGGGTGGCAGAGGAATCCGAAAACGTTGAGACGGTAGGGGATGGAGACCAGGATGACGCCTCTGCGGTTCATGGCTTCGCCGTCAAACTCCATTTCGTGGCTGTATCCCTCCTGGAATCCGCCTCCGAAGATCCATACCATGACCGGCATCTTTTCGTCACCGGTCTTGGCAGGTGTCCAGATGTTGAGGGCAAGGCTTCCCGCTTCGTCCATGGGGACTTCGGGATCGCAGTGCCATTCCTTGGAATAAAAGGCATCCGGGTTGATGCCCGGGACCTTCTGTACGGTGATGGGCGGGAACTCGATGCAGTCCCGGATCCCTTCCCAGGGTTCTACCGGCTGCGGCGCCCGCCAGCGGTTCTCACCGACCGGATCGGCGGCGAAGGGGATGCCCCGGAATACGGTGGTGCGGACATCCGAACCCTGGATGCCCCGTACCAGACCGCTCTCTGTCTTAGCGATACGTAACATATAGCTGATCCTCCGTACGATGGAAAACCTTATTTCTTGTTGATGCGAATGAGATAGCGGTCCCTCTCGCTGGGTCCGTTGTCCATGTATACCTCGTCATAGAAGCGCATGGAGCAGGGATTCTCGGTGGTGTAGGGAGTCCAGGTGGGCATCGGAGTGCCGTCCTTGTCGTTGCCGTTGGGATCACCGGTCTTGGCGAAATTGGTCCAGTAGTTGCACATCTTTCTCGCAAGATCGAAGTGATGTCCGTCGAATGGCCTCCAGCACTTCATCAGGGTCTCGAACTCGAACCACAGGTCGCTGGAGTGGAACGCTCCGGCGTCGTCACCGGGAATGGTGGGACCGAAGACGTAGGTGTAGAACTTACGTCCCTGTTTCGCTACGGCTTCATCGAAGACCTCGTTGCCCAGCCACATCTGGCTGACCGAGGCGTTCTGGTAGTAGTCGCCAGGCAGTTTCTTTACCAGCTCGCGGTACTCCTCAGCGTGCTCGCCGAAGACCTTGTCGATCCAGCGGTCCACCTTGGTGACCTCGTCCAGTTCTTCCTCCTCACCGGTATCGGATACCTGTCCGAAGGCGAACATCTTCTGGGTCTTGGCGTCTCCGTCCGGCTCAAGCAGGAACTCGTCCTTGGTGTTGCCGATCATGAAGGTGTCCACATGGATGTCGCCGTCCAGGATGGCCTGATCGTTGGGCTTGGTGACGAATACACCGTCGATGCAGGAGCCGAGTCTCACGGGCAGCTTGTTGTAGCGCTCGGAGAGGGTCTTGGCGTCCAGTGCTCTCGCTTCCGCAAGGGAGTTCACGCCCAGCAGCCTGAAGACTTCCTCACCGGCCTTTTCCTGTTCCGCCAGTGTCCTGGTGATGCGGGGCATGGGGCGTGCGGGATATTCAAATCCCATTCCGCCGATGGATTCGATGATGCCCTTCTGGAACAGGCCTTTGGTCTTGGGGGAGAGCATCTGGGTGAGGGTGGAGCCGCCGCCCGCGGACTGGCCGAAGACGGTGATGTTCTCCGGGTCTCCTCCGAAGTTGGCAATGTTCCTCTTGACCCATGCGATGCCCGCCGCCTGGTCCTGATAGCAGAAGTTGGCAGGTGCTTCCGGATTCTCCGCTGTGATCTCGGGGTGCGCCAGCAGTCCGAAGACGTTTACGCGGTATCCGATGGATACCAGGATGACTCCGCGGGAAGCGATGCGCTCTCCGTCAAATTCCATCTCATGGGGATAGCCTTCCTGCAGTCCGCCGCCGAAGATCCAGATCATGACCGGGAGCTTCTCGTCGGTGGATTTGGCAGGTGTCCAGATGTTCGCTCTCAGGCAGTCCTCGCCCATGGGGACTTCGGGGTCCACATGCCACTCCTTGGAGTAGAACTTCTCCGGATCCTCTCCGGGGATGCGCTGCATGGGGATCGGTCCGAATTCGCTGCAGTCCCGCACGCCTTCCCAGTCCTTGGCGGGCTGAGGAGGACGCCAGCGGTTCTCACCGCCTGTGGTGTCCGCGAAGGGGATGCCTTTGTATACCGTGATGCGGGCATCGGTGCCCACAACGCCGCGTACGCGGCCGTTTTCCGTTCTGGTCTCTCTCAGCATTTTGTGCCTCCGTTTATGAATGCAAATATTGAATCAAAGAAGTCCGAGATTTTTCAGGTTGATGTTCACGACAGCGCGGATGACCGGATCTTCCTTTTCCAGCTTTTCGATCTCATCCCCGAAGAACAGGGTGAAGTGATCGTGGCCGTAGGTCTCCCAGTTCGGCATGTCGGTGCCGTCCGCGTCTTTGCCGTTGGGGTCGCCGGTGCGGGCGAAGTTGGAGAAGTAGTTGCACATCTTCCTTGCTACATCGTAGTGGTGCCCGTCGAAAGGTCTCCAGCAGCTGCGCAGGTTGTCGAACTCGAACCACAGATCGCAGGAGTGGAAGGAACCGGCGTCGTCGCCCGGGATCTCCGGATCGAAGATCTCGAAGTAGACATCCTTTCCGGCGTGGGCGAGCAGCTCTCCGCTGAGGAGGTTCGCCGCGTGGAAAGAGGAGAAGGTGGCAGCCTTCTTCAGGGCTTCCGGATCGTCGCTGCCGGCTTTCTCGCGGACCGCCGCCATGAATTCGTCTCCGTACTTGCCGAATGCTTCCTCTACCCATGCGTCCAGAGGCTGGTTCATGGGTCCCACCATGAACTCATCGCCGGTGACGGTGAGCATGATGTCCACATCGTTCATATCCCCGTCCAGCATGGCCTGGTTGGGGTCTTTCGTGCAGAACACGTTGTCCACCAGGGGGAACATGAACTTGAAGGTCTCGGCGCGGTATTGCACCTGCTTGTCGTTGACATATTTTGCGTCCAGTTTTCTCGCTTCCTCAATGGTCTTTACACCGAGGTAATCCAGGAACTCCTGGCCGAAGGCTTCGCCGTAGGTGAGATCCTTGGTCCCGGTGCCGAAGAAGCGGCTGTTGGGAAGGGCAAGGGCGCCGAATCCCGGGGACTGGAAGATGGCTCTCTGGAAGAGCCCTTTCGCCAGGGGAGAGGCGGTGAGGTATTCACTGGCATGTCCGCCGCCGGACTGGCCGAAGATGGTGACGTTGTCCGGGTCTCCGCCGAAGTTGGCGATGTTGCGCTTGATCCACTTGAGGGCTGCGATGCAGTCCAAAAGTCCGAAGTTGGCAGGATCTCCCGGCTGGGCTTCGGTCAGTTCCTTGTGTGCCATGAAGGCGAAGACGTTGAGGCGGTAGGTGATGGAGACGAGGACGATGCCCCGTTTCGCGAACTGCTCGCCGTCAAACTCCTGCTCATGGCCGTAGCCTTCCTGCATGCCGCCGCCGTGGATCCACATCATGACCGGCATCTTCTCATCTCCGGTCTTGGCGGGTGTCCAGACGTTCAGATACAGGCAGTCCTCGCTCATGGGGATCTCGGGATCCACGTGCCATTCCTTGGAATAGAATGCGTCGGGATCCTTTCCGGGCGTGGTCTGCATGGCGATGGGGCCGTACTCGAAGCACTCCCGCACGCCTTCCCAGTCCTTTGCGGGCTGCGGCGCGCGCCAGCGGAGCTCTCCCACAGGAGGAGCAGCGTAGGGGATGCCTTTAAATACTGTGATACGGGCGTTGGTGCCGGGGAGACCCCGGACCGTGCCATTTTCTGTCTTTGTGACTCTCAGCATGGTAGTTCCTCCATCAGTCTTTCTTTTCGCGAAGATCGTTCACACGAAGCAGGAAATTTCTCTTTTCGGTGTAGGGCCTGTGATCCATGACGACCTCGTCCCCGAAGAAGATGTTGCAGCGGTCTTCCGCGGTGAAGGGATCCCAGTGCAGCATCGGAGTGCCGTCCTTGTCGTTTCCGTTGGGGTCGCCGGTCTTTACAAAGTTGGCCCAGTAGTTGGCCATCTTTCTGGCCAGGTCAAAGTGATGTCCGTCGAAGGGCCTCCAGCACTTGAGGAGGTTCTCGCTCATGAACCAGAGATCGCTGGAATGGAACGCGCCTGCGTCGTCACCGGGGATGGTGGGTCCGAAGATGTAGTAGTGGATGTCCCTCTTCTGATCCGCGAAGCACTCGAGAGCGAGCTGGGAGCCGAGTTCGAAGGTGCCTACTGTGGCTACCTTGCGCAGGCTCTCACCGGTCTCCTTTGCTGTTCTGCGGCAGATGTCGAGATACTCGTCTGCATATTCGCCGAAGCTGTCCTGTGCCCATTTGACGATGGTCTCCTCGTCATCCGCTGCAGGACCGTTCATGAATTCGTTGGTGGTGTTTCCGATGAGGATCGGGATCCTGGGAAGCTCATCCTTCAGGATGGCTTCGTTCTGGCTCTGGAGCATGAATTTTCCGTCCACGATGGGGCCGAACATGGCGCCTGTGGCGAGGACCTTCTCCTCGATCTCACGGGCATCCAGTTTTCTCGCCTCGGCGATGGTGTCGCATCCGAGGACCTCCCTGAGGAACTTCGCGCCGTTCTGCTGGGCGTCCTCAAAGGTGAAGGAGCGGAAGCCGAACATGGACTTCGGGTAACGGAATCCCAGACCGCCTGCGGACTGGATGATGGCTTTCTGGAACAGGTTCCTGCTGCCGGGGGATGTGAGGTGGTTCCACACGCTTCCGCCGCCTGCATACTGTCCGCCGATGGTGATGTTGCCCGGATCGCCACCGAAGTTGGCGATGTTGCGGATGACCCATTCAAGGCCTGCCCTTTGGTCCAGCATGCCGAAGTTGGCCGGAGCTTCCGGCGCTTCCTTCACGAGGTCTGGGTGGCAGAGGAATCCGAAGATGTTCACGCGGTACGCTACCGAGACATAGATGATGCCGCGGCTGGCAAGGCGCTCTCCGTCGAACTCCATCTCGTGGGCGTAGCCTTCCTTGAAGGCGCCGCCGAAGAACCATACGAATACGGGAAGTTTCTCATCCGCGGACTTTGCCGGCGTCCAGATGTTCAGACGCAGTCCGTCCTCGCCCATGGGGACTTCGGGATCCACGTGCCACTCCTTGGAGTAGAAGGCGTTGGGATCCTTTCCGGGAACGGCCTGAACGGTGATGGGACCGAATTCGGAGCAGTCCCGCACGCCCTCCCACTTGGGCCCGGGCTGAGGAGCTCTCCAGCGGTTGTCACCGGATGTGTCAGCCGCGTAAGGAATGCCTTTGTAGACGGTGATCCTGGCGTCGGTACCTACGACACCGCGGACACGTCCTTGCTCAGTTACAGTTTCTCTCAGCATGGATATCTTCCTCCGTATGTTTATTTCTTATTTATTTCAGGTTCAGGTCCAGCAGGAAGCGGTCTTTCGGGGAGACCGGGCCTTCCTCCATGGAGATCTCGTCAAAGAACTGAATGGAATGGGGAGACGCCTCGGTGTAGGGCGTCCACTCCGGCATGGGGGTGCCGTCCTTGTCCTTTCCGTTGGGATCTCCGTTCTTGGCGAAGTTAGTCCAGTAGTTGCACATCTTCCTGGAGAGGTCGAAGTGGTGGCCGTCGAATGGCCTCCAGCACTTCATCAGGGTCTCGAACTGGAACCAGAGGTCGCAGGAGTGGAAGGATCCCGCGTCATCACCGGGGATGGTGGGCCCGAAGAGGTAGGAGTAGAACTTCCGTCCCTGTTTCGCAGCGAGCTCGTACATCATCTTGTTTCCGAGATCCATCTGATGGACGGTGGCGTTGGCGCGGTAGTCACCGGGCATCGCTTTCACGATCGCGCGGTATTCCTCCGCCTTGTCGCCGAATTCCTTGTCGATCCATTCGTCCACCGCTTTGTCGTCATCTCCGGGGATCGGCACGAGGAACTCATCCTTCGTGTTTCCGATCATGAAGGGGATGTTGTGATACTCGTTGTTCTCGATGGTCTCATCCAGGGTCTTGGTGAGGAACTTTCCGTCCACAACAGCGCCCCAGAAGTTGAAGGTCTCATTGAATTTGTCCTCGATGAACTGGGCGTCCAGCGCTCTCGCTTCCGCAAGGCTGTGTACGCCGAGTTTCTCAAAGAACGCCGCACCCTGTTTCTCCATGTCTTCCAGGGTATCCTGAGGCATTCCGTGGACAGAGGGGATACGGGGATTCATTCCGCCGATGGATTCGATGATCCCTTTCTGGAAGAGACCGACGGTTTTCGGGGAGCACATCTGAGCGAGGACGCTCATGCCGCCAGCGGACTGTCCGAAGATGGTGATATTGTCCGGGTCACCGCCGAAATTGGCGATGTTGCGCTTGACCCATGCAATGCCGTAGGCCTGATCCTGGAACGCGAAGTTGGCAGGCGCCTCCGGGTTCTCCGCCGTGATCTCGGGATGGCAGAGCAGTCCGAACACGTTCAGACGGTATCCGATGGACACCAGGATGACGCCTCGGGATGCGATGCGCTCTCCGTCGAACTCCATCTCATGGGGATATCCTTCCTGCAGTCCGCCGCCGAAGATCCACACCATGACCGGCAGTTTCTCATCCGCGGACTTGGCCGGGGTCCAGATGTTCGCTCTCAGGCAGTCCTCGCCCATAGGGACCTGCGGATCTACATGCCACTCCTTGGAGTAGAAAGCGTTGGGATCCCGTCCCGGTACCCTCTGCATGGGGATGGGGCCGAATTCACTGCAGTCCCGCACGCCTTCCCAGTCCTTGGCGGGCTGAGGGGGACGCCAGCGGTTCTCGCCGGAAGTGTCGGCTGCGAAGGGGATCCCTTTGTATACAGTGATGCGGGCGTCGGTAGCCACTACACCGCGCACACGGCCGTTTTCGGTCCTTGTTTCACGCAACATGATCATTTCCTCCTGATAAGTATGGGGTTATGTTTCTTCGTATGCTTTTACGTTCTCGTCCAGCAGATACTGCTCCTGCCTGGTCTTCGGTCCTTCCGCCATGCGGACCTCGTCACCGAGAAGCATGGGGTGCTGATCGGCTGTGGTATAGGGACGCCACTCCGGCATGGGGGTGCCGTCCTTGTCGTTGCCGTTGGGATCACCGTTTTTGGCGAAGTTGGTCCAGTAGTTGCACATCTTCCGCGCGAGATCGAAGTGGTGGCCGTCGAAAGGCCTCCAGCATTTCATCAGCGTCTCAAAACTGAACCAGAGGTCGCTGGAATGGAAGCATCCCGCGTCGTCGCCGGGGATGGTGGGGCAGAAATAGTAGTGATAGAACTTTCTTCCCTGTTTCGCGCAGGTCACGTTCAGCAGTTCATTGCCGAGGCGCACATAGTGGATGGATGCGGCTTCCTTCAGGGGAAGGGCAGGGTCGAGGCTCGCGATATAATCGTCCGCCTTATCTCCGAACAGCCCGCGGATCCAGCCGAGGACTTCCTCGTCTGTCTCGCCCTGGGGATGGATCAGGAACTCATCTTTGGTACATCCGATGATGAAGGGGAGATCCTGCATCTCGCCGTCCCGGATGGTGTCGTCCACGCTCTTCGGCAGGAAGACGCCGTCCACTGTCGGCCCCAGGAACAGGTTCAGGCTGAACCAGGCGTCACACAGGGTCCTGGCATCCACAGCTCTGGCCTCTTCCATGGTGGTCACACCGAGTTTCTCGAACAGGCGGACACCGATGTCCTCCATCTCTTTGAGGCTCTGCCACAGTACGCCCATGGGATTCGGCACGCGGGGAGACATTCCGCCGATGGACTGGATGATGCCCCGCTGGAACAGTCCTCTGGTCTTGGGGGAGCACATCTGCACCAGAACGCTCATGGCGCCTGCGGATTGTCCGAATATGGTGATGTTCTCCGGATCACCTCCGAAGTTTGCGATATTTCTCTTGACCCAGGCGATGCCGTACGCCTGATCCAGGAACGCGAAGTTTCCGGGGGCTTCCGGCTGTTCCTTGGTGAGCAGGGGATGGGCGAACTGGGAGAAGGCGTTGAGACGGTACCCGATGGATACCAGGATGACGCCGCGGGAAGCGATACGCTCTCCGTCGAACTCCATCTCATGGGGATATCCTTCCATGAGGCCGCCGCCGAAGATCCAGATCATGACGGGAAGCTTTTCATCCGTCTTTTTCGCGGGAGTCCAGATGTTTGCCCTCAGACAGTCCTCGCTCATGGGAACTTCCGGGTCCACATGCCACTCTTTGGAATAGAAAGCTTCCGGATCCCGTCCGGGAACGCGCTGGAAGGGGATGGGACCGAATTCGCTGCAGTCCCTCACGCCTTCCCAGTCCTTTGCGGGCTGAGGAGGACGCCAGCGGTTCTTGCCGGATGTGTCGTCCGCGAAGGGGATCCCTTTGTAGACGGTGATGCGGGCGTCGGTGCCCACGGTTCCGCGGACACGGCCGTTCTCGGTGAATGTTTCACGCAGCATTTTCACGATCCTCCTTACCGCTCAGTCCAGATTGAGGCGGATCAGGCACTTGGTCTTGGGGTCCACAGGGCCGTGATCCACGGTGATCTCGTCTTTGAAGTTGATCTGGCAGGGATCCATCTTGGTATAGGGCTCCCATCTCGGCATCGGTGTGCCGTCCTTGTCATTTCCGTTGGGATCGCCGGTCTTTGCGAAGTTGGTCCAGTAGTTGCACATCTTTCTCGCAAGATCCATGTGATGTCCGTCAAAGGGTCTCCAGCATTTCATCAGGGTCTCGAACTCGAACCAGAGGTCGCAGGAGTGGAACGCGCCTGCGTCATCACCGGGAACGGTGGGTCCGAAGCAGTAGAGATAGGTCTTCTGCCCGGCTTTCTCCCTCTGTCTTGCCAGGACATAGAGGCTGAAGCCGCTGATGAATACGATGACCGCCTTGGCGAGGGAGATCCCTTTGACTTTGGCTTCGGAGCGGCAGACAGCCAGGTAGGCGTCCGCGTTGCTGCCGAACTCCTCGCGGACCCAGGTTACGGCCGCTTCATCCGAAGCAAACTCATCCGGAGGCGCCATGGGGAACTTTTGGCCGGGGCCTCTGTAGAATCCCTCATGTGTGTTGAAACCGGTCATGATGGGGATGTCCAGAAGGCCGCCTCTCCTCGCGGTGGCGGAGTAATCCTCGGTCACATAATGACCGTCGTTTACGATCCTCAGCCAGAGATTGGCTTCCAGGAATTTCTTTTCAATGAACTGCGCGTCCAGTTTTCTCGCTTCCTCCAGGGTGTCCACGCCGAGGAAATCATGGAAGAACCGGACACCGACCTGTTCCGCTTCCTTGAGGGAACCTACGCCGCCCATGAAGGATCTGGGATACTGGGTGGCGACGCCGCCGAAGGACTGCGGGATGGCTTTCTGGAAGAGGCCCTCATTTTGGGGAGCAGCCAGATGGTGCATGACCGCGCTTCCTCCTGCGGACTGTCCGAACAGGGTGATGTTGTTCGGGTCTCCGCCGAAGTTCGCGATATTTCTCTTGACCCACTGCAGACCGAACCTCTGGTCCAGCAGACCGAAGTTGGCGGGTGCATCCGGGTTTTCTTTTGTGATCTCAGGATGGCAGAGGAAACCGAAGCAATTGAGACGGTATTCCAGGGAGACCAGGATCACGCCTCTGGAAGCGATGCGTTCTCCGTCAAACTCCATCTCGTGGGCGTATCCTTCACGGAATCCGCCGCCGAAGATCCAAACCATGACGGGGAGTTTCTCATCGACGGTCTTTGCCGGTGTCCAGATGTGGGCTCTCAGGCAATCCTCGCCCATGGGCACTTCAGGATCCACATGCCACTCCTTGGAGTAGAAGGCGTTTGGATCCTCACCGGGAGTCTTCTGTACCGGGATCGGTCCGAAATCGTCACAGAGCCGCACGCCTTCCCAGTCCTTTGCGGGCTGCGGAGGACGCCAGCGGTTTTCTCCGGAAGTGTCTGCTGCGAAGGGAATGCCTTTGTAGACCGTGATGCGCGCGTCTGTTCCGACAACGCCACGAACCAGTCCGTTTTCTGTTCTGGTCTCTCTTAACATGTCTCGTGCCCTCTCTTTACATATATTTGTATTGATCTACTTATTTGTTGTTGTAGTATTTCAGGTTTTCTTCCACTGCGAAACTCAGCACGCCGTCGGAGAGGGGAGCGCCAAGGGTCACATCGTCGAAGAACTGCATGTTCTGTCTGGAGTCGTTGTACCTGGGCCAGCAGGGCATGTCGGATCCGTCCGCGTCTTTCCCGTTGGGATCGCCGTTCTTGATGAAGTTGGTCCAGTAGTTGCACATCTTGCGTGCGACATCGTAGTGATATCCCTTGAAGGGTCTCCAGCAGCTGGCCAGTGTCTCGAAGGAGAACCAGAGGTCACTGGAGTGGAAGGAACCTGCGTCATCTCCGGGCATGGTGGGATCAAACACATAGGTATAGGCCGTCCGTCCCTGTTTCGTGTAGGTCTCGGCCAGCATGTGGGTGGATATCTCATTTACATTGAGTCGGCAGGCCTCGCGGACATCTTCCGGTGCGTTGGAACCCGCCTTGCGGATCGCCAGCTCAATGATCTTCTTGCCTTTCCCGTCAAAGTTTTTGTCTGCCCACTCGATCATCTCTCCTACGGTGGAGCCCTCGGGCAGGAAGTTTACTTCGTCCGCGGTGAATCCGAAGAGGAAGGGGACGCGGTGGATCTCATCCTGAAGCAGGGATTCCACCGGATCCTTTACAAGGAACTTTCCGTCGATGCACTGAACGAAACGGGGGAAGGACTTGCCCATGAAATCCAGGAACCGGTCGCGGATGAAGAACGCGTCCAGTTTCCTCGCCTCGGCGATGGTCTCGCAACCGAGGTACTCGCGGAGGAAGTCCGCTCCTGCTTTTTCCGCCTCTTCAAGGGTCTGGGTAAGACCGAAGAAGTTGTGCGGATAATGGGTGGGGAAGCAGCCGCCGGCGCTGGACTGGATGGTGGCTTTCTGGAAGAGACCCTCCGTCTGCGGGGATGCCATCTGGCAGAATACTGAGATGCCGCCGGAGGACTGTCCTCCGATGGTGATGTTGTCCGGATCTCCGCCGAAGTTGCGGATGTTCCGCTTCACCCATTCGATACCGGCTTTCTGATCCAGGAAACCGAAGTTCGCGGGATGCTCCGGATCCTCCTTTGTGAGGTCAGGGTGGGCGAGGAAGCCGAATACATTGAGGCGGTAGGCCACCGTGACCACGACAACGCCGCGGGCAGCCATGTGCTCGCCGTTAAATTCCATTTCGTGGGAGTATCCTTCCTGAAGACCGCCGCCGAAGATCCAGACATAGACAGGGAGATTGTCCTCGGTCGAGTTGGCGGGTGTCCAGATGTTGAGAGCCAGACTGTCCTCTCCCATAGCGATCTCCGGTTCCACATGCCACTCCTTGGAATAGAAGGCGTCGCGGTCTTCTCCCGGTGTCTTCTGCATGGTGATCGGCGCAAAGGTGTAGCAATCCCTGACACCTTCCCAGGGGGTCACAGGCTGAGGCGCTCTCCAGCGATTCTCACCGGAGGTGTCCGCCGCAAAAGGTATACCTTTGTACACGGTGATCCTGGCGTTGTTGCCGGCGATTCCGCGTACGAGTCCGGATTCAGTCTTGGTCATTCTCAGCATAAAAAAAGATCCTCCTGCTCCATTATTTAAGTTGTCTAAATGATACTCCATATAAAGTACTTAAATCAACAAAACAGACAACTTTCCCCCAAAAATCATGGGACTGAACAATACAAATTGAAGTTTATTCATCAAATTGACCAAACAACTTGTACAAAAATGTATGGTAAACCTCTTGCAAAATCGAATCGATGCCGTTAATATTGAATTAACGGTTCGAGAGGAGAGGGCATCATGAGCGAGAGCAGTTTGGAGAAAAGACCGCTGAAGGAAGATAAGGTTTGGACTCTGCCCTTCATCATGGTGTTCATCAACAGCGTGGTGCTCAACAGTTCCACCTGGGCGATCGTCCCCCTGATGAGCTCCTATTGCGTGGAGATCGGGGCAGGACTGAAGACGGCTTCCGTCGTGGCGTCGCTGATGTCCCTGACCGCCATGTTCCTCCGTCCGGTGTCCGGATTCGTAGTGGACCGGATGAACCGGAAGAAACTGATCCTGATCACCACATCGGCGAACGTGGTTCTGGCGATCCTTCACATCTTCGCCAGGGATATACGCCTTTTGGCAGTATGCCGTGTCCTTCAGGGCATCGCGTTCTCCTTCCAGGGAGTCGCCATGATGGCGTTCAGCACATCGTTCCTTCCGCTGTCCCGTATCGGTGAAGGAATGGGGTGGATGGCTCTGGCAAATGTCATCTCCCAGTCCATCGGACCTGCCGTAGGACTTTATCTGAAAGACAACTTCGGCTTCTATGCCTGTTTCATTTTCTGCGCCGTGGTGTGCAGCATCTCCCTGCTTATCATCAACTTCATTCCCTATAAGGAGGAGAAGAGGGAGGTCAGGAGAGGAAGGCTCACCCTCGACAGCATCATCTCCCTGTATGTCCTGCCTTACGCCATGATCTGCGGACTATTCAGCAACTGCAATGGCCTGGACAACACCTTTATCAATCTTCTCGGGGAGGAGAGAGGGATAACAGGAATATCGGTGTTCTTCACCGCTTACTCCGTTGTCATGTTCCTCGCGCGCCCGGTATCCGGAAAACTGCTGGACCGCTTCGGACTGGACTATATCATCTACCCGGCGTTGTTCTCCACCGCGTTCTCCGCTGTGCTCACCGGTTCCGCAAGGTCCATGGCTGTCATGATCCTTGCCGGTATCATCAAGGGGATCGGACAGTCCTCCGGTTCTCCCGGGATCCAGGCGACCTGCCTGAAGAAGATGGGCAAGGAGAAGGCAGGTATCGTCAGTAGCACCTGCTACATCGGTCAGGATATCGGAAACTCTATTGCTCCGATGATCGGCGGTGTCGTCGCGGACCGCTGGGGATATCAGACCATGTACTGGGGATACGCTGTGATCCTGTTTGTGGGCGGCGGACTCATCTACCGCATCAAGTCCCAGTACGACAAGCGCCATGAGGCGCAGCAATAATTCTTTTGCTTGCATAGTTTTTTCATATTAACCTCCTATTCCTCATTAGAAAAATACCGCGGCTCCCTCATCAATCGCCGCGGTATTTTTCTGTCTTCGGACATGTCCGTGATCCGGATCCGCTATCAGATGACAGGAACTGCGTATATATGGTGAACTACTCATGACTGGAAGTCACGAGCTTCCTGTATCTCAGGCAAAAATCGT
>CAZRGP010000018.1:0-44390 GCA_964599695.1 uncultured Faecalibacterium sp.
TTGCGAGAACTAATTCTTATATTATTTTACTGTCTGCTTGACGGGAAGCACACCATTCGGATCCCTTCACCTTTTCTATACAGTTTAGCCTTCGATGCAGATGGTCTTCTTTTCCGGAAGCTTCGGAGCGTCTTTCTTCGGAACAGTCAACTTCAGGACGCCGTCTTCAAACTTTGCCTTGATGTCTTCTTCCGTTACGTTCTCACCGACGTAGAAGCTACGCTGCATGGAGCCGGAATAACGCTCCTGACGGATCAGTTTGCCCTTGTCATTCTTCTCTTCCTTATCCAGGCCTTTCGAAGCGTTGACGGTCAGATAACCATTCTCCAACTCGATCTTGATCTCATCCTTCTTGAATCCCGGAAGATCGATATCCACATCGTAGTGATCATCCTGCTCATGTACATCGGTCTTCATGACACGGTTTGCGTGTTTTCCGTACAGTTTCTGATCCACATCGTCCAGATCACGGAATCTCGGGAATTCAAAATTCATCAAATCATCAAATAAGCTTTCATTCCAAATACTAGGATATAACATTGTTCAAATCCTCCTTAAACTCATAACATTTCTTTTTTATGTTTTGAGCATCGGTTGCGAGAGTTTCGGATCCGGGGGACCACCGTCCCTTCCGTTCTGCTCTCTTCCTTTGTTCTGACTATGTTATACACCCAAAAATTAGCACTGTCAATAGGTGAGTGCTAATTATTTTTGTGAATTCTTTGTGAACAGACAAAGTGCTGATTACCGCTTATTTAAAGCAGTTCATCAGCACTTACAAAGAACAATTGCTTGCTATATTTAATAATAACTATATTTTTGTCAGTTTCGCCCGCACAGACAAAACCCTCGGCGTCGAGACGGAATCAAACTGAACGGTATAAGTCAGCCGCTCCGGATCCATCTCCAGAACCGTCCCCTCGCCCAGGATCTCGTGGCGAACGCGGGTCCCGTTCTCAAACAGCGCTTCATCCAGGTTCTCCGGCAAATACTTTTCCTGTGTGGAAACGTACTGCCTCGTCTCCTTCACAAGGCTCTCCCTCATGGGATTCACGAACTCCATAAGTTCCCGATCGATGTCGAGGACGAAACGGGAGGGATAGCGTGGCGAACCGTCAAAATTCCTTCCTTCCGCCGCAGTGAGGGTCAGCTGCTCCTCTGCCCGGGTCATGGCGACGAAGGCGAGCCTGCGCTCCTCCTCCATTCCCTGAAGGTCCCTGGTCTTTCTGGAGGGGAATATCCCCTCCCCCATGCCGCACAGGAATACCCTGGGGAATTCCAGACCTTTCGCCGCATGGACCGTCATCAGTTTGACCTGATCCGCAGTGTCCGGAACATCCGCGTTGGTGAACAGTGCGATATGAGCAAGATAGTGCTCTGCAGAGGCCTCTTCCCCGCAGGTGATCTCGTAATCGTGTACCGATTGTTTGAGCTCCGCCAGGTTGTCCAGTCTCTCCTGACTTCCCTCTGTCCGAAGCATCTCTTCGTATCCGCTCTCATCCGTAAGTTTTGACAGGAGCTCGGACACCGGATAATTGCTGTATGTATAAGTATAGGATTCGATCAGCCGGATGAACCGCTGAGCACGTGTTCCTTTGAAGATCTCGTCATCCGCCGTTGCCTTGAGCGCTTCGTACAGGGTGCATCCGTGCTCCTGGGCGTACCCCTCCAGAAACTCCATTCTCCTCTTCCCGAGATTTCGTTTGGGGACATTCGCGATCCTCCGGAAAGACAGATCGTCCTGAAGAACGACCATTCTCAGGTAGCTCAGGGCGTCCTTGATCTCTGCCCGGCCGAAGAAAGGCACCCCGCTATAGATGTGATATGGGATCTTTTTCTCGAGAAACGCCTCTTCGATGGATCTCGTCACATAATGCGCACGGTACAGCACTGCTATCCTGCGGTACTTTTCTCCCCTTTCCGCCAGTTTCTGTATCTCCTCCGCGATCCATTTCGCCTCCTCTTCGGAATTCGGGGAGAAACAGAAACGAACCGGATCCCCGTTGGGAAGAGTCGGAACCAGATCCTTCGATATCCTGCTCCTGTTCCGGGAGATGAGAGAATTTGCGGCTGCAAGAATCTCCGGCGTGGAGCGGTAATTCTGCATCATCATGATGGTCCGGACATTCGGGAATCTCTTGTCAAAATCCAGGAGATACTTCACGTTTGCCCCTCTCCAGGTATAGATCGTCTGATCCGGATCCCCGACGATGAACAGATTCTGATGGTAGTCACACAGGACTTCCATCAGTTCATACTGAAGCCCGTCGATGTCCTGGAACTCATCGATCATGATGTACTCCAGTCTCTTCTGCCATTTCAGCCGGATATCCGCGTCCTGCTTGAAGATATACAAGGTGAATTTGATCAGGTCGTTGTAGTCCAGGCCGAAGCACTTCTTCTGCTGATAGAGATAACCGTAGAAGATGATATCGTCTGTCCCTACAGCCTGCATATATTTCTCATGAAGGGCGTCCAGAGACATGTCGATGAGATCCAGATAGTACTCCGGTTTCCGGAACAGCTTCTGAATCTCGATCATATCACGGGCGTCCGAGAAGGTTTTGTCCCTGAGGGTCAGTTCTCTCTCCTCATAGATGATGCGAAGCATCGCATCGATATCGCTGTTATCCAGGACAAGAAAACTCTTGGGATACTGAACGGCGTTGCTGTCCTCCTGAAGTACGGCAACACAGAATCCGTGGAAGGTATTGATATAGCCCGTGTCGTTGTCGCCGATGAGATTGTGGATCCTCTGTCGCATCTCGTTGGCTGCCTTATTCGTGAACGTCACACAGAGGATATGCTCCGGGAGGACACCAAGTTCGTTCACGAGATACGCGAAGCGGTGTGTCAGGGCCCTCGTCTTGCCGGACCCTGCGCCGGCGATGACCCGCACGAATCCTTCTGTCGTGGTGACCGCTTCCATTTGAGCCACATTCAGTTTGACCGCCATGCCTTGTGCTTCCCTTCTTCGGATCTTGTACTTCATTGTATCACGGGTCTCATGGCGGGGTGAACAATGCGCTGCCAAACAGGGACACTCCGCCAAACATGACCTAACACAAAGGAGACCGGAATGCCGGTCTCCCGTGACTATTAAGTCTGTTACTATCTTTTCTTCAGAAAAAAGAGTATCAGGAATGCGACGGCAGCGATGCATAAAGCAGTTCCCGCCCAGAGGATCCACCCGGCGGATCCGCCCTTTTTCTGTCCGGTCATCCAGTCTTCCAGTTCCTGCCGGACCGCTTCGTCCGCGTCGAAATGGTAACAGGAAACGAATTCGGCATTTTCCCCCTCGCTCCAGCTGACTGTGATACCGCCTCCGCCTCCGTCCAGCATCTGGATGGTCGGGTCACTGACATAGTTCCGCTTCATTCTTCCTTTGGAAAGAATGGAAAGGAGCTCATTCCACTGCGCTTCACTCAGTTTTCTTTCCACATCTTCCTTCCCTGCTTCGGAAGAAACGATCTGGATCTCATCCCCTGAATTGAACGCGTACACAGACCAGTTATCCGATGCCGCCGTCCCGAAGGAACGGACCGACACATCATAGACCGAGTCAAGCGGAATGTCGGTACCGAAAAGCAGTTCCTCCTTCTCGGGGAACACCGTCCGCGGATCGAAAGACTCGCTGAATCCTTCCGCTACCTTCTCCCCTCCCAGGAATCCTTCCACTTTGATGCGCACCGCATCGCAGAATCCGTACTCCTGACAGGTGTACGCGATATAATCATCCGCCTGGAAGTAGGGGTAATCGCACCGCTCCGAGATCCGATCCTCGCTGCCCTGCCCGGAAACAGCCTGGACAGTCGCAGTATACCATAGTTCACCCTGCCTGCCTTCCGGCTCCTCCCATTCGCATCTGCATCTGCTGTAGGAAAGATCAATGGTCACATCAAGTTCTGTCATGCTCCCCTCCGCGAAACAGGCAGGTCCCGCCCCCATCAGGGCGATGACTGCCGCCAAAACGACTAAAGAACGTACTATTCTTCGCATCCGTATCCCTCTTACTCTGCTGATCCGAATCCGCCACTGTAACCATTATATAACCCGGGCCGAAGATCTGCCTTATTCCAACGTATACTTTTCCCCTGCCAGAACCGCCTTCAGTTTTATCCTGAGCGTCTCATATCTCTGTCGCTTTTCTTCCTTCGCGAAGTGGACCTCGCGGAACTGCTCCGGATTGCCGCTGTAGTCCAGGGCACAGGGAAACTGCTCGCTGGTGAGGTCAAAGACCTCCCCGTCCACACAGTTGTAGCAGTGGAAGTTTCCGTCATCCAGCGGCACCCCAAACACCTTGCCCCCGAAAATATCCTGAGCGAGAAACGCCGTTATGGAACATTGCCCCAGAGTCGGATTCTGCTTGCTCCAGTCCTTCCGCATCCTGGGAGCACAGGTGTCCGCGCTCCAGACATTCAGGAGCACATGATACAGATCATCCGGACTTCCGATTCCAGGAAACTCATCACAAACTGCTATGATCTTCTTTCCGCTGCCGTAATACATTTTGATTCCTTTTTCGCTTTAAAGCGGTTCATCTTTCCCCTCTTTTGTGCTATCATGTTCTCTAACAAAAAAGATACATGTCACAGAAGGAGTTCTACCATGATCATTATACCTGACCGCATCGCCACAGGCGAACGATTTGTCGTCCTTGAAAACAAAGCCGTTCTTGTTCAGGACGGTGTGATCCGGAAGATCGGGGAAGCTGCGGATCTTCTGAGAGATTGCCCGGAGGAACCGGTCGTAAAGGCAGACGGATGCACTTTGATCCCCGGAATGATCGACCTTCACACCCACCTCGGATGGGGTGAGGATCCGGCGCTCATGGGAAAAGACAGCAGCGTTTCTTTGCGCGCCTTGTATGCAGGAAAGAAAATGGAAGAGACGCTCCGCAACGGCGTCACCACCATCCGGGATGCCAGCTCCGGAGACGGACTGGGAGTAGCTCTCAATGAAGCTGCTGCCCGCGGCTGGATCAAATCACCCAGAGTATTCCCCTGCCTTGTGGGGATCTGCATGACGGGAGGTCACGGCGCTGCCGCCTCCGTTTACCATGCGATCCAGGAAGTGGACGGTATCGACGATATAAGAAAAGCGATCCGTCTCAACAAGAAAAACGGAGCATCCTGGATCAAACTGCTCACCAGTGAGGGATACCGCGGCGATGAGCTCTCCGAAGAGGAGATCTGCTTCGCGGCACAGGAAGCGCATCGGCTCGGCATGAAGATCGAGGTCCACGCAGGATACGGCAGTTCCATTGAAAGCTGCCTTGCTGCAGGAGTGGATTCCATCGAGCATGGAACCCATCTTACCGAAGAACAGGGACAGGTCATGATCGAGAAGAACATCACCTGGGTCCCCACGATCTACGTCTTCAATCATGAATATGACCGCATGACCGCGGAGGGCGTCCCGCAGAGAGAAAAGGACGATCCGAAATCCGTATACAACTATCTGGCGGAATGTGTGGAGTGCTACCCGGAGAATATCGTTCCTCTCCACCGCATGGGCGTACGGATCGCAACCGGCACCGATACAGACTGCACCGGATACAAGGGTGCCTCCCCGGTAGCCACCGAATGCGAGTATCTGGTCAAATGCGGCCTCCGTCCTCTGGAAGCCCTGGAGTGCGCCACCAAGAACGGCGCGGATCTCCTTGGTATCGGTGATCACGTTGGCCTTGTCGCGGAAGGATATACCGCCGACCTTGTACTGGTTCAGGGCGATGTCTCGAAGGATATCTCGGTGCTGCACAATGTCCGCGCCGTATATCAGAGCGGCAATGAAGTGTACTCTGCGCTCTGATCCTTCCCCCATCGTCACATGGCATTAAAGGCGTCATGCGCGCCGATCGCCTGCAATCCAGCAGTCATTTTAAAAGCGGAACAGACCGGACAGTCTGTTCCGCTTCGTATGTTTTGTCACTTGTTCAGGATCTCCAGCACCCTTTCCTTCGGCACCGCACCGCCCCTCGCGCCCATGGTGCTGACGCAGATCGACGCCGCCGCTGTGGCGAATTCCGCTGCGCCTTTCAGATCGTATTCCTCCAGGGCGGCGATGAAACTGCTGCAGAACGTATCACCCGCGCCGGTCACATCTACCACAGGTACTTTTCTGGCAGGGACACGGATGCTTTCTCCGCCTTCCGGGTACAGGACGCATCCGTCCGGCCCCAGCGTCACTACGACAAGTTCCATTCCCAGTTCATGCAGCCTGGCTGCCTGTTCCTCGTATGTTCTCTCACCTCGGACGGAATCGAACCCGGTCTCATTAAAGAATCCTATGTCTACGTTCCGGAAACGTTCTTCATCTCCGTTGCGTTCGTAATCCACATCATAGTCCACGACGACCTTCGCACCTCCGGCACGGATCTCCGGAGCAAATTCCTGCCACTGCCTTTCCCCGAAATGTATGGATGATAAAACTCCGCAGGTGGAATAGATGTACCGCGCATTCTTCAGAACATCGATCTGCTGCGCTGTGAGATCGATCCGCTCCACAGGAAGGATCGGGATGAAAATGGTGTGTTCGTCCCCGACAAGGAAGATCATCGTCTTTGAGTCCGGCAGACTGTCGTCCACGATAGAGAGGGATGTATCAATACCCTGCTTTTCCAGATCTTCCAGCAGGCGCTTTGAGATCGCTCCGCTGTTCATCACAGTCCAGAACAAGGTGTCCTGTCCGAGCGCTGCGCTGACACAGGCGGCATTGGCGATCATCCCGCCAGGAACGGCTTCCAGCGTCTCCACTTCCTCCTTATCTGCCGTGCCCGGCCATCTGCCCGCGCGGTAGTATTCGTCCAGCGCAACATCCCCGATGTACACATTATAGGAACCGCTTTTACGAACCATTCTCCACTCTCCACAATTTGTTCATAATTTTTTTGACAACATGTCTAAAATCATTATATTCCACTTAATACAGATTGAAAAGAATGGTCAATTGTGCTAAATTGAGGGAAGTAAAGCGGCTGTTGCCGCACGAAATGGACATTATTGGAGGAAATCTATCATGGCAAAAAAAGATAACAAACTTGCATGGTTTCTCGTACCGATTGGTGTTGCTGTAAACTTCATCGGCGGAACGATCATCCTTCTGCTGAAGCTCCCGATCTATCTCGACTCCATCGGAACGATCATCGTCGGCGCACTGTGCGGCGTATGGCCCGGCGTCATCGTAGGACTTGTTTCCAACATCCTGAACGCGATCACCGACCCGAACACCCTGTTCTATGCTCCTCTGAACATGGCATTTGCCGTTCTCGCTGCATATCTGTCCAAGAAGGGCGTCTTCAAGAAATTCGTCCCCACTCTGATCAGCTCCCTGGGCTTCGCCTTCATCGGCGGCGTTATCGGCGCTCTGATCACCTGGACACTGTACGGATTTGACTTCGGCGGCGGCGCAACATCCGTCATCGTTCTTCCTCTCTATGCGGCAACAGGACTTCCGAAGTTCCTCTGCCAGATCGTTGGCGAGTTCCTCTGCGACCTGCTGGATAAGGCGATCACCATTGTCGTATGCTTCTTCATCCTGAAGGCATTCCCGACAAGATTCCTCTCCAAGCTCCCGCTGGGACCCATCTACATCAGCGACGAAGAAAAAGCACTGGAAGAGGAATAATCCTTTCCCAAGAGCAATAACGCGCTCTTCAAGTCGTGTTAAAGCGGGAGTGCACCACTCCCGCTTTATTCTATTCATTGGAGGTTCTTTATGGACAGAGAGTTTATCAACTCTTACAACGACTACGTTAATAACGGAAATGCCTGGTTCAATCTGAACCCTCTGTCAAAACTTACGATCTGCATGTGCGTCGGCCTTGCGGCATGTTTTGTCCGCCACTGGCAGTTTGGATTCACCCTTTGCATCCTGTACTGCATTTTTGCGGCGATCATCGGCATTTTCCCGAAATTCATTAAATCCTATGTGGCGATCAGCGCCATCCTCGTCGTCATCACCATCGTGATCCGCCAGTTCAGTATGAGGGATCCCTCTTTCACCCCCTGGTTCAACATCGGAGGGTGGCAGTGGTATAAAGAGCCCTTCATCGCTGCCCTTGATATCATATCCTATATCATGGGCTTCTCCGGATCCTTGCTCATCTACTTTATGACGACCGAGATGCGCGACCTGATGCTCGCTCTGGAAAACCGGGGCGTGACACACGTCGCGAGTTACATTATGCTCAGCTCCATGCAGAGCGTCATCGACATGAGAAAATCCGCCAATACCATCCTGGAAAGCCAGAAGTCCAGAGGAATCGAGACAGACGGCAACGTTATCGTCCGTATGAAAGCTTTCTTCCCCACCCTTGGACCGATCCTTCTGAGCGCAATGTCCGGAACAGAGGAAAAAGCGATCGCCATGGACGCACGCGCCTTCTCTCATGAGGGAGGCCACACTTACCTCCGCGTCCTGCGCCCCATACCGAAGTGGGAGTATGCGATGGATGCGCTCGCCGTCCTGTTTATGATCGGATCGATCGTCTGGAAGATCCTCAGCCATTTCGGCGTACTTTAAGGAGGGACTCATGGCATTTATAGAACTGAAAGATGTTTCCTACAAATATCCCTACACCAAAAACTTTGCCCTTCAGAACGTGACCTGTTCCTTTGAGAGAGGAAAGTTCTACGGTATCATCGGAGAGAATGGCGGCGGAAAGACCACGCTTTGCAACCTGATCCGCGGTCTGATTCCCCACTTCTATCTCGGTAAACTGACCGGTGAATGCCTTGTGGAAGGCAAGGACATCCGCGAGTGGGACACCGCGGAACTGTCCTCCAAAATCGGATATGTCTTCCAGAATCCGTTCACCCAGATCTCCGGAATCAAGCCCACCGTCTTTGAGGAGGTCGCCATCGGCCTCGAAAACCTGGGCGTACCCAAAGAGGTCATGCTGGACCGTGTCGCGAAGGTCTGCGAGCAGCTGGACATCGGCCATCTGATCAAGAACAACCCCAACGAGCTCTCCGGCGGACAGCGCCAGCGCGTCGCTTTCGCCTCCATCATTGCGATGGACACGGACACTCTCGTCATTGATGAACCCACATCCCAGCTGGACCCGGAAGGCACCGAAAGCGTCTTCAACATCATCAACCAGCTGAAGCATTCCAATAAGACCATCATCCTGGTCGAACACAAGATCGACCTGATCGCCGAGTTCTGCGATGAGATCCTCGTCATGGAGAACGGAACCATCGCTTTCAGCGGACCGACGAAAGAGATCCTCGCCAAGCGCGAACTGATGGACCACAACGCGGCCATCCCGGAAGTGGCGAAATTCGGACATGCCATGGAGGACGCCGGAAAGCCCCTTTCCGAGATCCCCGTCACTTTGAATGAGGCACTCGAACTCGTAAAAGAAAGGAGGGCGCGCTGATGGCAATCGAGATCAAAAACGCCAGTTTCCGTTATCCGAACGGCTTTACCGCTCTTGAACACATCAACCTCACCATCCACGAAGGAGAGAAGGTCGCGATCGTCGGTCAGAATGGCGCGGGCAAGACGACCTGCGTCAAGATGATGAACGGACTCAACCGTCCCTTTGAGGGCGATGTCATCATCGACGGAGTGAATACCAAAGATGTCACCGTCGCAACGACGGCCAGGAAAGTGGGATATGTATTCCAGAACCCGGACGAGCAGATCTTCAACAGCACCGCCCGCGCCGAGATCGAGTATATGCCCCGCTACTATAAGCTGGACGAAAAGGAAGTCAAACGCCGTGTCGATTACGCAGTGGAGATCTGCGACATCGCAAAATATATGGACACCAATCCTTACGAGATCCCCTATCCGATCCGTAAGTTCGTTGCGATCGCTGCCGTTATCGCCTCCCAGCCGAAGTACATCGTACTGGACGAGCCGACTGCAGGACAGGATCTGCACGGAACGAAGACGCTCGGCAACATGGTCGACCGCCTGACCAAAGACGGAATCACGGTCATCACCATCACCCACGATATGGAATTCGCGGTGAACAACTTTGACCGCATCATCGCCATGGCGCACAAGAACGTCATCAAGGACGGTACTGCTCAGGATATCTTCTGGGATGACGCGGTGCTCGCGGACGCGAAGATCAAGAAACCGACTGTCGGCGAACTGGCCAAACGCCTTGGTCTGGATGGCAACATCCTGTTCTGTGACGAACTGGTCGACAGGCTTTAAACAAAGGAGAAGGAGATGGCCAAGTATCTGATCACCGGGAGCGTGATCGTCAATGACATGCATTACCCGGACGGCTCCAAAGCCACCGGATTTCTCGGCGGTTCCCTCTATACAGTCAACGGGATCCTCCCATATACGGAGGATCTCCTTTTCGTGTCCGCTGCGGGACCGGACTTTGACGACCTCTACGGGGATTATTTCCGGAGAAATCATCTGTCCGCCGAAGGGATCGAGATCGCTTTCCCCAGAACGCACTACACATATCTGGAATACAGTCCGTCCGGAGAGTGGGTGGAACACTCCATCTACGGAAAAGAATATGAAGAAAAATACGGCCTGTTTCCTCTCGCCCGCTCCGAATATGTCCTGAAGCACGGCGGCCCTGACGTAAAAGGGATCTATTTCGAGTCCGCTTCCATCGAACCGGTTTGGGATGATCTCCCCGCCATGCGGCAGAAATGCCCCAACGCTTCCATCATGATCGAGATCAGCACGGAGGAAGTTCACGATCCCGCACTGCGCGGCTCCGTTCTCGACCTTATTCGGAAAACAGACATCTACTCCATCAACCGCCCGGAATCCATGCTCCTCTTCGGGACAAACAGTGAAGAAGAGTCCATACAGAAGATCATTGAATTCGGAAAACCGTGTTTCTTCCGTGTCGGAAAAAGAGGATCCTATATGATCCAGGATGGAAGAGCCTGGTTCGCCCCGTCCGTCGAGAGCGGGACCAGCGTAGACTCCACGGGATGCGGAAACTGCTCCACCGGCGCTGCCATGTACGGTTTCTGTGAAGGATATCATCCCCTTCTCACCGCGTGCCTCGCAAATGTGGCTGCAGGAGTCAACGCCAGGCAGTTCGGTCCGTTCCCCCATTACACCGATGAAATCAAGGCGGAGATGCGCAGGACTGCCGAAGAGCTGTACCTGACACTGAGAAGCAGGTCAATAACCCCGCCCGATTCAAAGAATCGGACGAGGCTTGTCCAGTAGGATGAGCCTGATTGATAAGCCTGAGTCTTGAAACAGAGACTACGTTATGCAGTGACGCATAAGCAACTCACCTTAGGATGCTCCACAAGTTCTAAGCTCTGAGGATATGCATTAAACATCTCTGAGGGTAGGAGAAGTGTGCATATCATAAAAACCTGCATAACATTGGCGATGTGGACCACAGCAATGGCGGAGAGATCCGTACATGCTGAATTATCCGGATGGCCGGATGAAAAAACAGGAAAGGAATTCTGCCGGATGCAAAGCTGCGTATTTGTGATGAGCAAAGATGGTGAACGGCTCATGCCGACAAAGCGATTTGGCAGAGTTCGCCATTTATTAAGAGATGGAAAGGCAAAGATCATAAACCACAGACCGTTCACCATACAATTGGTATATGAGGTCAGTACATATACCCAGCCTCTGGAGTTGTGTGAAGATACAGGGTATCAGCATATAGGAATCTCACTGAAGTCAGAAGCGCACGAATATGTGAGTGAAGAACGAATCCTGCTGAAAGACGAAAAACAGCGTCATGATGATCAGCGAAGATACAGGCGAGGCAGGAGGAACCGGCTTCGGTACAGAGCAGTGCGCTTCAGCAACCGCAAACGGCGGGAAGGATGGCTGGCACCGAGCCTGCAGCACAAAGCAGATGCGCATGTGAACGAGATCACCAGATATGCGGCAGCAGCTCCGATAACGGATATATACATGGAACTGGGAGAATTTGACCCGGCATTGCTGAAAGCGCTTGGCAAAGGAGAGCCGGTCCCGGAGGGATCTGATTACCAGCATGGCGATCTTTACGGACAGGAGACCCTGAGAAAAGCGGTCTTTCAAAGAGATGGGTACAAATGCTGTATATGCGGAAGAGGAGTGGAAGAAGGGGCGATACTGCATGTGCATCATGCGCTGTTCTGGAAAGGTCGGCACGGCAGTCAGATCGATGAGCTTGCCACAGTATGCGAGAAATGCCATACATCCGCAAACCATAAGAAAGGCGGATCGCTATGGGGATACGAGCCAAAACGGTTTGCAAGTCTTGAGAACGCGACTTTTATGAACACCGTCCGATGGAATATCTACAACAGAGTAAAAAAGCAGCTGGAAGATATCAGCGTCCATATAACATACGGTGCAAAGACATCAACAGAGCGAAAACTGCTGAATATGGAAAAGAGCCACTGCAATGACGCATATTGCATGGGTAACTACAGACCGGAGGACAGAGCAGAGCAGCAGACATTTCAGAAAGTGCGGAGGAACAACCGGATCCTGAGCAAATTCTATGACGCGAGAATAGTGGATATACGCGATGGAAAGATAAAGAGCGGATCGGAGTTAGGAAGTGAGCGGACAAACCGCAGGGAATCGAGGAGCAGCGATAAAAGTCTGAGGCAATACAGAGGAGCTAAAGTTACTAAGGGCAGGGTGTCCGAAAGAACGCAGCATTATCAGATAAGACCGGGAGACATTCTGCTGTGGAAAAACGCGCCATATAAGGCAACAGGAGTGCATTGTAACGGAACAAGGGTGCTCCTGCAAAACAAAAAGAGTGTCTCATTAAAACAAATAACAATACAAAAACATATAGGAGGATGGCAGTTCCTCCACGCCTGATCGTGTCACAATCAGACGTGGTATCCCTGCCAAATATGATGATCCAAAATCGCAGCGCTCATCCTGGAAGAGCGCACAAAAAATAAGATTGGAGAAATGACCAACAAATGTTTTTAGATGAGTTTCCGGTCAAAAAGCCGGTATTTGCTATGATCCATATGAAAGGAAACTCCAGGAATGACAAACTGGAGCGCTGCCTGAGGGAGGCGGAGATCTACCGCGAGAACGGGATCGATGCCATGATCGTGGAAGATTATTTCGGAGATTCCGACGATGTCCGCGCAGGACTGGAACTTCTGTCCCAGAAAGGCGGATTCACCCTCGGAGTCAACGTGCTGGACAACTGGGAACTGAGCTGGCAATACGCGAAGGAATACGGAGCGAAATTCATCCAGGTAGACTCGGTCGCAGGGCATCTTACCGCTGAAGAGGACAAACCTTACGGCGAGATGATCGAGCGCTATATGGACGAAGGCGGCATGTATGTCATCGGCGGTGTCCGCTTCAAATACAAACCGGTCCTTTCCGGCAACGATGTGGCGACCGACCTGAAGATCGGGATGAAGCGGTGCCACGCCATCGCGGTCACCGGAGAAGGTACCGGTATGGACTCGCCCACCCAGAAGATCATCGACTTCCGCAAAGTCGTCGGCGACTTCCCCCTGATCGTCGCGGCAGGAATGTCGGCAGACACCGTGTTTGAAAAACTGTCCCTCGCTGACGCCGCTATCGTCGGAAGCACATTCAAGGACACAAGAAAAGACACGGGCGACGTTTACGGTCCCCATGTCAAAGAGTTCATGGAAAAAGTCTACGAACTGAGAGCGACGCTCTGATCCATCCCAAGATAGCAGAAAGCCCCGCAGCCCCAATGGAGCTGCAGGGCCTTTTTTCGCTTTTGATCATTCCGCGAGGGAGGCTTCCGCCTGTTCATCAAGAGATTCGAAATCCGTTCCCTTGGTCTCTCTGGTCATCTTCATGATCAGGATCATCGCTGCGATCATTCCGGGGATCGCAGATATCGCGCAGGCAACCCCGATCCATTCGTCAGAGATGAAGATCTGGGCAATGGTCAACGAGAGCATTCCCACGGAAATACCGATATACTGGAGCAGATTCAGTCCACCCAGCACCGAACCGCGGATCTTGGTAGGGACCTTCTCCGATGCCATGAAGACCATGTAGTCCTGGCAGGTCCAGTATCCTCCGAGGAAGCCCGAATACAGAACGCCGATGAACCAGGAATTCCATCCGTTCCTTACCCCGATGACGAACAGGATAAAACTGACGATGGACATGGATCCTGTGAGAAGGACGGTCGTCTTTCTCCCCATACCGTCCCCTATGAGCCCGAAAACAATGACGAGGAGAGCGTATCCAAAGGCATATACCGACTGGGCATTGGTGATCTCGGTCTCGGTCATACCTGTTGCCATGATGACGTTGATATTCATGGTGATGCCGGACATTCCGATCGCAAACACGATGATCGATATCGTTGTCCACATCAGGTCCTTGTTGTTCCGGAAAAGATAGTTGATCGCCCGGAAGACACCGCTCTCTCCGGCCTTCGCTTTCTGCGCCTTTTTCTCTTCTTTCGTCTGTTTCTTCTTTTCCGGATGCCGCACTTCATATGGCTGATTTAGATGATTTACGCGCTGTTCCAGGAAGACCTTGGATTCCCTTGCAAACATATACGCAAGAACCGCCACGGCGATGCCTGCGATGCCTGGTATCAGATATACATTTTTCCACAGGGATGCGTCACGGTCCACAAACAAGCGGCGCAGCAGAGGCACCGCGACCATTCCGATCGTCCCGATCCCCTTTGTCACCGCGTAGATCGTAGCACGATACTTCGTCGGCGCGGATTCCTGAATATATACGACCTGCATATCGTGCGCGATGAAGAACAGCGTGAACGCGCTTCCAATCGCGTATCCGACGATGGACCGTGAAAAATAGCAGATGATCATACCGATGGCATAACCCAGGGTGTTGACCACAAGGAACATCTTTCTGCCAAATTTATCCGCCAGCGCCTTGTAGAACGGTGCGAGCATAGTCAGGGTGCTGGCAGGTGTAGTAATCGCTACATACGCCGCCTTGCCGGAAGACAGATCCAGCGTGGGGAAGAACTGTCGGATGGCGTTGCTCTCCACCATGCTTCCCACATTCGAGGCGATCTCATCGATGATGTGGACGAGTACGATCACGATGCAAAGGACCAGAAGATATCCCTTGTATTCCGGTCTTGCCAGCTGATCCTGCCGCCTTTTCAGTTCAGCCTGATCCCGCTTGTCCCATTCCTCTCTTGTTCTGCTCATTTTTTCCTCACATTATTCTTATTTTTTAACAGACAGTGTTGTGACCGCCCGCTACACACAAATCGGCTTCGGCAGGACAGATTCGCCCGCAAAAACGCTCCTGTGGCTTCACGTCAGACCGTTCACGCGCCCAGGGTCCTGAATATATAGTCTTTGAATACTTCCGGGATCAGTTTGGAACAGACTGCGCAATTCTCCTTTTTGCCGGAGAAATGATACCGGTCCACCAGAACTCCTCCATAGGAAGGCCCGTTGGAGGTGTCGACCTCACAGTAATAATCGTCACACTCCCGGATGCACTCGGGACAGAGCGCTGCCGCCATCGCCGCAGGATCCGCCATATCCAGGCAATCCCTGCCGAAGCGGTCCCGGTTCATCTCCATCAGCACGCGGTTGCATTCCACCATGACTTTGCCGAGGGGCCCGCTTTGAATCAGACGGTCCAGGTCCTCCCGCTCCAGCATCGCCTCATCGATGCACGCATCCCAGCCGACAGCCATGAGAGGAACCCCGAATTCGAACACGATCTTCGCAGCTTCCGCGTCCTGCCAGATATTGAATTCCGCAGCCGGACTGACGTTTCCCGTTCCGAGACCGGCCGTGCCCATCATGACGATGCGTCCGACTTTTCTCATCTCCTGCGGGAACAGCCGCATGGCGAGAGCGATGTTGGTTAGCGTTCCCAGGGTGATGATGTCGATCTCTCCCGGCTCGCTGTCATGAAGAAGTTCCGCTATTTTCAGGACGCCGTTTCCTTTCGCTACCTTCAGCCTCTTCGGGACAAGTCCTATGTCACCCATCCCATCCTGACCGTGGGTCTCTGCCGCGCCCACAAAAGGTACCAGCAGCGGAAGTTCGCACCCGATATATACCGGGGGCTCATAAGTCCCGGCAGCTTCAATGGTGAAGAGAGTGTTCAGGGCTGCCTGCCTGGCATCCACATTTCCGGTCACAGTAGTAAAACACAGGATCTCGTATCTCATGTCGCGAAGCGCCATAGCGATGGCCATCGCGTCATCGGATCCGCAGTCCGTATCTATGATCAGTTTTTTTCTCTCTTCCATCCGCCTCCACCTCTCAGCAATCCTTCTTCTCACATTATACCTGTTCGTGATCTGCTCCGCAGAAGTTTCTCAAAAGAAAAAGGCACCTGTGAGATCATTCTCACACAGGATGCCCGCTGATGACAGATCATTATCTTTTTCTGGCGCAGCAAGAGAACACAGAGAACTACTTTTAAAGCACATATCTGTAGATCGCCCAGAAATGCGCAGCGCTTCCCAGAAGACAAAATACATGAAAAACGCTGTGAATGTATTTCACCCTGGACCCCACTCCGTACAGGATGGCGCCGAGGGTGTAGAAGATCCCGCCCAGCAGCATATACCCCACTCCTACCGGGCCCGCATTTTTCAGAAGCTGCGGCAGACCGATCAGGATGGACCATCCGTTCACCAGATGACAGATCACCTCCAGGACGGCAAACCGGTCCACGTCGACCAGGGAGAGCGCGATCCCGGTGAGCGTCACGAACGCCACGATGCCGAACAAAACCCAGCCCAGCGCACCGCCGACGGAGATAAGCGTCGCGGGGATGTAAGTGCCGAACACGAGCAGGAACACATTGCAATGGTCCAAAACACGGAGCACTTTCTTCCCTTCATACCGCGAAGGAACTGCATGGTAGACGCAGGACATGACATAGGTAATGATCAGTGCGGCTCCGAACAATGCAGCGGTGACATGACCCAGAGCGGTCTTCGCCCGGATCTCCATGAGCACAAGGGCGGCGATACTGAATCCCGCTCCGATCCCATGCGTGACGGCATTAATCCTCTCTTCATCTATTGTATAGTCCGGGATCTTGACATCAAACATCGCAACTTGCATCGGTAACCTCCTCATCTAGTTTTCATTACTAGATTATACAAAATATGTAATCTTGTCAAGAAGGTTCAGATATTAGTCCTTGCCATATCAACAACTTCGTGCTATGATATGAGTGAAAAGATATGCCCGGAGGCTCTTATGTCCGATTTTCCTACTGTTCTGACCGTTTTTTCCGATGCCGGACTTCCAGAATGGCACGATCTCCCCGACCTTGATCTGTATATGGATCAGATCCTGGCGCTGCTCGAGCGCTACCTGTCTTCCTACCCCTCTTTTGATGACAAGGGTATCACCTCCTCCATGATTAACAACTACGTCAAGCAGAAGGTCATGCCTGCTCCAGCCAAAAAGAGATACAACAGGGATCATCTCGCTTACCTGATCATGATCTATTTTCTAAAGTCATCTCTTACCATGGCGCAGATCCAGACACTGTTCGAGGAAGAACTATCCAAGCAGAGCCTTGAGGAATATTACGGAGCGTTTTGCTCCGCTTTTCGCGGCACCGCATCCGAGTGTGCAAAGCAGTACAAAAAGAAAAACGCAGAGGTCCTATCCGTATCAAGCGGCGCGGCGATCCGCGCCTATGTTGAACAGTCCGTTTCGGCTGCATTTCTGGAGAGCAACGCAGAATAGTATCTGCAGAGGAGGTGCTCCATGGCGATTTCCGTTAGCTCCGTAAAGACCGACCTTTTCACGATGGACTATTTCCGTTTCGGAACCGGGCCAAGAACAATGGTGATCCTGCCCGGGCTCAGCATTCAGAGCGTGATCCCTTCCGCCGAGCTGGTGGCTCAGGCCTACCAGTCCTTCGCCAGGGACTACACCGTCTATGTCTTTGACCGGAGAAAGGATCTTCCTCCCTCATATTCCATAGGGGAAATGGCCAAGGATACCGTTATCGCCATGCATACGCTGGGGCTCACCGACATCTATCTGTTCGGCGCGTCCCAGGGCGGCATGATCGCTCAGGTGATCGCGATCCGCTTCCCCGGTCTCGTCCA
The DNA here is from genome assembly GCA_964599695.1 of uncultured Faecalibacterium sp. GTDB lineage: Bacteria > Bacillota > Clostridia > Oscillospirales > Ruminococcaceae > RUG11783. The sequence goes on from CAZRGP010000018.1 coordinate 18,011, forward strand.
CAAACTGGTCCTGGGATCCTCCGCATGTCACATCGGCGCGGAAACACCCGAAGCGGTCGCGCAGTGGATCCTTCTCGCCAGGGAGCAAAATGCGAAGGCGCTATGCCTGGATTTTGCGGAAAAGGTATATCCGGAAGATCTCTTCCGAAGCAATATACACTCCTTCGAGGCGATGGCGGACAAAGTCACGGAGAATGATCTTCGCCGGTTCGTCACCCTCGCCGAGGGAACAGCAGGCTTCTCAACGAGAGCGGATCTCCACCGGGTAGTATGTCCGGTCTATGTTCTCGGGTCCAAAGATGATAAAGTGCTCGGCGGAAACGCGGGGAGCGGGATCATCAAGGCTCTGGGGTTCAGCCCTGAGCACCGGCTGTATCTCTACGAAGGATACGGGCACGCGTGCTACGACACGGCTCCGGACTTCAAGGACCGCATGAGGGACTTCTTCCGCTCCTGAAAGGTTCTGTTTATATTGACACCTTCTTCAGGCAAACAATATAATGAATATGACAAAAATCGGTAGGTGAGGCTACCGGGAGGATATGGGCTGCTGCCGTGGTGCGGAGGAGACTCTGTAGTACCGGTCAACAGGAGAGGTCGAAACCAAGGCCTTACCTAATGCAGTTTCACCGCCTCCCGATGCTAAAGCTTGTAACGGTGGCTCTGAACAGGAAGACGAATCGCAGAGATCTCATATTTGTCTTTGGTATCGCACCGTTACAAACGGTGCGATTTTTTGATCCTAAAGAAAGGCGGTATGGAAATTGCTCAGCACAGACCCATATGGAGAACAGGTCGCTGTTCCCCGATCGAAACACAACACAAGTCATACCGCGAGCAGTGAGCCTGTCTTGTCGGTGTGACGTCATTCGCATCTGAAAGGCAGGTTTTCACATGAAAAACAGATACATTCTTTCGCCCATCGGATGCCCCGCAGAGGAGGGCAGCACCGATGATGTTCGAAAACAAAAAGAAAAAAGAACTTCTTGAAAATATCGAGAAAAGGCTGGAGATCGCGGAAGAGCGCAAGGAAAACATCTCCGCCATGACTCCGGATCAGGCCATGGATCTGCTGGATTCTTCCTACAACGGGCTCAGCGAATTCATCGTGAACGCGTCCCGCGATTACTACGGGGACAATATCGTGCAGACCGGCGAAGAGGAGACGCTGATCCAGCGGTTGATCAGCGCTTTCATCAATCCCTTCTCGCTCATTCTCATTGGCCTGGCCATCGTTTCGGTCTTTACCGACATTATTTTTACCGAGGACAAATCTCCTTTCGCGGCGCTGATCATCTTTCTCATCGTCCTTTTCTCGGGTGTCCTGAGGTTTACCCAGGAATCCAAATCCGGAGATTCCGCCCGCAAGCTGGCCGAGATGGTGAAAACCACTACGTCGGTCACAAGAAAGGGCATCGGCAGGAATGAGATCCCCATGGAGGATGTCGTTGTCGGCGATATCGTCCACCTGGCCGCGGGGGACATGGTCCCGGCAGACGCCAGAGTCCTCACCGCAAACGACCTGTTCATCAACGAATCCTCTCTCACCGGAGAGAGTGAACCAGCGGAAAAGTTCTCCGCCCCGCTCCCCGAAGCTGCCAAGGGCGTCCTCAAAAACATGGTCTACATGGGAAGCACGGTGGTATCCGGAAGCGCCACCTGCCTGGTCGTTGCTGTGGGAAACAGCACCATGATCGGATCCATCGCCAAACAGCTCGGAGCTGCTCCGGAAGAGGAGACCTCCTTTGAAAAAGGGGTCAACGCGGTATCCTCCCTGCTGCTTCGCTTCATGCTCGTCATGGTCCCCTTCGTGTTCATCACCAATGGGATCGTGAGCAGAAACTGGTTCTCCGCGTTCCTTTTCGCCATCTCCATCGCGGTGGGTCTCACTCCCGAGATGCTCCCCATGCTGGTATCCACCTGTCTGTCCAAAGGCGCGAGCGCCATGGCAGACAAAAAGACGGTGGTCAAGAACCTGAACGCCATCCAGAACCTTGGATCCATCGATATCCTGTGTACGGACAAGACAGGGACCATTACCCAGAACCGTGTCGTTCTGGAGTACAACCTGAACGTCACCGGAGATGACGATGTCCGTGTCCTCCGCCACGCTTTCCTCAACAGCTACTTCCAGACAGGTCTTCGCAACCTGATGGATCAGTCCATCATCGAATATACCGAAGACATGATCGAGGAAGGGGAAGCGCCGGAGCTAGTTGGGATCCACGACCGCTACCACAAGATCGACGAGATCCCCTTCGACTTCGAGAGAAGAAGGCTCAGCGTCGTTGTAGAGGATCAGAACGGCAAGCGCCAGATGGTCACAAAAGGCGCTGTGGAAGAGATGCTGGAGATCTCCTCCTTCGCCGAGATCAACGGGGAAGTCGTTCCGCTGAACGACGACGTGAGAAAACAGGTGCTGGAAACCGTAAAGGATCTCAATGACGACGGCATGCGGGTCGTAGCCGTAGCCCAGAAGACCAACCCCTCACCGGTCGGCGCATTCTCCGTAAAGGATGAATGCGACATGGTCCTCATCGGATATCTGGCATTCCTGGATCCCCCGAAAGAGAGTGCCGCTCAGGCTCTGAAGGCACTGAGAAACTACGGCGTCAACACCAAGATCCTCACGGGAGACAACGACCTGGTGACACAGGCGGTGTGCTGGCAGGTGGGACTTGATGCGGACAACATCCTTCTGGGTCCGGACATCGACGCCATGTCGGATGAGGAACTGGCTGCAGCCGCTGAGAAGACCGACATCTTCGCCAAGGTGACCCCGTCCGGCAAGGAGCGGATCGTCCGCCTGCTGAGAAGAAACGGCCACGCCGTCGGCTATATGGGTGACGGGATCAATGATGCCGCTGCCATGAAAGCCGCGGATATCGGGATCTCGGTGGACAACGCGGTGGACATCGCCAAGGAAACAGCGGATGTCATCCTCCTCGAGAAAAACCTTCTCGTCCTGGAAGACGGTATCATCGAAGGAAGAAAAGTGTACGCCAACATGCTCAAGTACATCAAACTGGCGGCCTCCTCCAACTTCGGAAACATGTTCTCGGTTCTCACTGCGAGCATCTTCCTTCCCTTCCTGCCCATGGCCTCCGTCCAGCTCCTTCTTCTGAACCTGATATACGACATCTCCTGCACATCCATTCCCTGGGACAATGTAGACAATGAATTCATTCTCCGTCCGAAGGAGTGGGACTCCGGAAGCGTGAGCAAGTTCATGCTGTGGTTCGGCCCGATCTCCTCCATATGCGACATTTTGACCTACGCTCTCCTCTATTTCCTCGTCTGTCCGGCTGTGGCTGGAGGAAAGTTCCACGCACTGGCGGATCCCGTGCTCATCGACCGTTTCATCGCGGTTTTCCAGAGCGGATGGTTCGTGGAATCCATGTGGACACAGAGCCTGGTCATCCATCTGATAAGGACCGGTAAACTCGCCTTCATTGAAAGCAACGCGTCCCCCATGGTCTATCTGCTCACCACCTTTGGGATCGGCATCGCCACTGCGCTGCCTTTCATCCCCTATGTGAACGAAGCGCTGGGGTTCCATCCTCTGCCGGGAAAATATTTCCTCGTTCTTATCGGTGTTACCCTCCTGTATGCGCTGATGGTATCACTGGTCAAGCGGTTCTACACCAAAAAATACGGTGACCTCCTTTGAGGAAGCTGGGGATCCGGATTCGCCGCCGGGTCCCCTCTTCTTCTCTGTCATGCGATGTTTGTGGTAATATTACGAAAAAAGCAAAGGATAATTAGATATGAGAGACGATACCTTTTCTGTCCGGTTCGTGAAAGCGGCGGCCCTGCTCCTCATTGCCGTGCTGTCATTCACCATGCTGTATGGTTTTTTCACATCGGACAAATACAAATATCCCGTCTACTCCTATCTGGACGGAAAGAAGACCACCGTCGTCGGTCTGGCGGCGGCAGCCACCGCAGCTTCCGCTGCCATCACCCTGCTCCCCGGAGACGTGGGAACTCCCATTGCAGACAAACTGGCTGAGATCAGCACCTACACCATTCTGATCCTGTGCGCGATCTTTCTGGAGAAGTATCTCGTGACGATAACAGGAGCGGCCACTTTCCGGATCCTCATCCCGCTCGCCTGCGCTGTTCTGATCGGGAACCTGTTGATCATAAAGAAAGAGCAGTACCGGAAGTTAGGACTGAAACTTCTCAGTTTTGCCCTGTTGATATTTCTCATCATCCCGGTGAGCGTAGCACTCTCCCGCTCTATCGAAGCAACTTATGAATCCACCATTCAGGCGACGATCGAGATGGCGAACGCGGACGCACAGGAGATCCAGAAATCCTCCGATCAGGGCGTACTGGACAGTCTGATCAATTCCATCAAGGGAGGCGTCTCCGCCTTTACCAAGAAGTTCGAGACCACTCTCACCAATATGATCGAGGCGGTGGCCGTCCTCATCGTGACCTCCTGCCTCATCCCGCTTCTCGTTCTCCTCTTTTTCTACTGGCTCATCAAGGTGTTCTTCAATGTGGACATCCAGCCCCCTCAGGGACTCTCTTTCTTCGGCGGGCGCAAGGATCAGAACAGTTCACCGCGGGCATAAGACAAACAAACCACTTACCGAAAGGAACACGTACCCTATGGGCTCCAAGCGAGAACTCACTCCCTGCCAGAAAGTAGAGCAGAGCATTCAGAAAAAATACCGGGAAAAGCTCTGGACTCCGTTCATCAACGCGCTCAAGACCTATGACCTCCTCTCACCGGGGGACAAGGTAGCTGTCTGCATCTCCGGGGGAAAGGATTCCATGCTGCTGGCGAAACTGATGCAGATGCTGCAGCGCCTTTCCGACTTTCCTTTCGATCTGGTCTATCTGGTGATGGATCCGGGCTACAATCCGGAGAACCGGAAAAAGATCGAGGACAACGCGCAGCTACTGGAGATCCCGGTGACCATCTTTGAGTCCAACATTTTCGATGTGGCGAATAAAGCGGAGAAATCCCCCTGCTACCTCTGCGCCAGGATGCGAAGAGGAACGCTTTACAAAAAGGCCCAGGAGCTTGGATGCAACAAGATCGCCCTTGGCCATCACTTCTCCGATGTGATCGAGACGACGCTTATCGGTATGTTCTACAGTTCCCAGATGTCCGCCATGCTCCCGAAACTGCACAGCAAAAACTATGAAGGCATGGAGCTGATCCGTCCCCTGTACTGCGTACATGAGGACGATATCCTGTCCTGGGTCCGGTATAACGGTCTCTCCTTCCTGCAGTGCGCATGCCGCTTCACCGAAAACACCGAGTCCGGTGTTTCCGACAGCAAGCGTAAGGAGATCAAGGAGCTGATCCGCTCCCTGAGAAAGGACAACCCCGACATCGAGATCAGCATCTTCAACAGCCTTCACTCGGTGGAGATCAACACATTCCCCGGGTACAAACTTGCCGGAAAGGAACACTCGTTTCTGGAACACTATGAAGAAACGGACTGACTTTTTAATAACAAGAAAAAAACAACTGAGCGGTATTATCGCTCAGTTGTTTTGATTATAGTTAGAAATCGTTCAGAGTCCCTGCTCATCAACGAAAGCGTAAAACGCCTTTTCGCTTGCCTTGTCCTTTACGCTGACCTTGCCCACCGGCATGGCGTAAAAAGAGGCTTCCTCCACCCCGTCAAGACCGAAGGCTTCATCCACGCATTTCCCTTCCACCGCCCCGATGGCGCATCCGCCAAGGCCGATGGAAGTCGCGGCCAGATACATGTTCTCTGTAATGTGTCCTGCATCGATCAGCAGCACCCGATGGGTTGAGATACCGTATCTCCACTCCGCGCGATAGAACACGGCGCTGTAATAGAAGACAACATTGGCGGTCGCAGCCCATTCCTGTCCGCACAGCGACTCCCTGATCCAGACATCCAGGTCTTCCACATCCCCGAGGTACTCGATCTGATGATGCATCGGGAGATAGTGATACAATCCGGGCTCCAGTCCGTCCACGTTCCGCACGGCAAAATAACACTCAAACTCATGTCTCGCCCCGCCGCAGGGGACCGTTCTCAGGGTCGCGTAGGATTTGCCCCGGATCTCCTTTACCCCCTGTGTGCACCACAGAAGATAGGAAAGCTCTTCCAGTGTCATCGTCTCACCGGTATAGACGCGGTGGCTTTCCCTGTTGTTGATGATATGCAGAAAATCGTTGTCGATGGAAAGGCAGGAGAAATCCTTCGGAAGATCCATGACGCAGTCGGTCATTGGCGCCTTCGCCAAAGGCGGCTGCCTTTTCTTCAGCTCCTGATCGGTCTCATATCCTTCGAATTCCGCTTCATCGTACTCCCAGCGGGCTACGAATTCCCTTCCTTCCCGTATCTTCTTTTCTACTTTTTCCTGAAGTGTTGCCATTTTCCGTACTCCGATTTTTCAGCCAAGCAGATCCTCACCCTCTCCCATTACGGCGATGTCCACGGCAGTGGCATCCTCCAGATGGAAGACCATCATCTTGTTTCCCGTCTGTTCGTTGTAGATCGCCTTCAGATTCGGAGATCCCTCCAGGGCAGCTTCCGCGTATTTCGGGTCTGTCTCAAAAACCGCTTTGCCCGTATAGCGGAGCCAGTGGCCGTTGGGCTTGCACGCCACGATCTCGGTGTTGGGGTTCTTCACCAGCTGACGATAGACATTCTTGAAATCGCCGATCCCGAAAAGAACCTTTCCGTCCATCTCAAAATGAAGGCCAAGCGGTCTCACCTTTGGCTTGTCACCGTCCACAGTGGCGAGGAAAAATGTTCCCGCCTCATTGAGAAAATCATTCACTTTGCTCATAGATATATCCTCCTGAAGTATTCTTTTTCTAAATTATAGTCCTCAGCTCAAGCACTGCCAACTCCGGAGGGTCATTGATCCGGTAATTCACGACACTGCAGCCCAGACCACGGGAGATATACATCTGGGTCTTTCCCTCGCGGTAGAGACCGCAGTCATATTTGGGGAACCATCCCTGGCTCGGAACGTACAGCGCCCCGATGCCCGGCATCCGGATCTGTCCGCCGTGGCTGTGCCCGCACAGCACCAGGTCCACACCCGCGTCCGCGTATACCGGGAGCTGCTCCGGCCGGTGCGTCAGAAGGAGGGTAAACCGCTCCGGAGAAAAAGAAGCCTGTTCCAGTTCCTGTTTCAGTACCGTTCCATCCATGGAATGCCGGTCTTCCCCGATGACCGCGGGATCGTCCACGCCGACGATCTGTATCTCATCCCCTTTTCTCTCCTGCGTCGACGTTTCATTTCTGAGAAACCGGATTCCGGCATCACGGATCCCGCGGAAGAAACGCTCCTTGTCTTCTGTGCTCAGGCGGAATTCATGATTTCCCGTGACATAACAGACCGGTCCGATCCCGGGAAGCTTCTCCATAAAACGAAGCATCCTCCCGACATCGGACTTTTTTGTTCCTATGAAATCACCGGTCAGGGCGATCAGATCCGGTTTCGTTTCCCGGATCCTCCCCAGCAGTTCTGACTGCTCCTCTCCGAAGACGGCGTCATGCAGGTCCGATACCTGGGTGATACGGAAGCCGTCAAATCCCGAAGGCAGCCGTTCACACCGTATCACCGTTCTGGTCACATCGATCATGGCATCATTCCTTCGGCCGGTACTCCAGAAGATCTCCCGGCTGGCAGTCCAGGGCATCGCACAGTTTCGCCAGCGTCGTGACCTTCACGGCCTTCGCCTTTCCCGTCTTGAGGATGCTCATATTCGCCAGCGTGATCCCCACCTTTTCCGCCAGTTCCGTCACGCTCATTTTCCTTTTCGCAAGCATCACATCAATGTTGAAAATGATATCACCTTCCATTGCGTCACCCTCCTCAGATCGTCAGCTCATTCTCTTCCTGGATCTTCGCAGCTTTCAGCACAAGGTGGGAAAGAGCTGCAAAGCACACCGAGGCGGCGATACCAATGAAATCCAGAACAAAGGACATGATCATGATGCCCGGATGATTCATATTCATAAACGCCAGGACGAAATTCGCACAGAAAAAGTACACTACATCGATAACAGCGAGTCTCGCGATCCACTTCAACGCTACTGCGTTCTCCCTCGAGAAGGAGCGGTCCTTTCCGATATTGTCAGCGATCTTCCAGGCGAAGAACAAAGCGATGTAGATCGGTATCGCTGTAAGCAGGATCACGACCAGCCAGGGCATGTAACAATAAGCAAATTCAGGGAACCTTCTCACAAGACTCTGGCCATATCCCGGAACAACACTGAGATATCCGTACAGACCGCATAGTCCCACCCCGATGATGATCCCTTTCAGCCATCTTGCCAGACCTTTTTGTTCCATGATGCACCTCCGATTTGTTGTATCTTGCATATAATTTATCGTATTACGATAAATTTGTCAATACAGATTCTGAACTTTTTTCCGTTGTGCTATGATATCAATATCATCAGATAGCAGGAGGAAAAAATGAACTATCGCAAGTTGGGGAAGACCGGGCTCATGGTAAGCGAAGTCGGATTCGGCGGGGAGTGGCTGGAGCGCCACGACGAAGCGGAATCGGTGGAACTGGTGAAATTCGCCCACAGCCAGGGAATCAATATCATCGACTGCTGGATGCCCGATCCGAAATCCCGTTCGATCATCGGCAAAGCGATCGCGGAATGCAGAGGCGAATGGTTTGTACAGGGGCATATCGGCTCCACCTACCAGAACGGCCAATACGTCCGGACGAGGGATATGGCATATGTCGTTCCCGCATTCGAAGATCTTCTGGAAAGGATCGGCGGCGGATACATCGATCTCGGCATGATCCACTATGTAGATTCCATCGAGGACTGGAACATCTGCATGCATACGGAGTATATCGATTATGTGCGGGAACTCCACGCGGAAGGAAAGATCCGCCACATCGGTCTCAGCACCCACAACCCCAGGATCGCGAAACTTGCGGTCGAGTCCGGTTTCATCGAGAACATTCTGTTCAGCATCAATCCGGCCTTCGACATGAAGCCGGCAAGCGAAGATCTGGACACCATGTTCGCCGACTACGACGCGTCACTTAGCGGCATTGACCCGGAAAGAGCGGAGCTGTATCAGCTCTGTGAGCAGAACGATGTAGGCATCACTGTTATGAAAGGCTTCTTCGGGGGCAGGCTGTTTGATCCGGACAGATCTCCCTTCGGTGTAGCATTTACCCCTGTTCAGTGTATCCACTATTCCCTTACCCGGCCAGCAGTGGCATCCATACTGTGCGGTTATGACACCAAAGAGCAGGTGCTTCAGGCTGTCGCATACGAGACGGCCACGGACGACGAAAAGGATTACGCATCGGTCATCGCTTCCGCCCCTCTGCACTCGTATCTCGGGCAGTGCACCTATTGCGGACACTGCAAGCCCTGTCCTATGGACATCGATATCGCCATGGTGAACAAATTCTTTGACCTGGCAGTGCAGCAGGACGAGGTGCCGCAGAGTCTCCGCGACCACTACGCACAGCTCTCCCCCACCGCATCCGCCTGCATCGGGTGTCGGAGCTGCGAGGCACGGTGCCCCTTCCAGGTCAAGATCGCAGACCGAATGCAAAAAGCTGCGGAACTGTTCGGATGCTGAGCATTTCTTTTTAAAACGCCGGCAACCGGATATGCGCCGGCAATCCTTCACAAAAAATAGCGGGGACTTCCGGACAAGCATATACCGGAGGTCCCCGCAGTTATATTATTTCACAGTTCCTCGAAACTCATCAGTTCGATCGCGACGACGCGGTATTTCCGCTGCACTTCCGGCGGGTAATACCGATCCATATCCGCAGGGTCCGCGCTCTCTACGTTGTCCGGCGTATACCCGCATTTCAGCAGAGGCAGTGAACGATACAGTTCAGCGAAGGAATCGAACACATGAAGTCCTTTTACAAGGACTTTCCATACGTCCGTCTCATCTCCCGTGCTCTCAAAAGAGATCACGTCACCGGGATGGATCTTCTGCCTTTTCTCATCGTACAGCCGAAGTTCATACGTTTTTACCTCGTCCACGATCATGTCAAAGGGTTCCGGAGCGATCTTCATGAAATGCTGCATCCGGTTCATCCAGATATAGTTGTCCTTCGGTTCGATCTCATTTACCGCACGGATATCTCCCGAATAGAATATCCATCCCTCGATGGACAGCGCGTCCTCATCAACACCGTATTCGTGAAAAACATAATCCGAGGAATCATACTCGCATAATCCCTCATACGCCATGCCGTCCGCAGTCTCGATCCGCACAAGTTTTCCGTCATATCGGGAAAGATCCATCTGCATACCTCCTGATGCCGGTCACCGTGTAGCCAAATACTTGTCGAGGAACCTCCTCGTAGGTGAATACAGATTCTCCGGAAGGGAATCCAGGGGGAACCATCTCCATTCGTCTTCCTTTTCCGGCTCCATCACCCTGGGCGTTCCTTCACAGGAGCGGGCTATGAACTGGAGCGTTACGAAATGGCGGTCCGGCTGAACATCGTCCGACGCGCTGAACAGTTCCAGATCGGACACGGTAAGACCGGTCTCCTCTTTCACTTCCCTGATAGCGCCTTCGAACATCGTCTCACCGAATTCCTGTTTTCCTCCGGGAACCGTCCAGGTATCCGGCTCAAAGATCCCACCAGTGTCCTTCCGGTTCGCGGAACGGTGCCCCAGAAGAACTTTATTATCTCTCAGGATCATCACCGCCAATCCGACACGAACAGTCTGCATAGTCGCCTTGCCTCTCATTTTAATATCCGACGGATCAGTAGTCCGTCTCCTTTCTCAGGATGCTCGCTCCGTGGAAGCCGTACACAAGCAATCCTTCCCCTTCCGGATCCACAAAATAGTACGCCACGATCTCCGCCGCGTCAAACGAGGCCGTCCATCCTTCGTCATCGAACTCAAAGGTGAACTGCTCGCCTTCTGAAGACTTCATGCGGATCTCCTCCGGCATCTCCTCGCCAAAACTATAGGTAAAACTCTCAAATTTGGAGACACCGTTGTAGGACTCGGTGTGCATCATTCCTTTGTTCCCGTCCGCAAGATCCAGATACAGCGGCCAGAGACTGGGATAAGGATCCAGTTCCTCTTCCAGCATCCAGTATCCCTTTATCCTGTCTCCAACCGGCTCGCTGAACAGTTCATAGACATCCAGCGGAAGATTCATGGAAGCGACAGGGACAAACAGTTCCTGCTTCCCGGTCACATAGGACTGCAGATACAGCCCACCCTCTCCCTTCCTGGTCGTGTTCAAAGAATGCTCGACAGTGACGTCCATCTCCTCAAGCCGGATCACTCCGCCTCCGGAATAGGAGTAGTCCTTACCATCTTCCTCCCACGTGACGGGATTGAAAAACTGTCCGGAAAAGTAGAATCCGCTTCCATCATCCGAGAATGCATAGTATTCCTCTTCAAAGTTCCAAAGACCCAGGATCTCATAATCCGGTCCTTCTTCGGCAGGAATTATAGGCTCCGTCACATTCGTTTCCGTCTCCTGACCCGTTTCCGGGATCACCGCCTCCGGCGGGACAGCTCCGGAATGAAGGAACTGCGGCATGGCAGTGAGAGACAGGATAAGGAGAAACACAGCAGAACAAAGAAGTGCCGATGAAAGCTTCTTTCTTCTCTTCGGCTCCTCCGTTTCGATCCACTCTGTCTGTCCGTTGAACTCGTCCGGAAGCAGAGCGTACTCCGCGTTTATTTCTCTCTCCTGCATTTTATAGAACCTCTAATTTTTGCAGTTTCTCCAGCAATTCCAGATTCATCGCCCTGCGGGCGTCATAGATCTCTTTCTCCTCGCACTCTTTAACAAACCGGACCGTGACCTCTTTCCCGCCAAGTTTCTCCACACCGAGACAGCGGATCTCACCGAAATCCGCACCGAGAACTGTGGCAAGTTTGTCCGTAGGAACGGAAAGATCCACTACCGCCACAGAACGGTAGGAGGAACGGTTGAGAATGTTCTTCATAGCGGAATTGTTGATGATCTTCTCGTTTCCTCCGTTGTCGGTGATGCAGGTCGTGCGGACTCCCATCTCGGTGACTTTTCCGGTAAATCCGTTCACCTCGATGATGTCACCGACCTTGTATTCCTGCTCAAAGAGAAGGAACAGGCCTGTCACAAGGTCATTGATGATATCCTGAGCGGACATGCCGATGACCAGGCCAAGAATTCCAAGCCCTGCTATGATCCCGTTGATATCCGCCCCCAGGATCCTCAGTGACCATACGACCGCCAGGATCGCGGAGATATAATCCAGCAGGCTTTTCAGGATCGTCAGGAAGGTGCTCTCTTTCCGGATCGCACTCAGTCCCAGCTTGAGAATGGAGTTTACAGCTACGAGGACCCCAACTACGGCCACGACCTTCAGCAGGGAGAGGAAATTAAACTCCATGCTGCCGAAAAACTCACGAAAACTGAGTCCGGTGAAATATCCGATACCCAGACAGATGGCAGCTGCCAGCAGCGCTGCAACGATCTTTTTGATCTCTTTCATAGTATTGCGCGATCCAGAAGCATGGACCGCTTCCTCCTTTGTTTCCTTTGGAGAGGGTGGATGCAGCTGTTTGAGGAAAAGCCGCATATCTTCTTTTTTCATTATAAGGTATAATATTTTTAGACTTTAGATACAAAAGGAGAAAGGTTATGGCGAGATATATTCTGGCGGCGGATCAGGGCACTACCAGTTCCCGCGCGATCCTGTTTGACGAGAATCTTCAGATCGTATCCGTCTCACAGCGCGAATTCACACAGTATTATCCCAAAGAGGGATGGGTCGAGCATGACGCGACCGAGATCTATTCCTCTGAGCTCGGTGTCATGACCGAGGCAGTGGCAAAGAGCGGGGTCAACCCCAGTGACATCGCGGCAATCGGCATCACCAATCAGCGTGAAACGGTGGTCGTCTGGGAAAAGGACACCGGCAAACCCATCGCCAACGCCATCGTTTGGCAGTGCCGCCGTACAGCCGATATCTGCGAAGACCTGGTAAAGCGCGGTCTCTCCGACTACATCCGCGAGACCACCGGTCTTCTGATCGACGCCTATTTCTCCGGCACCAAGATCAAATGGATCCTGGATCATGTGGAAGGCGCCAGGGAGCGCGCGGAACGCGGAGAACTGCTTTGCGGTACCATCGACTGCTGGCTCGTGTACAAATTTACAGGAGGAAAGGTCCACGTCACCGACCGGACCAACGCCTCCCGCACCATGCTCTACGATATCCGCAATCAGCGCTGGGATGAAAGGCTACTGAATGAGCTGGAGATCCCCCGCTGCATGCTGCCGGAGGTACGCTCATCCAGCGAGATCTACGGATACATGGATTTTGCAGGCCACAATGTTCCCATTGCCGGAATTGCGGGAGACCAGCAGAGCGCTCTGTTCGGCCAGTCCTGTTTCGAAAAGGGCGAGGCAAAGAACACCTACGGCACCGGATGCTTCACGCTGATGAACACCGGCTCCGACCTCGTCTACAGCAAGAACGGCCTTGTCTCCACCATCGCAGCAACCGGTCCGGACAAAGTGCAGTATGCGCTGGAAGGTTCCGTGTTCGTAGGAGGTGCTGTCGTACAGTGGCTCCGCGATGAGCTTCACCTTGTGGACAGCGCGGCGGACACCGAATACTTCGCCACCAAGGTCAAGGACACCGCCGGTGTCTATATCGTCCCCGCCTTCACCGGTTTGGGCGCTCCTTACTGGGACATGTATGCCAGAGGAACCATCGTAGGCCTGACCCGCGGCGCCAACCGCAACCATATCATCCGCGCCGCGCTGGAATCCATTGCGTTCCAGACCAACTCCGTTCTGAAAGCTATGGAGAGCGACCTCGGATATAACCTGCAGGATCTGAAAGTGGACGGAGGCGCTTCGTTCAACAACTTCCTGATGCAGTTCCAGTCGGATATCACCGGCATCGAGCTGGTGCGTCCCAAGATCCTTGAGACGACCGCTATGGGCGCTGCCTCCCTCGCAGGACTTGCTGTCGGCATCTGGAAGAACACCGATGAGCTGAAAGAAAAGTATGCCGCTGACCATCTCTTCTGGCCTCAGATCGACGAAGAAAAGCGGGAAGCGCTCACGGCAGGCTTTGACCGCGCAGTCGAGCGTTCCAGAGATTGGGCGAAGGACTGATCGAATACCTACTCAAACAAAAAATCGTGATGGCACGACCATCACGATCTTTTTTTATCTGATTATTTGACCTCGAGCTGTCGGAGCACCTCGGATATCGACAATCCGCTTCGCCGCGCAGCGTCAGCGACATCATCGTATTCGTATTTTTCTTTTTTGACGCCATAACCGGAAGAGATCTTTTTCCGTATCACTCCAAAAGGTGTCTCTTCTTCTTCGATCTTTCTGTCGAGAGTATAACGGCGGCAGTCCTTCTCGCGCATTCCTATGGTGGAGGTATGCGCAAAAGCACATTTTACTACGCCCTCTTTCACATCCTCACTGCAGATCACGGTAAACAGGAAGCCCATCCTTCCCTTCTTCATGTGAACAGGAGTCAGGAAAACCTCGACCGCCCCGGCTTCGAACAATTTCTCCTGAGCGTAAGCGACCGCCTCCGATGTCATGTCATCCACATTGAAATCGATCTCGACCATTTTCTTTTCACTCTTGGCGGTATCTCCAAGAAAAGCACGAACACAGTTGGCGGCAGGGAAATCCTTGTTTCCCATCCCGTAACCGATCTTATCCACCTTCATGACGGGCATACTGCCAAACTCGGTAGCAAAATGGGTGAGAAGCGCAGCGCCGGTAGGTGTGCACAGTTCCCCCCGGATCTCACCGCTGTAATACGGAACTCCATTTAACAGGAAAGCAGTCGCCGGAGCAGGAACCGGCAGTATCCCGTGAGCACAGCGCACATTTCCGCTCCCCACATGGATCGGGGAAACAATGACGCGCTCCGGTGCGATCTCTTCCATCAGCATGCAGAAGAATGTGACATCAAAAACAGCGTCCAGTGACCCTACTTCATGAAAATGGATATGGTCAATATCTGTTCCGTGGACGGAAGCCTCCGCCTGTGCGATGCGGTTGTAGACTTCCTTCGCATTCCGTTTTACCTTTTCAGAGACCGCCATCTTATCGATCATATCGCAGATCTCCCGGTAGCCTGTATGATGATGGTGATCGTGATCATGATGATGTTCATGATCGTGATCATGATGATGTTCATGGTCGTGATCGTGATGATGTTCATGGTCGTGGTCGTGATGATGCTCATGGTCGTGGTCGTGATGATGCTCATGGTCGTGGTCGTGATGATGCTCATGATCAGGATGTACATGTCCGTGGACCTCTTCAGAAGGCTCTCCTCCTTCAAGGGCTACATCTTCCGATATCTCCTCTTCGCCTCGGATCATGACCGAAATATGATTTCCGGTGATCCCCGATTTCTGCGTCCGGCTCTGCAGGACTACCACCCCGGTAATCAGACCCTGCGCCTTTCTCAGTATTTCCCCGCTGTCCTCAAGCAGATCCAGCAGGGACGCGCAAAGCATGTCACCGGCTGCTCCCATATTGCACTGAAAATATAATGTCTTCACCTGTCTCTGTTCTCCCGATATCTTAGTGTTGTCATTTTCTGATTATTTTCCGCTGCTTGTGAAGAGGCTGTTTTTGATCCTTCTTCCTGAAACAAACATAGTCTATTTATATTACCATCGTATCGTTTATTAGTATACTATTTATCGCAAAATATCTTATAATGTACTGCGAAGGCAGGACAAAAGTATGGATCTGAACAGCTGCAAAGAAATCATGTATGAGGGAGACTACCGGTGCGTTGTTGCGGACGAACAGGGAGTGTTGTTCGTGAGCAAAGGCAAAGGCATGGACCCCATGCTCGAGCTGGTGGACGAAATCCGAAAAAACAACTGGCATCCCCGATATCAGGCTGACCGGATCCTGGGAAAAGCTGCCGTGCTCGTGGCGTCGGAGTGCGGGATGATGGAAATGTACGGCGATGTAGTAAGTCAGTCCGCCTTTGATCTCTCCGTGAGAAGAAACATCCGGGTGGAATACGGCTCATTGGTGCCTCGCATCCTGAACCGCACCCAGACAGACGAAGGTCCATTCGAGAAAGCTCTCCACAACGTAGACGAAACAGATTTCGAAGCAGTACTGAGCACGATCCGGACTGTGGCGGACAATATGAGATCCCAGAGAACATCCGGAGACAAGGATCCAACAATATAGTATTCCGATACGAAGAAGGCGCTCTCCGCTTTGACGGAGAACGCCTTCCGGTTATTCTTTCCGTAATGATCAGAAATCCACGTTCTGCAGACGGACCAGGGTCTCGATGTAGATCTCAAACGCCTGAAGCAATGTCTCAATGGAGAGTCCCTCGTTGGTCATATGGCATCCGCCGACCCAGGACGGCATATTCTCATGAGGCATCTCGCATCCGAAGGAAACGGTGTTGTCCATGTGTCTTGCGTAAGTGCCTCCGCTGAGAACGAAGGGCTTCTCATCCTCGCCCATAACTTCATTGTAGATGTCGCACATCAGCTGTACAGCGGGATGATCCGGTTCCATATAGAACGGTCCGGAGTTGCTGTAATCCGCAACACAGAGCCCCCACTGCTGAGCAGTCGCGGCCACCCTCTTCTCGATATCCTCGGCAGGAATGGCAGTGTTATATCTGCTGTTCACATTGATGAGGAAGCTCCCGTCGTCCTGCTTGCGGACCATTCCGCAGATCAGGGTGGTAGGCGCAAACAGACCATCTTCTCCATTTATCCCTTCAAAGGTTCCGTACTCGTCCGCCATGACGTTGCTCATGAATTCAACGACCTTCTTTTCCTCTCCTTCCAGGACATCCGCCTTCAGGAGAAGGTCCGCGATGAGCCCATTGGCGTTCACGGATTCAAAGGGCATGCCCGCATGGGCAGCCACGCCGTGTGCCACAACGGTCACCATGCCGTTTTCCTCGGAGATCTCAAAACGATCAGAACCTTCCGCCGCCTTTTTCAGACACTCCGCGCTCACATCTTTCAGCACCGCCGTGCACTTGTCCGGAACGACGTTGGACGCGAGTCCTCCGAACAGCGAGACGATCTTTCCGTCCACCGGTACGGATACCAGGTCCGCCTCATAGATGCCCTTTTCACCGTGTCCTACCGGGAAACCTGCATCCGGCGTAAATGCGAAGACCGGCTGCGGATAATGTTCTTTGTAGTATTCGATATCGCTCATACCGCATTCTTCGTCGCATCCGATGAGCACACGGATACCATAGCGCAGCGGAATGTGATTTTCGATGAGATATTTGCACGCGTACATTCCTGCAAGCAACGGTCCCTTGTCATCCCCGGTGCCGCGCCCCACAAGATATCCCTCTTTCTCGAACATCTCAAACGGATCCCGGAACCATCCTTCGGTGACCGGAACGATGTCCGCATGTCCGATGACGCCAAGGAACTTGTCTTTCGGTCCGATATGAGCGTAGGCCATATAGCCTTCACAGTCACGGACTTCTTCAAATCCCAGCTCCTCAGCTACTTTCATGAACTCCAGTTCAACCTTCCGGACACCTTCTCCGTAGGGAGCGCCTTCCGCCGGTTCGGATTTCACGCTGTTGATGGCCACAAGCCTTCCAAGATCACGGATCAGCGCTTCCTTATTGGCAGCAACAAATTCTTTCACACTTTGCATCTGTCTTCTTCCTTCTTTCTGTTGTCCTGTACAGTATACAACACATGACGCCACATGGATACAGCCTTTCTCCGAGTATCTCCAGATCGTCTGCCCGCTGATCCGCTGTTTTCCACACGAAAAAAGCCCGAACCATGTCGGGCCAAATCTTTCGCTTTCGTTCAGGCAGCAAGATCCTCTGCATCCGGAACCTCGTCATTTCTCTCGAATTTAAAATATGTTCCGTCCGCATCGATCTCGATCGTATCACCGTTCACCACCACAGGAATATAGTCCCTCTCATCGAACTCCCGCGATCCATACAATCTCATTTCGACAGGGTCGAAAAAGAATGATCCGAATTCCTGGTAGCCTTCTCCATACCCGCTGTAACCGCTGAAGATGACTTCCCCGTCTTCTTTAAACTCCAGCCACTCATAAAAGGACCCATCTTCCCATCCAGACTGCAGGACACTCGTGATGTCTTCCCCGTCTGCAGTGCCCTCGACTGCAAGATATTTACCCACAAAAGGAGCAATCAGTGCCTCATAATCCTGCTCCTCTTCCGCCTGAGTCTCCGTATCACCCACTACATCTGCGGTCTCCGTTTGTCCGGAAGGTGTCTGCACAGGAACATGTTCACCGGATGAGCCGCACGAAACAAGAACAAGGCACATGATCAGTGCCAGCACCAAAACAGTCAGTTTTCTCATCATTTCCCTCTCAATTCCAATAATTTCTCACTGGATTATATCAGACAACATACATGATATGCAAGGGAGTCCTTTCCAACCGAAAAGACTCCTTCTCTTTCTCTTTCAGCAATAATCTATTGGGCGAATTTCTTGAGCGGGTTCTCCTTGGTCGGCTCCAGATATTCCACCGTGCCGTCCCACCTCATGAACTGGATATGGATCCCCTCACCGTAATCCATCTGATGGCAGTACAGTACCGTGCTGGCTATCCGGTCATCCACATAGGACTCCATCTCCATGATGATGTTGTAGGTAAAACCCTCATATACATCGTCCGCCTGAAGGATCTGTGTCGTTTTAAAGACCTCATCATCGATCATGACATCAAAGTTTCCGCCGGCGGTGGCACACAACCCGACGGTCTTACTCTCGTTCGCCCAGTACATGGAAGAATCCAGGATCTGTCTCGGAGTCAGGACTTCTACAGGAGGCTTCTCTGTGGATGTATCCCCGCCAGCGCTTCCGCTGCTGTCCGTAGTTCCGGATGATCCGGTTCCGCTGTCCGTCTTGCCTGAATCCGTTCCCGTACCCGCTCCGCTGTTTCCGGCACCTGCCGGATCCGTGGTTCCGGCGGGTTTGGTATTATCAGCCGGGTCCGTGACAGGGACCTCCGGTGTTCCGCCCGGGGTGAAAAATCTCCCCGCTAAAAATCCGAGAAGCCCGACCAGAATAAGCGCCAGAACAACAGTCGAGATGACCCACTTCTTATTTCCCTGCATGTCGCATACCTCCCTCAAACCTCTTTGTAAGATTATTAAACCATATCTGCTCTCTGTTTGATATGCGACGAAAGTCCCATTTTCTCTCACGACATATCTCATCGTAGTGATGAGATATCGTCCGTGGTATACTTTTTCCATGGAAAACAAACTGTTCAGGAAAAAAGAGATCTTACTGCTGCTGATCATCTCTGCTCTGATGCTTGCTCTGATGCTCCTCCCTTCGCTGAAGGAATCCGGAAAAGGCGTCAGGGCGATCGTAACCTGCAACGGGGACGTCGTAGCGGAGATCGACCTCGGGAAAGACGCGGACTATACCATTGAAGGTGCTCTGACCGCCACCTTGGAGGTGCGAAGCGGAAAGATCCGTTTCGTGCACTCGCTGTGTCCGGACAAAATATGCGAAGCTTTCGGCTGGATCGGGGAACCTGGAGAAACAGCGATCTGCGCACCTGCCCGGATCGCTGTCCAGATCGTGTGAAGACACTTTGCTACGAAAGTATACTTATTGGAGCAACTGCCCGATAGTATAATTGTTTTGTAAGAAAGAAAGAGCACAAAAGGAGGCAACCATGGGTCTTTTTGACAAGAAAATCTGTTCCATCTGCGGGAAGGAGATCGGTCTCCTCGGAAACAGAAAACTCGCCGACGGAAATATGTGCAAAGACTGCGCAGCGAAGCTCTCCCCCTTCTTTGTCGGCCGCTCCCGCACCTCAATAGAGGATATCAAGGCGCAGCTTGCTTACCGCGCTGAAAATGAGAGAAAACTGGAACGTTTCAATCCCACCACCTTTGTGGACGGCAGCACGAAAGTCTATCTGGATGAGACCGCAAGAACATTCATTGTCACCAGACTGACGAACTGGAAGAAGGCAAACCCCGATCTGATCCCTCTCACTCAGGTCATTGATGTCACCTATAAAGTGGACGAGGATAAAGATGAGCTCTATCAGACCGTGGAGGGCAAACGCGTCAGTTATGATCCTCCGCAGTACGAATATGAGTACACTTTCAACGTGACCATCCGGGTCAATTCCCCCTGGTTCGATACCATCAAGTTCGAAGTTGACGGAGATGAAACTCCCACCAGCCAGAACTCCCAGGCCTACTTCGATCTGCTTTACAAGTGTCAGCTGATCCAGCACATGCTGAAGCCCAGCGCCTACGGCGTTCCGACCATGGGCGTCCCGACCGAGGTAGCTGCATCTGCCGACCTCACCCCCGAAGAGATCGCTGCGTTCCAGGCGGCTGAAGCCGCTGCCGCTGAACCGGGCACATGGACCTGCGAGTGCGGAACCGTAAACACCACCAATTTCTGCGGAAACTGCGGAAAACCAAAGCCGGAGAATAAGCGCTGGTTCTGCCCGGAATGCGGAAAGGAAAACACCGGCAAGTTCTGTGTCCACTGCGGTACCAAGAAGCCGGATTACGCCTGATCTGCAGAAACATTTGATCGATTAGCTTAAAAATAGTAAGAAACTGTTTTAAGGAGCATATCAGTATGGTGTGCTCCTGTTTTGTTATGCAGTCGTATTACAGTAAGTACCTTTTAATTGCCCGAAATATATTTTAAGAATTTCCACCGCAGAGAATATCTTAAATTATTATTTTAAGATATTATTGATTCTGGAAATATCTTTAAGTATAAAGACGAGTAATTGATTTCCGTGTTGTCATACGAACGATGATCTTGACTACTCCACAGGCACCATTTATCAATATAGGCTCCGTAATTTCTTCGTATGAGCGAACTTTAAGAAAGGTGACCGTAAGGCAATGACCGACTATCCCATCCTCCACATCTCACCCCGTGCGGAGAAAGAACTGAAAAATGGTTTCCCCTGGGTCTATGACACTGAGGTAACCCTTTCACAGCAGATTCCGGACGGAAGTGTCTGTTATGCGTACAGCGAAAAGGACCGTTATCTCGCCACAGGGTTTTACAATTCCCACTCCAAACTTCGCTTCCGCACCGTCTCCACCAACTCCAATGACATCGTAAACGAGGATTTCTGGAGGCGCAAAGTTCAGTGGGCGGTCCGGTACAGGCAGGTCGTTATGGGAAAGGATCTATCCTGCTCCCGGATCATCTTCGGAGACGCGGACGGATTTCCCGGCCTCACGGTGGATCGCTACGAGGATGTGCTGTCTGTGGAGATCTACTGTCTCGGCATCGAATTGAGAAAACAAGAGATCTACCGCTCTCTTCTTGAGACCTTCCGGGATATCGGAGAACCGATCTCCTGTATCCGTGAGCGGAGCGAAGGAAAACTGCGCGCTCTGGAAGGTATGGAAGACAGTGTATGCTACCCCGCCGTGGATGGTTTTGAGCTGTCGCCCAAAGAAGAGGTGATCATCACCGAAAACGGTCTCCGATTCGCCGTGGATGTAGCGTCGGGTCAGAAGACCGGCTATTTCCTGGATCAGAAATACAATCGTGCTGCCGTAGCAAAACTTGCTATGGGCAGGAACGTTCTCGACTGCTGCACCCACAACGGCGGATTTGCGCTAAACTGCGCTGCCGCAGGCGCTGCTTCCGTTCTCGGCATCGACATCTCCGCTCCCGCTATCGAACAGTGCCGCCGCAACGCGCAGCTCAACGGGCTTACCAACGTCACATTCGAACAGCATGATATGTTCGCTTTCCTGAGAGACACTCTGGAAGCGAAACAGCACCCGTGGGACCTGATCATCCTGGATCCTCCCGCCTTCACCAAGAGCCGCTCCACCGTCCGGGGCGCCAGCATCGGATATGAGGAGATCAACACCCTCGCCATGCGCCTTCTCCCGAGAGGAGGATATCTCTGCACCTGTTCCTGCTCCCGGTTCATGACCCCGGATCTCTTCCTGAAAACGGTGGCGGAAGCGGCGAGAAAGGCCCGCGTCTCTCTCCGGCTCATCGAAAAGCGGGGAGCATCTCCGGATCACCCCGTCCTCATCGGAGCACCGGACACCGAATACCTCAAGTGCCTGATCTTTCAGGTCATCTGAACCTGAGCAAAGAAGGACCGGCGCAAGCATATCCCATGTGCTTGCGCCGGCTTTAATGATTTTACGTTTAAAGGGTCATCAGGATCCCGTCTGTATCCTTGGAAAGGACCTGGATCCAGGATCCCTTTTTCACCAGAATGTAAACGATGATGCATTTCAGGATATCCAGCACCTTCTCGATCCAGTAGAACGGAATGATCGGGATCGATGTGAAGTAAGCGATGATCACTGCCGCCACCACGCTTACGCCCCAGATAAACCCGGAGTCGAAGATAAAAGTAGTGACCGTCTTTCCGCCGGAACGTATGATGTAATATGCCGCATTGTAGAAGGAGTTGAGCACCGCGTTGAACGCTTCTCCCCAGATGAGCCATTTGGCGATGTTGTGTACTTCGGAAGAAAGCTTCGGGTAGAACACCGGTACAAGAGGTCCAAGGATCAGAAGCAGAAGTCCGACACCCAGACCCACGATCACCGAGAAACCGAGCAGCTTTTTGCTCGCCTCCTCCGCCCCGGTCTTGTCTCCCGCTCCAAGCAGGTTCCCCATGACCACGCCAATAGCGGCGCCGAGGGCGAAAATGGAAACACTGGTCAGCATCTGCACGGTGGTAGCGATGTTCACCGCAGCCACGGAGCTTAGTCCGCGGTAGGAATAGCACTGGGTGATGGTGGCGACCCCGATCTGCCATATCGTCTCATTGGCAGTAAGGGGAAGTCCCGTTACCAGGATCTGTTTCGCCAGTTTTCCCGGAACCTTCAGGGTTTTGAAAGCCCCCTTCAGAAAAGGCATCCGTTCCGGATGGGTGTGGCACCAGATGATATTGATCAGGGCTTCGATGGTCCTTGAAGCGATGGTGGCGATAGCCGCGCCGTCTATCCCGAGCCGGGGGATCAGAAGAAAGTTGATCGCAAGACTTGAAACGACGCCCACCATACTGGAATACATAGGGACCATGTTCTCGTCGTTGACACGCAGGATGCTGGTATAGCCCATGTTCAGCCCGAGAGGCAGGAAGGAGATGATGAGAAGCCTCAGATATCTCGTTCCCTCCCTGAGGGCCAGAACGGTATCCGACCCCTGGGCGTCACTGTAGATGTAAAGCCGTACAAGAGGTTCACCGAACGCCATGAAGATCACCGCGGAAACAGCGGACACCAGCAGCGCCATGAGGATCATGAAGCGGAATGTATTGCGAAGATTGTCCATATCCTTGTTGCCGTGGAACTGTGCGCCGAAGATCTCGGCTCCGGACATCGTACCCCAGATACACATGATATAGATGCTGACGAGCTGGTTCGCCACGGCGACTCCCGCCAGCTGCTCTGTTCCCAGTCCACCCACCGTCACGTTGTTTACCAGGCTGATCAGGTTGGTGAAGGTATTCTGGATCATCATCGGAAGCGCGATCGACAGAACAAGGCGGAAGAATCGCTTGTCCGGAAGATATGCGCGAAGTTTCTCTTTCATCGTTTCCTCAATTCAACACACGTATCATCACGTTATATAACGTTTTCTTATCCTGCAAAATATGATAAACTACTGTGTAACACAGAGGT
The DNA here is from genome assembly GCA_964599695.1 of uncultured Faecalibacterium sp. Classification (GTDB taxonomy): domain Bacteria; phylum Bacillota; class Clostridia; order Oscillospirales; family Ruminococcaceae; genus RUG11783. The sequence continues at coordinate 41,655 of CAZRGP010000018.1, forward strand.
CAAGGAAAATCGCTATGGGAAAGCCAAAAAACTACTATACAGTCAACGATTTCGCGCAGGCGGTGGGCACGACGAAAGACACTCTCCTCCACTACGACCGGATCGGTCTTTTCCGTCCGGACTACGTTGCCGAGAACGGGTACCGCTATTACTCTCCGAAACAGATCTGGCTCTTCACCCAGATCCGGAACCTGAAAAAAATGGATGTTGGCCTGAGGGACATACGCAGCTACATGGACACCCGTACGCCGGAAAAATACAGGGATCTTCTGAAACGCCAGATGGCGGAAGCGGAAGAGGAGATCGAACGGCTCCGCAACATGATCGGCTCCATGGAGCACTCCCTGCAGGATGTAGAGGAAGCGCTGAAAAAGGAGGATTCCTTCCGGGTGATCCACTGCCCCGCTGTATGGGGGATCCGCACACAGACCTATGAGGAGGCCTTCGGAAGGGATTTCCTCAAATTCTGGAAGCGACTGGAGACCCGGTACGACTTCGCCGCTACTTCCCTGACCGGAGCGATCCGGATGGAGGAGATCCTCGCCGAGATCGAAAACGGAGATCAGTGCGACTATCTGTATCTCCCCCTGGATCCTGACCGCCATTCCAACGCGGAGGTCGTCCGTCCGGAAGGGGATTACCTGGTAGGGTATCACTACGGCCCGGATTCCGCTCTCATGCAGACCTATAAACAGATGGTCCGTTATGCCGGAGAGCATGGCCTTACCTTCGGCGAATACGCTTACGAGGAATATCTCGTAGGACAGATCGCCGTGACGGACAGCAAAGACAATGTGACCAAGATCAGTTTGCAGCTGATCTGAGAAAGGAGCACGTATGGAAAGCGATATCATCCGGTCGGTCCGTGAAAAACTGTTCTCCCTTTCCGATCCGGAATACAGAGCATTTCAGGCACCGCTGATCCCCAATATCCCCGAGGATCTGTTCATCGGGGTGCGCACCCCTGTCCTTCGCCGATACGCGAGGGAGTTGAGTAAGACCAGGGCCGGTGCCGTATTTCTCGATTCCCTTCCCCACGACTATTTCGATGAGAATCAGCTGCACGCCTTTCTTCTGGAGCGTGTAAAACCATTTGAGAGCTGCCTTCATAAGGTAAACTGCTTTCTTCCCAACATCAACAACTGGGCGACCTGCGATCAGCTCAACCCGATTGTTTTCAAATCGAACCGGGAGCAGCTGCTTCCGCGGATCCGCATATGGCTGACTTCGCCTCACACCTACACCGTCCGGTTCGCCATCGGCATGCTGATGCGGTACTTTCTGGACGACCTTTTCGATGACGAATACCCGGAACTGGTGGCAAACATCCAAAGTGACGAATACTACATCAACATGATGATCGCGTGGTACTTCGCTACCGCGCTGGCAAAGCAGTACGATGCCGTGATACCTTACCTTCAGGAACGCCGCCTTTCGGAATGGGTCCACAACAAGACCATACAGAAAGCGGTGGAAAGCTACCGCATCACGGATGAACAGAAACAGTACCTGAGAACGCTGCGCATCAGAAAGAAAGGATAAACGATGTACGGGATCTATATCCATATACCGTTCTGTGTCCGGAAATGTCCCTACTGCGACTTCTATTCGGTCGCATCAAAGGATGACCTGCGGACGCGCTTTCTTAAGGCGCTGAAAAACGAGATCCGGTCCTTTGAACCTGTCGAAGCGGACACGGTCTACTTCGGAGGAGGGACTCCTTCCCTCCTGAAGCCCTCCGAGATGTCCGATATCATCGATCTCCTGCATCAGCATGACCGGATCTCCGGTGACGCTGAGATCTCCATGGAATGCAATCCTGCTTCCGTGACAAAGGAGGATCTGAAAGAATTCCGAAAAGCCGGGATCAACCGCCTCTCCCTGGGCTGCCAGAGTTTCGAACAGGAGCTCCTTGACCACCTCGGACGTCTCCACACCGCGGAGGAAGCGAAACAGACCGTCCGCGACGCTATGGACGCTGGATTTGACAATGTCAGCGTGGACATCATGCTCGGGATCCCGTATGCCACTGCGGAAACGACAAGAAGAGACGCGGACACGGCGGCCTCTCTCGGCGTGCAGCACATCTCAGCCTACCTCCTCAAGATCGCGGAAGGCACTCCCTTCTCCAGGGGCGTAGACGGCATCCCGTCGGACGACGTTCAGGCGGATTGCTACCGGACGTTCTGCGAGGAGATGGACCGGGCAGGATATCCCCAGTATGAGATCAGCAATTTCGCGAAGTCCGGGTTTGAGAGCCGGCACAATCTGAAATACTGGGAATGTGGCCAGTGGCTGGGACTCGGTCCATCCGCTCATATGAGCGACGGCGCAAGAAGATACTCCTTCCCCGGCGATCTGAAATCATTCTTTGCCACTTTTGAAGAAGGACCCATTCATGATCCTCTCTCCGCCTTTCGTCCCGAAGGGATCGTAGACGCGGAGGAGTACATCATCATGGGACTTCGGAAAGACACCGGGATCTCACGGAATGTACTTGCCCGCTGTTTTGAGCATTTCTTCACTCCGGACCAGGAAAAGTTCATGGAGGAATGTGAGAAACACGGTCTGATGAAACTCAGCGGAGATATCATCCGGCTGACCCGGGACGGATTTTTGCTTTCCAACTCGATCCTGTCCGAACTGATCGACTGATCACTGAAAAGTCAAAACCACTAGTGAACTGTACTGACCCCCATTGTTTGGACACAATGGGGGTTAAAAAATGAAAAGACT
>CAZRGP010000019.1:0-44269 GCA_964599695.1 uncultured Faecalibacterium sp.
CTATTATCGACACGATTTTTGCCTGAGATACAGGAAGCTCGTGACTTCCAGTCATGAGTAGATAATATGAAGTGACCCCCGTTCTTGTAGCAACGTGGATTTACCTGCATACTAGTTACATCACAATAACGTATGTTGGGATTACCGCATACAATGAAGGGAGTCACTAATGCAGAGTATAGTCTATGTTGGCATGGATGTCCATGTCGAGAATTTCACATTCGCGTGCTACGAGGAAAGCAAAGGCATATATGCCCAAAATCAGGTAAGAGACGCGAACTGGAAATCAGTGATCAAATATCTGGAAAATATCCAAAAAAACCGTAAAGAGGAAGAGATCCATTTTGTTTGCGGATATGAGGCAGGTTGTCTGGGATACTCTCTATATCATGATTTGCTGCAGGCAGAAACAAAAGTATCATTAGATTGTATCATCATGGCACCGACCACGATGGCAGTACAGGGAAACAGAACGAAGACAGATCGAAGAGACGCCTGTATGATTGCAAAGAATCTGGCCTATGGGACTTACAGCAAAGTCTATGTGGTAGATGATGAGGATAATGGGGTAAAAGATTTCATCCGCATGCGTGATGACACCAAAGCCCGCTACAAATCACTTAAACAGCAGATACTGGCATTGTGTCTTAGGCATGGCAAACGATTCGACGATGGAACAAACTGGACCAATAAGCACAAAGACTGGTTAAAGAAGTTAGATCTGGGAGAAAAGAACTCAAACAGAGCTCTTCAAGAATATCTGCGCCAATTGTTTCTGACGGAAGAGGATCTGGAACGGTATGAGCGTGAAATAGAAGAGATTGCTCACGGGGAAAAGTATGTGGAAAAGGTAGGCCAACTCAAATGCCTCAAAGGGATCCAAACAGTTACAGCTCTTGCGGTGATTGTCGAGATTGGTGATTTCCGCAGATTCTCAAAAGCCGAAAAGTTTGCAGCCTTTCTTGGATTGGTTCCGGGAGAGTATTCCAGTGGAGGAAATGTAAACCGAACTTCAATCACGAAACAAGGCAACGTGCACTTGCGAAGGCTATTAATTGAGGCCTCCCAATGCCACGCCAAGGGCTTAATATATCAAAAGTCAAAAGCAATAAGAGCCAAGCAGTCTGGCCAACAGCAGGATATTATCGATTATTGTGACCGGGAGAATCTGTTCATGGCAAGAAAGTATACCCGGTTGTGCGCAAAAGGAAAAAACAGTAATGTTGCTAATACCGCTGTAGCAAGACAGCTAGCTTGCTGCATTTGGGGAATCATGACTGGAAACATTGCATAACTGTTGCGGACTGATAAATATAAGACCTTTGCTTTGCGCATGACACTTCCAATTGTTCTTGGTATCTGTTAGAGACCAGGATAATGATATAAGGTTCAGCTATCTATGGGTGAACTATGTTGACACACATTGCATGTGTGATTCACGAGAGTAGATAATACGAGCTCCCGGCGAACCATTAGCCTGTTGGTAACCAATCCACGTATAACAGAGTGGCCAATGCCGAGAATCTGTAGTTTCTGGTCTCCGACACATGTCAAGAACAATTGAATATCGCAGGTGATCTAAATGTCGACGAATTGTTATTTCTTGACATGGGTCACTTCATAACAGTTCACTATGCCCGAAGTTATAAACGAACATGTTAAAGGGGCTGGACAGAACTGGTCATACAGTTTTGTCACAGCCCCTTTTAATATGTTTTATTGACCGCCGCTTTGGCTTTTCTTCTTTTTTCTTTCCCTCACGCACTGGGTCAGGAGGAACTCGATCTGTCCGTTGATGGAACGGAAGTCATCCTCCGCCCAGGAAGCGATCTCGGCATAGAGGGAGGAGGAGAGCCGGAGTGGCACCTGTTTCTTTTCTTTCTCTTTCTCCATACCTTCCTCCGCTCTTATCAGTAGATGGAACCGCTGTTCACGATGGGCTGGGCATCCTTATTGCCGCATAGCACGACCAGGAGGTTGCTCACCATCTGCGCTTTCCTCTCGTCATCGAGTTCCACCACCTGATTGTCTGACAGCTTCTTGAGAGCCATCTCGACCATTCCTACCGCACCGTCCACGATCTTCTGACGGGCTTCGATGACAGCTTCTGCCTGCTGTCTTTGAAGCATCGCGCCTGCGATCTCAGGGGCGTAGGCGAGGTGGGTGATCCTGGCATCTAGGATGCGGATCCCGGCGAGTTCCACGCGCTGCTGGAGCTCTTCCTCGATGCGCTGGGAGATCTCGCCGCTCTCGCCGCGCAGGGAGATGGTGTGGTCCTCGTAATCGTCATACGGATAGCAGCGGACGACATCGCGCAGGGCGGAGTCCGCCTGGACTTCAACAAACTGAGGATAGTTGTCCACGTTGAATACCGCTTTCGCGGTGTCGATCACCTGCCATGTCACCACGATACCGACTTCGATGGGGTTGCCCCGCTCGTCGTTGATCTTCTGCTTGTTGTTGTCCAGGACCTGGGCTTTCAGTGAAACGGTCTTTCTGAAAGTCGTGGATGAGGAAGTGACCTGTGTCCCGGTCGCTGAACCTGCGTTCACGGTCTCGGTGGTCACCGAGCTGAGGTTTTTTCCGGGATACACGGCGGTGCAGAAGGGATTCACGCGGTAGAAGCCTTCCTTCTTGATGGTGCCGTAGTACTTTCCGAAGAGGGTCAGGACCAGCGCCTCGTTTGGACGGACCGTCTTCAGACCGAGGAAGAAGAACCATCCGAAACAGAAATAGAGCACGCACAGGACCCGGAGGATGTTCGCCACCGTGCCGTATCCGATCGCGAAGGATGCGGCGAACAGGAGCATGGAAAGCGCGTAGCCGCCCACTGCGAGAATGAGATTCAGCCAGCCGTTTACCGGATGGATCTCATGCTCGGTATAGGTGAGATTTGCGTTCTGATTCATAGTATGTAAACTCCTTTCAGGAAATCTTATCTGATATCATAATGATATCAGATTGCTATCTCCTGTCAAGAGCGTTCACAGATTGTTTACACGGCGCCGGAGGGATATACCGCGGTCTCGGTGAAAACGGCGTCCATCCGGATGTCGGTGCCGCAGCAGGGAACCGCAGGGGCTTTCTGGCAATCGAATGCGGCAGCGACGACGGCCGCGTTCCGGCAGAGGGGCAGGAACCGGTCGTAGTAGCCTCCTCCCATACCGATCCTGCCGCACGCGTCGTCAAAGACGGTGCAGGGGCAGATGACAAGGCCGATCTCCCCGGGAGGGACAGGTTCGGAGGCCGCGGGGTCCGGTTCCGGGATACCGAACGGGCCGGCGACGGTACCGCTGCCCGGTAGAGGGCACAGCGCCTCCATGCTGTCACGGTCTTTCACCTTCGGATAGCACACCTTTTTTCCGGAGGATACCGCTGCTTCCGCGACAGCGGACAGATCCGCTTCGTCCGGCATGGCCCGGTACAGCATTATGGTGGATGCGCGCAGGAAGTACGGCGAGCGGATCAGTTTCTCCGAAATGGCAGCGGAATATGCCCGGCGGAGGGCCGGGTCAAGACTGCGCCTGGCTTCCAGGCCTTGTTTTCTCAGTTCCTTTTTGGGATCCATCTGTCTCCTTACGGCAAAAAAGTCTTGCAGAAGAAATAGGATTGTTGTACTGTTTTCTAGTATCGATTATACACTTTAAACTGTGAAAGAGGGTATTTACGTCCGTATGTACAATGAATGGACTATCACGATCCCGGAGCTGACCGGTGAGGAGGAACGGCGCGCGTACGTCTATCTTCCGAAGGAGTCTGAATACGATCCCGACAGGAGGTTCCCGGTCCTTTACATGTTTGACGGACAGAACCTGTTTTATGACGCTGACGCCTCCTACGGAAAATGCTGGGGGATCCTGGACTATTTTGAGGAATATGAGGTCCCGCTCATCGTAGCCGCCATCGAGTGCAATCATCACAGTGAGAAGGATCCCTGCGGAGGGAGGCTCTCCGAGTACTCACCCTTTGATTTTGATGACCGGTACTGGGGATCGATCACCGGCAGGGGAAAGGTCACCATGGACTACTTCGTGAACGAGTTCAAGCCTTTCATCGACAGCCATTACCCCACGCTGCCTGACCGGGAACACACCTTTATCTCCGGAAGCTCCATGGGAGGACTGATGACCGTCTACGCCCTTATGGAATACAACGGTGTTTTCTCGCGCGGAGCCGCCCTTTCGCCCTCGTTCGGTTTCTCTCCCCGGAAGGTCCGGGAGATGATCGATAGCGCCGAGATTGGAAGGACCGTCCTGTATATGGACAACGGATCCCAGGAGATGAGCAGCGAACGGGCGAAAAAAGTGTACGCGGACGCCACCGCGCAGCTCATGCGCAAGGGCGTTCTGGTGGACAGCAGGGTCGTCCCCGACGGATTCCATTCGGAGGCGTCCTGGGAGAGATCGATACCATTTTTTCTTGAAACGTTATTTTTCGGTCTGGAATGACCTGAGGATACACGCAGCGAGGATCAGAGGAAAACTATGAAGAATTTTGTATTTATTTCACCGAATTTTCCGGACAACTACTGGAATTTCTGCAGACGCCTGAAAGAGAACGGCCTGAACGTGCTGGGTATCGGGGACTGCCCCTATGATGATCTCACATGGGAGCTGAAGGAGTCCCTCAACGAGTACTACAAGGTCTCTTCCCTTGAGAATTATGATGAAGTCTACCGCGCGGTGGCGTTCTACATCCATAAATACGGAAGGATCGACTGGCTGGAGTCCAACAACGAGTACTGGCTGGAGAGGGATGCCAACCTGAGGAAGGATTTCAACATCCGTTCCGGTTTTCAGCCTGAAGATATGCCCTGTGTGAAATTCAAGTCCAAGATGAAAGAGAGATACCGTCTCGCCGGGATCCCGGTGGCGAGGTTTCATATGGTGGACGATATCGAGTCCTGCAAGGCCTTTATTCAGGAAGTCGGCTATCCGGTCATCGTGAAGCCGGACAACGGCGTAGGAGCAACGAGGACCTACCGGCTGAAGAACGACAGTGAGCTGGAGAACTTCTTCGGGATCAAGGACGATACCCTCTATATCATGGAGGAGTACATCACTGCCACGGTCAACTCCTACGACGCCATCGTCAACAGCGCGGGCGTTCCCCTGTTTGAGACCGGCAACGTGACGGTCGTCAATCTCATGGATGTGGTGAACGAAGGCGGGAACTGCTGTTTCTACCTCCGGGATGAACTTCCCGAAGATCTGCGGACAAAGGGCAGGGCAGCTCTGAAAGCATTCGGGGTGCACAGCCGTTTCGTCCATTTCGAGTTCTTCCGTCTGGATGAGGATCAGCATATCGGAAAGAAGGGGGACATCGTTGCCCTGGAGGTCAACATGAGACCCAGCGGCGGGATCTCCCCGTCCATGATGAATTACGCCAACGGGACGGACGTCTACAAGATTTGGGCGGATATGATCGCCTTCGATCAGACGGAGAAGGGCAAGTCGGCAAAGCAGTTCTGCGTGTTCACCGGCAGACGGGACGCAAGGAACTACGTTCTCAGCCGGGAAGATGTCCTGAGGATCTACGGAGAGCATATCGTGGAGGAGGGACGCGTGGACGCCGCTCTTGCCACGGACATGGGAGATTATATGTTCCTCGCCTGCTTCAAGACGATGGAGGAGATGGAGAACTTCCGGGAGAGAGTCTTCGAAGAGCGATAAGAATACAAAAAAACGAAGGGTGGAGAAGCGAGCAGCGTCTCCACCCTTTTGCGGGGAAAGATCATTGTATAACAGCGAAGGACTGACCGCCGATAAAGACGGACGAGCCTTCAAGGCGGCACTCTCCGATCCGGTACACGCAGGATCTTCCGGACAGCGCTTCGTGATCCAGGGTGAAAGGACGGGAGGAGGGATTGACCGCCAGGATGAGGGATCCCCTTTCGTAGAAGAAGGGCTCATCGGCGCCCCCTGCGTACAGGACGCGGAAGGATCCGTCGGCCTGAAGGTCCGGATACCGGTGGCGAAGCCCGATCAGGCGCCTTGTCTCGTTCAGCAGGGAGCTCTGCTCCGACATCTGATCTTCCACGGTGGGAGCGTCCGGTGATAGATCGGTGGGAAGATAGATCCTGTCCGCTCCGGCGGAGGAGAAACCGTGGTTGGCAGAGCCGTCCCACTGCATGGGCGTGCGGCTTCCGGTCCTCTGATAGCCTCCCTCTTTCGTCTTCACGTCCAGGAAGCGCATCCCGATCTCATCCCCGTAATAGACGAAGGGGACGCCGGGCATGGTGAGGATAAAGGCGTAGGCCAGCTTCAGTTCATCGGGTGTAAGGGTCCGTGCGGGTCTGGGGGTATCGTGATTGCAGGTGAACATGGAGATGTACCCCTTTTCCCTGGAGGCCTCATATTTGGGAAGATAGTCGTCAAGGAACCGGGAGATCTCTCCTCCGGAGTCCTTTTTGAAATAGCTGCGGTCACCTCCCGGAGTCTCGTAGTCCCGCAGCAGGGTGTTGTAACCGTTGTAGTGGTGATCCAGATAAAAGTCCATGTGGAATCCGCCGAGACAGATCGCCTGACCGGGATTCGACCATTCGCTGACGAGAGCGGCATGGGGGTATTCCCTGTCCAGCATCCCGCGCACGTCCCTCCAGATCGCGGCGGTGGCGTGCTTTTCCGGGTCGTCGTTCTTGACGAGGGAGTCGGCCATATCCACGCGGAAGCCGTCACATCCCCGGTCCAGCCAGAAGCGCATGATATCCTTCATCGCTTCCCGGGTCGCGACCGCTTCCGGAGAATCGACGGCGGACATCCAGGGTTCCGTCCGGTCCAGCCATCCGTAGTTCAGGGCGGGCTGGGACGCGAAGAAATTGAGCATGTAGGAACCTGCACGCTCCTTCATCCCGGAGATGTACGGGTGGCCGGCGATGCCTTCGAACGCGTGCCCTGTCCAGACATATCTGCCGGAGTACGCATTCGGCTCCGCCTTGCAGGACTCCAGGAACCAGGGGTGTTCGTCGGAGGTGTGACCGGGAACCAGATCCAGAAGGACACGGATCCCCGCGTCGTGCGCCAGGCGGAACAGCCGGATCAGGTCCTCGTTGGTTCCGTATCTCGGAGCGACCTTTTTGTAATCCCGGACATCATACCCGGCATCCATGAAGGGGGAATCGAAGCAGGGGTTGATCCATAGCGCGTTGCACCCGAGATCCCGGATGTAGTCCAGTTTCTGTATGATTCCCTCAAAATCACCGATCCCGTCCCCGTTGGTGTCATAGAAAGACTGGGGATAGATCTCATAGAAGACAGCGTCCTTTAACCATTCAGGTCCCATTTTTTCCTCCAATCCGCGGGTTCTGTGTGATACCATAATGATACCACATACCGCAGAAAGAGAAGGAAGAGGATGGACGGGGAGAAACTGATACAAAAGGCGATGGACTACGTTGCGGACCTGTTCAGAGGGGACGCGGGAGGCCATGACGCCGAGCACACCATGCGCGTGTTTCGCAACGCCATGGCGATCGCGGAGCAGGAGGAGTGCGACCGTTTGGTGGTGGCTCTGTCCGCTCTGCTGCATGACGCGGACGACCACAAGCTGTTCTCCACGGAGAACAACGCCATCGCGAGAAAGTTTCTCGGGGAGAACGGAGTCTCTCCCCGGCAGACGGAAGAGATATGCCGCACGGTAAATATGGTCTCTTTCAGCAGGAACCGGGGCAAGCGGCCGGAGACAGCGGAGGGAAGGATCGTGCAGGACGCGGACAGACTGGATGCCATCGGCGCCGTGGGGATCGCCAGGACCTTCGCTTTCGGAGGAGCGCACGGCAGGGATCTGGATGATTCCATACAGCATTTCTATGACAAACTGCTGCTCCTGAAAGATGAGATGAACACGGAGGCGGGAAAGCGGGAAGCGGAGCGGAGACACCGGTTCCTGGAGATGTTCCTAGAAGAATATATAGAAGAGACGAAAGAGAAAAGCGGCGCCTGACGGTGCCGCTTCAGTCGTTCAGATGGAGTTTTTTTGCCCGCTTTTTGTATACGGCCTCGATCCTTCGAAGGAACGCGTAGTCGAAGGCCCGGTCTTTTTCCGAGATCAGTTCCTTTACCTCTTCCGTATGGAAGGGTTCGCAGGGCTCGATATAGTAGGAGCGGAACAGATTGAGTTCCCGGTTTCCGTGCTTCGGCGCGAATACCGCGACAGGCACGAAGAGAGCCTTCCGGTCACCCTTGTGGACCAGGTGGGCAAGGGCGGTCATGGACGGGTGAACGGGATCTCCGATGATCTCCTTCTGTCTGGTGGCGGAGGGAGCGACAAAGATCACCCCGTTCTGTTCCGAAATGGCCTTGATCCCGCGGATGTATTTCCTGTCGAAGAGCATCTTGAGATACTGGACGTCCTTGAGTTTTTTCTCGTCTCCCTCAAATCTGCGGTTCAGCTTCGCCTCGGTCGCAGGGGTGATCATGGGGGAGATGCGGATGCCGAGACGCTCCAGCTTCGGGATCACCGGCACCATGGACTCATACCAGGGCAGGTTGACCGGGAAGAGGAATTTTCTGTCCGGGTAGCGCAGGAAGCCGAGATAGAGAAGACGGCACACCTCGCCGAGAGAGGGATGGTTGAACCCCAGTACGATGGTGTCCCCGCATACGGGAAGTTTTCCCAGCAGTTTGGCGGGAGCCGCGAAGCGGATGACTCCGGCAGCCTTTTTCCGGAGCGTGGAGTCATCATTGTTGAGACACACCAGACGGACGACGAAAGAGCAAAGTCTTCCGACGTGTATCATTTCCTTTTTCAGGTCGTGCGCTCCGATGGCGTCCAGGACGGACAGCTTTCCGGAGTCCAGGCGTTCGAGCAGTTCCTGCCCGCTGTAATCTCTGATATCCATATATTTCTCCCGTTCGTACACGGTCAATTATTAACGATGGAAGCTCCGGCGTCAAGTGGGGAGAGAAGAAGACACGGTCCCCGGGCATCGCTGCCGGAGGACCGTGTTGAAACAATGATGTTCAGATGCGGGCGACGCCGGTGTCCCTTGCAGCCTGTGCCACAGCCGCGGCGACCGTCTTGCCCACTCTCGGGTCAAAAGCCCTGGGGAGGATGTATTCCTCGTTCAGTTCCTCATCCGAGACAAGGGAGGATAGCGCCTGTGCGGCAGCCATTTTCATCTCCTCGTTGATGTCGCTGGCGCGGGAATCGAAGGTGCCGCGGAACACACCTGGGAAAGCCAGGACGTTGTTCACCTGGTTGGGGTAGTCGCTCCTTCCGGTGGCGATGACCCTCGCTCCGCCGGCCTTCGCGTCCTCGGGCGAGATCTCCGGGGTGGGATTGGCGCAGGCGAATACGATGGCATCCTTGTTCATGGTGCGCACCATCTCGGTGGTGAGGGTCCCGGGGGCGGAGACGCCGATGAACACGTCAGCGCCTTTTATCACATCAGCCAGGGTGCCGGCCTTCTTCTCAAGGTTGGTCACGTGGGACATCTCTTCCTTGATCCAGTTGAGGCCTTCTCTTCCCTCATAAATGGCTCCCTTGCGGTCGGTCATGATGATGTTCCTGAACCCTGCGGACAGAAGCAGTTTCACGATGGAGATGGCGGCTGCGCCGGCTCCGGAGGTGACGATGCGGACATCCTCCTTTTTCTTGCCGACGACCTTCAGCGCGTTGGTGAGTCCGGCCAGGGTAATGATGGCCGTGCCGTGCTGGTCATCGTGGAAGATCGGGATGTCGCATTTTTCCTTCAGTTTCCGCTCGATCTCAAAGCAGCGGGGGGAGGAGATGTCCTCCAGATTGATCCCGCCGAAAGAACCGGAGATGAGATAGACCGTGTTGACGATCTCGTCCACATCTTTGGATTTGATACAGAGCGGGAAGGCGTCCACGTCTCCGAAGGATTTGAAGAGAACGCACTTGCCCTCCATGACGGGCATGCCCGCCTCAGGGCCGATATCGCCGAGCCCGAGGACCGCGGTGCCGTCGGTGATTACGGCGCACAGATTGTGGCGTCTGGTCAGATCATAGCTCTTTGAGACATCCTTCTGGATCTCAAGGCAGGGCTGCGCAACGCCGGGTGTGTACGCGAGGGTGAGGGCTTCTTTGGTGTCTACCGGAACGGTGGACACGACTTCGATCTTTCCTTTCCACTGCTCATGCAGTTTCAGGGATTCCTGCATTACATCCATAGTTTGCACCTCTGTATATGTTATTCAAAGGGGAAGGTGTAGGGAAGGCCGAGTTTGTCGCGCAGCGCGACGAGTTCCTTCTGTACGGCTTCACCGACCGGAACGCCCTTGTCCTTGCGCTCCAGCCACACCAGATGCTCCTTTTCACCGGCGGTATAGATCCGGTCATAACCGGGAGCCTTCAGGCTGTTTCTGAGAGCCCTGCAGATATCTCCGGCTGTCTTTTGGAACGTCTCCAGTCCCATGAACGCTTCCGGATCCACAACGAAGAAGAAGTGGCCGAGGTGATACATCTGCGGCTTTCCTTCCGGGCTCACTCCGGTGAGCGCCTTCATGAATTCGCCTCCCGCCAGCGCGGAGGAGAGGATCTCGACGACGGTGGCGTATCCGTAGCCTTTGTATCCTGCCATCTCGTCTCCCGGGCCTCCGCCGAGGGGAGCAAGGGCAGCGGTCCCTTCTGTCAGCATCTTCAGGATCGCCTGGGAGTCGGTGACGGTGGTTCCGTCATGGGTGACTACCATTCCGGCAGGGGTCTCCTTGCCGGAGCGGGCGTAGAACTCGATCTTTCCTCTCTGCACGATGGAAGTCGCGCAGTCGATGCAGAACGGGAATTCCTCGTCTGTGGGGAGGGAAATGGTGAGCGGGTTGGTGCCGAGCATGTTCTCCACACCGAAGGTCGGCGCGATGGAGGGACGTGCGTTGGTGCCCGTGATGCCGATGAGTCCGGCTTTTGCTGCCATATCGCTCCAGTATCCGGCGATCCCGTAGTGGGTGGAGTTGCGGATCGCTCCGCCGGCCATACCGTTTTCTTTCGCTTTCGCGATCAGCTTTTCCATCATGGCATGGGAGGCAACCATTCCCATACCGTCATGGGCATCCATGACAACGGTCGTGGGAGTCTCCTTGACGATCTCAAGATTGGTAACAGGGAGCAAGGTCCCTTTTACGATGCGGTCGATATAGATCGGTTTGAAGCGGTTGCAACCGTGGCTTTCGATCCCCCTGCGGTCGGATTCGAGAAGGACATCCGCGCAGATCTTCGCGTCATCCTCCGGCACCCCGTAGGCCTTGAACACATCGACCATGAAGTTTCCCATCAGGTCCCAAGGGACAAAAGGTCTGGTTTCCATGCAAATACCTCCGAAAAAAGATTTTGGAATGCGATTTCGCTCTTGTATCATTTTAACCCAATATAGGAGAAAGGTACAGAGAAAGAGCCGGAGCTTCCGCTCCGGCTTGTACGAAGTTGTGTGGATGAACGGACAATGTTCAGTTTCTCCTGATCGCTTTCGGGGCGGGAGAGATCGCTCCGGAAGGGCACACCAGCTTGCAGAGATGGCATCCCACGCATTTGCTGCCGATCAGTTTCGGCCTTCTTTCGTCGGGATCCCATTCCAGCGCCTGATGGCCGCCGTCGAAGCAGGAGATGACACATCTGCCGCACCCGATACAGGTGTCCCTGTCGAACACCGGGAATACGATGGTGTCCCGCTCGATGCTCTGGTGATCCACGACGCTCGGGGCGGCATTCTCGATTATGGTGCTGAGGGAAGGGATCCCCTTGCATTTCAGATATTCGGCCAGACCTTCGGTGAGGTCGTCAATGATGCGGTACCCGTACTGCATGACCGCCGTGGTGATCTGAAGGCTTCCGGCGCCGAGAAGAATGAACTCCAGCGCGTCCCTCCATGTCTCGATGCCTCCCATGCCGCTGATATGGAGCCCGTTCAGCTCTTCGCAGCAGGCGAGATCCGCGATGAAGCGCAGCGCGATGGGCTTCACTGCGGGACCGGAATATCCGCCGATGATGGAGCGCCCGTGGACGGCAGGCTCCGCCACCAGGGTATCGATGTCTACGCCGGTGATGGAGTTGATGGTGTTGATCGCGGCGATCCCGTCCGCTCCGCCGCGCTTCGCGGCCAGGGCCATCGGGACCATGTCGGCCACGTTGGGGGTCAGTTTCGCCAGCACGGGGAGGGACGTCCCCTTCTTGGTGGCTCTCGTAAAGCGCTCAATGAGTTCCTCGGACTGCCCGATCGTGACGCCGAGTCCGGAATCCTCCATGTTGGGGCAGGAGAAGTTGCATTCGATCACCGATGCGCCGGCAGCTTCGCACCGTGCAGCGAGGGATGTCCACTCCTCCTCATTCTGTCCCATGATGGAAGCGACGATCACCTTGGTGGGGAATTCCTTCCTCAGCCTGCGGAAGATCTCCATGTTCTCCTCCACGCTGTGGTCCGAGAGCTGTTCGATGTTCTTGAATCCGGCGAAGGAGTTGGAATGGCTGCGGATGGCGGAAAACCTCGGGGAGGCCTCATGCTGCGGAAAACTGCAGATCGTCTTGAAAGCCGCTCCTGCCCATCCTGCCTCGAAGGCTCTTTTGCACATATCGTAGGTGCTCGCGACGACAGAGGAGGAGAGAAGGAAGGGGTTCTCCAGTTTTACCCCGCAGATATCGGTGGATAGATCCACATCCTCGATAACGTGGGCGGGAAGGGCCTTCTGATCTTCCTTTAAGGCGCGGATGATGTCGCACACCTCCACGGGAAGTTTTTTCTTCCCGACGATGCATGCCTTCTCGCAGGGAGCGTCACAGCGGGAACAGTCCAGTCTCTCCGCTTTTCCGGCAGCACCGCTATAGTTCTCGAAATACAGGGAGCGCAGGATATCGCCTACAGGTCCGTGCTGCGGACAGGCTTTCTCGCATTCCGGATCCTTGCATAAAAGACACCTGCTGACCTCGGACGTATCGAGGGTCAGTTTATAACTGGAACTCATGGTCACCTCCGGTAACTGGTGGAAAACATATGTATATCCTCATTATTATATACGAACAAGGGACCCGGAAGAAATGCGGATCGTTTCATGCGGAAGATTTTTTCAGCCAAAGGCGGTATAATGGGACAAAAATATGAGGAGAGACTCATGAAAACATATCTTTCCAGAAAAACAGTCAATATCGTGTGCGGAGCCCTGATCCTCCTCGGGCTGATCCTGATCGACCTTGGGGCGACGAGAGGACCCGCATTGCTTCAGTGGGTCGGACTGATCGTGCTGATCTCTTTTCTTCCGTTCCGCTTCTTCTTCCTGAGATGCCCATATTGCCACCGCTATCTGGACAACCGGGGAAGGGGAAACAGCTGTCCCTGGTGCGGAAAAGAACTTCCGTGAAACGCATAGAGGCGCCTGCTCACATCTTCCGTGAGTCAGACGCCTTTTCAGTTTCTATTCATCGGTGAGATAGTTCCTGGCCTGGATGACCCCCTCTTCCACAGCACCGCGGCAATCCATCCCATGGCTGAGGCCGTGGAGGATGCCGGCGTTGAAAACATCGCCGGCGCCGATCGTATGCCGTGTCTCGACCGGGATCACGGGAACGCGGAAGACCTCGCCGTGGTCGACTACCAGCACATCCTTCGCTCCGTTGTGGCAGATCACGATCCTGTCCTGCCCGAGGGTCCTGCATCCCTCTTCCATGTCATCGCTGGAGGTGAAGAACCGCAGTTCCCCCTCGTAATTCCCGATGATGACATCGCTGAGAGCGATCATCTCCTCGTAGTAATGGCGCCGGAGGGGATTGAGACCGTAGCTCTCGATGCGGAGATTCAGGTCAAAGATCGTCACGGATCCGGTGGTCTCCTTCATCTCCCGGAAGAAATCGCTGACGCTTTTCATGGTCTCCTCTTCACCGGTCATCATCATCCCGCTGCTGAAGAGCCAGTAATCCTTTCTGGGGATGAGGGCGAAACTCTCCCTGTTCAGCCTGGGAAGGGTGCTTCCTGGCGGAAGCCACGGAAGGATCAGCCGATCCCCGCTCTCATCCAGCACGGCGACACACAGCATCGCCACATTGCTTCCCTCCCTGGAGTAGGAGAGATCGACGCCGAGCTTTCTCAGCTCTTCCTGTATGGACCTTCCGATGGAATCTCCGCAGAGATCTCCCACGAAATAGGGATGGTCCCCGAGCCTGCCGAGGAACTGGACCGTGTTGCTCACGGTTCCCCCTACGCGGAAGGAGACCTGAACCGGATCTTCCCCTTTGCTCTGTTTCAGCGCTTTTCCGTATGGAACGATGAGATCTCCGTTGAGATCCCCGACGCACAGGATGTCCATGGTCACTCCTTGTATTCCTTAATGATGCGGCAGAACTCCCGGACTTTTTCCATATCCTTCTTCACGATCCTGCCGTTTTCCACGACGCTTGTCCTGGTGAGGGAGTCCACTCCCCACGGATGGTATTGCAGCACATCCCGGACGTTGTGCGGTCCGAGGCCGCCCGCCATGATCACCGGAACATCCACCGTTTCGATGATCGTTCTGTCTATGGACCAGTCGTGGGTGACGCCTGCCGCGCCGATGCCCGCGATCCCGGGATCCACACTGTCCAGGATGATGGTGTCCGCGTATCTGCTGATCCGCAGGGCTTCCTCCACTGCGGACGGATCCTGCACACCGACGGCCTCCATAAGCGCGACATCCGGGCAGCGCGAACGGAGCTTTTCCCGGAACGCGGGATTTCCCTTGACGCCTGCGCACAGATGGAGGACATCCGGACGCAGAAGTTCCGTCTGCCGCAGAACGGCTTCCTCGGTAGCCGCCACACTGATGAGGACCGACGTGGCCACACCTTTCAGCGCCTGAAATATGGGAGCGGCGTCCTCCGGGGAGATCTCGCAGGGGTAATGGTTGGGGTTGGTCGGATCCGTCACCAGGATGCCGATCCGGTCCGCCCCTGCTTCGGCGACTGCCAGGGCTTCTTCTACGGTCTGTATGGAATAGATCTGAATATGCATAGCGGACTCCTATCCTTTCCTATGAAAGTACTGTATCATTCCTCCGCCCAAAAGAAAAGCGGAGATGAACAGGAAATGTCCCGCCAAACGGGGCCGTTGGTCATGGACGGAACAGGATGTGTGTCAAAGGCGGCCGATGGGGGCGGAGGGAGAGTCCGTCCGGCGAAAATAATCCTTCCGGAAAGGCCAAAACCATATTGACACGGGGGTTTTCGGGGTGGTACTATTCTCGAAATAAATGATCTTTAAAGCGATACAGAGATATCGGCAAGATGTGATAGACGAACAAGACTTCTTTGTCCTGCCGATTTTCGGCAGGCTTTTTTTGAGGGTATGATGAAGAAGGATTGGAAAGTTTTCAAGGTGAACGGCTCGGCGGAATGGGCGGACGAAGCGCTTCTTTCCGTGATCGGACCGTTGGATGCCGTTTCCGATGATATCGTTGTTTTTCCCGGTTTCTGTGATGTGCATGTGCACTTCAGAGAGCCGGGTTTTTCTTATAAAGAGACCATCGCCTCGGGGTCTGCTGCCGCGGCGCGGGGCGGGTACACCGCTGTCTGCGCCATGCCGAACCTGAACCCGGTCCCGGACAGTCCGGAACATCTGCGCGAGGAGCTGGAACTTATCTCCGGCGAAGATGTGCGCATTAAGGTGCTGCCCTACGGAGCTGTCACCGTCGGGGAAAAGGGGAAGGAACTGGCTGATCTTGACGGAATGGCGGACGGCGTGATCGCATTCTCGGATGACGGAAAGGGGATCCAGTCCGAAGAGATGATGCGGGAGGCGATGCGCAGGGCGAAAGCTCTGGGAAAGATCATCGCAGCGCACTGCGAGGATGAGACCCTGCTGCACGGAGGATACATCCACGACGGGAGCTACGCGAGGGACCACGGACACGCGGGGATCTGCTCCGAGAGCGAGTGGGGTCCCATCGAACGGGACCTTCGGCTGGCGGAGGAGACCGGGGCCGCGTACCATGTCTGCCACATCTCCTCAAAGGAGAGCGTGGACCTCATCCGGAAGGCAAAGGCCAGGGGAGTGAATGTCACCTGTGAGACGGCGCCTCACTACCTCGTCCTGGATGAAGGGGACCTGCGGGAAGACGGATGGTTCAAGATGAATCCTCCCCTGCGGTCCGCGCAGGACAGGGAAGCTCTGATCGAAGGCCTTCTGGACGGGACCATTGATATGATCGCAACGGATCACGCGCCGCACAGCGCTGAAGAGAAATCCCGGGGACTGAAAGGCAGCGCGTTCGGGATCGTGGGACTGGAAACGGCGTTCTCCATACTCTACACCGAACTGGTGCGAAAAGGCGTCCTGACTCTGGAGAAACTCATCGACCTGCTGGTGTTCAGCCCGAGAAAAAGGTTCGGTATTCCCCTGGAGGGCGACCTGTGCGTATGGGATCTCGGCGAACGATACAGGATCGACCCGGAGGACTTCCTGTCCAAAGGAAGGGCGACGCCCTTCGCGGGGAGAGAGGTGTACGGAAGGTGCCTGTGCACCGTACACGGCGGAAAAGTGGTTTATAAAAAGGAGAAATAGATACAAATGGCGAAGCGTACAGATATTAAGAAAGTCCTGATCATCGGCTCCGGCCCGATCGTTATCGGTCAGGCAGCGGAATTCGACTATGCCGGAACGCAGGCGTGCCTTGCGCTCAAGGAAGAGGGATACCAGGTGATCCTCTGCAACTCCAACCCCGCCACCATCATGACCGACACTTCGATTGCGGACAAGGTATATATGGAGCCTCTCACGCTGGAATATATCGCGAAGATCCTCCGTTATGAGCGCCCGGACGCCATCGTCCCGGGCATCGGCGGACAGACCGGCCTCAACCTGGCTGTCCAGCTGGACAAGAAAGGGATCCTGCAGGAGTGCGGAGTGAAACTGCTCGGAACGCCCCGGGAGAGCATCGAAAAGGCGGAGGACCGCCAGATGTTCAAGGAGATGTGCCTCGCCATGGGCGAGCCGGTCATCCCCTCCCAGATCACCTACGACCTGGAGGAAGCGAAAAAGGCAGCGGAGGAGATCGGATATCCGGTCGTCCTCAGACCCGGCTTTACCCTCGGCGGGACAGGCGGCGGATTCGCCAACAACGAAGAAGAGCTCATGGAGATCGGCGTCAACGCGTTCAAGGCTTCGCCGGTCCATGAGGTGCTCATCGAAAAAAGCGTGAAAGGATACAAGGAGATCGAGTTCGAGGTCATGCGGGACTCCGAGGACCACACCATCACCATCTGCGGCATGGAGAACGTGGATCCGGTGGGAGTCCACACCGGAGACTCCATCGTTGTGGCGCCGATCCTCTCCCTGAACGATCACGATCTGAAGATGCTCAACGACAGCGCGATCCGCATCATCCGGGAACTGAAAGTGGAGGGCGGGTGCAACGTACAGTTTGCGCTGCATCCCGAGACCAGCGAGTACTTCCTCATCGAGGTCAACCCGAGAGTCTCCCGTTCTTCCGCTCTCGCTTCCAAAGCGAGCGGCTATCCCATCGCCAGGGTCAGCGCCAAGATCGCCCTGGGAATGACGCTGGATGAGATCGAAGTCGCGGGCGCGACGGCGGCGAAGGAACCGAGCCTGGATTACTATGTGGCGAAGTTCCCCCGATTCCCCTTTGACAAGTTCCCGACCACTTCCAACGAGCTGGGAACGCAGATGAAGGCCACCGGAGAGGTGATGGGGATCGGTTCGAACCTGGAAGAATGCATCCTGAAATCGGTGCGCTCCCTGGAGACCGGGGTCAATCACCTCCATGACAAAAAGTTCGACTCCTGTTCCACGAAGGAACTGAAGGAATACCTCGGGAAGTTCCGCTCCGACGGGATCTTCGCAGTCGCGGAACTGCTGAGAAGGGGAACATCCGTAAAGGAGCTGCATGAGATCACCATGATCACAGAACTGTTCCTGCAGTCTATCCGGAAGATCATCGATATGGAAGAGACGCTGAAGACGAACGTGAACGACCGGAAGGTCCTTCGGGCGGCCAAGGAGATGGGATTCTCCGATGTCTATATCGCGAAGCTCTGGAATCTGGATGAACTGGAAGTGAGCGACATGCGCAAACGCCATCACATCGCTCCTGTTTTCCGCATGGTGGATACGCTCCATACCGGGAAATACATCGCCTACCATTACTCCTCCTATACCGGGGAGAACACCTCGCTGAAGACGGACAAAAAGAAGATCATCGTTCTCGGCGCGGGACCGATCCGCATCGGGCAGGGCGTGGAGTTTGACTACTCCACCGTGCATGCCGTGCAGACGATCCGGAAGATGGGATATGAAGCGATCATCATCAACAACAACCCGGAAACGGTATCCACCGACTACACGACGGCGGACAAGCTCTATTTTGAACCGCTGACTCCGGAAGACGTGATGAACGTGGTGGATTACGAGCAGCCGGAAGGGATCATCGCCTCCCTGGGCGGGCAGACCGCCATCAACCTGGCGGAGCCTCTCATGAAGAGGGGAGTCCGGATCATCGGAACGGACTGCGACGCCATCGAAAGAGCGGAGAACCGGGACTCCTTTGAAAGGATCCTTCAGGATCTTCAGATCCCGAGACCGGAGGGCGAGGCAGTCACCGATATCGAGGAAGGCGTGCGCGTGGCGAAGAGGGTGGGATATCCCGTTCTCGTCCGTCCCAGCTACGTCCTTGGCGGCAGGGCGATGCAGATCGTGGGAGATGAGGAGCAGCTGCGCACCTATCTGAAAACAGCGGCGGCCATCGATGAGGATAAACCGGTGCTCGTTGACAAATACATCCAGGGAAAAGAGGTCGAGGTGGACGCGATCTGCGACGGCAGGGACGTGTTCGTGCCCGGCATCATGGAACTGGTGGAACGAACCGGCGTCCATTCCGGCGACTCCATCAGCGTATACCCCTCATTCAGCATATCGAACAAGGTGAAGGGCATCATCCTTCAGTACGCCAAAAAGCTGGGGCTGGGACTGGGGATCGTGGGGATCTACAATATCCAGTTCATCGTCGACAAAAATGAGAACGTCTACATCATCGAAGTGAATCCCCGTTCCTCCCGGACGGTGCCGTTCCTCTCCAAGGCGACGGGATACTCCCTGGCGGATATCGCCACCGAGGCCATACTCGGACGCAGCCTCAAGGAGCAGGGGATCTTCGATCTCTATCCGGAGGAGAAAAAACGCTACTACGTCAAGGTGCCGGTCTTCTCTTTCAACAAACTGAAGGGGCTCGATGCCTATCTCTCACCGGAGATGAAATCCACAGGCGAAGCGATCGGGCACGATGACAAGCTCAACAGAGCGCTGTACAAGGCGCTTCAGGCATCCGGCATCAGCATGAAGAATTACGGCTCCGTGTTCGCCACCATCGCCGATCAGGACAAGGAGGAGGCGCTCCCCCTGATCCGCCGGTTCTACGACCTCGGGTTCAACATCGAGGCCACTACCGGAACGGCGAGGTTCCTGAAGGAGCACGGGATCCGAACAAGGGTACGCAAAAGGATCAGTGAGAACCCGAATGACATTCCGGACGCGATCCGGATGGGCTATATCAACTATGTGATCAATACCCGGGAGTACAGTTCCATCGGCGAGATCGCAGACGGCGCGGAGATCCGTCTGTGCGCTACGGAGAACGACTGCACCATGTTTACCTCACTGGATACGGTGCGCGTGCTTCTGGATGTTCTTGAGGAGATCACGCTGAGGATCTCGACCATCGAAGCATGAGAAGGAGAGAGGATTGAAACAGGGCAAATTCGAGGTGATCGGCAACACGTTTCTTACCGAAAGTGTGCTGGAGATGAAACTGAAAGGGGATACTTCCGGGATCACGGCGCCGGGACAGTTCGTGGAGCTGTCGGTGCCCGGTCACTTCCTCCGCAGACCCATATCGGTGTGCGATCTGGAAGGGGATGTCCTGACTCTGATCTACAAGGTCGTGGGCGGGGGAACATCGTCCCTGTCCGGGATGCGGGACGGAGAACTGGACGTCCTTACGGGACTGGGCAACGGATATGACACCTCGGTTTCCGGAGACCGGCCGCTCCTCCTAGGGGGCGGGGTGGGGGTACCGCCGCTGTTTCTCCTCGCCAGGAAGCTGCTGGGTGAAGGCAGGCAGGTGCAGGTCGTCCTGGGATTTAACCGGAAGGAAGAGATCTTCTACGAGGACAGGTTCAGAGAGGTCGGGTGCGAGGTCCTTGTCACTACCGCGGACGGGTCATCGGGCATCCGGGGATTTGTCACCGATGCCATGAAGGATCTGGATTATTCCTACTTTTATTCCTGCGGTCCTTTGCCCATGCTGAAGGCGGTGTTCGCGCAGAGCAGATCATCCGGCCAGTTCAGCCTGGAAGAGAGGATGGGATGCGGATTCGGCGCCTGTATGGGATGCAGCATCATGACCAATGCGGGTGCGAAGCGCGTGTGCAGGGAAGGACCTGTTTTCAGAAAGGAGGAACTGCCGTGGCAGATCTGAGAGTGGAACTGTGCGGGATCGAACTGTCCAATCCGGTCATCCCGGCGTCCGGGACATTCGGATACGGTTATGAGTTCGCCGGGTGGTATGACATCGATATTCTCGGCACCTTCTCTTTCAAGGGAACGACGAGAGAGACAAGATTCGGAAATCCCACACCGAGGATCGCGGAATGCCCTGCCGGCATGCTCAACGCCGTGGGGCTTCAGAATCCCGGAGTGGAGAAGGTGCTGACAGAGGAGATGCCGAAACTCAGGGAGCATTTCCATAAACCGGTCATGGCGAACGTGAGCGGCTTCTCCGTTGAGGATTATGTTTACACAGTGGAGAAACTGGAGCAGGAAGAGCAGATCGGGTGGTATGAGATCAACATCAGCTGTCCGAACGTGCATGGCGGAGGGATGAGCTTCGGCACCGACCCCGCTCAGGCGGCAGCCGTAACACAGGCGGTCCGCCGGGTGACCGGAAAGCCGCTGATCCTGAAACTTTCTCCCAATGTGACCGACATCACCGAGATTGCGAGAGCGTGCGAAGCGTCGGGAGCGGACGGGATCAGCCTCATCAACACCCTCATGGGGATGCGGATCGACATCCGCACGGGAAGGCCGATCCTGAAGAATATCACCGGAGGACTGTCCGGGCCTGCCGTGCTTCCCGTGGCGGTGAGGATGGTATATCAGACATCGGCCGCGGTGAAGATCCCCGTGGTCGGAATGGGAGGCATCACCACCGCGGAGGATGTGGTGGAGATGATGCTGGCAGGAGCCACGGCGGTGGAAGTCGGAGCCGCCAACCTGGTCGATCCCATGGCATGTAAAAAGATCATCGAGAGGCTTCCGGAGGTTCTGGAGGGGATCGGTGTAAAGGATATCAAAGAAATCATAGGAGGTTCTCATCGTGGGTAAGGACGTAATCGTCGCATGTGATTTTCCGAGCAAGGAGGCAGTGCTGGGTTTCCTGGACAGGTTTCAGGAGGAGAAGCCGTACGTGAAGATCGGAATGGAACTGTTTTATGCGGAGGGTCCGGAGATCGTCCGTGAGATCAAAAGGAGAGGGCACAGGATCTTCCTCGACCTGAAGCTTCACGACATCCCGAATACCGTGAAGAAGGCGATGCATTCCCTGAGCGTCCTGGATGTGGACATGGTGAATCTTCATGCCGCAGGAACCACCGCTATGATGGAGGCAGCCCTGGAAGGCCTGACGAGGGAGGACGGGAGCCGTCCCCTTCTGATCGCCGTGACACAGCTGACGAGCACCAACCAGGAGAGCATGGAGAAGGATCTTCTGATCGAAAAGCCCATCGACCAGGTGGTCATGCATTATGCCCTGACCGCGAAGAACGCCGGTCTTGACGGAGTCGTCTGCTCTCCCCTGGAGTCTGCGAAGGTGCACGATGTCTGCGGAGAGGGTTTCCTTACCGTGACACCGGGAGTCCGGTTCGCGGGGGGAGACGCGGGGGATCAGAAGAGGGTGACGACGCCGGCGAAGGCGAAGGAGATCGGCTCGGATTACATCGTCGTCGGCAGACCGATCACCGCAGCGGAGGATCCGGTGGCGGCATACAGAAGATGCGTACAGGAATTTGTTGGATAAAGGAGTAGAAAGATGCTGGAGAAAAAGATCGCAAAGGACCTGCTTTCCATCAAGGCGGTATTCTTCCGCCCGGATGAGCCTTTTACCTGGGCGAGCGGGATCAAGAGTCCTGTATACTGTGACAACAGGCTCACGCTCACATCGGTCCCGGTCCGCAACGATGTGGAGAACGGCCTGGCCGAGGTGATCAAAAGAGAATACCCGGAGGCGGAAGTGCTCATGGGGACTTCCACAGCGGGCATCGCCCATGCGGCGATCACGGGGCATCTGCTCGGCATGCCGATGGGGTACGTGCGCGGATCCTCCAAGGACCACGGAAGAAAGAATCAGATCGAAGGTGAGCTCCGTCCCGGACAGAAGGTGGTGGTCGTGGAGGACCTGATCTCCACGGGAGGGAGCGTGATCGAGGTGGTCAATGTCCTTCGTGAGGCAGGCGCGGAAGTGCTGGGGATCGTAAGTATTTTCACCTATGGCATGCAAAAGGGCCTGAAAAGACTGGAAGAGGCCGGAGTGCGGAACGTTTCCCTGACCAATTTTGACGTGATCGCGGAAGTCGCGGCGGAAGAGGGCTATATCACCAAAGAGGATGTACAGAGGCTGATCGCGTTCCGGAACAACCCTTCCGATGAGAGCTGGATCAAAAAGGAGGAGAAAAATGCGTAGTCTGATCGATATCCTTGATCTTTCCGTAGAAGAGATCGATGAGCTGATCGCGGTCGCGGATGATATCATCGCGGATCCGGATAAATACGCGGAAGCCTGCAAGAGAAAGAAACTGGCAACGCTGTTCTATGAACCTTCCACAAGAACGAGGCTGAGCTTCGAAGCGGCGATGCTGGAGCTTGGCGGGAGCGTCCTGGGATTTTCCGAGGCGACGAGCAGCTCCGCAGCGAAGGGAGAAAGCGTAGCGGATACGGCGAAGGTCGTGAGCGGATACGCGGATATCATCGCCATGAGACATCCGAAGGAAGGCGCTCCGTATGTAGCTTCCCTGAACGCGTCGATCCCCGTGATCAATGCCGGGGACGGAGGACACAATCACCCGACACAGACCCTGACGGATCTTCTGACGATCCATCGTGAGAAGGGCGGATTCGAGAATCTGACCATCGGAGTGTGCGGAGACCTGAAATTCGGAAGAACGGTCCACTCCCTTATCAGCGCTCTTTCAAGATATTCCAATGTGCGCTTTGTCTTGATCTCGCCGGAGGAGCTGAAGGTTCCCAGTTATGTAAAGAGAGACGTACTGCAGAAAAGAAACATCCCCTACACCCAGACGACCGACCTGGAAGGTGTCATGGGAGAGCTGGATGTCCTGTATATGACCAGGATCCAGAGGGAGCGTTTCTTCAATGAGGAAGATTATCTCCGTCTGAAAGACAGTTATATCCTGGAGCCGAAGAAGCTGGAAAACGCAAAGAAGGATCTGATCATCCTGCACCCGCTGCCCCGCGTCAACGAGATCAGTGTGGCGGTGGACGATGACCCCAGGGCATGTTACTTCAAACAGGCGCTTTACGGGAAATACATCCGTATGGCGCTGATCCTGAAACTGCTTGAGGAGGCGAAGTCATGAATATTGATTCCATCACAAACGGCATCGTGATCGACCATATCACAGCGGGAAAGGCTATGAAGCTGTATGAGCTCCTCCATCTAGAAGATCTGGACTGCTCGGTAGCTATCATCAAAAATGTGCACAGCAACAAACTAGGGAAGAAGGATATCATCAAGATCGACGCGGATGTCCCGGTCAATTTCGATGTGATCGGGTACGTGGACCCCGGTGTTACCATCAACATCATCCGGAATGAAGAGCGGGTGGAAAAGATGAGGATCGACCTGCCGGAAAAACTGACCGGTGTACTGCGCTGCAAAAACCCGAGGTGCATCACCAGTACGGAGCAGGAACTTCCCCATGTGTTCCGGCTCACGGACCGCCCCAAAAGAGTGTACCGCTGCATCTATTGCGAAACAAAATACGAAGGATAACGGTAACTAAAGATCAGAACGCACCTCCGAATCTCGGGGGTGCGTTCTTTGGGCGGCAACAAGTCCGTTGTCTTTTAAAACAGAACCTTTTTCTCCGAAGGATTCGCTTCTGCAATCTTGATTCCGTTTCGATACGAGGCGAGGACAGTGGCATTGTTATTGAGGACATCATAATAATTGGAAGCGTCAAAGATGACAAGGTTGGCAGGCTTTCCCGCTTCGATCCCGTAGTGATCGCAGATATGCAGTGTCTTTGCCGCGTTGTAGGTGACGAATCGGTAGGCGTTCATGATATCCTCATAGCCCATCATCTGAGCAACGTGAAGTCCCATGAAGACCACATCCCTCAGATTTCCGTTTCCCAAAGGATACCACGGGTCAAAGATGTCGTCATGCCCGAAAGAGACATTGATCCCTTCAGCAGTCAGTTCCTTGACCCTGGTCAGGCCTCTTCTCTTCGGATAGGTATCCGCACGTCCTTGCAAATGGGTGTTGACCAGGGGATTGGATACGAAATTGATCTTGCTTATTTTCAGCAGACGCATGAGACGAAGCACATAAGCATTGTTGTAGGAATGCATCGCCGTTGTGTGGCTCGCCGTAACTTTGTCGAAAAGACCAAGTTCCAAAGCTCTGGCTGCAACGGTCTCCAGACCCCTTGAGGCTTCGTCATCGATTTCGTCACAGTGCACATCGACAAGTTTTCCGTTGTCTGCGGCAAGTTTCATCGCATAATTCAGCGACTCCACGCTGTATTCCCTGGTGAACTCATAGTGGGGAATAGCGCCTACGCAATCAGCCCCGAGAGCCACTGCTTCAGCAAGGAGTTCCTTGCCATTGGGATAGGAAAGGATCCCTTCCTGGGGAAAAGCGACGATCTGGATCTCCATGAAATCCTTGACCTCATCCCGGATCTTGACCATCGTCCTGAGCGCCATCAAAGTTAACGTGAGCGATTTTGCAAATAATCAAAAAACGCTCACGTTAAATCATTATTTATGAAGGCTTCAGATATATACCTGACAATAGCAACTTGTGACAAAACTCACGAGTAGAATCTTTCACATTATTTGAACAAAAGGAAAGCTAATAATTGAATTGTAGCGTTTGGCCTTATTTATGTATGATATAAAAAATTTTCCAAAATGCCGAAAACACTTTGCCGTTCTCAAACGTTATAAGAGTGAAAGCTGAAAGAAAGGAGGGTGCTATGATCGCAGAACTATATACCGCGTATCGGACAGAACTGCTTAGATACTGCTGTATGATATGCGGGAATAACAGTGATGCTGAAGTTCTACTGCAGGAGACCTTCGTGAAAGCACTTTCCAATCTTGATCTTCTGGAAGAATTGGGAGAAAAGGAACGACGGGCTTGGTTGTATAAGGTGACAAGAAATCTGTTTTATGACGCTTGTCGCAGGCGAGCAGTCGAGCAGAACAACCAGATATCGGTCGAGGAGGAAACGGACGGCGGGTTCTCGGAAATCGAAACAGCCATGATACTCTCCTCACTCCCACCGGACCTGTCCCAACTCTTTATCAAACGGTACTTTGACGGGTATACCTCAAAGGAGCTGGCAGAAGAATACGGGCTGTCACCATCAGGAGTCCGGGCTGCTCTAAGCAGGGCCAGAAAGCTCCTGAGAGAAAAACTGAAAGAATAACGGAGGACGAATCTCATGAAGAAGAACAAAATGATCAATGCCGCAACCTGCGATGCTAGAGCTGTAACGGAAGAAAGCCTTGCCGGGTATGAAAATATCACCATTAATGCCGCGATTCTGATTGTCGGCGAGCGTTCCAAAGAACTGCTGAACAAATATCCCGTGACTATGAATGTGGCGAATGTTCTGGAGGTTCCTGACGGTGATAATATTACTGTTCAGGCTATCAACGGTAAAGGTGAGATCGGCCCGGATGCGGATGGAACCGGTGTATTCCTGATGGTTAATGGAAAGCTGGTCATTGCTGAAGGCAGTCAGGAAGCAGTCAGGAGCTATTACCGCATCATGGTGAACGGAAAGGTTCTGATGCCGAAAAGTTATGAGGGTCAGTTCCCGAACATTCAGGTAAGTGGAAAAACAGAATGCTATCCAGATGGAGCAACCATCCTGAAGGCTGATACGGAAATCAATGATCTGTTTATCGCAAGAGCAGCGAACACTCTGTACTATTGTTCCGGAAACCTGTTCCTCCTGGATTCAGGGATCGATGCAGAAAAACTGCTTTCAAAGGGCCTGAAGTTTACCGTAAAGAGGGTCATGATTGCAGAAAGCCTGATCGGCAGGCTGGTTTCTCTGTTTAATGAAGAAGCCGAGATTGTGAATGTCCCTGACGGAACAAAGCTCATCGACGGCGATTTGGAACTAAAGCCGAAGACCATCAAAAAGTATGGAACCAAGCTTTGTGTCACAGGTGACGTTTCCATCAAAGACGCCGAAGCCCTCTCTTCTCTGGAATATCTGTTCGCAGATGGTACAGTCAGCGTAAACAAGGAGTTGGAAGACGCTTTTGACGAAATTGAAAGTGTATATGACGAGCTGAGAATCATTGATCCGGATCTAGGCCTTATCGCGGATCGTCCCTTGGTTAAGGTCGGGACTGCGATATTTGAGAAGTATCCGAAAGGCGTGCGTGTCGAAGACTGTGCCAAGGTCACTCTCTCTGAGGATCTGAATGTAGAAGATATCATGGACAAACTGCATATCGCAGATTGTGCAATGGTTGTCTGCTCAAAGGAGCAGGAAGAGGCCGTCAATATGATCGCTGAGGATGTTGCCATGATCAAGGTGTCCGGACAGGATTCAGATGATGAAGATGGTGAGGATGGTATGGTTGGCGGAATGCTCGGTTCCTTCCTCGGCAAGTTGAAAGATACCCAGATAATCAATGCTGCCGAGTATAAAATGTAAAGGATTCAGTGAACGATTATTATGGATCGTGTGGAGCAGATGCTGCTTCGAATGACCGAACTCCAACCTCAAATTCCATTCTGGGCAAAAGCAGAACAGATGGAAATATGTACTCCTCAGAAAGAACTTTGGAAGTATACAGATGATGCTTTACGAACAAAAAAACGCGATTTCTTATATCCCATAGTTCACTGCAGAGTATTTTCAAAAATACTCATTAAAAATCTGAACAAAAGAAAAAATGTAAACTCGTCCAATACTGAAATCTGCAATAATCCATAACAACTATAAAGCCCCTGACATCTTGTAAGAAGCCAGGGGCCCTGTTGTTTACAAAATCATTTCGTGCCTCTTTGCAGTGAGTTAAAGCTCCATACTGCCATACCTACGATGTCTAAAATAAATCGCTATGGCTGCCTGTACGGATTAACCGGAGAATGAGTGTTTCCTTCAGAATCTTATAAACAAGCAGCCAGTCTGGTTCAATATGACACTCCCGCATATCCTTATAATTTCGAGAGTTTGTCAATGCATGATCCCTGTACTTCTCCGGCAACGGCTGTTCGTTGACAAGCAAAGTGATGACTGCTTCCAGTTCCTTCGGGTCGCAGCCTCTCTTAACGGCAAGTTTATAATCCTTTTTGAACTGACCGGTAAACTCGACCTTAAGCATTGAGTGCCTCCATCAGATCGGACACGCTGTCATAAGGCCCATACAAGTCTTCACCCTTTTCGGATGCATCCATAGCAGCAAGTGTAACGGCGTTCGGAATATTTTTACTCACCTGAAAGGGAATCCGCTGCTCACGAACAGACTGCCTAAGAAAGATATTAAAAGCAGTTGTAAGATTCATCCCCAGTTCAGAAAAAAGAGCATCAGCCTGTTTTTTCAGATCTTCATCTACTCGAAGAGTCACATTCACATTCTTCATATTATCACCTCCTCATCCATATTATGCGTGTTGCAAAGGATTTGTCAACAGAATCATGTGCATTGCACATAATTCTGCTAGTCCACCTTCGGTGTGCGTGAAGAAAGAGATCAATCCAGGCACACCGATCAAAATCGCTACGACTATGATCGTCAAGGCGCACATGTTGCTGACAAAAAAACATTACGCCAGATTTGCCACTCCTTGTCCCCCGGTCATATTTCCCCACATTTGGACCATAGATTGTGGGGAAAAAGAAACTGTATCGGCACGGCCGGTTTTTCTGTTGTCAGATCATTATCAACGCTAATAACAGAAAATAGCGGGCACTCCCAAGAATGCCTGCTATTTCAAGCTATTCAGGATTATTTAGCACATTTTGAGTAAAAGAGTGCATTACTTCCACTCTTTACCTGTTTTTATGACTTAACTAAGCAAGACAGTTTTTCCATTACTTTCCTCTTTCCACTTAAGGAGTTTTTTTCAATTCTGTGTTTCATATACACTCTACGTCACCAAATCAAGATTTTTAACACTTTAATACCGCACTAAATCATGCATTTTGATTGTAAAGATTCTTGTTCCACAAACAAGATGTTGGGCTTCATAGTATTCTATTATGTTTCATCCTATCAGGCGTTAAAGCATTTTATGAATTACCCCGGCTGATTCAAAGAATCAGATCGAGGTTTCCGTTCAAACGGCTGCGCCGTTCTACTTGATGGGGATTCACGTCTCCCGTATCCCTTTCTACAGGGACTACATTTTTTTGATTTTTCAGCATCTCATCCGGATGCTTTATCACTACGATATTTTTGAAATCAGGCACACTCTTTCCGGAGAATGCATCCGGGAATGCCTTCCTCAGGATGTTGGCTGATCCGTTCAGGTCCGCGTTGATGTTTTCTCCATTCTTCGTCCGGTACAGCCCTCTCCGGATCCTTGTTCCGCTGAATGATGCTTCTTCACCAAAACCAGGGATCTCATCCTGATCCATAAAACTTGCCTTGGAAGTGTACGCCTCTTCCTGCTCAAGTATCCTTATTCCGTTTCGTTCTCCCTGGTACTTCAGGATATGCTTCAGCCTGTCAAAGGGGATCTGTACGAACTTCTGGTTTGTTTCCTTGCCCAGGGATACCTTCTGTTTCCAGCCCGGGTTGCTTCCGATCACTATCGTGTCGATACGGTTTTCTACGCACCATAGGATCAGACTCTTTCCTGCTTTCAGCATCACATCCTTGATCTTGTCATTCCGGTAGTTGGTGACTTTCCAGTATTCTTCAGTCGGTATGAACTTCTTGTCGGAGCCTTTGGTCTGTTTGCTCATCATCTTCGCAATACGTTTGTTATACCGCTGATTGACCGACTTGACGACACCGCCCTTGTAAAGAAGACAGGGCAGCCCGCAATTGTTTGTGACAGCCATGAGGTTGTTCACTCCGGGATCCATGGCAGCGATCCGCTCTGGTTTTTCTTCCATAACCGGCAAAGCTTTCCCATCGTCAAAGACGAGAGAGAGCTGATATCTTCCGTTTTTCGGACTTACATGCACTTCTTTCAATCTGCCGGGACACGTTTTCCCGATGCAGACTGTGTCTTTGGTCAAGGGCAGTTTGATTTCGTATGCTCCATTCTCCTTTTGCCGAATGACACAATCCTGATTTGTTATTCTGAAGGAGCATGCGCCGCCTTTACGCTTATATCCCGGAAGTTCCGGCTTGCCTGTAAATAACTCAGGCGTCACGGCATACTGCTTCATCGCTTTGTAGAACGACGTGATGTCCGTGCACACCTGTTTTATGATCCACTGAGCTGTCTGCCTGGGAAGTCCTTCCGCAAAGAAGTCCGGATTCTGTGTTACCCTGAGCACTCTCTCCGCAAAGTTGGATGACAAGACTCCGGATTTTGGTATTTTTCTGGTGTTTCCCAGATACTGTATCGTTGCCTCCACCTCATTGCGGATCTCTTTCTCATTGTCTGTCCAGTCTTTAACATCTTTCTTTGCAGACGTGATCATCTGCCGCTGCCTGAACAAGACTGCATTGGACAGGTTGTTTGAAAGATGCGCAATTCGGTCGAGATAAGCATAAACAGCATCGCTTTCACTTACCTGAATGTTCAGGATCCGATACATCAGTTGCTATTCCTCCTTTCCGGCACTTATGGTCCTTATTTATAGTATAATTATACCATACACCAACATTTCAGTTGAAGGAGGGTAATATGCGAATCAATTCATTAGGTTACTATGTCAACCGTCACAGTTGTTTCCTGCTCCAGTATCACTTGGTTCTTGTGACCAAATACCGCAGACCGGTAATTACCGGAGCTATTGAGGATAGCCTTAAGGCATATACGGAGAAGTATTTCAAGGATCGGGACTGTGTGATTCAGGCCTTTGAATGCATGCCTGATCACATTCACATCCTTTTTGACGCGCCACCGCAGATCAACTTAGCAGAGTTTATCAATGCGTACAAATCTGCTTCATCCCGCAGGATGCGTTCGGATCATCCTGATGAGGTATCCAGATATTATCAGGAACCCTACTTCTGGAGTCTTTCATACTTTATAGGTTCCGTGAGTGATCGGACTGCTGCGGCGGTGAAAAACTATATCAACAATCAGAAAGGAGATTTGGCCGATTCACCCACGTCTGATTCATAGAATCACGCGTGGTACTCTCGGCTAAGGATAGATTTGATGCTAAAGGAATTTATAGGAAAACATCTATTGTCAATCTACATACCCCTTTATTCTCTTACCTACAGTTCCTTTTATCTTCATCTGCAATGCGGATATAATATTTTCCGAAAGCGGAGTATGGAACATCTTCACCGGAAGATGATTGGGATTTGATAATCACGAAACCCCTTGGTTTTCCTACATTTTCTGATCCTCCTGATTTTTCCCCAAGATCCGTTCTCCCGATTTCACTATATTGAGTGACAAACTGGTTGATCGTGATTTCGTCGAAAAGTGACAAGTTCTTTGAACGTCATCTTCCGTGGTCGGCTTTTCGTTCCGTCAACCTCCGATCCGTCAAATCTCATCATTCTTCAGTCGTGACATCCTCACGAACCACCATCATCGGGACTTCACCTAACAATCCGCAAACCCTTGAAATTACGGAACTTTTTGGACGTTTCGGTCTTTTTCTCTTGGATGTATTACAAGACGAAAGGTATAAAAAAGCCTCATGCCGTAATGGCACAAGGCTTGATTTGTAACTATGTTTCTTAGGCTGTCAGACGCTCAGAGAGGATGTAACTTTTGATTACATTTTGAGTGTCACGCGACACCTCTCGATTATTCCCACTCTTTGTGTTTTAAACGTAACTATAGCAGATGCGCTTATATACAAACCGTATAATTTAATATACTTACACAATATACGGTAAGCTATCGCTCGGGCAAGATTCAACTCTTATCAGTAATCTTATCATTGACTGATAAGATTGTCAAAAGTTATGCCTTAAAGGCTCAACTTATGGAGAGTTGAAAGAATTCACTTATTTGATATCAAAGGATTATAGTTTTAGGTTAGTTTACATACATATTAAAAACTATGAATATTTAATCGTAGCAAAGCAAGCCCTAGAGTTGAGCATAAATGTAGCCATCATATATAACGCTTGCAGAATTTCATTATCTCTTGCAAGACTGCCAGACACTTCTGAAAACACCCGTGAAAACTGAGATGGTTTTGCGTTTTACGCTCGGTTTTGCTTGATTCTGGCGGTTTCTGTAAGCAAAAATCGTGACCCAATTATAACTCAAACCCCGTATGGACTAAGGATTTGCTGCATATGTGCCTCATACCCATTGCATCCTAGGGCGATGGATAACGGCATAGTGTACGTAAATCCTCACTTTTCTGCTATTGTAACTTTTTCATTTTGATTTGTGATTGCCCAGAGAATATAGAAGCATCACGTTTCGCGTTTGCTATTGTAAAGCTACTAAGCACCTTATGCTGACTTTCTGGACTCCAATAAATCTTTAAGTACCTTCTTGATCTAGTAATAGCAGTATAAAATATATTATGCGTAATCATCTCATCAATGTCTTTAGTGATTACAACCTTGACTGAATCATATTCTAAACCTTGCGCTTTATGGATTGATACAGCATAAGCTATCTGAAAAGGAATATCTGTATCATCAGCATAGTCATTATCATCATCTGCATCTCGCTTTTTAGATACGTAGAACCTAACAACCGATTTACCCTTGCTTATTGGGTCCAGTAATTCAAGTCCGTTATGCCTGACATCCAAAGCTGTTAGTCTCTTATCGACTTCAATTGTAAACCAGATGCTATCATTGTCTTGGTCAAGTTCAATATTTATGATAGTTCCCTTGAGATTATTATATAGTGCTGGAGCAAATCGTTCTGATTCATTGAAAAGAATAGGATCGCCGACTTTAAATGTCCATACCCCCCACCTAAATGGTTTGTTCTTATTATTCTCCTGAAGATATCTATTAATATTATTTATTCCATATAGCCCATCATAATTCAAACAGAGAATAATCTCGTCATCAGACTTTTTATCAAATACTGTATCATTCAGATTCGAAGCATATTCATGATTCACGATATACTCTGTCAAATCATTATCCAAGTCTCGGACTTTTTTCCACAACTCTAATAATCTAGTATCCTCTGTTCTGTACGGTTTTACAAGTTCGTTCCATGCATACTTAGGGACAAAATACCTTGCCATGGCGAACCAATTCCCAAATACAATTGATTCTATTTGGTAAGTATCTCCCACTAATACAAGAAGTTCAAATTTCACTTTCTCCAAAAGAGCCGCCATATCTGCGTTACTGACCATGCTGCACTCATCTATCACCAGAATGTCATACTCCGTATCTATATACTTGGTCATCAGATATTTACGGATGGTCATGAATTCACAATTTTGTGCGCTTACTTTACGCCGAAGATTATCAACCGCCGGATTTGTATTCGCAAGGAATAGCTTTGACTGATCATCAAAAAACTGAGCTATATGATTAATAATATATGTTTTTCCAGTCCCAGCCGCACCATAGATTAAGGATATATGGGTGTTTGTAAACATTGAACTAAGTATGCTTTTCTTTTCTTCGCTATCAATATCGGCCTCAAGCATTATCCAGAAATCTATTGCATCCGAATATCCTTGAACTCCTTCTTGTGCCATCTCCTGCAGCTTTTCTATGATTAGTTTTGTATGATCATATGATTCTTTTACATAGAGATTCTGCCCAAATCTTTCAATCCGCCGTCCCGAATGACCGCTATATAGAAGCTCGTTAAAATGTCGGACTTTTTCATCAATATCATCCGTGTACTCTTCGAGTTCCTTTACCGGAGTATATAGCCGAGAATTGGTGCTCATATTCATATGAATGTATCTCGCAAGGATCTCGTGCTCACGCCCTTCCGAGCTAATGCTGCCAAACAATTCGCGATCCCCAGGGTTGTGTTGCATCAGCGAAGAGGCGAATGGCATCGTATCAAAAGGAATACAACCCCACTGCAGATACAAATCTGAAAGCCTAAAATTGCTTTTATCATTTCTCTGCGTTTTTATAATTTTGTTGTTTAAGGTATGTAGAAGATACCTGATAACATTTGAACCAGGTTTATTCTTGCTGATTATATCTCTACTTTTGTCAAGAATCGGTTCAAAGTGATGTGCCTGACTTCGACTGAACATCTGACATTTTATCCAGACATATTCGCTCTCTGATGAATTGACAATATCCAGCAAGCTCACGCCAGACTTAGACAAATATGACATCATCCCTGTGTATTCTGAATGCGAGGCAGACATCTTAATTTTGGCACCAAAAAGACTGGCATAATTATTCAATTCGCACGGCCTTACTGAAACAACAAAATCAGTAAGAATATTTACCGGCATTTTCCTTCCTCTGATGTCGATCTTCTCATAATGAATATCAGATTTAATAGAGTAATGGCAAGGGACCGTGATGGATGAATAGCAAACAAAGCGATCAAACTTGCTCGTAGTATCATAGGCGGGTGTTAATGTAATTTCATAGTATAACCGGTTTGAGACAATAAAAGGAACCGTTTTGTGAACATACATCCTTGGTTCATGAGAAAAACTACGAATATCATAAGGTCGATCAATAAGTAAAGCTATCTTTTTCTGATATTCCTGAACCGTATCATCTGTATCGATTGGGAATTTTTCAATGTTCTGAAGGATATTAGCATGATATTCTTGTTTCATGAATTCCCGTATTTGCAAATAATACTGATAATACTTTATTACTAACCTTTCAGCGCCTTCGTTATCCGGAGTATAATGTGACTTCGACTCTTGTAAAAAAGAGTGAAAACTACGCAGAAACTGATATTTGTTATCCCGCTTTATAAACTCCATTGCTTGCGGAATGGTATCCCAGTCAACGTCAATATCCTTTCCCTGAGAAAAAATCTTCAAAGCAATATGCTCGACAAGATTCCTGGACTGACTTAAAAGATTCTGTGCCACCAAGGCCCTTGTCACTCCGTCGAAATCAATTAAATCTATATTTCTACAGATAATGTCATTGATATTTGAAATCTTATTATCTATCGTCATCTGAGGATACTAGCGTCTCCATCTATATTAACAATTACCAAACATAAGAAATTCTCTTTTACAGGCCCGGTCATCATTTTACAAACACCTCATTTCAATCTCTCGCACAGTGGAAGCAACTCTTCCAACTGGGCAACGATGTGCTTCTGCTCGGCAAGCGGTAGGGTCTTCGCGAATTCAAAGACATACAGATGGAAAACAGCATCGTCAAACTCAAGCTTCGTAACGAAAGCATTGAATTGCTGATTTGTTGGAAGAGGTACTCTGGTATACGCATACTCTCCAACTGATGCAGTACAGCATAGCAATACACTATTTGGAGGAACAATTCTCTCTGTGTTTTTTCGATAGCGCCTTCTACGAAATATACTTTTCTGTAGTTGATATAAATCTGCCCTGTCGACAAACATCCTTAATTGTGAACCATGAAATATTGCTATTTAACCAGAACTCTGAGTTGCTTTTTAGAGGAGCAAACCTGTTTACTATATTAAAGACTTTACCAATTCTGTACCATTTTCTGCTCTCCGGGATCTCAAACGGGATCTCATCCTCTGCAATCTTAAGAATTATTTAAGTGTTGTCATATTAATGCAGTTCCCAGTATCCGAATCGTTTTCCTCCTCGTCGGCTTATTTTCCCGCTCTGTTTTAGTCTTCCAATGCTTCTTTGAATAGTTTTTGAGGAAACACCTAATTGGTCAGCCATTTTAGACAATGAAATGTCCCTTTGGGCAGATATAAGTTCTATAATCCGCTCTTCCAATCTGTTTTTCTTTTGGACATCCTTTTGGACATTATGTCCATTTGGATTCATCAATTCCAGATACTTATCATTTGCTTTGCAATGAACCATAATTCCACCAGCACCAATGTCATATTCTGGCATAGGAGTATGATATAGTGCATCACAGGCGGATTTGATCTTATCAAACCCACGGCCCCATGCTTCGATCATGCCGCTAACGAAGAATACATGGGCAAGTTTTGGATTGAAAGGTTTGGATGAGTGTTTAGCAAAAAGACTCTCTGTCGTACGAAGATTCTCCGGCATCTGACCATCATTCCAAATATACATCTCGTTATCATAGACACTGATCTGAATGGTGTTGCATGCAGAATAGTCTTTATGGACAACAGCGTTGAGCAGTATTTCACGGAATGCCTCTCGAGGGAACATAAACACTTCAACCCGCTGAATCCCTTCATAAGTGATTCGTGCTTTCAAATACTTGGTATAAACCAAATCGATAGTTCGGTCAATTTGTTCAATTAAAGGCCCGTGAACTTCGTCCTGATATTGGAGATCTGAATGAGATGACCCAAAGAATCCAATCTTAATATATGAACCTGTCACCCAACGTTCTGGGTCATGATAAAATGCAAGCATCGCTGCACGTGTTAATAATCCATCGTCATCTACTAAGTGTAAATTTTCCATAAGGATCTTCTCACTGACATTTGCATCTTCAGTTGTCAAGCGACCGCGTGCCAAAGCCTTCTGCTTGAATAAAGCAATCGCTTCCGGTTTGAGATCAGAAACCGTAATCTTGGGCAATGGGATTGCGTCCCAGGTGACACCTTGGATTTTTAATAATGCCCTATCCAATTCTTTGCCTACGATTTCCCGGAGCACACTGCCGGATCTGTAATAGTAACGACCATGATAACTGATAAGGGAAGGATACTTCTCTACCGTGATTGTGATGAAGTCTTTTCCATCATTTGTGTTGAGATTTACGTCGGCTATGATTCCCAATGCATTTGTGATTTTATTTGGCAGGGCTTCTGCCAATTGCTTACTGTCATTAACACCTACTACGTTTCCATCATCATCAATACCGATGAACAGAGTTCCGCCTTGAGCATTTGCATAACCACATAGCCATTTAAGGTATTCATCACGCCAAGATGCTTTATATTCGATGTTTTGAGATTCTGCCATGGAATGTTCTCCTTCTATTTAATAGAAATACCCCAGGTGTTCTGACTAGCCTAAAAGCAGGGGCAATCTGATTGTTTGTTGTCAAAATGTTGTCATTTAATCACACATATCAGAAATAAGTACCTGTAATTATTCGCTTCGTATAGAAAAGACGCCATTTTCAAAAGAAAACATCGGGGCATAATCATCTGTAACGGGTTTACATAAGATATTGTTTACTTCAGTAATAAAATTGTTCGCCACCATATAAATTGTTTGCACAAAATCATTGATTTCCTTAATCTCATGCCTGTTAACTGTATTATTAGCCAGATCAATATCCATCTGATGAACTATTATATTTCTAGTGTGAAAAGCATCTTTTAGTATCGCTTTATTATCTTTGTCTACCAGTTTTTCGGTGCTTATATTAAAATACGAAGCAACCTTATATAACTGATCAGCGCTTTGTAAACTGTTGATAGAAAGTTCCACCTTTAATCTTTCTATCAACCATTTCCTGCTATCTTTTACAGTCAAGAGTTCTGCCGTGAGAGTGTAGTCTGAATCTTTCTTCAATTCTCTTGAGGTGTACTTCTTTAATTGTTCCTGTGCTCCTATTTCTCTCTCTATGACAAGACTAAGTGCCTCATTAATTAGTTGTTTTACAATGGCGTCAATTCCAAAACAAGCAAATAATAGCATGGATCGAAGTATGTTCTGCCGAGTAACATCATCATCTATTGTTTCAAGTAGTATTCTGAACGATTCTATGTTTTGTTTAAGCGTATCAAGAATCTTTTGACTCTCATACGCGTGGATTGTCTTCATTTTGCACCTCCGCTCAGCTTATCTTCACTAACATCAGCAGTATGTGGTATAAAGCCACAATACCCAGCAAAACCCGGATAGCCTGGGTAGCCCGGATAGCCTGGGTAGCCTGGGTAGCCTGGGTATGGAAGGGAATGGATATTCAAATCAACGAGAAGCCTATTATTCAAATATATGGAGCCTAAATAGGAGCCTTCTGTATCAACTGCAATACCTTCCCAGGGGAACCAACCGATCCAGTCACCGTTAGTATTAAATAAATATTTCCCGATCCTGAAAGCAATCCAACTGCCTGCAGTATCATATAAATAAATAGAATTTGGCATAATTATAGTTTTATGATGTAGTGATAACCACTTACAGCATATTTCCTTTCATTCCTAATTACTTAATCTTATTTAATTACTCTGTTATCACATTTCTCCCAATGTCCGCTGGGGATAACATAAATCACAGAATCGTACAAGTATGAGATACGTGTCTTTCGACATTTGTTTACTTTTGCAAAAACGAGAAAGTGTCCATTGGGTAATATACAAGCTTATAGAAAATGATGCCAATTGGATACACCATTGTTCCATGACAAATCGCACATATCTTAGACTTTGGAGAAAATCGATGATGCTTGTTCAGACAAAGGAATCCTTCTCCTTTTTGGCGAGATAGTTCCTTATAACATCAAGCACGACCAACTTAATGTATGCTGCACATTCCAATTCAAGAGTGTCGTAGTTTTCGCCATGAGTAAAAGCGCTTCGGATTCTATATGCTTCCCTAATTATATTTTTTGTCATAAAACTTCTATAACTATCCTTTGCGTATTTTTTGCAAAGTGTTGTACACTTTTGGTTTGCCGAGATTTTCCGCCCGAGCTTCAGATAGTTTATCAATGAACTTTTCTTTTCTTCTGTCAGTGTCGTCGAATTAACTAATTTAATAAGATCATCAATCACAGCAAGAACATCTTGATCTTTATCTGTTGTCTCAGACAAATGTTCCAAGAGTCCACAGTAGATTGTCATACCCATGCCGAAATCGTTCGCCCGTGTTGCCAGATCGACAGCATTCAAGAGTTCTTGGGCTTCCGAAGAATATGTGAACAAGTAGTCATCGACGTTGTCAAAACTCAAGTCAAAACCAGGCCATTGTATTGAAACCGTCATAGAAAAATCGTGTATTTCTGAAAGTTCCTCAAAACTGTTCTCAACTTCATATACACTTGGGCCCCAATTCTCACCCTGCTTATTTTTGGAATAGAAGAAATATTCTTCATTATCGAAAAAGGTGTCTTTATCCCCATCAAATTCCTCTACATATAGATTTGGCTCGTAGAATTGACATCCCGACTCTGATAATGCAATACCACCTATTTGCATAAAATAGAAAAGTGTCACGTACATCTGTTTTGCAGATAACAGAGCTTCTTTACGCTCATCAAAGATTCCGCTAACCACTTCATATGCATGATTCTTCTTTAGCCTCCATCTATACTCAATACTATCGATGCGCTTAATGAAATGCCATTCATCAATACCACAGTCCGGATAGGTGTCTCTCAGCTGAACTGCCGCACGGGCAATATATGGCATACTACAATCCCTCCATCCAAATGCCTACTTTTATAAATGCTCTGCTGCATGGTTTATGCCTGTTGCTGGGTGTTGTCTGCAGTATGTTCGATGTAGTCACATACCAACATACATAATTCAATTGCTTTACTATTAGTTTTTGGTTATTGTAGTTTCAAAAATGTGCAATGTGCTATTTTGAAGTTTTTTATACTAACGAAGTATTCTATTACTGAACTGCGTAAAACGGTTTTTTGGAATAATTCCAAACTAAGTCGCATTACAAACTAATTTGAATCAACCACATCAAGCTCCAAACGAATTCTCGTTTATGCTTAATTTAGCAGATTATAGTACGAACTTATATTTTGTCTAAAGCTGTTGGAAAAAGATACAAATTCATTATTAAATTGGGAAAAATAGAAAGAGTTATTAAAAAAGATAATGGGCTATTTAACAAGAGCAATATGACACTTGTAAAAAATTGAGCAGTTAGCAAAATGATACCCACTTGTTTCCTTATAAATGCTATTTCCTT
Source organism: uncultured Faecalibacterium sp. (assembly GCA_964599695.1). GTDB lineage: Bacteria > Bacillota > Clostridia > Oscillospirales > Ruminococcaceae > RUG11783. The sequence continues at coordinate 39,307 of CAZRGP010000019.1, forward strand.
TTTATGAATAATAAGCGGAAGACTTGCGAAAAGGATAAATGATATAATAAACTCAATCAAATAAGTGAGGTGGACATGGTTATAGATCAGAATCATTAATATCCACATTAAGACACCATAGAGCAAGCAAGATATAGGTGACGAGGCATGCCTTCCTCCAATTATGTTTCTTAGTGAAACATAAAAAAAAATGATATTAGAACATCTAAGATAACCAAATCATAAGGAAGCACTGAAAGAGGATCAACCCCTTTCAGTGTGTTTTTTATTTGATACTTTATAATTTAATGATGCTGGTCTGCCCAATCCAAAATCAAGTATTCAAGTGAATCAGTGACAGATTTATCGTCATCAACAATAAAAACATTAATATCCATATTCGTATTATATCATTCAAATGCAGATTATTTTACACAGACAAGTGTTGTCTGTTCCCTTAATCCTGTCGCCTGTTCCCTTACAGCAACATTTATATGCTGAAATGATATAGTATAAAACCAACAAAAAAAGGAAGGAGGGGGGTATTATGTATAAATTGCTGAAACGCTTGTCAATGGTTACATTCTTTGCTGCGCTTGTAGCAGCTAGTATTCCTTGTTGGGGACCTATCTATCAATTAGATACTCCAAAAGATCTTAAAAAGAATTAGAAAAAGGTTATAGATAATCATGGCGAAGAAAACAAAGTTGCTACTTTTTTGTGTGTTAGTTATAGTAGCCTTTATCTATCTGATTCCATACAGAATTGCAATTCCGGATAACTGCGAGATTTATATTGAATCCACAGATGAGACAGGATGTCCTGGTTTAATAGAGTTAAATAAAGAAGATAAAGAAGAAATAGCTGTTTTTTTTAGAACAGTTAAGATAAAAAGATCTCTTTTATCACCTAGGTATTTAGATACGAAAGGTGAATTATTAGATGATACCAACCATGTATATATGTCAGTATTTACTGGGCAAGGGATTCAGCGGAAAAAAGAGTACCAAATTTTGATACTATTTAATCAAAACAGGATCATAGTTGAGGAGTTTAACAAAGAGCCTGGGCGATATAAAACAGTAATTTGCGATAAGGCAGAATTGGAGCGCTTTATTACATTTGTGCATGAAAATATTTCACATAGTTGCTTTTCTTAATTCATAAAAGCATTGTTTTACTATTCTCTTTTTGGATTTCAAATATGGTTTTTAGCGTAAAATTATAATAGAAAGGTAAGTGTGAGAATAATTGTTAGGGGCTTGCAAAATGAAAACAAAAATTAGAAAAAGATTTTTAATTGTTATTGTATTAATAGTAATCTTCATGTCTTGTCCTAGTAATAGTGTTTTTGCAACTGGTACAGCAGACGATTATATAACCGAGATACTCGAAACAAATGCTTCACATCCGGCAGCATATTTTAGAGGGGCATCTACATCGTACCGATGTTTAAATCAGTTTTGTAGTGTTTCGGCAGTGAATGGTACTCTAGTTACATCTGCGCCTTATTCAGCTCAAATAGGAGGACTGATGAACCCGACTCAGTCTTGGGGAGATGTTAAAGTTACTGCGAATGGCTACGATGTTTATGGTATTATTCCCTTGTCAAACACTGCCTTAAGTATTAATTGTAGAAGGATTTTGGGGTCATATGTAAATTTAATTTACATGATTCATCCCAGCAATATTAATAACGCATACCCAGATTTATCATTGAATAATAATGTAGGGGATGTTGATATTGTTTATAATCTTACAGGTCATTATATTCGTGCTGCTGGAAGACTAGGATGGGCTACAAGATATATTTATGAGATGGATGAAGCTACTGGTTATGGTGGTTATTATCTTGGATGGAGCACATCATCGTACTCATGGTATAAATACGACATTAGTTACAACGAGTTTTGAAATAGAAGAATTTCAGAACAAACACCGCCACTTGTGCATTGTGTTGGGAGGATGGCAGATGAAAAAGGCAATAATAAGTAGTTTAGTTGTTGCACTTTTTTTCCTATTCGTGGTATACGAAATAGGTACAAAACCAGTTTTAGCTGAATCTACAGAATTGACGGCATATGGAATAGATGAGGATGATGGATTTGCAGAGGATGAGATTGATATTTTAACCAATCAATATGGCCTTTATGGATCATTAACAACTACAGAAGATGAAGGAACATATGCTGTTTTTTCTGATCCAAGTTCAGGAGAGGGACGTTTGTTGATATATGATCATGATATAAAGCAACTGAGGTTCCTTTCAGAGGAAGAAGAAAAGGGAAGAATTGATAGTGTTGTCGGAGGAGCATTTCCTCTATGTTACAATAATTTCATATACGTTGTTAAATATGGCTATGCGCATATGAGCAATATACCTACAGTCATTTATCAATACGAAAAAGATGGTGCATTTCTTTCTGCATATACGTTTCCGACGGACTCAATTATTTGTGCAGGTTCGCGAATCGCTGGTTATAGGGGAAATTTGATTATTCTATCCGAGGTATATGATGAGAAAACGAGGCAAAGGACTGCTGTCAATATTATTTCTATTGACGTTGATGACGGTGAAAGCGTAGTACTATTTCAACTGTCGAACAATGGTAATTATCAAATCGTTGGTAGTTGCGACGATTGTCTTCTTCTTGAACATGTTGAAGTAGAAGATGTTGTTAGTAAACATACTATCGTGAGATGTTCACTAAATGATGGCACATTATCAGAGCCTGTTTTGTCGTGGAATCATGGGGATTTATCATATTGTTGTTTTGAAGAAAAAATCTATTATTCAAAAAACGAATCGACTATTCTCGAGGCAGTTGATATATATGATTTCAATCAAGAGATAGTGTTTGATTTTGGCACTGAGGTGGAAGATGTCAGTATTGTTGGAACAGTTGATGGAAGAATTCTTTTCCGACAGTATCCTTCAGGCAATTATGGTAAATACTTTAATTGCAAGGATGGTAAAAGCGGGGAGATAAGAATATCTGCAGGTCTGTTAGGCGATACAAATGATTTCTATTTCATATCATTAGGGGAAAAGAGCGTTTCTTATTTGCAAGAAATAAACGGGAATATGGTTGAAAGCACCATGGGAATAGTTGAATATGCTTTGATAGACAAAGAAGATTTTTGGAGCAATAGAAATAATTTCATTAGATTTGAAGATGCCGTTTATAACTCACAATTGATATTCCGTGAAAGCAAGATCCAATAACAAAATGAATCTATAAACCTAGTTATGTGGAATCCTTTACACGTAGTAGCGAACAACAGATCTTTATTTGGTACATGTTGGGATTTCTTGCAGAGTACAGATTTAGAAATAAAGATGAGAAGAAGCAAACAAGAAGAAAGATGTGGTTTAGGAAATTGTGATTCTCAGTTTTGTGAATGTACAATGGGTTATAAACAATAATATGTGAATATTTAATTGAAGGAAAGCAAAGCACCTTCCAGCAATAATATGTGCTCCCATTCTTGGACAATGGTATGAGCTCCGTCAAGTAGACAGTAAAATATCATAAGAATTTAGTGGTGGTATCCGGCAACGGATACCACTGCTTTTATGCAGCAGTTTTTAATGTGTGCATCTCCATTGGAGTCAGGATACCAAAATTACGCTGTATCCGTTCGTAATTGTAAAATAACATGTGCATTTTACAGTATGAAAGATGTAATGTAAGAGGCACATTGGTATACTAACGTTCTAAAAAATGGTTTTGTTTTTTATGGCCCTCTGTTTGTGAAAATGTAGGAACTGTCTTGTCTTTTTCAGAGCAACTCTTTTCTGATATAAGGGATTCAACTTTATAAGATAGCCATTTTGCGATATTGGGGAAATGTTCCAATGCTTCAATGAATGGTTTGCATTTTTCTATTAACTGATCAAATCGAGACTGTAACTGATCAAACTCTTCCTGCAATCTGTTAAAGGCAGAAGACGTTTCATAATACTTTTCACGGTAGTATGACGCAGAGTTATCTGCATCCGAGACTCTCGATGACAACTGCCTGATTCTGTCTTGACCTTCTACACCGAAGACAGCAAGTTCTTTAAGATTGTTGTATTCTTCGGTAGAAAGGCTTACTCTTCCGGTCAGTGTTTTCTTTCCCATTGACTCAACTTCCTCGCGTGTTCTATTTACTTCCACAAGTGGTTGATAGATGTTTTTTTCTTTCTCAAGACTTCTTTCCAGATCACTGAATTCCTGTTTTTTGAGGCTGATTTCTTCATTTATCAAGGAGTATTCCTGTTCGGAAAGAGATGTCTCTTCACTGATTTTAGAGAGTCTCTCACGGTCTTTTTGGATCTGAAACTGAAGAGAAGTTAGATGCTCTGCAGTACTTCCAAGAGCACCTCTATCGAAATCGCGGTATCCTGCTTCACGCATGTGATCGATGAATTCGTCCTGCAGGATACTGTATGACGGCCTGTACTTAGGCTTGCCATTTGCTCTCAGAACAGACTTCCCGAGGGCATCAAAAACCGGTTCAGTGGAAGCCCATTTTTTAGAATGACTGATCTGATGGATCATCTCTTTTACCGTTCCTCGGAGTTCCGGATCCTTGCATCTCTTGCTCCAACGAATCTCTTTTTCGACTACAGGAACAACGATCGCGTGCATATGATAGTGATAAGTCGGGACTCCGAGTTCATCCGTTGCGGCTTTGTTGATCTCATCCGCGTGCATCACAGCGGAGAGTATGTAGTCTGATCCGAACTTCTTTTCCAGAAAGTGATACGCTTCTTCGTAGAACTGTTTAGCGTATTCATATCCACCGTGGCGGTCAAAATACATCGTGTTTACGTCGATCACAAGCTCATCGAAGAGTGTAGCATCCGGTCTTAAACCCCTCCTGGAGATCATATTTTTCTCTTCCATTTCGGTGAGGATTCCCATATACGTTCTGTCTCCAGGATCCTTGAAATGTACGTTGTACGGTATCCTTTCGGGATCGACATTTATATTCG
>CAZRGP010000020.1:0-44167 GCA_964599695.1 uncultured Faecalibacterium sp.
AGCATTTCTTTGAAGACATAGATCCGGATTACCTCAGCGATGTCGAAGCAGTAGCGATGGACATGAATGCCTCATACAGCAAAGTGGTGCGGGACAACCTTCCAAAAGCAACGATCGTTTATGACCGTTACCACATGCAGGCCCAGTATGGAAAAGACGTTCTTGGCGCTGTCCGTTTATATGAGGCCAGACAGCACCAGAAAGAAGCGAAAGAAATCCTGGGAGACATAACCCCGGAAACCACCTCTGTTGAGAAAGCAGCCAAAAAGGCTGAAGCAAAAGCCCAAAGCAAAGAGTATAGCAAGCTAAAAAAGGCCAGATGGCTCTTGTTGAAAAACTCCAGTAATCTTACAGAAACAGCACGCAACAGCTTAAATGATATATTGGCTTCCCATGAGGATATCTCTGTTTGCTATGCAATGAAGGAAGAGATGTGCGATCTCTTTAACCTCAGGGATCCCAAAGTAGCAAAAGAGAGATGGGAGAAATGGTTTAAAGCTGCTGAAGAAAGCAATATCCCTCCATTGATGAAATTCGCTAAAAAGAAAGAGGAACGAATTGATGGACTGGTCTCCCATGCTACCTATCCTATTAGTACAGGAAAACTCGAAGGACTGAACAACAAAATTAAAGTTGCAAAACGAATTGGTTACGGTTACAGAAACGACGATTATTTCTTTTCTTTAATCCGATACTTATCTATTCCTGCACTTTAATCCCCTAAAAATCTGTGAAGAACCTTTATTTTATATCGCTGCTCTCTTTTTCTCCACCGCCCGGATACAACACAGCGCTGCCCATCCCAGTACAGACAATACGATCCCCGCTGTTCGATACGGTACCCGGTAGATCAGCTTTATCGCATGCGCTCCATTAGAAACGGGAACAGCTATGAATCGATCCAGAGTCACCATAACAGGGACTTCCTTCCCGTCCACGAAAGCTTTCCATCCATTCTGACAGGGGATAGAGAACCAGACTGCGCCATCCTCCGGCATATCAATGTTTCCGCTTAATGTTGAGCCTTCGATGCGGATATCTGTTAACGGCGTATCTTTCCATCCGGAGCGATCCAAAAACCTTCTGACCAGCTCCCGGTTGCTTTCCGGATCTTCTTCAAGCTGTACATCCACCATTTCTGCGGGAATATAGAAAGCCAACGGGCAAGCTTCACCCAGATCCTCTTTTGTGATTCCCGTTATGATCGGGCTTTCACCCTCTCCGCTTTTCTCTGCCTTCAGACAGTAACGGATCCCCAGCAGCCGGTCCGTTTCTTCAAATCCCGACGCATACTGATACTGCTTCGACGCGACACTGTATCCCATCTTACCTACAGCTTCCGCTGCAGCGGGATCATAGGCGGAAGAAAACAGGGAGGGGGACAGAAACCCAATCTCCATTCCGGCGTTGAGCCGCTCCGGATCAATATACGCCACACGGGACAGGGGATCCGTATCTTCCAATGCCTCGGTCATCATCCGGTGGTAATCCGTGTACTGTGAATATAGGGGAAACTCATTCTGCGCGTCCACCCCCTTCAGCACAAGTGCTCCATTGAGACTCGTCTCCACACACACAGCAAGAATGATCAAGTAAGAATAGACTCTCTTGTTTCCCTTGCCCTTTATGGCAAAGAGGAAGAAAGGATAAACGATACAGAAAAAGACCTCCGCTACGAGTGTATATATAGTCGCGTTTCGAAGAACTTTTGTCGAAAAGATCAGAAGCAGCGCGGGAACGGTAAGCATTCCAAAGAGTATCCTTTTCTGTATACCTTCCCCTCTTTCGTACGCCCGCACCGCAAAGGACACCAGCAGATAGGAGATACAGAAAGCATACCGGTACGCGAACGCATTGGGATAGGCGAACCCGTGCCAGATCTTATCCAGGAAAGGCAGGTATGTGGAGATCATCATGAACAGAAGGAAGACTCCTCCCGCAGCCCTCTCACGAATAGGGATCTCTTTATTCAGAAAATATAGGACGGAAAGAATCAGGACAAATGTTCCGCAGAATAGCGTCGGCGCAGCAGCGTTTCCGATGCTGTCAAAATAACCGATAAACAACTTGAGGATCATTTGCTTTGGGGTATAGTTTACGATCCCATATCCGTCATAAGCATCACCCAGGGATCCCGCCATCTGATAGAGCGTGGGGAGCATCAGTACACCGGCACAGCAGAAAGCGATGCCTGCGGATCCGGCAAGCCGGAGAAGGGAATACACGCTTTCCCGAACTCCCTTATTCTTGACGAAGCAAAGATATATAAGGTAGAGCGCGGTGAACACACCGGTCATATAGGAGATGTAGTAGTTTGATATGAAAAGGATCGCCAGGACGGCCGTTGTCTTCGCGATCTTTTTCTCTTCAATGATATCTTCCAGAGAAAGGATCAGAAGCGGAAGCCAGATCAGTGCATCCAGCCAGAACTGATTGATAAAGAAGAAAAAGACAAATGACATGAGAGAATAACACAGTCCAAACGGAACCGTACGTATCGGCTCCATCTTTTCTCTTCTTATCAGATGATAAGAAAAGGTGACCGACGAACAGGATACCTTCATCAGAATGATAAAAAACAGCGCTGTTGGCAACTTGTCAGCAGGGAACAGATAGATCAGCAGAGAAAAAGGGGAGGAGAGATAATAGGCGAACAGAGCAACAGTTGGCGTTCCCAGTCCGATCTCAAATGAGTAGGAATGAAATCTCCCATCCCGAAGGGCCTGGTAGAAGGCGATATACTGTTTTTTCATATCGGAGATCAGGATCGTCTTGTCCCCGAACAGTCCGATATCATTCAAAGCAAAAGCGATAACGAAGCAGCATGCAGACAAAAAGAATGCCAACATGAGCGCTGACATCATTTGTTTCTCTGTCCTTTTTGTACCTGCCATCTTCCTTCGCGGTCCCCGTTTTGTTGTTATTTGCTTTTCTCTTTGTTATACTTCGAGTGATGAAATCAGAAATCAAAAAAACTCGGCTCAAACTGTTTTTGTGCGGCGCTCTTATCGGCGCTGTCGCTTTTTTTGCCGTCTTTTCTCCATCCGCCCTGGATCCCACAAACCTGCAGTACGTCCGGGGAGGATATGTGGAACGGGATATCATCCAGCACTACGCCGGCTGGAACTTCTACCGATCCTCACCGATCCGTTTTCCTCTTGGGATAGCGGAATCCATGAGTGCTCCGGAAGGGGCTTCTGTCATCTACTCGGACTCCATTCCCTTATTTGCGATCCTGTTCCGCTTTTTGAATCCGATCCTTCCAGATTCATTTCAGTATTTTGGATTGTTCGTCCTTTTGTCCTATATGCTTCAGGGCGGCATTTCCGCACTTCTGCTGTCTCTATTTCTGAACAGTTTCTGGGTGATTCTGGCAGGCACCATACCCTTTGTGTTTAGCCCGATCTTAATGGAACGGGCTTTCCGTCACACATCCCTTACTGCCCATTACCTCATTCTTCTGGCTCTGTACTGTTATTTTTCCCACAACCGTGAAAGAAAACAACAGACATACCTTTGGATCCTTCTCGCAGTTCTTACTCCGCTGATCCATAGCTATTTTCTTCCCATGATCTACGCCGTCTTTGTTGCGGACATTCTGGACAACGGAGCAAAAAAAGAGAAGGTCCGCTCTGTATTATGCCTTGCAGCCTGTCTCTGTCTTTCCGTCCTGACACTTTTCAGCGTTGGGGCTTTCTCCACCGGCTCTTCCGGCACGTCCTTCGGATACGGATACTTCTCAATGAACGTGAACTCTATCTTCAATCCGGTCAGTCTTACCGGAATACGGTGGTCACTTCTTCTGCCCCCGTTGCCGCAGGGATTTGGCACCTACGAAGGCTTCAATTACTGGGGGCTTGGTATTCTTCTGACGTTTTTCTTCATTAGTATACAACTTATCCTTTCGTTCAAAAAGTCAAAACCTCTTCATTACGCAAAGGATCATCCAGGTCTTCTTCTTGTATGCATTTTGCTGACGATGTTCGCTGTTTCCACTACCGTAATCGCCAACAACTCCGCTTTTATCAACATATCCCTCCCTTCGAAGCTGTATGCCCTGTGCAGCACCTTCCGCAGCAGCGGAAGGATGTTCTGGCCGGTCACTTACCTTGTATACCTGTTCTGTGTCGTCTACCTCGCACATCACCTTTCAGAAAAACAACTGGGAAACTGTTTGGTCCTGCTCCTCTCCATCGTACAGCTGATCGATATCTCTCCTGCGATCCTTACAAAACACCAGAGCATGACCGCTTATTCTGATCAATTTGAGATCCTTACAGATGCTCCTTTCTTTGAGGAGAACCGGGAGACATATCAGCATGTGATCAGCCCGGGAACAAGTGCGTATCGCGGGCTCTACATCGCTCTTTGGTGTTCAGAGAACGAAATGTCCACCGACTTCCCATTCCTGGCCCGGTTCGATGCCGACCTTCACGCTTCCCGCGCCGCATCTGTACGTGAAAACTTGTTAAACGGCAACTATGACGAGGATACCCTCTACCTGTTCACGGAGGAAGATGAGTCTCTCTTCCATGATGTTGCTTTTTACATAAACAGCCCTGAACTCGTCTGCGGAAAAGCCGGGGAAGCCTTCTATTTCATCGCTCCGGATAACGGCGACCTGAAATTGCCCTCAAACGATGACAGTCTGATCCTGTATGAGGACCTCCCTCTGATCGTTGCGGATTACTCGGATGACATCTGGGATCACGGAGTCCTCCTCTCAAAGCCCAATACTATCACCTTCCTCAACAACGCCTTTTCCAAGAGTTTTCTGGACAACGCTTCCGTTATCTATTGTGAAGGTATGCCCTATGAGATTCAGAAGATCTATGAAGATCCCGGATATATCATGGTGGAGGTAGACGTAGAGGATGGACATCTGTTATGTGAAAAACCGCTAAACACAAACATCCGCCCTTAATTACTTTTTCTCTGCATAAAGCCTAAAAACTCTTGTCCACAAGAAGGCAAGAGCTTTATTTTTTTCTAATCCACCCCAGTATATCTTTCTTAGGCCTTTTCCCTGCGCAATTAACTTATTACTTGTCTTTTCCGCATCAATCAAAACAAGTGACATACATTCATTAAGCAAACAGACAAGATAGCAAATACTGGTCCGGCAAACAATCTGTTCATGAAAAAATAGTGTACTCTCGAATGGTTCAGCACTATGGCGTAGCGGGCGACTATAGCGAAAACAGTTGTCGCTATTATGATTGCACCTCTAGAAAACCACACTCTGCCATGAGGTTCCTCTCTCTTCTCCAGATGTAACCAAAGAAAAAGTGAAATCACAGTTAACACTGCAAATAGCACAAATGCACAAATGAGAGCTTTATTCTGATAGAAAAAGCCACATGCGTTCCAAAGTAATGCTTCTCTTAGGCTTACTTTTTCACCATAATCCTCATGTGAAAGCCGTTGTTGTACAGAGTATATTACCTTTGACAAAAGGTTATTGTCGGCGACAGCTAGGATGATCCATTTGCTTGCCCACATCGCTACAAATCCTGCTGTATACCAGAAAACAAGACGAATCAGAGTTTTTACTAATTCCTTGTTGAATCTTTTTTCCGTTTTTTCTCCGCATACCAAATATACTGCGCAGAACACGGGAATAATAAAAGAAAAGCTCATAAGCGTAAAGAATGCCACAACAGCACCCATTCCAAAGTAAAGTATGTCGCGAGAGATAGGATCACCCATAGCCTTTCTATCAAGGACACTCACGCATAGGAAAACACACAAAAGAATCTCAATAACGGCATAGGATAAACAGAATTTCGCAAATGGTCTAAGTGTAAAAAACGCAACGGTGAATGGTACCATGAATCTCTTATCCTTAACAAACAATATGAATACCGTTATCGCAAAACAGAATGCGAGTAAGATACGAAAACCCGTATAAATCTGCCGCATATTGAAATAGAGTAGAAGCGGTCTAAGAAAAATGAGATATCCGTTCCAATATTTTCCATATGAGACTGCTTCCGCTGAAGCAGACGCTTCCTCGAAGGTATAATATACCTTCTCTATAGGTGTTCTTTCACTTAGCCACCTCACGATTTCAAACGGATAGGAGTCCTCAGCAGTATGACCAATCTTTTCATTTACCGCAGCCCTATACAACGCGCCTTTGCTTCCATCCGAGTAACTGGCTATATTCAGCATGACCATATCCGTATAGAAGTCTGGCCAATTCATCCACTCCATCTCTTTTGAGACATATTCACTCACCATAAAATCTGTAGAAGCAGAAGCGTTAAAAACAATCGTTTTTTCAGGAAGAGTATACACAGCAGCATTTCCGACATATCCCAAACAGACTAGCAATATCAAAAGACAAACACTCTTTTTAGCAACTGTAAGAACTTCTTTCACTTTCTTCTCCTCGTATCTTTTGATCGAACCAAATGCATCGTATTTTTAGGAATTGGAAAAGCGTAGAAGAATGTCACAGCATTCTCCCACGCTTTCTCCTGTTTCTCTTGTTAGAGCGTGAGGTTGATGGTCTCTTCGCCATCCTTGACCTCGGTCTCATCGTTGTTAATGAGTCCGTCTCTCTGCATTGCCATCTTCATGGCTTCCATCTCCACATGGAGATCCAGCTTATCGTCATCAAACAGGCTCTTGTAAAGCTTCTCAAGAGCGATCTTGATGTCTTTCAGGTAAGTGTGGACTTTCTCGGTCATCTGCTCGTCCGGAACACCACTCTTCTCAATCTTCTCAAACTTGGTCACAATGGTCCCAAGCGAAGGGAGATAGTAGTTCCAGAACTGTCTCGCTGTAGGGATCTGCTTCTGGTTCTTCTTGAGAGCCTGAAGGATCTTGTCAGCCTCCTCACACACCGCATTTCCCGCCGCGCGGATATCGCTGTTGCTGATCCTTGCTACTCTGCCGCGAAGCGCGATCAGGCTTGCGCTGGCATTGTTGATGACGCTCGCGTTCTCATCCGTAAGCTCCGTGATCCCTTCTGCTGCAGCCTTCTCAGCCTTCTCCTTGTTGTTGGACTTAAAGGAGATGATCATCAGTGCTACGACAAAAGCGATCAGCGCGATGAATACAAGCGTCACAACATAGAGAAGGATCGTTGAAAGGTGGGGGAGTATACTGCGCACGATCATATACAGCGCGATCAATGCGATGATACTGAGACATCCCGTCCCACGAATGAAAGGTCTGTTTTCGTTCATTCTAAAATCCAACCTTTAATAGATTAGTCTTTGATCTCAAGAAGTTTGGTCTTGAGTTCAGCTTCGATGTGTCCGAGTTCGTTCTCGGCCTCCATGCGTTTCTGACGTCCGTCTGCCTGGATCTTCAACACCTCATCAAGTGTCTCGATAAGTTTCTGGTTGGTCTCTTTTACCGTCTCGATATCGATGATTCCGCGCTCACTTTCTTCAGCGATCGCTACAGATCCCTGCTTCAGTGTCTCGGCGTTCTTCTTCAAGAGCTCGTTGGTCAGGTTGCTGACTGCGCTCTGCGCTTCCATTGCCTCTTTGCTGTGAGCGATTCCAAGCGCAAGAACCATCTGGTTCTTCCAAAGAGGAATGGTATTCACGATGGTTGACTGGATCTTCTCGACCATCAATGTATCGCCGTTCTGGATCAGACGGATCTGAGGAGCCATCTGTACCGAGATGGACCTTGTAAGCTCAAGGTCATACAGTTTCTTCTCAAAGCGATCGCAGAGGTTTGCGAAATCGTTCGCTGCCTGTGCATCCTCTGCCAGCCCCGACTCCTCTGCCTTTGCCTTCAGTTCCTGAAGTGTCGTGTTTCTCTCCAGCTCCAAACGCTTTTTTCCGGCGATGATGTACATCGTCAGCTTTTTGAAGTAATCCAGGTTCTCGTCATACATCTTGTCCAGCATGACGATGTCCTTGAGAAGGGTGTTCTGATGATCTTCCAGGACGTTGGTGATCCTTGTAACGTTGGTCTCCGCCTCGGAGTACTTTGCCTGCAGTTTGGCAAGCGATTTGTTGGTCTTCTTAAAAAGTCCGAGGAAGCCTTTGCTCTCTTCGGTCTCAGCATTGAAGCCTTTCAGTTCGCCAACCAGATCCGTGATCATGTCGCCGACTTCGCCGAGATCCTTTGTGCGGATGTTGCTCAATGCTGCATCGGAGAAAGAGGCGATCTCCTTCTGACATGCGGTTCCGTAGTACAGAACGACCTTAGAATTGCTGATATCGATCTTGTCTGCCAGATCCGCAACCGCCTTCGCTTCAGCAGGAGTGAGATTCTCCTCCTTCAGAAAGGAGCCGGTCGGTACTTCGGTATTTTCAGCCGTAGCAACAGCGACATCATCCATCGTTGCGAGCTCTGCTTCCAGGGTAGGGATCTCAATATCCAGATCGAGGTCCAGTTCTTTATTCTCTGCCATGTATAATTCCTCCTTAAATAGGGCTTTTTCTTCTTTTTACGATTATATCATACTATTGTTTTCTTATGGAAAAATACAACTTTTGATGAATTTTACCCGCTGCACGCATTTCATATATTCTCCTTCTTTGTAGAGAATACAAAACGTTTTCAGTATAATGATACTGTATAAAAAAGGGAAGGAGGAGACCCGCATGGTCAAAGAGTTTCATCATGAAGCATATCCCTGCGCTTCCAGATTGTTGGAGAAAGACTTCGCCTCCTTTAATCTCCTTGCGCGTATCCTTCACGAACCGCTTGACACGATCCTGACGGATGATGAGTCTTTTATCCTCACTTTTTCCTCTCCCGTCTTTCCTGTATGGGTCTGGACAAAAGAGAGTCTTTCCGACGAAACCTGCCTTTTCCTATGGAACACATTAAAAGAAAGATACCCCATAGAAGCAGGCAATCGATACAACATCAAAGAATCTCTTTCTTCCCGGTTTCTTTCGCTGGCGCGATCCGAGGGAATCTGTGCCTCGGAACAGCTGCAGCTCCTCGCTTACGAGTGTACCTGCGTTACCCCGCGTTCCGATACGATTCCAGGTAATCTCTACTGCTGCAGTCCGGAAGACATAGATCTTCTTGCGGACTGGAACACCGATTTCCACGATGAGCTGGGATTGGATCAGTCCACCAGGGAAGGGTATTTGTCCGAGATCCGGGAGAGAATGGAAAACGGTGCTTTTTTTCTCTGGAAGGTGAATGACCTGCCCGTTTCCATGTGTTCCTACGCTAACGGAGACGGGTACCGCACGGTAAGCCACGTTTATACGCCACCAAAGTTTCGCAGAAATCATTATGCTGAAAGCCTTGTCGCTTCCGTCACCGAAGAGATCCTTTCGGAGGGATGGAGAGCGCTTCTCTACACGGATGGCGGTTATCCCGCCTCCAATGCGTGCTATCAGAAGATCGGATACCGATTGGAAGGCTCACTTGTTTCCTTTGGTCTCCCGATAAGCTAAAGAGGTAAGCCATGAAAGTCATTGATGTGTATGAACAGTATTTTGAAGCGGAATGTGTGTGGAACACGGTTCCCCGGCACGCAGCGGCCGTAAAGCTTACCGCTACATCCGACGACGGCATGATCTCATATGAAGTGAGCATCAGTTTCTTTCCCCACAATGATGCGGAAGATTTTGGTATCTCATATGATGCCTACTTCTCTAAAGTCTTGTGCAACGAAAAGGGCAGGCGCTCAAAGAAGAAGGATTCACTCTATCTTTCTCTTGTCAATAAAATAGCAGACGAACTGGCAAATTCTGTCGAAGGCAAGATATTCTGGGATAAGCCGCTGATCCCGGCAAGATATGCGTAACAGGAGGAACTCCCAATGGAAAATGTTGATTATGATCTTCTCACAGCTCAATTGCGCGGGCTGATAGGACAAGATCCTTATTTTGTGCCTGCGCTGTCCAATGCTTCCGCTCTTCTTTGGGAAACATTGGAAGATATCAACTGGGCAGGTTTTTATATCGTCCGGGACGGTCAGCTGGTGTTGGGACCGTTCCAAGGAAAAGTAGCCTGTATTCACATTCAAAAGGGGAAAGGCGTATGCGGCACTGCCTGGGAGACAGATACCGTTCAGCTCGTCCCCAATGTGCATGATTTTCCTGGCCACATCGCCTGTGACAGCGCTTCCAACTCTGAAATCGTAGTGACGATTCACAACAAGGGGGAAGTTATTGCCGTCCTGGATATCGACAGTCCATGTTTTAACCGCTTTGCAGAAGAGGATCGTGATGGACTTTCGCGCACAGCTGCTCTTCTATCCGAGAAAGTAGACTGGTCTTTCTAACTATCAATATCATAAACAGGAGTAACACTCATTATGGACAAAATAGCCGTTCTGATTCCTTGCTATAACGAGGCTCTCACTATCAGAAAGGTCATCCGGGACTTCCGAGCAGCCCTCCCGGAAGCGCAGATCTACGTATATGATAATAACAGCACAGACGATACATATGAGATTGCAAAAGCGGAAGGCGTTGTTGTGCGCCGCGAGCCGAAACAGGGAAAAGGAAACGTCATGCGGACTATGTTCCGCGAGATCGACGCTCACTGCTATCTTCTCGTAGACGGTGACGATACATATCCCAGTGAATCCGCCAATGCGCTTTGTGACGAAGTGCTTCTCAACAAGTGCGACATGGCCGTTGGCGACCGTCTATCCAGCACCTACTTTACGGAAAACAAAAGACCTTTTCACAACTTTGGGAATGTTCTTGTGCGTTTTCTCGTCAATCTTCTTTTCAAGGGCGAGATCGTCGACATCATGACAGGATACCGTGCTCTCAGTTACAACTTTGTGAAAAGCTTTCCCCTGATATCCGGTGGCTTCGAGATCGAAACGGAAATGACCATCCACGCACTGGACAAAAACCTCAATACCGCTAATATCCCGGTGACCTACCGCGACCGCCCTGAGGGGAGCACTTCCAAACTCAACACCTTCTCTGACGGGATGAAAGTCATTCGGATGATCGTCAAACTGTTCAGAGACTATAAACCATTGTATTTCTGGGGTCTGGTCGCTCTTGTGTTGGTCGTTCTAGCGCTCGCTCTCATTCTCCCAATCATCGGAGAGTTCAGACGGACAGGCGTTGTTGAGCGGTTCCCCACTTTGTTCATGGCCGGTTTCATCGGTCTCAGCGGTCTCATCTCTTTGGGGTGTGGAATGATCCTGGACTCGATCGCCGCAAAAGAAAGACGCGAATTTGAGCACAAACTGCACCAGATCGAGTATCAAAAGAAGATGATGGAAAAGGACGGAGAGAACCTATGATCCCATTCTTAGTAAGAATTATTCTTGCTCTGCTGTGCCTTTACAGCACTCAGAAAGTGTTCACCCTCCATCCGATGAGCCTTTTCTCTGTCGGATGCGTTGTCGTGTCCCTTCTTCTTGAAAAGAGAGCCTCCGGAGCCTCTTCTAAAAATCGGACCGCCGGTGCCGTTATGGGCTTTGTCTTTGCCCTCTTCACTTCTCTCGCCCACTACGGAAACTTCCTGTTTTCCTCCTTCGGAGCCTCCATCTTCTATATCCTTCTTTTCTCCATTGGTATGGCTCCTTGTTTTTCGATCCTCACCATCTGTCTGTACGACACATTGGAAAAAACGGCTATTCATCAGAATAAAAGAGTAGCGGATAAAAAGATCTTTCTCTATTCTTTTGCCTTTATCTTTCTCGTATGGTGTTGCTTCTTTCTCGCATATTTTCCGGGGATCTACAGTCCGGACAGCCTGTGGCAACTGCAGCAGGCAATGGGGGACTCGCCCTTGTCCAATCACCATCCCGTAATCCACACACTCCTGATGAGACTGGTTTTGAACATAGGGAACTTGTTGTTTGGCGGAAATCTGATTGCTTCAACCGCCTTACTGTCCGTCCTTCAGATGCTGTTCCTGGCTCTCTGCATAGGCTACAGCATCATGACTTCCTGGCATATCGGATGCTCCTTTGGCTTATGCGCCGCGTCCGCCCTGTTCTTTGCACTTGTTCCCTTCAACATCATGTTCAGCTTCACGCATCTAAAGGATTCCTGGTTTGCCGGTTTCTTTCTCGTTTCCTGTTCCTTAATGGTGACGTTTTCCTCGGGAGGACCTTTGAGCACAAAGGACCTGTGCCTGTTCGCACTCTCCGTCATTGGTTCCGGTCTGTTCCGGTCCAACGGACTCTATGCCCTCCTCCTGATTTTGCCATTTCTTCTTGCTAACAGGAAAACAAATAAAAAAGTCGTGGCTGTCTTTGCGATATGCCTTATTCTATGTTTCATCATCACCGGCCGTGTTTATTCCGTCTTAGGAGTTACCGCGGTCGATCCGGTGGAATATCTGTCCATTCCTCTGCAG
Organism: uncultured Faecalibacterium sp.; assembly: GCA_964599695.1. Lineage (GTDB taxonomy): Bacteria > Bacillota > Clostridia > Oscillospirales > Ruminococcaceae > RUG11783. The sequence continues at coordinate 12,274 of CAZRGP010000020.1, forward strand.
CAGATATCCCGCGTAATCGTGGACGGAGGTAAGATATCCGAATCGGATTACGCCTTACTCTCTCAGGTGATCAACCCTTCTCTCATCCCATCTACCTATTACGCGAGGATCTCCGACAACATCAAGAATCTGATCCGTACTTCCGGCAATCAGCAATTCATTGCCGATCACAAAGCGGAATTCCTGTCTCTGTGGCTCCGGTTGCTGAAGGATAACCCATCGTCCTATATCAATGCGTATGTGGATCAGACCCTTGGTTTCTGGTATCCGGAGCAGACCGGGATCCCCTTTGTCATCTCTACGGATCCCAATCCATATGGTGTCACTTCATCCGGAATCCTTCCTGCTACTTTGTCCAACGCGCTTCGTTCCTGGACATACAGCAATAACCAGCAGTCTTTTCTTGGGATCTTCTACAGCTGCGGAGGATATGTATGGCTCTTCCTGTTGCTGTTCGCTTATTCCCTTACAAAGAAGGGCTCTGCCATTGTGTTCCTGCCCTCCTTCTTCCTCTGGGGCACGCTTCTTCTCACGACACCTGTTTATGGGGATATCCGCTATCTCTATGCAGTCGTTGCCTGTCTGCCCCTCCTTTTCTCATTTGTACTTGTGCCTCGGAAAATGGACTGACTTTTTGAGTGGCTCCCAAATCCTGTGAGGCTTTATCAAACGATTCCCGTGTGAATGGAAATCTGTATAACCACATAACAACTCCCCGCTCTCGTCTGAGCGGGGAGTTGTTCATTTCCTGATGGTTTATTCTTCTTTTTGTTTGTGCTGCTCGTCCTCTATGATCTTGCGGAACTGAGTCTCATACAGATCTCTGTATGTTCCATTCATCTCGAGCAGTTCTTCGTGCGTTCCCTGTTCTTTTATTACTCCTCCGTCAACTACCAGGATCCGGTCCGCCTTGAGGATCGTGGAAAGCCGGTGAGCGATTACGATACTGGTGCGCCCTTGCATCAGGGTCTCAAGCGCATCCTGGATCGCATTCTCCGAGATGCTGTCCAAAGCGGAAGTCGCCTCGTCCAGGATCAGGATCTTGGGATCCTTCAGAATAACTCGGGCGATGGAGATCCTCTGCTTCTCACCTCCGGAGAGTTTTAGCCCACGGTTTCCGACAACAGTATCATAACCATCCGGCTGCGCCATGATCGTATCGTGGATATTGGCGATCTTACATGCCCGCTCCAGTTCTTCCTGCGTAGCGTCATCTTTTGCATAAAGGAGATTCTCCCGAATCGTTCCGTTAAACAGGTAGGTCTCCTGAGTAACGACTCCGATAGATTCCCGAAGGTAGGTGAGATCGATCTTTCTTACATCATATCCTCCGATGGATACGCTGCCTCCGTTCACGTCATACAATCTGGGTATCAAGTTTACGACAGTGGATTTTCCGGAGCCAGACGGACCGACGATGGCGTACATCGCGCCGCCAGGGACCGTAAAGTTGATGTCAGTGAGGAGGGGCTTGTCCGGCGTATAACTGAAACTGACATGGTCATATACGATATCGGTCTTGAACATGTTCGGCCTTCTGCCGTTGGGCGGGTTGACGATCGTTGCTTCCTTGTCAAAGTAATCGAAGATACGGGTAAAGAGGGCGAGAGAACGGGTGAAATCCACCTGAATGTTCAGCAGGGATTCCACCGGCCTGTACAGGCGGTTGATCAGCGCTACCGTTGCGGTGATGACACCGACGCTGAGGGTGGGGTCGAGGTTATTGATGATAAGGTATCCGCCCGCGAAGTAGATCAGAAGAGGTCCGATCTGAGTAAACATCCCCATAACGACCCGGAACCATTTGCCGCTGCGCTGCTCCTTTAAAGACAGCTGCGTAACCTCTTCATTCAGATCGACGAAACGGTCGTACTCTTTCTTCTCCCTTGTAAAGATCTTGACCAGCATGGATCCGCTGACGCTCAGCGTCTCATTGATCATCTGGTTCATCTCATCCTGCTTGGCCTGGCTTTCGGTAAGGAGCTGCCACCGCGTCTTTCCTACGGCCTTTGTGGGCAGCACAAGAAGGGGAATGACCACGATCCCCACCAGTGCCAGCTGCCAGCTCATGGAAAACAGTGCTACAAGAGTGGTAACTACTGTCGCCACATTGCTCACGATACTGGAAAGCGTTCCGGAGATCACTGAACTGACACCGCTGATATCGGTGTTCATTCTCGTAATAATGTCTCCCTGCTTCTCAGAGGTGAAAAACGAGTGGGGCATGGACTGCAGATGCTTGTACATCTGATTCTTCATGTCGAAGATGATCCTCTGGGATATCCATGCGTTGATATAACTCTCCAGCACACCGATCACCTGAGACGCTGCAAGCGTAACGAAAGCGAGGATCAGCAGACGGATGAGCAGAGCCAGGTCCTTTCCCACCAAAGCCTGGTCGACGATGCGGCCCGTGATAATGGAGGGAAGCAGTCCCACGACAGAGGACAACAGAATGGCCACAAAGACCAGAACAAATTGAAACCAGTACGGCTTCAAATAGGAAAGGATTCGAAAGATCAGCTCTTTTGTGACCTTCGGCATCTCTTTTTTCTCTTCTTCAGTCAGAAATCCTCTCGGACCGAAGGAACGGGGACCGGGCATACAAATACTCCTTTAGCAGTTAAAATGAATAAGTTTTAAATTACTGTTTATAATCATACTTCCTCATCTGAAAAAAACCAAGATTTTCCAAAAGAAAAGAACCTGCCATCGGACAGGTTCCTGCTCATTATGCGAAATTGCCTTATTTCTTGACAGCTTCCAGGATCTGGCGGAGCAGTTCGACCGGCTCCTCTGCCTTTCTGGCTGCTTCTTCCTCAGCAGCTTTCTTTGCCGCTTCTTCTTCCTCGGCCTTTGCTTTTTCTGCTTCGATCTTAGCCGCATTGGCTTTTTCCTTAGCAGCGTTCACCGTGCGAACGATTACAAAAAGAACGAAAGCAACGATGATGAAGTTGACAATCGCCATCAGAAGCTCACCGACAGGGAAGAGACCCAGTTTCCACTCGGAAAAGTCGATGCCGCCGTTGATCGCACCGATGATCGGATTGATGAACGCTTCCACGATAGCCGTGACTACCGAGTTGAATGCGCCGCCGATGACAACGCCGACTGCCAGGTCAAGCGCGTTGCCTCTGGCAAGAAAATCTTTAAATTCAGCAAGTAAACCTTTTTTCTCCATAGTACCCACCTCACAAATTCTTTATATCTGCTACAAGTCTGTCGACATCTTCTTCCTTTGTCGCCCAGCTCGTACAAATACGGATCAATCTGCCTCCCTCCACAGGACCATTGTCCGAGAAGGAGAAATCTTTCGACAAACGGCCATATTGTTCTTCGGTCATAATGCAGAACTGCTGGTTCGTCGATGATTCATAATACAGCGGAATTCCTTTGCTTTTCAATGCTTTTTTGACCTTCATGGCAAGGTCATCCGCGTGTTTTCCCATTCTTTCATACAACCCGCAGGTAAAGAGCGCGCTGAACTGGACACCGAGAAGACGGCCTTTCGCCAGCATGCCTCCACGCTGTTTCATTGTCATGCGGAACCCCTCCGCGTACCTTTTGCTCGCGAAAACGACTGCTTCCCCGAACAGACATCCTACCTTGGTACCGCCGATATAGAAGATATCGCAAAGCCTTGCCATATCGGGGAGCGTGATGTCATTGTCCTCCGCAGCCAGCGCGTAAGCCAGCCTCGCCCCGTCCACGAAAAGAGGCACCCCGTGATCGCGGCATACTTTTGAGATCGCTTCCAGTTCCCCCTTGTGATACATGGTGCCGTATTCCGTAGGCTGGGAGAGATATACGATGCCTGGCTTGACCACATGTTCGATAGTGGTGGATTCCTCATACTCACGCAGACAATCCTCAATCTGCTCTGCCGTGATCTTTCCGTCCTTCTCCGGAAGAGCGAGGATCTTGTGCCCCGTTGCCTCCACAGCACCGGTCTCGTGAACGTGGATGTGCCCCGTGGAAGCCGATACAGCGCCTTCAAACGGACGCAGGATAGACGCAATCACCATCAGGTTCGCCTGAGTCCCTCCCACAACAAAATGGACCTCCGCATCCGGTGCGTCACACGCCACCCGGATCAATCCGCTTGCCTTGTCACACCAGGGATCGCAGCCGTACCCAGGCGTCTGCTCAAAATTGGTGTTCTGGAGCAGCTCCATTACCTGAGGATGCGCTCCTTCCCCGTAATCGCATTCAAAACGAATCATTCCTTTTATATAGTCCCTTCTTTTTCTGCTTTTTATTCTACTCTGCCTACCTTTTCCAGACAAGAGAGTCCCCTTGTCCCGACGCCTCCCGGATGCTATGATTGACGGGATAGAAAACAAAACGAGAGGTTAATATCTATGACAAAAACGACCGAGCGCTTTCTGCGCTATGTAAAAGTGGACACCATGAGCGAGGAGGGACATGAGACCACTCCTTCTACCGCAAAACAGTATGACCTTGCCCGCCTCCTGACGGAAGAACTGAAGGAGATCGGCGCGTCCGATGTCTATCTGGATGAGGATCTCTGCTACGTATACGCTACGGTTCCCTCCAACACCGATAAGGACGTGGCAAAACTCGCCCTTGTCGCACACATGGATACCAGCCCTGCCGTCAGTGACACCGATGTGAAACCGGTCATCACCGAAAATTATCAGGGTCAGGACATTGAGATGGGTACAGATGGAAGAGTGCTCTCTCCCAAGGACTATCCCTCTCTCCTGAATTATATCGGACAGACCATCATTTGCTCCGACGGTTCCACCCTTCTCGGCTCCGACGACAAATCCGGCGTAGCCATCATCATGAGTCTTGTCGAATATCTTGTAGAGCACCCCGAGTTCAAACACGGCGACATCAAAGTAGCATTCACTCCCGATGAGGAAGTGGGAATGGGTGTTTCCGGCCTGGACTATGACCGTCTGGATGCAGACTTCGGCTACACCATTGACGGCGGACAGCTGGGCGACATCAACTTTGAATGCTTCAACGCCGCAGGCGCCGCTGTACATGTCCACGGTCTGAGCATCCATCCGGGAAGCGCCAAGGGAAAAATGAAGAACGCCACCCGCATCGCCATGGAATTCGACTCCCTCCTCCCGAAAGCGGAGAGCCCGGAGTATACGGAAGGCTATGAAGGCTTCTATCACCTGGATACCTTTACGGGAGACTGCGACGGGGCGAACATGGCATACATTCTCCGTGATCACAGCGCTGAGATCCTGGAGCACCGCAAAGAGGTCTTCCGCGCAGCTGCGGACTATCTCAACACCAAATATGGCGCCGGCACGGTTGAAGTGCAGATCCGTGACAGTTACCGCAACATGAGGGAAGTCATCGAGAAACATTACCATCTGATCGAGAATGCCTGCAAGGCATTTGAGACGCTCGGCGTCAAACCTCTCATCTCCCCGATCCGTGGAGGTACGGACGGAGCGACCATGTCCTTCAACGGAGTACCTTGCCCGAACCTCTCCGCAGGCGGTCATAACTGCCACGGCAGATATGAATATGTCTGCGCAGAAAGCATGGACAAGATGGTGGAAGTCCTTCTGGAGATCGTAAAGCTTTACGCCTTCATGTAAAGCAAAACTGCTTAACGTAATGTAGTATTCCTTTACAGATATTACGGATAGTATTAAAAAGAGCGGGAAAACCTGTGTTTTCCTGCTCTTTTTTGCCTCTCCGGTTCTTCTGCCCCATGCATATTCGATATCTGGTCTTGCTATATTTGGAACAGAAAACGTACAATAGATACAGCCAAGTTTTCTTTACTGTAAAGTTTTCTTGTCGGAGGTTTTCATGGAAGAAATACTTAAAAACCGCATCCGCTTTGCCCGTCTCAGAAAAGGGTATTCCCAGCAAAAACTCGCCGACCTTACCGGCGTTTCCCGTCAGACGATCTGCTCCATCGAGAACGGCCAGTTCGCCCCGACAGCGAAGCTCGCACTCAAGATCTGCCTCGCACTGGATCAGAAGTTCGAGCATCTCTTCTACCTGGAAAACATAGAATCCTGACCTTATAAAAAGCAGATCCTGATTAAAGGACCTGCTTTGGATCTTACGATTGAAAGGATGTCATAGGGACGCCTTTCGGATATTTTTGCTCTGCCTCGGATATTTCGGAGGACAGGGCTTTTCTTTTTGGATCTCGAGGATCACCCGTTCTCCGGCGGTGGGAAGAGTCAGCTCATGGACACCGATGACCTTTCCTCCCAGGATCTTCAGAGCGTTCCGGGCAAGTTCCACCTCTTCTTTTCCTCCGGCTCCTTTCATGGCGATCAGCTTTCCCCCGACTTTGACGAGGGGAAGCGTATATTCCAGAAGTGCGGGAAGAAGCGCCACTGCGCGGGAAGTGACCACGTCAAACTGCTCTCTGTATTCGCCCCGTCCGGCTTCCTCCGCCCGCATATGGACGCCGGTCACAGAAAATCCCAGTTCTTCCGCCGTGCGGACGGCGAACTGCAGTTTTTTGTCTGTGGCCTCGATGAGCGTAACATCGAGATCCGGCCTCGCAAGTTTCAGAATGACACCGGGAAATCCGGCGCCGGTCCCGACATCCGCCAGTTTGCCGGCAGAGGGCAGATAGGGAAGGACCGTGACACAGTCCAGCGCGTTCTTTTCCTCCATCTCCTCCGGATCGGTAATAGCCGTGAGGTTGAACTGCTCATTGGTGATCCGAACCGCTTCACAGAATCGGTCGATCCTGCCCGCTGTCTCCTCATCCAGGGATACGCCGTATGTTTTCGCCCGTTCGATCAGCCTTTTCGTGTTAATCATCGTTTCTCTTCCCCCGATCCTCATAACGCCGTTTCGCCAGCCATACGGAGAGGACTTGCAGATCCGCGGGGTTGACTCCGCTGATCCTGGCTGCCTGTCCGAAGGATGACGGGCGCACTTTGTTCAGTTTGTCCGCCGCTTCCAGGCGAAGTCCGGTGATCTCCTTGTAATCGATGCCCTCCGGAAGCTTCAGCGTTTCCTCTTTATGGAGTTTATTCGCCAGAGACGACTGTCTCTTGAGATATCCTTCGTACTTGATCTCGATCTCCGCTTTCCGGATAGTCCTTGCGGAAGGTAGCTCCCCGTCCGGATGAATATATCCCGCGAGATCCTCATAGTGGATGTTGGAGCGCTTGAGAACGGCATCCGCAGCCATTCCCCTTGCAAGTTCCGTCTCTCCCTTTTCCCGCATCATGGCATTCACCTCTTCCGTGGGATGGATGACGGTGGAACGGATCGCCTCAATCTCCCTTTCCAGCTCCGCCCGGTTGTTCAGGAATTCCTGGTGCTTCTTCTCAGAGACCAGTCCGATCTCATATCCCTTTTCACAAAGACGGTCATCCGCATTGTCCTGCCTCAGGATGAGGCGGTATTCACACCGGGAAGTCATCATACGGTAAGGGTCGTTGACGCCCTTGGTGACAAGATCATCGATGAGCGTCCCGATATAGGCCTCCTGCCTCGTCAGAACGAAGGGATCCTTTCCCTGGATCTTTCTCGCGGCGTTGATGCCAGCCATAAGTCCCTGGACCGCGGCCTCCTCGTACCCGGAAGTTCCGTTGAACTGTCCCGCGCCGAACAGACCGGAGATCTGTTTGGATTCCAGGGAAGGCTTCAGCGACAGGGGATCACAGCAGTCATATTCAATAGCGTATGCCGGCCGCATGATCTCCACGTTCTCCAGCCCCTCGATGGTCCGGTACATCTCATACTGGACATCCAGGGGGAGGGAGGAACTCATTCCCTGAAGATACATCTCTTCCGTATCGAGTCCGCAGGGCTCGATGAACAACTGGTGTCTCTTCTTATCAGAGAAACGCACTACCTTGTCCTCGATGGAGGGACAGTACCTCGGTCCGATCCCCACGATCGCCCCGCCATAGAGAGGAGACCGGGACAGATTGTTCCGTATGATCTCATGGGTCTTCTCATTGGTATAGGCGATGTAGCAGCAGACCTTGTTCTCCAGCCCGTCTTCGCAGTCAAAGCAGAAGGGAACGATGCTGGCATCCCCCTCCTGTTTCTCCAGCTTGCTGAAATCGATGCTCCTGCGGTGTACCCTGGCAGGAGTCCCCGTCTTGAACCGGCGGATCGGAAGACCCAGATTCACCAGGTTTTGAGTCAGTTTTGTCGCCGGGACGACTCCGTCCGGTCCGCTCTGCCGGATGGAATCCCCCACAAAGATCTTTCCTCCAAGATATGTTCCTGTGCATATGACCACCGCCTTGCAGCCGAAATCGCCGCCGAGAGAGGTGCGCACCCCGGTGACCTTTCCGCCCTCGCAGAGGATCTCGGTCACCTCATCCTGAAACACATCCAGTCCCTCCTGCTTTTCCAGGGCAGACTTCATATACCGGTGATATGCCCGCCTGTCACTCTGTACCCGCAGGGAATGTACTGCAGGGCCCTTGGCCAGGTTCAGCATCCGGCTCTGCAGCATGGTAGCATCCGCAGCCTTCCCCATCTCGCCGCCGAGTGCATCCAGTTCGAATACCAGATGTCCTTTACCGGTCCCTCCGATGGAAGGGTTGCAGGGCATATTTCCGATGGCATCCAGCGTGATGGTAAAGATCGCCGTCCTGCAGCCGAGTCTCGCTGCGGCGAGAGCCGCCTCGATTCCGGCGTGTCCGGCTCCGATCACCGCCACATCATAGGATGGAAATGTAAACATATTGTTCTCCTAATTAGAATTATTTTCCCACACAGAAACGGTCAAAGACCGCGTTGATCACTTCTTCACTGGCGTTCTCGCCCGAAAGATCATAAAGAGCGCCAAGGGCCTCATCCAGCAGGGCATAGCAGACATCCAGTGTGAGGCCATCCCGGATGCTTTCCACGGCATCCGATACCGCCTGTTTCGCCCGCTGTGCACATCCCCTCTGCCTCTCGTTCGCGAGAAGAGGGGCGTCCGCGTCGAAACCGCTCGTCCCGAGAAAATCCGAGACCGCGTCCGACAGCACCCGGAGAGAACCGGGATCCTTCGCCGTCAGTTCCACCACATGGGAGAATGCGTCATAGATCTCCTTTTTCTCGATCTTTTCCTCCAGGTCGCCTTTGTTGAGGATGGCAAGCACCGGCTTGCCCTTCAGATCCCCGATAAGAGCACGGTCATCCTCGCTGAGCGGTCTTCCCTGGTCGAATACCGCCAGGATCAGGCTGGAGTTTTCCAGCCTCTGTTTTGCCCGGGAGATGCCGATCTGCTCGATCTCTCCTCCCGCCTCTTCACGGATCCCTGCCGTGTCCGCCAGAAGGAGTGTGACACCTCCGATGGTGACTCTCTCTTCCAGGATGTCCCGCGTCGTTCCCGCTTCGCTGGATACGATCGCCCGGTCAAATCCGGCGACCAGGTTGAGCAGGGTGCTCTTTCCCACGTTGGGACTTCCGATAATGGCGGCAGGAACTCCCCGGAGCATCTTCTGCCCGGACTCATACCCCTTCAGGAGCTCGTCCAGTTCTTTCTCCACCGCGCAGATATCCGCCGTCAAGACTTCAGGATCCGCTTCTTCCACATCCTCTTCCGGAAAATCGATCTCGGCCGCGATCTGGGTCTGCACATCCAGCAGTTTTTCCCTGAGCTCCTCTGTTTTTCTTGCCAGAGACCCTTCTGCCAGTGACGCTGCTGCTCTCTCCCCGTCCAAGGATACCGCGTTGATCACATCCATGACCGCTTCCGCTTCAGTGAGGCTGATCCTGCCGTTGAGAAACGCTCTTCTGGTGAATTCTCCTTTTCCCGCCGGTTCCGCACCGGCGTCCAGGACCGCCCGAAGCACCGCTTCGGTGACCGCTTCGCCGCCGTGGCACTGAAGTTCCGCCACATCCTCTCCGGTATAGCTCTTCGGTCCCCGGAAACACAGGAGGATCACCTGATCGATGACGGCTCCATCCAGATCGTGTGCCGTTCCGAGACACGCGGTATATCCCTCCATCCTGGAGAGATCCCTGCGGTTTCTCGGCGTAAAGACCTTTCCGGCTACGGTCATCGCTTCCTCTCCGGAAATGCGAATGATACCGATCCCGCCTTTTCCTGCCGGCGTCGATATGGCTGCTACTGTTGATGTCAGCATTCCTTCTCCTCCCTGAGGATCACTTTTCCCCTCTGCATACCCCATTTTCCGTAAAATTCGTCGATGATCCGGATCTCCTCTTTACTGCATCCCAGGAGGAGTTTGATCTCGGTGTCATGCTTGGCGAGGTCCACTGTGGCGATGATCCCGACGACATATTGCTCACCGCTTTCTCCGACCCATACATCCACGTCCTCACCGTCCGGGGAACTGGTCCCTTCCAGATAACCGTAATCGATCTCATAGAGGATATGCGGATGTTCGGGGTGATAACTCCCCTTCGGGCGGTCGATCACCACAGAGTGCTGTGCAACAAGAAGATCCAGAAATGTCCAGAACTCCCGTTCTTTTTGGGTCATATTTGTCCTCCATACACGGAAAAAGGGTCAAAGTATCCCTGTCCCCAACAATGCTGGGGACACCGACCTTTGACCCCGGTGTCCAAATATTAAAGTTCGATCTTTCCGTAAAGACTTCCGATAAATTCTTCGGTGGATTTCAGTTCCTTGCGGACCGGAATATCGCTCATCTTGACCTTCGGCGTAGATTCGGATGTTCTCTCTTCCGAGACCTTGCCGGAACGTCCGCTTCTGCGGCGGCTGGAGCGTCTTCCGTCATCGGATGACTCTCCCTCAAGGGTGATGATGACCTTTCTTCTCGGCTCACTTCCTACGGAGTGGGAATCCACACCCTCGATCTTCTGGACCTCGGAATGTACGATCGCCCTCTCATAGGGATTCATGGGTTCAAGAGACATGCTTCTGCGGTTCTTCTTGACCTTGTTCGCTGTTTTGGCGGCAAGTGCGCGCAAAGCGGTCTCTCTGCGTGAACGGTATCCTTCAACGTCCAGGCTCACCCTGCAGTAGTCCCCGCCCTCACGGGAAGATCCCACGGTGCACAGATACTGGATGGCATCCATCAGCTCTCCGCGTTTTCCGATGAGCATAGGTGCGTCTTCTCCGCCGATCTGGATGCACACACCGCGCTCGGTCTTTGCGAACTGGTAGGTGACCTCTTTGGCTCCGTACGCTTCAATGATCTGTTTGAGGAAGGTGAAGGAATTGACCGCTCTCTCCGGGAGCTGGTCCTCGGTGATCATTTCGAGGATGACGTTCTCTGTCTCTTCCTCGATCTCTTTCACCGCTTGCTTCTTTTCCTTCTTCTCCGCCTTTTCCGCTGTCTTCTTTTCTTTCTTCAGTTCGGTGGCGGCTGCCTTCTTTTCTTTCTTTTTGTTGTTTTCCTGTTTGGACTCTTTTTCTTTGGCCTGCTTGGGTTCTTCTGCGGCCTTTTCTTTCTGCTGTTTCTTTTCCTGGTCTTTGTTTTTCTGCTTCTGTTCTTTTTTCTGGTCCTGCTTCTGCTCTTTTTTCTCAGCAGGGCTCATCGGACTGTGTCCATCCCCGTAAAGCAGATCGTGTACCGAGAATTCCGCTTCCGTTCTGGTGACTTTCACCTTGGCGGGTTTGGAGAAAAACAGGATTTTCTGGGGCATTTCGAGGATCTCTACCTTGACCTCTTCTCTGGTCGCAGCCAGCTGTCTGCAAGCTTCCTCGACAGCCTCATCGACAGTCTTTCCTGTCGTGATGATTTCTGCCATCTCTTTTTCCTTTCGATTACTCTTCTCCGTACCGTTCCTGATCGATCTCTCTCGCCCTCTGCAGACGCAGGCGGTCCGCTTCATTGGCCGAAAGTTCCTTTTCAACGGTCTTACCGGTCGTTTTGTCCGTATAGGTCACTTTGCGCTTCGCGTTTTTCTGTTTTTTCTTCTGTTTGATCTGTTCCTGGATCTCCTGTTTCATCTTTTCAGGATCATACATCTTCTTCAGAAGCAAACTCTGCAGCATGGAAAGGAGGTTCTGGAATCCCCAGTAAAGGCTGAATCCCAACGGATACAGGAAGGAGAACCATGCGAACATCAGGCTGGACGTGATCATCATGGATCTTGTCTGTCTTGCTGCCGCACCGTCCTGTGTTCCGGAGCTCTTCATCATGACTACTGTGGAGATGAGCTGCGTTACGATGGAGAAGATCGGGATGATAAGAGCGAGGCTCAGTTTCAGTTCCGGCTTCTCATAGAGATTGATGTTTCCGATGTTCATCTGAAGGTTCTGGATCTTGGTAAGTTCCGAACCGTAAGTGGCCGTGAGATCGGAAAACGCTGCAAAGTTGGACTTTACGTACTGAATGATATAAGTCTCAATCATACGATTGTTACTTGCGAGGGTGGTGCCCGCTTCCGCAGCGAGACTGATGGTCCGCTCGGTCATGGTGCTGATGAACTCGGACGGGAGCGTCAGCATGTAGGTAAGGGGCTTATAGATGACTTCGACGAGACCGAACATGATCAGAAGGTTGATGACCATGGGCAGGCATCCCGCGGTGGGATTGTAACCGTATTCGGTCGTCAGTTTCGTGAGCTCTTCGTTCTGTTTATCGCGGTCGTTCTTATACCGTGTCTGAATGTCCTGGATCATGGGGTTGAACGCCGCCATCATAGCGGTGCTCTTCTGCTGCTGCATGCTAAGCGGGAACATCAGGATCTTGGTGATCAGAGTGAACAAAAGAAGTGCGAATACATATGCGAGGGGCATATGGAGGATTTCTGTCACAAGCCAGTAACAGAATTTCATGATGTACCCGAGCGGTACAGCCAGAATGCCGTTAATAAAATTCATAAATCATGTTCTCCAAATCTATTGTTTTTTCGGCGGGACCGGATCATAACCCCAACCCCCGAATGGATTGCACCTGAGAAGTCTTCTCACTCCGAGCCAGACACCGCGGAACGGTCCATGTATCTGGATGGCGCCGATCATATACTGGCTGCAGGAAGGCGTGTAACGGCAGTTTCTGCCGAGCCAGGGTGAGAGGGTCATCTGATAGAGACGGACAAGTCCGATCAGTATCTTACTGAGCAATGCACTGAACATCTTCCAGGACTCCTGCCTGTGTCAGGTGGTCTCTGAGGACCTTTTTCACATCGGTACTCTTCTTGTTCAATATGGCGTGCCGGCAAACGACCACCACATCATAATTTTTCTTCGTGTCTTTCAGAAGTTCGGTCGCCGCTGCGCGGACGATTCTCCTCGCCCGGTTTCTCTCCACCGCACAGCCGAGTTTTTTATTTGTTGTTATACCCAAACATATCCCACCACGCTTTTTGGGCACCAGATAGGTGACCAGCATGGGAGATACATAGGAATTCTTGCTTCTGTAAGCACGCAGAAACAGATTATTATTCGTGAGCGACTGTAATTTCATAGAAGCACGCTTTACAATAATAATAAAGCCAGCCTCGATGGGTTGGCTTCTTTTTACGCGCTTAAACGAGCCCTGCCGCGTGCACGACGACGTGCTAAGATCTTGCGTCCGCTCTTTGTTGCCATGCGCTTCAGGAAACCGTGTTCCCTCTTCTGAGTGCGCTTTTTCGGATGAAATGTAGGTTGCATAGAAATTCTCCTTTGTTAAACCTTGCGGATTAAAAGTATATACTAGACCTCTTTTGATTGTCAAGGAAAAAACATTTACCAGCCTATTATTAATTAGGCGAGAATGCCCGTGCTTTCAAACATGGGATGAATCGCCCGCAAACTAGTGCCTAGTCTATTCAGATAATAGAATAGAAAATATAGATAAGATGCGTAATATATTATGCACCTTATACTTTTGCTCTTGCTTTCGCTCTGCGTATATTGTATTATTGTGTTGGACGCAATGCAATATAGTACGATTATACCCTTCCAGGTGTTTCTATGAATCTTCAGGAGCGTAACAGAGCTATCAAAGAACATGGTAAAGCTACCCGTGAAAGACGGGGAGGCATGCTTTGCCGTGTCTTCGAAGTCAAGGTCGTCTCCTCCAGGATGAACCATGCTCAGAAGGAGTTCGTCAATGCCTTGTTCCGGGAAGCCAAATGGTTCAGGAATGCCTATATCGCTGACAGGTCTTCCGTAACGGACAAGAGCTCTTCTGTACCCGTTAAGGTAGGAGATGTCTTTGAGACCAGATCGCTGGAGGTGATGGGCAGCCACATCAAGCAATCCATCATCGCTGAAGTGAAGGAGAACATCCGGGATCTTGCTTTGTCCAAGGCAGCAGGCAATAAAGTCGGTGCTCTTAAGTTCAAGTCTTTCTGTAACTGTGTCAACCTGAAGCAATATAACAACACCTATAAGATAGATTTCAGCAAATCAACTGTAAGAGTTCAGGGATGCAAGAAACCGTTCAAGGTGAGAGGACTGCAGCAGATCCCCGGGGACGCAGAGATCGCCAATGCCAAATTCCTGAGAAAGGCAAGCGGTCTGTACTTCCACATCACCTGCTATCTTCCGGTAACAGAAAAGATAAAGCCCTGCGCTTCCGTCGGTATCGACTTCGGTATCAAGGACAATCTGGTGTTCAGCGACGGAAGAGAACCCATCAATATCGCGGTTCCGGAAAGCAAAGGGACAAAACTGGCCTCGAGACAGATGAACAAGGCACTTGCCCATAACGGTAATAAGAAAACGAAGAACCACTGGAAGAGGGTACAGAAACTGCGCAAGGCATACGAACACGACAAGAACAAACGAAATGATGCTGCCAACAAGGCAGTTCATGATATTCTATCCAACTATGAAATCGTCGCGATCCAGGATGAGATGATCCATAACTGGCAGGCAGGACTGTTCGGAGGAGAGGTCCAGCATTCGGCAATGGGCGCTGTTAAAGCGAAGCTCAGGAAGAGCTCAAGCGTCCGTGTGGTCGATCGGAGCTTTCCCTCCACTCAGATATGTCCTGTATGCGGTAAGCTGACAAAGCATCCTCTGAAGGAGCGTGAGTATCACTGCAAGCATTGCGGATATCACCATCCATCGAGGGATGTGAAGGCAGCACAGTCCATACTGGATGAAGCAATGAGGTTCTACAAAGTCTCTCCGGAACAGAGAGCTCAGAGTCCTGTGGAGGTCGAATCCTATATCGATTATTCTGGTTTTTCCCTATTATCGACACGATTTTTGCCTGAGATACAGGAAGCTCGTGACTTCCAGTCATAAGTAGTTCACTTACAGGCAAAAACAGGCATTTCATTTTCAGCCTTGTTTTTGCCTCTTTACACCCGTTTTTTATCCCGTTAATTCCCCTTCCCCTGTTGAAAGAAAGGCTGATTTTTGGTAAAATGTTTGAGTACATAAAATAGTATTATATTATATCTTCATTTTCATTCTTATATCAGAGGAAGACTATGGAATCCTTCTCACAGTGTCTGGATGCTGTAAAAGAGTATTGCAAACAGCATATCACCGAAGCGGCATACAATCTTTGGATCAAGGGACTGGAAGCAGAATCCTTCTCCGGGGACAGTGCCGTTCTTTCTACTTCGTCCGAATTTCTCCGTTCCAATGTGGAGAGCCGTTATCTCAATCTCCTGAAAGAGGGATTTGAGGCCGTGATCGGATACCCCATCGAACTGAAGATCATCGCAAGGGACTCCATTAAGGCGGAGATCCCGAAGCCGTCTCCGATGTCATCGAGAGGGGAGAGTTCCTACACTTTCGACAATTTCATTATCGGACCGGACAACCGTTTCGCCCATGCTGCCGCCATCGCGGTCGCCGCGAACCCGTCCAATGCCTACAATCCGCTGTTCATTTACGGATCTTCCGGACTTGGCAAAACACACCTTCTGTACGCGATCAAGAATCAGCTCGCTCAGACCAGGCCGGAACTGAAAGTTCTCTATATCGGGGGAGACAGCTTCACCAATGAGCTGATCGCAGCCATCAAGAGCGGATCGACGGAACCCTTCCATGATAAATATCGCAACGTGGACGTTCTTCTGGTGGACGATGTCCAGTTCATCGGAGGAAAGGAATCCACTCAGGAGGAGTTCTTCCATACATTCAACGCGCTTCACGATGCGCACAAGCAGATCGTCCTCACATCAGACCGTCCTCCCAAGGAGATCAAGAGTCTGGAAGACCGTCTGCGCACCCGGTTTGAATGGGGACTTATCGCCGACGTGAAACCGCCGGATATCGAGACCAGGATCTCCATCCTCTACCGGAAAGCGGAGGAGATCAACTTCAAGCTTCCTTCAGAAGTAGCGGAATATATCGCGCAGCAACTGAAGAGTGATATCCGTCAGCTGGAGGGGACACTGAAAAAACTTTATGCATACTATCTGATGACAGGGGAGGAGCCGACGCTCTCCCAGGCGCAGGAGGCCATCGCGGACATCATCAACGAACAGATGCCCTGGCCGGCGACAGTGGACAAGATCATCGATGAATGCTCAAGAACATTTGTCGTTTCCACCGACGATATCCGTTCCAACAAACAGAACTCCGATATCTCCACAGCGAGACAGGCCGCCATGTATGTCATCCGCGAGATCACAGGCAACACCATGGAGAAGATCGGGTCCGAATTCGGAGGAAGAAATCACGCGACGGTCGTCTATGCCATCCGCAAGGTGGAAAAACAGATGAAAGATGATCCGAGATTCAAGGCGATTGTGGAAGACATCATCAAAAACTGCCAGCAATAAACATTTCTTCAACAATTCACCGACAATCTTCAACATCTTTAACGACACATTATATTCTGTTGAATATTTTCAGAATTTTTGAACAGGGGACCGTGAAAGATCAACAGCCATCATTTCCGTATATAGATGGAAATATTGCGATCTTCAACTCTTTGACCGTCCCTACTAAAACTACTCAACATAGAAATATATAAACTAGGAGCGAATAAAAAATGAAAATTACTTGCAACCGGCAGGAGCTTCTCTCCTCCATTACCGGTGTCAGCAGAGCTGTCAGCGGAAAATCCTCGATACCTTCCATCGAGGGTATCCTCTTCGAATGTGACGACACGAAACTGAAGCTGACGGCATACGATCTGGAGATCGGCATCATCACCTATACCGCAGCGGAGATCTACGACACAGGCAGCATCGTCATCAACAGCCGCCTCCTCAACGATATCCTCCGCAAGAGCGATGGGGATACGGTCACGATAGAAAGTGATGACAATCTCCGCGTCAACATTCAGAGCGGGATCACAAAGTACAGTTTCATCGGGATCTCCCCGCTGGACTTTCCGGAACTTCCCGTTCCCGCCACCGACGATTCCCTTACCATTCCCGGACAGGATGTGAAGGAACTCATCGACAAGACGATCTACGCGGTATCCACCAGTGATCAGAAGCCGGTGCACACCGGAAGCAAGTTCATTCTAAGTGATAATACGCTCACTGTAGTATCCGTGGACGGACACCGTCTCGCCATCGCGAAGAAGGAGGGACTTGAGAGCGATCTGGATACATCCTTCATCGTTCCGGCAAAGACCCTTCAGGAACTCTCCAAACTGATCGGGGATAAGGAAGAGAATATCCGCATCAGCACAGCAAGAAGATACGCTGTTTTCCACCTTGTGGGATACACCGTGATCACAAGACTTCTTGAGGGGGACTTCATCGATTACAAGAAGAGCCTTCCCAGGGCATACAAGACGGTCGTGAAGATCAACTCTGCAGACCTGATGGATGCTGTTGACCGCACATCCCTGCTCATCAGCGACAGGTTCAAGAGCCCGATCCGTCTGGAAGTGGATGACCAGACCATCAAAGTGAGCTGCACCACGGCGCTTGGTTCCGTCCATGATGAAATCGCCTGTGAAGCGGACGGGGAACCAGTGGTCATCGGATTCAACTACCGCTATATCCTGGACGCGCTCCGCAATGCAGGTGTTTCCAAAGTGAAACTGATGCTCAATGAACCCACGATGCCTATGACCGTGGTACCGGAAGAAGGAGAGGATTTCCTGTATCTGATCCTTCCGGTAAGACTGAGGACAAATGACTAGAATCATCATACATACACAGTACATCACGCTCAGCCAGTTTCTGAAATATTCCGGTGCAGTTGAGACCGGAGGAGAGGCGGGAGATGAGATCCGTGCAGGGCAGGTATTGCTCAACGGAGAACCCTGCACTGCCAGAGGAAAGAAACTGTATGGCGGCGAAGTGATCACTGTTTACGGGAAAGAATATCAGGTGGTTAAGCCGTGAGGCTGATATCGGAAAAAATCTTGAATTTTCGGAACATCGCTTCCGCAGAATTTGTTCCATCCGAATCTGTCACTGTCATATGCGGAGAGAACGGTCAGGGAAAGACGAATCTTCTTGAAAGCATCTTTCTCCTGAGCGGAGCCAAAAGTTTCCGGAAAGTAAAAGATCGGGAGATGATCACAAAAGAGGAGGAGTTCTCTGTCATCGATGCTGTCTTCTTTGCGGAGAAGAGGGAACAGAAGTTTCATTTCACCATCAGTGACAAGGGAAGAAGAGCCTCTCTCAATCAGGGTTCGGAACAAAAGGCTTCAGATTTTGCTGGAACCTTTTGTTGTGTTGTCTTTTCTCCGGATCATCTTGAGCTGGTGAAGGGAACACCTTCCGAAAGAAGACGATTTCTGGATACGGCTCTGTGTCAGCTTTCGCCCCGTTATTTCAATGATCTGAAGAACTATACCAGACTGATCCAGCAGAAAAACACCCTTTTGAAGGATGCAAGAGGTATCTCCGCAGCATTCGATGTGCTGGACATCTATGACAGCCAGCTGGCGCAGTGCGCGGTGGGAATCTCCAAGGCAAGAAGGGCATTTATCGGACAGCTGGATGTGGTATCCAAGGAAGCGTATGCTTCCATTTCCGGAAAATGGGAGGAGATGGAACTTGGATACGAGTCAACGCTGTTCGAGGATCCGGAGTTTGATCCGGACAATGCCTATAAAAAGATCCTATCGTCAAGGGCGGATGATATAAGAGCAGGATTCTCCACGGTAGGTCCCCACAGAGATGATCTGGATATACGGATCAACGGGGATGCTGCAAAGACATACGCCTCCCAGGGACAGCAGAGAACGGCGGTTCTTGCCCTGAAGCTGGCGGAGTCGGAATTGTTCCGGCAGAAGCTGGGGGAGGAACCGGTATTGCTCCTGGACGATGTGCTCTCCGAACTGGATGAGTTCCGACAGGAATATCTTCTCAAGAGACTGGGCAGATCCCAGGCGATCATCACCTGCTGTGAGCCGAACTTCGTGGAGAGAAGAACGGGTGCAAAGGTGTTCCGGATGCACCGCGGCGTTCTGACGGAGGAATAGAGAATGTATCTGCATCTGGGAAACGACGTTGCCGTCCGGACGAAGGAGATCATCGGAATATTTGATTTCGATTACTGTTCAGTGGACAAGAGAACGAGGCTTTTCCTGTCCAAGGCGCAGAAAAACGACGAGATCATCGATGTGACACATGAACTTCCCAAGAGTTTTGTCGTCACGGCAGATGACTACAACAAGAGAGTATATATAACAAACGTCTCTCCTGCCACGCTGGCAAAACGCGGGGAGCGGGACAAAGAGATAGAAGAAGAGAAATAAGGTAAGAGATGGAAGAAGAAATCAAGAAAGATATTGAACAGGAAAGCACATACGACGCTTCCAACATTGAGGTCCTTGAAGGACTGGAAGCTGTACGCAAGCGTCCCGGTATGTATATCGGAACGACCGGAGCAGCAGGCCTTCATCATCTGGTGTATGAGATCGTGGACAACTCCATCGATGAGGCACTTGCAGGATACTGCACCGAGATCGATGTAAAGATCCTTCCGGGAGAGATCATCGAAGTTACCGACAACGGAAGAGGTATTCCGGTGGGCATTCAGTCCAAGGTGGGACTCCCCGCTGTTACCGTCGTTTACACGGTGCTTCATGCAGGAGGAAAATTCAGCGGCAAGGGCTACCACTTTTCCGGGGGTCTGCACGGTGTCGGTGCTTCTGTCGTCAATGCCCTCTCCGAGTGGCTGGAAGTCACTGTCAATTCGGATGACGGAAAAGTATACCGTCAGAGATTCTCACGCGGCAAGCCGGAGACGGATCTGGAAGTAGTCGGGACCTGTGAGACGACCGGAACATCGGTCCGATTTCTTGCGGATTACGAGATCTTCGACACCATTCAGTATACTTTCGAAACACTGCATCAGAGACTCCGCGAGCAGGCCTTCCTCAACGCCGGTGTACGGATCGTCCTGACCGATGAAAGAGACGGAGCGGAGCACCGCACCGAGGTCATGCAGTATGAAGGAGGAATCAAGTCCTTCGTCGAGTTCATCAATAAGGAGAGAAACTACGAAGTTCTCCATGACGATGTCATCTACTTCAAGAAAGAAGGTTCCTTCCCTGCTCAGCGTATCAATGAGAACACCGGAGAAGCGGAGAAGACCGAACTCGCCTACGAGGCGGAGGTAGCCATCCAGTACAACGACAGTTACGTGGATCTCATCGTGTCCTTCGCCAACGATATCCGCACGGCGGACGGAGGCATGCACGAGGACGGATTCAAGACGGCTCTCACCCGCGTTTTCAACGATTACGCGAGAAAATACAAGATTCTGAAGGATGGGGACGACAACTTCAAGGGCGAGGATGTCCGCGAAGGAATGACCTGTGTCATCAGCGTCAAACTGCAGGAAGCCCAGTTCGAGGGACAGACCAAAGGAAAACTCGGTAACCCCGAGATGAGAGGGATACTCAACAACCTCACGGCGGAAAAACTGGGAGAGTATTTCGAGGAACATCCCCAGGTCGCCAAGAATATTCTGGATAAGGCCATGCAGGCTTCCCGCGCCAGGGAGGCTGCGAGAAGAGCAAGGGATAACGCCAGAAGGAAGACAGCTTTGGATTCCTCCACGCTTCCCGGAAAACTGGCGGACTGCTCTTCCAGGGACACCGAGATGACCGAGATCTACATCGTCGAGGGAGACTCCGCAGGAGGCTCCGCAAAGGACGGAAGGGACAGAAGGTTCCAGGCGATCCTTCCTCTGTGGGGAAAGATGCTCAACGTTGAGAAGGTACGTATCGACAAGGTCTACGGAAACGACAAACTGCAGCCGGTCATCCTGGCTCTCGGAACCGGGATCGGCGATGAATTCGATATCAGTAAGCTTCGCTACGGCAAAGTCATCATCATGGCGGATGCCGATGTGGATGGATCCCATATCCGTGTTCTGATGCTCACCTTCTTCTTCCGCTATATGAGGGAACTGATCGAGAGCGGACATGTGTATCTTGCTCAGCCTCCGCTGTACCGTCTGACCAAAGGACAGCAGATTCGCTACGCATATACTGATGAGGAGCTGGTAAAGCTCCAGGCGGAGATGGGCGGCAACAATATCAAGGTAAACCGCTACAAAGGTCTTGGTGAAATGAACCCGTCCCAGTTGTGGGAGACCACCATGGATCCTGAGTTCCGCACCCTGAAGAAGGTCACGGTCGAGGACGCCGAGAGCGCGGACATGGCCTTCGCGATCCTCATGGGGGACAAGGTCCCGCCGCGCAGGGAGTTTATCGAGAAGAACGCACAGTTCGTAAAGAACCTGGATATCTGATTCTATGTCAAACAAAAAGAGCGAAAAACCTATGCCGAAGATCCTTCCCGAAGGAAGACCGCTGCGGATCCGGTGCACTGTCACCGAGACGGACCAGTTTCAGGCGGACTTCCTGGGGGAATACGGGGATATGATCTATCTTCGAAGAAGCAACCTGAGAAGCACGGTCATCGCGGTGGTGATCTGCATCATACTTGCGGTGGTGATCCTCCTTTCAAAGGAGATGCTCAATCAGGCGGTGTGGTTCCCTGTTGTATTTGCTCTGATGTATCTGTCCTACGGGATCTACTATTATTTCGTTGGATACAAGAACAACTACAAACAGTTCCAGCAGCATCTGGAAAGAGCGGTTGACAAGGGAATCACGGTTTATCCGGAAGAGACCATCCTGTATGATTTTCAGGATTCCGCTGTCTACATGGACTATGACAGCGGAGACAAGCGGTATTTTCTCTATGAGGATATCCGCTACTTTGAGGAGACAGACCGATTCTATCTCTTCGGAATGAAATACAAGCCCAAGGAGAATCGTCTCGCCGGATTCGAGAGAGCCCTGCTTCCCAAGAGGGATCTGGATCCCGGTACCGAGGAGAGACTTCTCCAGATCATGGCAAACGTGGTGGAGGCCTACGAACTGAAACCGGTCCTCGATGACCACCCGTTCAAGTAGAGATGCAGAAAGAAGAAAGAATCGTTTATTTGAATACGGAAGAGGCGGAAGCGGTCGCCCGGGCGGACACCGGAGCGGGCGATCTGCCGAGGCAGCTCTCCACAGGGATGGTAGTGATCATGATCTTCATCATCCTGATCCGGATGATCCTGTATATGCCGTTTCCATCCTTCCGGACTCTTGGCGCATATGCGGTGGCTCTGGTCGCATGGATACTGATGATCTGGTACGTGGAACACCGGGTGAGGATCACGAGAGATGAGCTGAAAGGAAAACCCTATCATCTCCGGATCTCAGAGACGGAGATCGCCGCCGGAAAATATGAGGATGATCTTTCCTTCCGGACGACCTGGAGCGAGATCAGGAAAGTGGAGAAGGGGAGATGGATCTACCGGATCACTTCTCCGATGGGAAGGCTGTGTCTCCCGAAGTCAGCGCTCAGCGCGCAGGAGAGAGCCCGCCTGGAGTCCCTTCCGGCAGGTATCACCGAAGTTAATTGGATGTAATGCAACACGAAAGTGAGTAATTGATGGAAGAGTTCAATATTGAAAATGAGAAGATCGTAGAGGTCAACGTTGAAGAGGAGATAAAACAGAGTTTCCTGGATTACTCCATGTCTGTCATCGTCAGCCGCGCATTGCCGGATGTCCGTGACGGACTGAAGCCGGTACACCGCAGGATCCTGTACTCTATGGATGAAAACGGACTGACCCATGAGAAGCCGACCAGAAAGTGCGCGACCATCGTCGGTGCTGTGCTGGGTGCGTATCACCCCCACGGCGACGCATCCGTATACGGCGCTCTCGTTCGTCTGGCCCAGTCCTTCTCCATGCGCTATCCGCTGGTGGAAGGCCAGGGAAACTTCGGATCCGTGGACGGAGACCCGCCTGCTGCATACCGTTATACCGAGGCCAGAATGGCGAGGATCGCCAATCTGATGCTCGCGGATATCGATAAGGACACCGTAGACTTCGTTCCCAACTTCGATGACACGACCAAGGAGCCAGAAGTGCTGCCGGCGAGGATCCCGAACCTGCTTATCAACGGTTCTCAGGGAATCGCTGTCGGTATGGCTACCAACATTCCTCCTCACAACCTTACTGAAGTTGTTTCCGCCATCGATTATCTCATCGACCATCCGGACTGCAATGTTCTGGATCTGATGAATTTTGTCCAGGGACCGGACTTCCCCACAGGCGGTATCATTATGGGACGCAGCGGGATCCGCGCGGCCTACGCTACCGGACGCGGGAAGATCATCCTCAGAGGACGTGCGGAGATCGAAGAGATGCACGGCGGAAGGAACCGGATCGTGGTCACTGAGATACCCTACATGGTCAACAAGGCGGAACTCATCAAGAGCATCGCGGACCTCGTCAAGGACAAGAGGATCGAAGGTATCTCCGATCTGAGGGATGAGTCGGATAAGAAGGGACTGCGCATCGTCATCGAACTCAAGAGAGACGCCAACGCACAGATCGTTCTCAACATGCTGTACAAGCTGACCCAGCTGCAGGATTCCGTGGGTGTCATCATGCTCGCTCTTGATCACGGCGTGCCGAAGGTCATGGATCTGAAGACTGTCCTTCAGAAATACATCGAGTTCCAGGAAGAAGTAGTACGCAGAAGGACGCAGTTCAACCTCAAAAAGGCAAGGGAACGCGCGCATATCCTGGAAGGACTCAAGAGAGCCATCGATATCGTGGATGATATCATCTACACCATCCGTCACACCGACGGAGGCCAGTCCGAAGCCAAGGCGGCCATCATGGAAAAATTCGGATTCGACGATCCTCAGGCAAGCGCCATCGTCGCCTTCCGTCTCGGACAGTTGGCCGGACTGGAGATCAAGAAGATCGAGGATGAGTTGTCCGACCTGAATGAGAAGATCGCGGACTATGAGGATATCCTCACCAATGAGAATCACCTCACATCCATCATCAAATCCGAGCTGGCGGAGATCATCCAGAAGTTCGGAGATGAGAGAAAGACAAGCATCGAAGCGGTCTCCGGAGATGTGGATATCGAGGACTTGATCCCCGAAGAAGAATGCATCATTGCCCGTACCCACTTCGGATACTTCAAGCGCCAGTCGGTATCGGAATACCGTGCGCAGGGAAGAGGCGGCAGAGGCGTCAACAGCATCGCCAGAAAGGACGAGGACTTCGTGGAAGACCTCTACTCCTGCAACAGCCATGACCACCTGCTGTTCATGACCACTCTGGGAAGGGTCTATACCATCAAGAGCTACGCGGTACCGGAAGGCTCCAGACAGAGCAGGGGAACGAACATCGTCAATATCCTTCCGCTGCTTCCCGGAGAGAAGATCAGCTCGGTGATCAAGATCGAGGACTTTACGGATGAGAGCAAGTACCTTGTCATGGTCACGAAGGGAGGCGTTGTGAAGAGAAGCGCCCTCAACCTGTTCCAGAAGATCCGCAAGACCGGTATTCTCGGAATCGATCTGGATGAGGGAGACGAGCTCGCATGGGCAGGTGTCACGTCGGGAGACGATACCCTGCTGATCGCAACGAAATACGGAATGGCGATCCGGTTCCATGAGAGCGATGCCCGCGCAATGGGAAGAACAACGAGAGGTGTTCGCGCCATCACCCTGAAAGAGGGAGACGAGGTCGTCGGAATGGCGATCTGCGATCCCAATGGAAAGATCCTCACCGTCACCGACCAGGGCAAGGGAAGGCTCACCCCTGTGGAGAACTACCACCTGCAGAAGCGCGGCGGTCAGGGATCCCGGAACTATGACTGCTCTGACGGTATCACCGTTGCAGGCGTACGTCCGGTCGATGAGGACAGGGACGACGCGATCCTTATCAGTGAGAACGGCACGGTCATCCGTATCCATGTAAATACCGTCGCGACCCAGAGCCGCTACGGCGGCGGCGTGCGCGTGATGCGCGTCGATGAGGGAGACCGTCTGGTCACCGTAGCCTGCACCGAAAGGGACGACCTGGAAGAGGAGGAAGCTCCGCTGCCGGAAACGCAGGATGAGGTTATAGAAGCTCCGTCCGAGGAAGAGATCGAGGAGATGCTCTCCAAAGAACTGGACGACGAAGAATAAAGTCTGACATAAAGCAACGAGACACAGACTGGTGAAGGTCTGTGTCTCGTTTTCTCGTACGTTTATTTATCCAAGAATCTGGAAGTTTGATACTCCCTTGTAGTTCTTGTATTCGAAGCCGATGAGATAGAAGGAGGAGTCCGACTGCTGGAACGTATACACGTTGGTCTGAACGTCTCTTGCGATATCCTGGATCGCGTCCATGGGGACCGCGTCCGGATTTCCGGATTCGATCAGGAGGGCGTTCTCCGGCTCATCCGAGTAGAGAGGATCCAGCAGGTTGAGCATCCAAAGCTGATAGACGCCGTTTCCCTTGTCCAGAACAGCCCAGGGATACAGGAAGGTGGAGACAGTGCCCTGTCCGAAGGAAAGGACTACCTGGTTTTCCACGTCGACCATGAAGGGACTGTAATCTTCGGACATCCACCCTTCAGAGAGGGAGACGTTCGGTCCGAAAACGGCGCGGACGCCGGCTTTCAGTGAGGAAATGGGAAGAGACAGCATAAAACCGTTCTCGATCGCCTCAAAGTCGTTCTGGCAATAAGAAGTGGCAGAGAAGAACTTACATGCGTCGGAGAGCTGGGAAGGGGAGACAAATTCCTCCGGGTCGACGTTGAACACATCGGCGATCGCCTTCATCTTCAGCATATCCTGATAATCGCATTCGATGCGGCTGGAAGGAAACTCCGCTTCCAGACTTTCGGCGTAGGGATTATCGTTTTTCTCGTCGGTGGGCTGTTGTGTGTTTTCCTCTACAGGAGCAGGTTTCACCGTGGATTCCGGTTTGGTCTGATTATTCGTATGATTCTCGCTCTGATCGTTGTAATAGTGCTGGTCATATTCCCTGTCTTTCTGGCAGGATGTCAGGCCAAACAGCAAGGTCAGCGCAAGCAGAAAGCATAGGATCCGTTTTGTCATAGAAACTCCTTTCAGGTGGCCTCATCCACCGTGATCACGTGGTTCATCGGAGTGTAATCCTGAGGAATGGTATATTTCCAGAAGGAACCTTTCTCGTTCTCTTCAACTTTTTCAAAACCGAGTGAGCCGTAATACTCACTTACGATGCGGTTCTTGGCCGTCGGATAATACCATCCGGTGAGTGTCCTTCCGCCTTTTTCCCGGACCTGTCTCACAAGATCATCGAACATGGCAAGTTCAAGGTCTCTCTTGAAGACGCGGCAGGACATGATCCACAGCTCAATGTTCCAGTTGTCCTCTTCGCCTTTTTCCGCGACGATACATGAGACAAGGCCGTTGTCGCCGAAGCGGTCTTCCAGTCTTCCTGAAACGGTGATGAAGTCACCGGAGGAAGCCCGGAGGGCCATCTCTTCCGGCTGATATCTCCTTGTGGTGAGGTTGAACTGGTTGGTTTTGTTGGCGAGCTGGGTCACGCGCTCCAGCTGTTCCTTGCGGAACGGCCCGATCTCGGCCTTCATGTCCAGGGATCTCAGATAAGCGTCGTAATCCGTAAAGGACTTCGCGCTCTGCTCCCGCTTTACATTGTCCTGATACATCTTTGCGCGGGACAGGTCATCTTTGGAAAGGGATGTAACCTCGAAATATCCCGCTCCGGAGATGGTCTCGGCAAAGCGTTCGGGGACGGTCAGTTCCGGTACGGCGCATCCGAGATCCGTGTCCCGCACGATCTTTCTTTCAGCGGGGTTGTCGTCCGCAAAGACAAGGGAGTCGGTACCGATATTCAGTTCCTTAGCAGAGGTCTCAAGATTCAGGGGCTTCGGATCCCAGTTGGCGCGGAAGGACAGGAAATCCTCCACGGCAAGGATGGAAGACGGATGGCTGAATCCGGATTTTGCGATATCCTCTTCGTTCTTAGAGCACACGCCTAGGATCACACCGATGCGTGACAGATCCTTTGCGTACTGTTGGACATCGGCGTAGGCGATCCCGGATGGAGCTTCATATCCAAGATGGATCCCGTCCAGTCCATCATCCCCGATCACTCCGCCCCACAGGGTGTTGTCCAGATCCAGGAACAGAGCTTTTTTGTTTTTTCCGAAGAGGGATTTGATGATGTTCGCTGCCTGAAAAGCGACAAAGGGGATATAGGACGGAGCCTGTCCGTATTTGTATCCGTTGTAGTAGTTCGGATCCGAGAAGGAATCGATCCCGTTCCACGCGGCAGCGTACTCGTAGTCCAGGAGAAGGAGGGAGGGTGTCTCTTCCGCTGCCTGAGCGAATGCTTCGTTCAGCCGGCGGACAAAGCGGACTTTTCCGGAGGGAAGCCACCCTTCAGCATTTCCCATGACGCGGACGCGGGGAAGGTCGAAGTTGTTCTGGATCACAGGACAGTTATACTTGGAAAGACCGTTCCACACATCGCGGAAACGATCCACCTCTGCCTCCAGTTTTTTGTCGACGGCATCTTTATCCTCGCCTGGAGACGGGAGGTTCTGTATGGAGTGGAAAGAGGTATTGACCCAGATCACATCGGGAGAGAACTGTTCCAGTCCCGGGTCGCCGAAGACGGCGTCCTCATAAAAACGGTTGTAATCCCCTTCATAGAAAGACGGACGGATACCATAGTAGAGAAGAAAGACTTCCAGCACGGATTTCAGTTCGCCGATCGTCGTTCCCGAAAGAATGGCGATCTTCTTGTCCAGCAGGTTTTCCTGCTCCAGGAGCTCGCGCTTCAGGGAACGCTTTTTCGTCAGTATGGAAGTAAAGTCAAATGGATAATCCATTGTAAACCTTTCATGATTGGTTATTTTATTGATTGAATTGTATCATAATGCTCCTGAAAGGACCAAGTATGAGATGAACAGGCATATGTGATATACTCAATGAGAACTGAAAACGGAAAGGGATTTGGAATGGTGACGAAGAAAAGAAGAACGGATCTGGATTTAATGAAGATCATCGCCTGTGTTTGTGTTGTGTTTATTCACACAGGAAAGTATGGCCATTTTCATTTCACAGTGTTTCCGTTTAAGAGTCTGCAGCATCATCTGTATTTTTATCCCGCGTTCTTTAGTAAAATGGCAGTTCCGCTTTTTCTTGCGGTATCCGGGGCGTTACTTTTGGGGAGAGAAGGGGATACACGGTATCACTATAAGAAAAGAGTTAGTCGAAGCATTCTTCTTCTGATATTTGGTTCTGCGGTATATTATGTTTCAGAACGCTTTTTGCTTGGCAGAGAATGGCTAGCAGAGGACCTATTCTATATGGCGATAGGCCCTGGAATAAAGTATCACCTGTGGTTTTTATATTTGTATGTGTGTTTTCAGATCAGCGTACCGCTTTTGCAGGCTATGGTTCAGAACCTCTCAGACAGTGGCTTTTTGATTCTTTTTTTCTTTGGACAACTTGAGAGAAGCAGAAATCTGTTCGAGTTTCTTCTCACCGGAAGAGTGGATATCGTGAATGCATATATCAGGCCATCATGGATGGCTTCATCCGTTGTTTTGTTTCCCTGTCTCGGGTATTATCTGGATCACAGGGTAAAGGAAAAAGATTTAGGGAAATTAGCGCTTGGACTATGGTGTGCTACTATAATAGCTATGGAATGCTGTTACAGGGGGACACTTCTTGATATGGCGCGGTTGCAACAGTTCGGAGAAGAATACCCCGGAACGTTCCTCGAGTCATTCGATGGACTCTTTGCAGCTACAGTTTTTATTACGGTAAAAATGATATGTGTAAAGTGGAAGGCTATGGGGAGCGTAAAAGATGGGATCTCCGCTCTCGGATCGGCAACTTTGGGTGTCTATTTGTTTCATGCAGTTTTTAACAATATGCCCTGGACGTATGGGACATATGAAAAGCTTCGACTTATGGGGATACCACATGAGATCGCTCTTTCATGCTATATGCTTCTCTTGATTGCCCCATCTCTTCTTGTGACGTGGATTCTGCATTATGTTCCTGGAATTAATCGTCTTATCGGTGTTGAGAAGAGGTCGGTTCAGAGAGGGAACATATAAATCTATGATAACTGCAGCGCAGATATATTTAGTAATTGTATAAGAGGTAAATTATGATTTGGATTCTCATAGTGGCATGTCTGATCCTTATTTTTTTAATCGGAGCCTCGTATATGTGTTATAAAACGGGGCTCATCCGCAGGGACAAATATGACCGCAATTATGTCCCGGAGCGGGATGACAATGCACCTATGAGTCCCCGCGCTTCCGAATACCGCAAGAGAGCGAAAGAGTACAACAAGTGGTGGAATGCCCAGAATCTGAAGAGATATGAGATCCTTTCTGATGACGGGCTCCGGCTGAAGGCGGGATACCTTCCCGCAGATAAAGAGGAGCATAAGCTGGCAATCGTTGTGCACGGACATCACTGTTGCGCCGGGGAAGAGGGGTTCATTTCCCAAATGTTCCATAATGCCGGATTCCATGTGCTGGCGGTGGATCAGAGAAGCCACGGCGCGAGCGAGGGCAGACGGATCACCATGGGGTATAAGGAGAGCCGTGACATCAAAAAATGGGCGGAGCTCATGGCGGAAGAACACCCGGACTGCAGAATGGTCCTGTATGGAGCGTCCATGGGAGGGGCTACGGTCTGCATGGCTTCCGAGCTGGATCTTCCGAAACAGGTCGTCTGCATCGAGTCAGACTGCGCATACACGAGCGCCAGGGGAGTGTTTGAAGTGGAGATGTACCGCTCATACAACTGGCTTCCCTGCAAGGCGTTTATCCTTGAGCTTTCCGCCAGGATGAGCGAACTCTTCGGGAAGTTCAACTTCAACGATTCCCATCCGGAAGCGGCGGTCAGCAACGCGAAAGTTCCCATGTTGTTCCTGCAGGGGACAGAGGACAAGCAGGTCCCGAAGGAGATGGCGCAGCGCCTGTATGACGCGCATCCGGGAAAGAAAAAGCTTCTCTTTTTTGAAAAGGCCGGACATAACGTCAGCTTCTTCTACGGAGGAGAAGAGTACAGAAATGCATGCATCTCCTTCTTTGAGGAATGTGCTGCACAGAACTGATAAAGGATAGATAAAGGATATCCGCAAAGCTGCGAAAGCTCTGCGGATATTTTTATGCGCAAATATTATAAATTGTACAGTTCGCTGTATTTTTGGGTCAGATACTCGGTGTAGTACTTTGCGGAGAAGGGTTTTCCGGTGATGTCCGGAACATAGCTTCCCGGTTTTTTCAGACAGCCGAATCGGTAGATGCGCTCAGACAGCCAGTCTAGGATCGGCTTCAGATCATTGGAGGCGATAAGGCCTTCAAAGTCCAGTTCCTTTCTCATGGTGTCGAGGATCTGTGCGCTGTAGGCGGTACCGAGGGAATAGGTCGGGAAATAACCGAAGCTTCCCTGGCTCCAGTGTACATCCTGCAGACATCCCACGCTGTCATTCGGAACGGTGACGCCGAGGTATTCCTGATATTTCTCGTTCCACGCCTTCGGAATGTCTTCCACGGCAAGAGTGCCGTCAAAGAGCATCTTCTCGATCTCATAGCGGATCAGGATGTGGAGAGAGTAGGTCAGTTCATCCGCTTCGGTGCGGATGAGGGAAGGCTCAGCACGGTTCACGCAGTGGTACAGTTCCTCTGCTGTATGGCCTTTTGTCTGTTCGGGAAACAGATTCTGGAAGATTGGCCAGAGAACAGAGATGAATTCCTTGCTGCGCCCGACGAAGTTCTCCCAGAAGCGGCTCTGGCTTTCGTGCATAGCCATAGAGGCTCCGCCGGAGAGACAGTTGTAATCGAAGGACGGGTCGACATGGAGTTCGTAGTTGGCGTGCCCGCCTTCGTGGATCACGCTGTACAGGGAAGAGATCGGGTCGTTCTCATAGTAATGCGTGGTGATGCGGACGTCCTGGGAGCAAGTGCCGGAGGTGTAGGGATGCTCCGTCTCGGCGATGACGCAGTGATTGCGGTCAAGGTGGAAGAGATCCATCACGAGGTCCGAGAATTTCCTTTGAGTCTCTACGGGGTAGGAGACCTTGAGCCAGCTGTTATCCGGCTGTCCTTTTTCCCGGATCTTGGCGATCAGGGGGATAAGGGTGGCTTTTACCTCGTCGAAGAACCGGTCGTAGTATTCCCGGTTGGTACCCTCCTCGTGCTCATCCAGCGCCACATCGTAAGGATCTTTGTCCGGGTCGGTGAGGGATGCGAAACGCTTCTGGGTGTCCAGGACTTTCTGGATATAAGGAGCGAAGGAAGCGAAATCGTTGTTTCTCTTCGCTTTGATCCATGCGACGTTGGCGTCATTCATCAGTTTCTGGTAAGCCATGTATTCTTCCATGGGGATCTTATCCAGTTTTCGGTTGTTTTCCCGAAGAAGTTCCGCCCGGCGGTAATACTGTTCGCCTGCCTCTTCCTTATTGTTGTAGAGGGTCTCAACCGCCTCCTTCAGTTCGGGGGAGGTCTGGAGTTTGAATTCTTCGCCTGCGAGAATACCGACGGCGACTCCGCGGCATGCGTAACTCTCCGGAGGCGCGACGGTGGACGCGTCGTTCATGATGATGGCAAGCGCGTGACGGTATGCGTACTGATTGCGCTCGATGGTATCCAGAGTCTGTTTGGCTGTGGTGATATCCATGCGTTAGCTTCCTTTCTTTTTTATCTTTTGCTGAAGTCCATCTTATCACTCCTGCTCAGGTTGAACAAGAAGGCAAAAAAGAGGGGCTGTTGCAAAATGGAAGTTTTGTAACAGCTCCTTTTTCAGTTTCCCGTGG
>CAZRGP010000021.1:0-42222 GCA_964599695.1 uncultured Faecalibacterium sp.
TCATTAAATACCCCCAATACTGGTTTTCTTTGTCCAGTATTGGGGGTACACATCATTATGGCACAGGTGATTTTTTGAAATTGAATAAGCGCGAGTGCAGCATCAGTATTGAGCTGGTACCTTGTGGAGCTGACATGCTGAAGATTATTATGGTCATCGGAGAAGATCGCCATATCTTCTGGGCAAGTTCTGTTATGGGGTATCAGTTTTTTTCATTTGTAGAGGCAATCTATCAACTCTACTCAGAAGTGCCTGATACCCACCACATCGTCAACTACGGCACAATACACAAAGCTGTTTTCTCTTATCCTGACGATGATCCGTCCCTCCAAGAAGATGAGATTAGAGTTAAAACATCTTTTAGCTGGGATGGAGAAGGGATGTCCTATACTACTATTACGCTCAACAGGAAATGTAGGCATTGGAACTACCCTTCTGATGGCAAGGACCTGATCGAACTTAGTATTACCAATTCTCAAGAAGATCCTTTCGTTTATATAGTAGATGGGCATGATCTGTGTTACGCTGTAGCTAAAGCCTATACTGAAACAATTAAAAAGCATGGAATCTATGGTTACTATTTATCTACGGGCGGCAACTGCAATGGCATTGGCGATACAATAGACCTTCATATGATTCTTTTCATCAAAGCTTATGCGCTTGATGCTATGGAGGTCCGAGAACTGAAAACTGTTTGGAAAGGTGACCAAAGATGGCAAAAAGCAGTAGGCACGTCTCTTAATAAAGAGATTGAACTTCTGCTTTTCGATATGTAAGAAATATAAAAAGGGCTCTCCCGTCCGAGACGGAAAAGCCCTTTTATCATTTATTTTTCGCTTAGCCTTCTTCGACCAGTCCGGCAGCAGGATCGCCGATTCCATCGGTCACAACAGACTTCACGGTCATGTCACGGATCGACTCCTCGTCGATCTCCACACCTTCTTCCAGTTCACCTTCGTATTCGACGATGTAGGAGAACAGTCCGTGCTCCATGCCGCACTGCTTGTCTTCGTAGGAGGCCCAGCGGAAACTCCAGCCGTCGTCCATCAACTCACCCAGGGTCTTGCCCTGATAGGTGCTCAGTTCTTCCTCGGAAGGTTCCAGCTCACTCAAGTCATCCAGCACATCGATGGTGAGAGGCGCCAGGATATCATTCTGCTTCTTGTCATAATCGGGATCACTGAAATCCAGATCAAAGAGGGCCTGGAACTGCTCTTCCGTGAGGTAGGAAGCAGCCCTGTAAAGGGTCCCGTTAAGTTCGAACACACGGGCGTAGACATTGCCCATAGTGGAGGTGCCGTAGTACGGAAGTCCGAGGATGTCTCCCAGAGTTTTGGCGTCATTGATATCGTCGATGGCCGGACCGTCATAACCGCCGGCCAGCGCGTAGACTGCGATATATTCTGCGTCCTCATCCGCTGTGGGATAGATGAACATATCGGTGGAATAGTCTTCCCCGTTCTTGGTCCATTTCACGAACTGATAATCTTCATATTCCGTCCTCGTGGCGATACCCACGGTGGTGCCTTTGGCAACATTCATAGCAGAGGAGGTAAAGGTGTACTCCTCGTCAAAGACCGGCTCGGAACCGTCTTCCGTTGTGGCGATCTCGCCCAGTCCTTCCACGTTGACGCGGATCAGAACGATCCCGTTCCCCGATGTCTGGTTTCCGTTTGCGGCACAGGATGTGGCAAACAGCATGACGAACAACACCAGAAGTGTCACAAGCTTTTTCATCAATTTATACTCCTTATTTATATGGGGGTCATCGGGCATATGCCCGCTCCACATCGATTTACATTTTAATCTATTACCATATGAAAAGCCAATGACATTTTCTGTCATAATCCAATATTTGATATATTTAACTAAAACCTATTTATCTAGGTTTTAGGCGTATCGTGATACGATGAATTAGAAATCAGTTCCAAAGAACAAACTGAATTGACGCCAATCTTAAAACGGAGAGGTAGCTGTTTTCCAGACACATGACCGATTTGAACTACACTCTAAAAAACGGTCTATCGTTCAACACCATTTTAGGTGGAATTATTGACAGCCGCACCTATCTCCTCTACACTAGAATTGGTGGTAGAAGTGGACAATGTACTGTCCTGCTCCACCTTTTTTATTGAAGCTTTATCGTACAGTACTCCTTTCCCCTACATCGGGTTGGGAAATTGTAATGCTCGACTTTCACTCCTGATATGGTGTATGAATCAACTTAACGCAATTGATTGTAGGCAATTACGAAACTGAAACGTTTTTTCAGCATTATCAACCTGACTTGTGGAAAGAATATCAAGGATTGCTTGTGGAGTAAAATGGAGAGCTGGAAAGAGTTTTACGCATTACACAAAGAAGAAATTGACCCTCTTCTTGACGAGTATGAAACGCGACTGATGTCAATTAAAAACCAAGATGATTTTAACCTCTTCCTTGATTATAGAGACGAGGTCTTGGGCGGCGATTTAACAACCGTTCAAAGAAACGCTATTCAAACAATGAACGGGTCGTTGAAGATGATGGGTTACATGTTTCCCGAAGGAAAGGCATAGTCGA
This sequence comes from uncultured Faecalibacterium sp., assembly GCA_964599695.1. Taxonomy (GTDB): domain Bacteria; phylum Bacillota; class Clostridia; order Oscillospirales; family Ruminococcaceae; genus RUG11783. The sequence continues at coordinate 2,563 of CAZRGP010000021.1, forward strand.
ATGACCTACACAACTGAAAACTTATTAACCTTGACCGTGGTGACAATCGCGGTCATTTTATTTGGAATAATCGTCAATGAACGCCAACGTTGATAATCTCATATAAGCGATAAACAAAATACCTATTCGTTCCATTGACCCGCTAACCTACAAGTGGTACACGAAACAAGGATATGCTCAAATGTGTTAAGTGGAGGTGAACTGTAATGACATCAAACGCCTCCTGGCCATATGGTCAGAAGGCGCTGTTTCTGTAAGATCGGTTATTTTTCGGCGTAGCTTCCGAGATGGGCAAGGCTAGGCTTGGGGTGGCGCTCCTGCGTCTTCCGGTCCACCGCAATGAGGCCGAAGGTCATGGAGAATCCCTTCTGCCACTCGAAGTTGTCCATGAGGCTCCAGTGGCAGTATCCCTTCACCGGGATCCCGTCGTCCACGCATGCCTTCACGCCCTTCAGAGCCGTGTCGATGAATGCCACACGGTCGGTATCATCGGAGGTGGCGATGCCGTTCTCGGTCACGATGAGGTCACCGGGGAAATCCTTGTGGACCGCCCGAATCACATGCTCCAGCGCTTCCGGATAGTACTCATATTCCATCTGGGTCAGCTTCGCGCCTTCCGGCGGGTTCTTCATGCCGAAGAGACCGAACTGGCTCCTCGTGTAGTTCTGTACTCCGAGGAAATCGTCGTCCTTTATATAAGGAAGGTAATGAACGAACTCCGCGTCCCACTCCTTCTCCGCGCTCCTCTTCCCGAAGCGCTCCGGCTGCATGTCATGAAGACTGAGGGACAGACCCACTTTCAGCTCGGGGCAGACCTCCTTGATGGCCTTCACCGCAGCCTGATGGGCGCGCATCACCAGGATGTCCCCCTCCTTCGTGCGCTGGGACACGAAAATCTGGGGATTCTCGGTGCCGAACACCTCCAGGTTCTCCGCCGCAGCCAGTTTCCGGTTCTCCATCATCTGCTTGAGATTGACGCCGACCTGGGCCTTCCCGTCGGTCTTTTTCTTCCTGGAGAAGATGGCCGAGAGCATATACCTCTTGATGATGCTGGCCAGCTGAAGACCCATGTTGGCCTCGTTGATGGTCACAACATAGTGGAGCTCACTTCCCAGCTCCTTCGCGAGGAACCGGCAGTAGTCGGCGAAGTCATGCACGGTGCTCTCCGCTTCCCATCCCCCTTTGGCGATGAGCCACTTGGGACTGGTGAAGTGGTGGAAGGTCACGATGGGATCGATGCCGTTCTCCCTGCAGCAGCGGATCACTTTCCGGTAGTGCTCCACCTCATCCAGGTCGAACTTGTCCTCTTCCGGTTCGATCCTCGCCCACTCGATGGAGAAACGGTAGCAGTTGAGCCCCGCATCAGCCATCAGTTTGATGTCTTCCTCATAGCGGTTATAGTGATCCACCGCGTCCAGGCTGGGCTCGGCGAAACTGGAATATTTCATGTGCTCCATAGCCCAGTAGTCGGAGTAGATGTTGTTCCCCTCCACCTGGTGGGCTGCTGTGGAAGCGCCGATCAGAAAGTCCTTTCCAAACATGGTCCCTGTCCTCCCATTTTCTTTCTGTGCCCATTATCCCACAATGGGAAACATCATTTCTGTATAATATTTCGGTATCTTGTATATATTTTCGTTACCGCTCCCGGAATACACGAAATATTATCCCAAGTACCTATATTTTATCCCATTCTCTATATATTTCCTTTTTAATATAAAGACACAGAGATACAAAAACCATTAAGGAAATGATAAAAGGAGAACTCAAATGGAACAGACCGTAACCTACAGAAAAGTTCCGCTCTGGCAGGTCATCCTCGGCCAGCTCAAAAACGGAGCTCAGATGGCATTCTACGTACTGATCAACATGATCGCCTACCTCGGAAGCGGCGGATACGGGATCGACACCATCCTCGTCGGTACCATCCTCACCTTCAGCCGTATCTTCGACGGCGTCATCGACCCCTTCCTGGCAGTGGCCATCGACCGCTTCAACACCAAACACGGAAAGATCCGCTACCTGCTGATCATTGGATTCTGCGTACGCGCCTGCTCCGTGCTGCTTCTCTACAACATCTTCAGCAACGGAAAACACGGCATCGTCATGTTCATCCTGCTCTACCTGCTGCAGATCGTGGGCAACTCCATCTATGACATCGTCAGCAACATGGTGCCCGCCGTCATGACCAATGACCCGAAGCAGCGTCCCTCCATCGAGGTATGGGGCACCGTATACAGCTACCTGTTCCCCACCCTCTTCACGGTCCTCTCCACCTTCATCCTTCTGCCCCGCTACAACAACGAGTACACCGTACCGTTCCTGCGCTCCGCAGCCCTTATGTTCGTGGGATTCGCAGCGGTCCTGACCGCCATCGCCATCATCGGCCTCGGTCCCATCGACAAACCGGAAAACTTCAAGGGCATCTCCGCTTCGGAAGAGGATGACGACGTATCCATGAAGGATATGGCCAAGTTCCTCAAAGAGAACAAGCCCTTCCGTCTCTACACCATCTCCTGCGTAGCGGAAAAACTGGCCCAGAACGTCACGTCCCAGGCCATCATCACCAACATGATCTTCGGCATCCTCATCGGCAACATCCAGTTCGGGACCATGCTCACCGTCGTATCCATGCTTCCTGCCATCGTCTTCGCCATCATCGGCGCCAAGCACGCCGGCAAGGCCGGATCCCTTGAGGCCAACCTGATCTGGACAAAGATCTGCGTCGCGGTCACTGTCCTCACCCTGGTCTTCTGCACCGTCATCGACATGAGGAGCATCTCCGGCAACATCATCATGACCGTCCTGTTCTTCGTCATGCTGCTGGTCAGCAACGGCGCCAGGATGTGCACCACCACTGCCAGCGGCGCCATGCGCGCGGACATCGTGGACTATGAGCTGGAGCGCAGCGGCAAATATCTGCCTGCCGTCGTAACCGCCACCTATAACTTCATCGACCAGCTGGTCACTTCCCTCGGCGCCACCATCGCCACACTGGGCGTATCCCTCATCGGATACCGCAACACACTGCCCCAGCCCACCGATGCGCCGACGCCCGCCATCAAGGGAATGGCACTGTTCCTCTACTTCGGACTGCCTCTCCTCACCTGGATTGCCGCCCTTATCGCCCTGAGAGGATATCACCTCACCAAGGACGAGATGGTACGCGTACAGCAGACGATCGCTGCAAGGCGCAGCGAAGAAGCGGAGCCGTCCGCAGAATAATCAAACAGAGGGGACGGCATCAATTGCCGCCCCCTGTTTTTTTCTTCCTGTACTCGGTGGGGGACATCCCCGCCACCTCGGTAAAGACTTTGGTGAAATAGTTTCTTGAGGAGAAGGCCAGGGCGTCCGCGATCTCCTGCATGGAGTCGTTCGTAGTCTCCAGCATCATCTTCGCCCGCTCCACCTTCACGAACTTCGCGTAGTTGGTGATGGTGTATCCGGTCTCCTTCTTGAACTTCTCGGTGAGATAGTATTCGGTGTATCCGGTGAGATCCGCCAGGGTCCTCGCCCGCACGTTCTCCCCGATATGATACTCGATATAGTCGCAGCAGCGCTGGATCTCGGAGGAATACCGGGGATTGCGCCTGCAGCGGAACACACGGTGGATGAAGTCCTCGTACATCCTTCCCGGAATGGCCGCCACTTCGTTGAAGTTGCCGGCGTTCTCCACCTCCTGAATGTAGGCGTCCCCCACGCTGTAGGCCTCCTCGGGAGGAAGTCCTCCCCGCATGGCCGCCCTGGACGCCAGGGTGGTGAAGATGATCACCGAGTTCTTGGAGGAACGCAGAGGATCCTTTGAAGTGATCATGACGCCCCTGCTCATCCCGATGGAATTGCTGAGTGCCTTGGAATAGTCCAGATCCCCGTTCTCCACCATGCGGAGCATGGCCTGCTCCGCCATATACAGCCTGTGCCGGTCCCGGCCTCCGGATTCGCCGGAAGGCTCGTCCCCCGCGTAGCTGCCTCCCATCTGATAGATGTCGCTGGCGTTCAGTTTCTCCCCGCAGAGGCAGAAGTGCAGCATGAGGAGATACCGGGCGAAGGAGGGAGAGCCCACCACGGGGACCGACTGCAGCGCCTCCATGAGGCGGCTTCGCTGCTCCACGGTGGCTCCCGGAAAGGCGGAGCGCACTTCCTTCTCGATCACCTTGCGGGCAACATCGAAATAGAACACCGGACCCAGGACATACATCTCGAAGGGAGCGTTTTCCTCCTTCAGGTACCCGATGCCCCACACCAACCCGAAGGAGGTGCCGACGAGCACCGGTTTGGTCCCGGTCCTTCCCTGTTCCAGCACGGAGGTCAGGAACCCGCCGCCCCGGAAGAAGGAGGAGATGCCATCCTCCGATCCGTCCAGACAGACGCCCGTGCTGTCGTACCGTCTAAGATCCAGGGCGTTCCCGCACCGGATCAGATCCCGGTACAGCGCCACCGCTTCCCTCTTGTCCATGTCCGTCCTCCCGCAGTATCGTTTGATACTCTAACTATGACACAAAAATTCATTATCATACAACAAATATTCATGCCAAAGGAGCATTTTTATGAGATATATCACCTCCATCCATGACAACTGGACCTTCTTCAAAAAGGAAGGGGAACCCGGAGTTCCGGTCACCCTTCCCCACACCTGGAACGCCGAGGACGGCCAGGACGGCGGCAACGACTACTACCGCGGTCGCTGCCTCTACGCCCGCACCATCCGCAGATCCGAATTTCCCGGAGACCGTCAGTATCTGGAGATCGGCGCCGCCAGCCAGACGGCGGATGTATACCTGGACGGAAAGCTCCTCGCGAGACACGAGGGCGGCTATTCCCTCTTCCGCGCTGACCTCACCGGTCTTCTCACCGACGAGAGCCTGCTTGAGATCTACGTGGACAACAGTGACAGCAAAACGGTCTACCCCCAGAAGGCGGACTTCACCTTCTACGGCGGACTGTACCGGAGCGTGAAGGTGATCTCGGTGCCGGAAGAGCACTTCGAACTTATAAAGGACGGTACGCCGGGCATCAAGGTGACCCCCTGTGTGGATCTTGAGTCCCGTACCGCTTCTGTGAAGGTGGAATCCTGGCAGAACGCCGGTGCCGTCACCTATACCCTGGAGGGACAGACCCTCACCGCGCAGTCCGAAAACGGACACGCCGAGGCGACATTCACTCTCTCCCCCGTACACCTCTGGAACGGCACCGAGGATCCCTTCCTCTACACCGTCACCGCCTCCCTTGAGAGCGGAGATGCGGTGAGCGCCCGCTTCGGATGCCGCGTCTTCCATACCGATCCGCAGAAGGGATTCTTCCTCAACGGGAAGAGCTATCCCCTGAGGGGCGTCAGCAAGCATCAGGACCGCAAGGGAAACGGCGTCGCCGTAACCCCCGAGGCTCTCAAAGAGGACATGGCCATCGTCCGTGAGCTTGGCGCCAATACGCTGCGCCTCGCCCACTATCAGCATCCCCAGGAGTTCTATGATCTCTGCGATGAGAACGGCATCGTGGTCTGGGCCGAGATCCCCTACATCACCATGCACATGCAGGGCGGCAGGGACAACACCCTCTCCCAGATGAGGGAACTCATCACCCAGTGCTACAACCACCCCTCCATCGCTGTGTGGGGCCTCTCCAACGAGATCACCGCAGCAAGCGCCGTGAACGAGGACCTGCTGGAAAACCACCGTCTTCTCAACGATCTGTGCCACCGCATGGATCCCACAAGACATACCGTCATGGCGGACGTCTTCATGCTGGAGACCGACAGCCCCATCCTGGAGATCCCGGACTGGAACAGTTACAACCTCTACTTCGGCTGGTACCTCGGCGAGATGAATCAGACCGACGAGTTCTTTGATGAATACCACGCGAAATTCCCGGACCATGTCATCGGGTTCTCGGAGTACGGCGCCGACGCCAACCCCTCCCTCCATTCCTCCAATCCGGAGAAAGGGGACTACACCGAAGAGTATCAGGCCCTCTACCACGAGCACATGCTGCGCATGATCGAAGAGCGCCCCTACCTCTGGGCGACCCATGTGTGGAACCTCTTTGACTTCGCTGCGGACGGCAGGGACGAGGGAGGAAAGCACGGGGAGAACCAGAAGGGCCTCGTCTCCTTCGACCGCAAGCTGAAGAAGGACGCCTTCTATCTGTACAAGGCAGCCTGGAACAAGGCGGATCCCTTCGTTCACCTCTGCGGCTCCCGGTACGTAAACCGCGCCGAAGAGGAGACCGAGGTCAAGGTCTACTCCAACTGCGGCAAGGTGGAACTGTGGGTGGATGGCAGACTCCTCGATAAGAAGGAAGGAAACAGAATCTTCCGCTTCCGCGTTCCCCTCACCGGAGAGCACGTGATCCGCGCCGTGAGCGGGGATGTATCGGATGAGATCCGTGTCCGCAGAGTCAGCGAACCCGATCCCTCCTACCGTCTGAACCGCACTGCGCCGGTCACCAACTGGTTCGACGAGCAGCCGGATCCTGCCTTTTTCTCGGTTCAGGACACCTACGGGGAGATTCTCGCCGACCCGAAAGCCGCTGCCATCATCGGTCAGATCATGGCGAAAGCTTCCGCGGAAAGGGGCGACGTGGCGGAAGCCGTAAAGGACAACCCCGCCCTGATCCGCATGATGTCCCGCATGACCATGCTCAGCCTTCTCAAACAGGGAGGTGCAGGAGAAGAGGACATCAAGCAGCTCAACCGGATCCTTCAGACCATCCCGAAGAATCAATGAGAGACGAAACACTTATATGCTCCTGGCTCTCCTGTTAGAATAGATATACGGATTATAGAAACAAAGGAGACCGATCTTATGGACAAGAAGAAAGTGGCGATCCTGGCAGGCGCTCTTGCGGGGACATGGACTCTCGCCTCCCTTGCCGCCCTCGGCATCGGCATGGAGAGAGGACCTCTCAAGTGCCTTCACAAGGTATATATGATGGCGAAACCCGGAAACAATACCAGGTACTGCCTCGACGGGACTGCCCAGATCGAGCACTCCCCTCTCGCGGGACTCCACGGAGCCTTCCTGGGATCCAGCGTGACCTACGGCGCCAAGTCCCTCCACGAGAGCTTCGCGGATTTTCTCTGCCGCAGGAACGGCATCTCCTATGTAAAGGAGGCCGTGAACGGCACCACCCTCTCCACCCGGCACAAAAACAGCTACATCGAGAGGATGGAGAAGAACCTGTCCCCGGACGGGAAGTTCGACTTCTTCGTCTGTCAGCTGTCTACCAATGACGCCGCGAAAAAGGTGCCGCTGGGCGAGATCGCAAAGGGGAAGGACCGCGCCTCCTTCGACACCGAAACGGTTACCGGCGCCATCGAGTACATCCTTTCCTACGTGAAGGATACCTGGGGATGCCCCGTGATCTTCTATACTGGGACCCGCTTCGACAGCCCAGCCTATGAGTCCATGGTGGAGAGGCTCCGGGAACTGAGAAACAAATGGGACTTCGAGATCGTGGATCTCTGGGACCCGAAGGTGGCGGGAAATGTCACCGATAGTGAGTACTCCCTCTACATGGCGGACCCCGTACACCCAACGAGGGCGGGATACAAAGTCTGGTGGATGCCCGTCTTCGAAAAGAAACTGACCAAAATGTTTGGAGATATAAAATGATACAGACTGCTGTACAGCAGATCATGCTGGGTTCCGTCACCGGCAGTGAGAAGGACGCCCATGCCACTCTGGAAGCCGTCCGCAGCGCGGGATACGGAGGCATTGAACTCAACCGCTTTATGATCCACCCCACCTCCCTCATGGTCCGTCTGCTCACCAGGGCAGCCGGTATGCCCACGGGAAAAGGCGGCAACCTGGACTGGCCGTCCCTGATGAAGGAGCACGGCCTCACCGTGCCCTCCCTCCACACCGACCTCGGAAGCCTCGAGAAGGAGATGCCGGAAGTCGTGAAGGACGCGAAGGCCTTCGGGACCTACAGGCTGGTCATCACCGGGATGTACCGCTTCGATTACCGGGACACTGACACGGTGAAGGAACTGGCCCAGCGCCTGAACAGCGCCGGGAAGAAACTGCAGGAGGAAGGGATCTCCCTTCTCTATCACAACCACAACATCGAACTGCTGAGGACCTCATCCGGGAAAAGAGCTTTCGACATCCTGCTGGAGGAGACCGATCCCCGGTACCTGAACTTCGAGCTGGACACCTACTGGCTGGCAGACGCCGGCGCGGATCCTCTCGCGTGGATGATCCGGATGGGAAGCCGGATGAAGCTCTGGCACATCAATGACCGAGGAACGAAAGTGGAAAAGACTCCCATGACCCCTATCCTCAAGTCCGACTCCATGGAACTGGGATACGGCAATATGGACCTCGATCTTCTCGCGGATCAGGCAAAGAAGAACGGCGTACAGGCCATCATCCTGGAGAGCCACCGCAACTGGGCGGAAGGGTCTCCGGTAAAGAGCCTGCAGCTGTCCGCTCCTCTCCTTCTCCGTCTCGCGGAGCAATGACCCTAAGAACATAAATGGCAGGGAACTGAAAAGCTTCCTGCCGTTTCTTTGTACATATTATATTTCGGACTCAGTATGTTCCCGCAACGCTCCGGGTGATCTTCCATCCGTCTTCCGTCTTTTTCACACAGCACTTCTGCTGGAGATGCCAATAGGACTTTGATCCTCCGAATACTGCAGCCTGAACATAGGACTGTCCGGTGAGCACAGCTTCGTCTCCCCTGATCTCGGCGGACATGTTCTCGTGAACGGCTGAATAATAGTTCAGCGTCCCGTCCATCACGCAGCGTATGAATTCGTCCTTCTGCTGACGCATCCCGGTCATGTGGATCAGGACAAAACCGTCATCCAGTACACGCCCTAGTCCCTCCCGGTCTTTCCGGATCATGGCATCGTACATGTCGGTATATGCCTTCCGGATGAGCTCCGTATCCGTCATCGCTTGTCCCTCATACGCCCAGTCTGCTGAGCCAGTCGCTCACTTTTCCGCGCACAGCCTCCGGGTCATTCTGAGCCTCACCGCCCCGGATCGCAAGGCCTTCCGCCACTTCCGCGTTCGGGACCGCCTCAGCCAGTTTCACGTCAAACCCCGACAGGCCGCTTCCCTCATGGGTACTGAAAGGGATCAGGGTCTTCCCGGAAAAGTCATTGTTTTCGAAGACGGTATATATGATCATCGGCCAGTCACCCCACCAGACGGGAGCACCGATGAAGACAGTTTCATATTGACTGAGGTCCGGGAGCTCTCCCTTATATGCCGGTCGCTCTCCCTTGTTCTTTTCCTCTTTTGCCACATCGGTCAGCTCGTTATAGGTCATCGGGTATTCTTTCTCCGGAAGGACCTCAAAGAGATCCGCCCCTGTCTGGGCGGCGATCTCCTCCGCAACGATGGCGGTGTTGCCCTTCTCGATGACGCCTACCGTGTACTGTTCACCTGTACGGGAGAAGTAAAGTACCAGGATCCTTTTACCCTCTGCTGTCCGTGCTTCTTCCGTGTTATCCGGAGAGACCGCTTCCGCTGCCGGGTCTTCTTTAGCCGTCTCTTCCGCCGCAGGAGCCTCTGTCTGAGAGGCTCCGCACCCCGTTATGCTCAGGACCAGCGCCAGCACGAGGAGACAAACTGCCGCGATCCTTCTTAACCTATTTCTCATTTCAAATTCTCTTTTGCCCATTTCTGAACCGTCGCACCGGAATTCTTCGCGTCCGCTCCGTGGATCGCCAGTCCGGATCCGATCTCGGCTCCCCTGCAGGACTTTTTCAGGGATGACACGGAACTGCCCAGTCCGCTTCCCTCATGAGTCATGACCGGAAACACCTTCTTGCCGGTGAAATCCAGCCTCTCCAGCTGAGTGAACACTCCGCAGGGATACGTTCCCCACCAGCAAGGTCCCGCTACTACGATATTGTCGTACTGCGCGACCGAATCGAGATACCTCTTCAGCTCCGGTCTCCCGTTGCTGCGAAGTTCCGCCTTCGCTTCGTCGGTACAGGTCATATAGTCCTTGCTGTACTCATGCACGGTTTCCACTTCGAACAGATCCGCTCCAACAGCTTCTGCAATGTATTCCGCCACGATCTCGGTGTTTCCCTTCGTCAGTTCACGGATGCTTCCATTGACATAGTTCTGCCCTTTTCTTGAATAATATATAATCAGATTCTTTGCCATGGTCCTGATCCCCTTCCTTTTGTTTTCGGTTTCGTCTTTCTGTATACATTTTAGATGAGCAACGCTAATGTATCAATTTGGATTATAGCCCATATTAATAAGTAGTACTTATCAATATGTGGGCGTTCTGGTATAATGTGACCTGAACAGGAGGGAAGAATCATGCTTCTTCGTCAGATCGAGTACTATCTCGCCGTCATTAATACCGGCAGTTTCTCCGAAGCTGCCGAGGTGTGCCACATCTCTCAGTCCGCTGTCTCACAGCAGATCAAGGCGCTCGAGGAGGAACTGGGAGTGGAGCTGCTTCGCCGCCACAACAGGACATTCTCCATGACGCCGGCGGGCGAGCTCTTCTACCGAAAGGCAACGGTCCTGCGTTCCGACCTGGAACAGCTGAAGCGGGACGTGAAGCGCACTTCCGCAAGCCAGGCAAGGAAACTGCGCATCGGATACCTGCGCTGTTATGGGGGAACGGAATTTCAGGATGCCATGGCATTGTTTGCGGAGCAACATCCTGACGTGGAGCTGGAAGTCCTCAGCGGGAACCACGAAGATCTGTATAACGCCCTCCGTAGAGAAGATGTGGATCTGGTCCTCAATGACCAGAGACGTGCCTTCTCAGACGACTACGTCAACTACGAACTGGTTAAGAGCCGCTGCTATGTAGAAATGGCGTCCCGCCTTCCTCTCGCGAAACTCTCCCGACTTGATGTCTCGGATCTCAAAAATACACCTTGTATCCTCGTGACGGGGAGGGAACAGCGGGAGATTGAATCCTCCTACTTCCGGGATATCGTTGGTTTCACCGGTCCGCATCTGTACACAGAGACCCTTCCGGAAGCCAGGATCCTTGTCGCTTCCGGAAAAGGATTTCTCCCTGTGGAAGGTATCCGGGAGGACACCTATTTTGACACTGCCATCTCAAGGATCCCCCTGTATAAGAACAGAAGGCCGCTTTTCCGAAACTACTGCGCGTTCTGGAAAAATGAGAACATGGATCCCCTGATCCGGGAATTCGCGGATCTCCTGAAGACCCGGTTCATCTGAGGGAACAGGCAGAAAACTCTGTACCATCAATCATGTTTTTTCTCTCCCAATCCTCTTTAACAAATCAAATCTGTAACACTATTAAACAAAAAAAGCAGGAAGCCGAAAAGCTTCCTGTCATTTTTGTATTATACAGATCAGGCGAAGAAAACTCACAAATGAATTGGCGTGCTTATTGACTCTCTGACCTGGATCGTTCCTGTCTGCTCAAGCCAATATGGTCACAGGTACAGATCTTCCCCATCAAAATATCTGTAATCCGGGTCTTTTTCTTCGAATCCATTTGCCGCGATAAAGCCTAACCGATCCACTTTCAGCGCCTTTATGCCTCTTATCTGCTCCACCTCGTGGCATACTTCGGAAACTGTCATCGGCCTGCTAAAGTACTTGACTTCAAAAATGCTATAGTCTTCACCAAATGCGAGAGCGACGTCGAACTCTCCGTTTTTACGTGCCACCGGATCGTCGTAATAATATGTACCGATATTCGTGATTCCCGGAAGTTCCCCGCCGCGGGCAAGCAGTGCGAAAAAAACACGGCACTGCTCTTCGAATCTTCTTGGAACAAAATCCTTCATTAGTGTAGGAGCAACGAACTGTCTGTAAAACGCTTCCTCGCCGATCATCTGCAATGAACTTCTGTTGGGATATACATACGCATAATAGAACCGCATCAGATTGTCGGTGATCTCATAGTACTTCTTTTTCGTGTCATTGTGTTTGTTGATCGGAGCATTCCAGCGCACCAGTTCCAAAGCTGTCAAAGATTTTAACTGCTTGGCGAGATTGCCTGTGCTGTTCATGTTCAGTTTGCTTTCCAGCTCTGAATATTTTTTCTTTCCGTTCCCGAGTACCGACAGGATCCTCTCGGCATTCACGCTGCCACTATAGTCAGAGAGGAGAAGATTCGAAGCATATAAATGAACTGGGTTGCTTTCCGTCAGAATCGTACGGATTATATTTTGTTCCAGTGTCTCTTCATTCCTCAGTTGCTGGAGGACAAACGGAGACCCTCCAAACACACTATAGAACGCGATTTTTTCATACGGCGTTTTCGAAGGATAAAAAGCAGCGGCCTCGCGATAGTTCAGTTCCTGCAGGTGAATGACAAGACCAAACCTGCCGTAGAGGGCGTTTCTCTCCTCCAAAAGATCCTTCATCACACTGATCTGGGAACCTGAGAGGATCAGACTGATATTTCCAAGCCGCGTGTCGATAATCGTCTGAAAAGCCGAATCAAGTACTTCAGTTTCTGTAAAAGATGATAAATAGGGATACTCGTCAATGATCACTACAAAATCACGAGAAAGAGTATTCAAATAGGCGAAAACATCCTGAAAAGTCTCAAAAGATATGGAAAAAGTAAGAACACCTTCATTGCGCAGGATTCCTGCAAAAGAATCCACGTTTTCCTTTATCGTTCCTTTTGTGCACTCATAGTATATGACCGTTTTTTCTGTATCTTTCACGGCTTCCTTGATCAGCCGTGTCTTTCCTACTCTCCGCTTTCCATATATAAGAGAGGCATAGTTGCTTTTCCCGATAGCCTCGTGAAGCAGAGACAGTTCTTTTTCTCTCGCAACAAACATGATTGCTTCCTTCATACTGAATTCTGTTTCAGTGAATTTATTCTCAGTATTATAATAATCAACTCTTCCAGCTATGTCAAGGAAATGGTACCGGGATATGGGATACGGATCTCGTCATCTCAGCGATCCAGCATACCTATCTGCGCAAAGTGTTTTGTAAAAATATTGGACATTTAGCTCAAGTTGTGTGAAGATAACCCAAAATCACGCTATCGATTTAAAAACACTAAAGAACAGGAGACAACTCCATGGCATTCATTCGGAAAACAATGGCGATGCTGCTGATCCTTGTTCTCGCCGCGTGCCTCTGCGCCTGTTCTTCCGGAAATGAGACTCCGGAAACGGACACGGAGGACTTCGTCTTCGGCAGTTCCACAGCAGACGCAAGGCACCGGGACAGCCATGTACTTGAGGTGTTCGAAGCGCACCGGGATGTCCTGGCGGATCTGTTTTAACTGATCCGGAAACAATGATATAGCGACAAATACCTCCCTGTATCCGCGCTGAGCTGCTGCAGGGAGGTATCGTTGTATATAAGTAAAACGGTTACTTCTTCATCCAGTCCTTCCCGGCGTTCCAGGCCTGGCCCACCTTTTCACCGGTGGCATAGTATCCGTTGCGGAACTGATCGAACATGAGGGCGTGCAGTTTGGTCACATCCACTTTCCCCTTCTCATCCAGAACGGATTCCTCCGCCTTGACGTTGACGATCTTTCCGACGATGGCGGAAACATATTCGTCCTTGAGATGCTCCAGCAGTTCGCACTCCATGACGACCGGGAACTCCTTGATGATCGGAGCGTTGACCTTGTCGCTCTTTACGGCGTGATATCCGGTGCGCTCAAACTTGTCGTCCATACGGTTTCCGGAGGCGATCCCGAAAAAGTCCGCAACATCCATGTGCGCTTCATCCGCAAGGGCTACCGTGAAAGCCTTGCTCTCCATGATGTTGAGCCATGTCCTCTTGCCTTCTCCGATGAAGAGGATGATCTTGTCACCATCCGCGATCTGGCCCCAGGCCACATTCATCACGTTGACCTTCCCGTTCTTGTCATACGCCGCCACCATTAACACCGGCATCGGGTATACCGCATCCACCAATCCGAGATCCTTTTTCACTTTTTTCCCTTCTTTCCGGGGATCCGCTCCCCTTGTATTTTCCACACCCGGATGATAACATCTATACATCAATATTATCAAGTACCAACATTATTGTTAGGTACTATCTTACAGGTAAGCGTCATGAAGAAAGATATCAGCAAAGCAGATTTTTCCGATACGGGATACAGCTACACCCTGTCCCTCATCTCCGGCAAGTACAAGCCGGTCATCCTCTACTGTCTGATGGAGTATGAGCCCGTCCGCTTCAACGAGATGCAGAGATACCTTAAGAACATTGCGGACAAGACCCTGAGTCAGAACCTGAAGGAACTGGAGACGGACGATCTCATCGTCCGTACCGTGTATCCACAGATCCCTCCGAAAGTGGAGTATTCCCTTACCGAGAGGGGCCACTCCCTTGTCCGGGTGCTGGACAAGCTCTGCGACTGGGGCATGGAGAACCGCCCGAAAGGAGAAACGTGACATGGAAGAACTGCGCACACAGCATCAGCGCCTCGACTTTCTAGTGGAGGCCTTTAAGAAGGACTCGGTGCGGTACAGGGACCTGAAGACGCCGTACAGCACAGAAGAGAAGCGAGAACTTCTCCGCTCCCTCATGAATATCCGCATGCCGAAGGCCCTGCCGGAAGAAGTGCTCCTCGTTCAGGACGAGTACCTGAAACAGCGTGCAGAGGAGAAAGGTATCGTCCGTCCCGACGATATTCCGGTCATCCGGGACGGGATGTGCATCTGGCAGGGAGATATCACCAGACTTTCGGCGGACGCCATCGTAAACGCGGCCAACTCCCAGATGCTGGGCTGCTTCGTTCCGATGCACAGCTGCATCGACAACGCCATCCACACATTCGCCGGCGTGCAGCTGAGGGCGGAATGCAGCAGAAAGATGAATCATCTCCGCAAAAAGTACGGTCCCGGCTATGAGCAGCCCACTGCCGTTCCCATGCTGACCGATGCCTATAACCTGCCGGCGAAAAAAGTCATTCACGTGGTGGGGCCCATCGTGGAAAACGATCTCACACCCGCGCTGGAGCAGGATCTCGCTTTGTGTTACCGCAACACCCTAGATCTCTGCAGGGAGAATGATCTTCGAAGCGTAGCGTTCTGCTGCATCTCCACTGGCGTATTCCGGTTCCCAGCCGGGCGGGCAGCGGAGATCGCAGTAAGCACGGTGGAAGAGTGGATGTCAGCCAACCCCGGAGCAATGGACCGGGTGATCTTTAATGTTTTTAAGGATGAGGATAAAGCGATCTATGAAAAACTTGTATGACTACCTTCCCAACGGCTACCTGGAGACGATCCATGCCGGGATCAACACCGTCCGTCGCTTCTCCGGTGAGATGACGGAAGGCACAGGAACAAAAGAATACCGCATCGGACAGCTGAAAGAAGCGCTGAATGATGCTGACGCGGTCGTGATCGGCGGCGGCGCAGGTCTCTCCACCTCCGCAGGGTTCACCTACAGCGGTGAACGGTTCCAAAGATACTTTTCCGACTTCGAACAGAAGTACGGCTTCCACGATATGTACTCCGGCGGATTCTACGTCATGGAACTTGAGCCGGAGGTCGCATGGGCTTTCTGGGCACGCAACATCTGGATCAACCGGTATGTGGATCCTCCGAAACCGGTATATCCCATGCTCCTGCAGACAGTGAAGGACAAGGACTATTTCGTCATCACCACCAACGTGGATCACCAGTTCCAGAGAGCGGGATTCAGCAAGAGCCGCTTATTTTATACCCAGGGCGACTATGGTCTCTTCCAGAGCGTCTCCCCTGGTTCCGGGAAGACCTATGACAACGGGGAGTGGGTCAGGGAAGCCCTGGAAGCGCAGGGATTCGTGCGGACAGAAGACGGTTTCTATGATTTCCCCGCGAATGGAAAAGTTTCCATGCGCATTCCCACAGAACTGGTCCCCACCTGCCCGGAAGACGGTTCCCCTGTCAAACTGAACCTGCGTTCGGACGACTCTTTCGTGGAAGACGAAGGATGGCACAGGGCATCCGCTGCATATTATGAATTTCTGCGCAGACATGATGGTCAGAAAGTGCTGTTCCTCGAACTTGGAGTCGGTGCGAACACACCGGTGATCATCAAGTATCCCTTCTGGCAGATGACTTACGAAAACAAAAACGCAGTATATGCCTGCATAAATTACGGTGAGGCATACTGCCCTGTCGAGATCAGAAAACAGAGCATCTGCATCGACAGCGATATCGGAGATGTTCTGAACCTTTTAACCAGGTGATTCACCTATACGGCAGAAGGAACAATTCTCTGATTTCCTTTTTCCATATCGCCTTTACTTTTTAAGTATTGGCGATATAATATTATCGACAAGTTAGCACGCGCTAACTATATGAGGAGATAGCTCAATGAATACGATCGGGATCGACCACAACCTGGACCGCCCGCGAATCAAAAAGCTGCTGACCATAGGTCTTGCAGCCTCGGTCCTTACCGGGATCGGGGACTTTTTGCTGGGGTACGCGGACAGCATGCCTGGAGGCAGCTTTGCCTCCAGTGTAATGGCCAGCGCGCCGAACCTTCAGGATAAGCAGATGATCATCGGCAGCCTCCTCGGTTTCTTTGGCATCTTCCTGGAAGGCCTTGCCTGCTTTGCCGTCTATCGCCTCATGGCGGACGCGTCACCAAGATATGCGCACGTTTACCGCGCCGGTATCTTCGGGTATATCTGGCTGGCTCCGGTTGGCTGCCATCTCAACATGGGCATCCTGAATCTTGCCTACAAGTACCTGCTCCAGGCAGATCCCATACTCGCCGCAAAGGCGGCGGATCTGCTTTTCTACGGTTTCAGCCTGCCTGTATACCTGCTGCTGATCCTTTTCTGGGTGCCGATGATGATCGTGCAGTTTAAGGCTTTTTCAGAAGGAATGACACCTTACCCGAAGAATGCGAGGTGGTTCTGTGTTCTCATCGGCGCAGTCCCGGCACTGGTGCTGTCTGTGATCCTTGGTCCTTATACCGCTCTCGGAGCCGGCATCGGAACCATGTTTCTGAGCTTCGGCAACGCCTTTATGTTCGGCGGGCTCCTGGCAAAGATGCCGAGTCAGGAGCGCTTCGAAGAATTTGAAAAAATGCTCTCCCTTCAATAGCTTCATCATATTTGGCAGAGATACCACGTCTGATCGTGACAAGATCAGGCATGGAGGAACCGCCATCCTCCTACATGTTTTGTGTCGTTATTTTTTTGTCTACCTAACGTTTTTGCGACGCCATCAAAGCACAATCACGCATTATTCGCAAGTTAAAGCGGCAACTTTTGTAAATAATAAAAAAGTTACCGCTTTAACTGCCACTTTTAATGCACTGGTTGTTTTACTGTCTTGTGGCCTGCTGGACAATTATTCAAAAACCCGAAATCGTTCCATGAATTATCTCGATCTGATTCTTTGAATCAGCCGAGGTAATTTGTGCTGCGGATATTTCTAGGCGGGGCATCCACATCGTGGGCGCCCTTCTCCACTGTGGCCACGCTGAGTAAGCCCTTTTCATCCTGAACGTGTTCGAAGAGGAAGCGAACAAACGGAGACTCCTCACTGCCGGAAAGATGAGCGATCTGGAACTGGAGAAATATTTCTGCTTCGACAAGATCATCGGGTAATCGGGAAAAGATCCTGCGAAAAGGATCTCCCGATCGAACACACGAAAAAATCTGCACGAAGAATACCGTGCTCTGCCCTCAACAGGCAGGGCACGGTATTGTGTCATGTCACGTTTTTACATTGATCACAGGATCGAGGATCCGCCTGTCACGATCCAGCACGCCAGCATCGCGGCGAGGCAGGCGCCGGTATAGGGTCTTCCCGTCTTTCTGTACGCGAAGGTGCAGAGGATGGAGAAGAAAAGCACCTGCGGCACGAACAGGATCAGGATCGACATAAAGGGTCCGCCGAAGGTGGAACCGAAGAGCAGGTCCGCACCGGGTCCGATCTCGGCGAAGAACGGGATATACTCGATGAGAACGATGATCAGGACACCGCCTGCCATGAGCAGGAAGTTGGTGAACCAGTTCTTCAGGAACCCTTTTGTCCCTTTCTCGTAGGTGGCCCCGGTCCTCAGGTCACGCATGATCTTGCTGTTATTTAGCACATAGAAGACCGTGAAGAATGGGATATATACCAGGAACTGCAGGAATCTCTCCCCGGTGAACGGGCGGAAGAAAGGCCAGATGAATCGGAGGTCCAGATCGAAGAGGCAGCAGTAGATGAGGTTCACGATATACATGAAAAGCATCAGACAAAGAGCCAGGAGCAGGGACTTTCCGAAGACCGCCCAGTTCCACTTCTCCCCTTCGATGCCGTTCTTTTTCTGGTTCTTTCTCGTGATGGCGGAAGTGATCAGCATCACAAGGATCAGCAGCAGATACCAGCCCAGGAAGCCGTTGCCAACCGTCATGCGGAAGATTCCTTCCGGCAGAGGAAGCAGGGCGTGACCAAGCTGGGTCATGAACGGGAAGGTCGCGCCGGACAGCAGCACCGTGATGAGCGCTCCCTTGGTCCATCCCTTTTTCGTGGCCATGGAATCGCGGGAAGGCATCTCCTGTGTCACGTCACGGAAGAAAGGCGTCTCAAGCAGAAGGGACATCAGCGGGAAAAGGCTGGCAAGGACCAGAAGCATGGCGCACAGCACCAGATATTCCTTTCCCTTCGCCGTGATATCGCTCCCCGGCAGGTCATTGGGAAGATCCAGCGCCTGATCGAACCAGTCGAGAGCAACGGCGAGTCCGCCCAGATGGTGGGTGGTAAGCCGGTGGTTCGTATACAGGAGCTCCATCCTCCTGGCAGAGCCATCCGCGAAGTCGCCGTATGTGGTGTTCCATCTGGCGTTCTCCGCCGTGGTTCCAAGGAAGCACGTCCTCAGGTCGGACTTCAGAAGGTCATCATTCACCACCTTCTGGTAATCCCGGAAGTAGGAGAACTCGTCGTATTTAGCCTGCAGGAGCAGCACGTTGTTGAACTTGGTCGCAGGATCGTAGACATCGTCGGTGAACAGTTCGCCGCACTGGAGCACGACCGCCTTCGGGGCAACGACTAGATCCCAGAAGTAAGCTGCCACTGTCCAGCTGGACCAGGTCCCCATGGAGTGTCCGCTCACGCCCATCCGGTGACTGTCCACATAGTCCTGCAGAGAAAGCCATTTGTAGGCATCCACACCGCCGCAGGAGGAGTCCAGGATGGCGTTTCCGTCGTCGTCCTTGGAATAGTGGTCGTTAAAGAAAGACAGGTTGGAGAAGTTCATCAGGACCCGATAGCGCTTGGATCCCCCGATCTTCTTGAAGGTACCGTCCTCCACCGAATCGTTTCCGTAGTTGACCTTGACCACATGATTGACGTATCCGCGCTTCAGAAGACCCACGGAACTGTCTCCGTGGCCGTACTCATCCAGACACAGGACCACCGCTCCCCTCCTCGCCAGCTCGATGGCGTAGGCAGCGCAGGTCTCATGGTCGTTCTGGTAACCGTGGAGCAGCAGGACTGCCGGGGCTTTGTTGTCCGCTGTGGCAGTCACCGGTCTGTACAGCTTATAAGTCAGGTAGCCGTCCTCCACCGGGATCTGTCCGTCGGTGATCTCGATGTTTCCGTGATCCCTCTGGATCCCGTCGGCAAACAGCATGCATACCGTGGCCAGGATCAGGCACACAGCGCACGCGATCAGATTTCTCTTGGTTCTCATTACGTTTCCTCCTCAAAAAACGCTAACCGGAACAAGTGGATCGGATATTATACTATCCTATTTTAAACATACCACCCTTTTAGATGGTCAAACAGGGCTAAAGGTGGAAACTGCAACTGTAGCCGGAAGACAAAGATCCCGCCTCCGGTCAGACCGGAAGCGGGATCCGTAATTCCGATATATCTTCTAGATCGTACTTCTGCAGGATGAGCCCTTAGTTGAGATTGACCCACATAACAGGAAGCACGCCCGTGTCGGAATGATCCTTCCGTCTGTGATCAATCATGCCGCCCCGGCTGACCACATAGGCATTGCCCCTCATCTCAGAACGAAGCCAGTACACTTCCCCGCACGCATATCCTTCGAGCATCCCGAAAAAGTCCTCGGACTCCTCTTTGCTCAGCAGGAAGATCCGGTCCTCCACCCCGTCGTCGGTCTCCACCTCGTCGATCATAGCCTGTTCTCCGCGGTCGAAGGCTGCGCTGAAAAAATCCTCATTCAGCCATTTCCGCAGGGAGCACCTTTTCCAAGTGGTGAGATCTTCCCTGTCGTGGAACGGCCGATATGCTACGATATCCGTGCACATAAGGAGAAAATGTCCGCCGGAAACGTGCAGCACGTTCCACTCGAGAGGTCTTTCTTCTCCATCCTCATCTTGGAACGATCCGAACGTCACCACTTTTGTGTCGTATGCGAACTTTCCCTTTCTGAGATAATTCTCCGCGTTTTTTCTGTCTTCCGCCATTTTGTTTTCTCCTTATATTTCTATTATTCCTATTAAATCAATCGCAGCCACAGGCTCTCAGAGAGGCATGATCTCGCCGTCTGACGAAATCTGTGTTATGACACCGTCCTGTACCCTGTATGCTTCCCCTCTCAGTTCCTCTTTTTCTCCGTCGATGAAGAGATAACTCCCGTCCGGTATCGCGTAAAAGGTCCTTCCCATGCTGTCCGGGCAGGCAATGTCCCGGAAAACATGCAGGCCGTCCAGCCAGATGTCCTTCACCTCATGATAGTGCGGAAGGATCATGGTCTCTGTGAGTCCAAGTCCGGTGAGGAACCTCTCATATTCCGGATCCGTCGCTTCTCCCTTCTCCTCCGGATGGGCGTATACGATGTCCGCGCTGTTCATGCTGCCCGCGCTGATCCCGACGCCGATCCCTTTGAAGCCGCGCATCAGACGGCGAAGTCCGATCTTTTGGAAAAAGCGGTTCTGCGTGGGGACGTGTCCTCCGGCGAGCAGGATGAGATCCGAATCTTGCACCAATTCTTCCGCGTCATCCGCGTTTCGGCCGTCCAAAGTGCTGAAACGCTCAAATAGGAGCCCTTCCTTTTCGAAGCTCTCCCTGGTGAGCGAGGCGTAATAGTCCATGACGTCCCAGCTGTCCGGATCCGAGCAGATATACAGCCCCCGGCAGTCCTGAGGGAATACCTTCCTCAGTTCCTCCAGGAACCCGTTGGCCGGGTTCAGCTCCCCGGTCTCAGGAATATCGGTCCTGCTTGTTAAAAAACAGATCATACGTTGCCCCACTCTTTCTGATTATTTGGTAATTACTTCCCGGAGCGGCATCATTCACCGGTTTCCGGATACGGGATCCTGAGCAGCGCGCAGTCGTACTCCTTCACCGCGATCCGGAGTTCTCCCTCATAGGTGATCTCCCAGCCATCCCACACGCTGTGGGCGGATCCGGACAGGGCTGCGCCGATCTCCTCCAGCGGGACGCTGATCTTTCTCTCCTCGCCCACAAAGTTGAAGACCGCCGCGTAGATGCAATCCGAAGTCTGCAGATAATATAGCCATGCCGTGTCGCTCTTTAGCGATAGCGGGCGGAACGGCCTTCCCACTCTCGCCACATCGTTGATCTCCCGGTTGCCCGCCAGGAGTCTGGTGCGCTCCCTGGCCTGTCGGATATCCTCAGCATCTCCCGCTGGCCCGTAGTTGTCCGAGAGAAGCATCACGGTTCCGGAGATCGCTGACGCGAGATATCGGGAACGGGCCGAACCGGGATCCGTATTCTCCCTCCCGTCCGGGTACGCGTGGTAGAGCACGGTGTGATCCGGGTCAGCGAAACGGTACAAGGTACCGGAGGTCCACCAGCCATAGTTCAATGCGTTGAGCACATAGCGGACATCCTCATGGTGCCCGAAAGCGTCGCAGCAGCACCGCCTCGCATGCCCGCCGCCCGCAGGGAACAGCGGTGCGATGGACAGATCCACGAAGATCTGACGCCCCACCTTCTCCGGATCCAGTTCCTCATGTAGGATTCGGTAGAAGCGGGACAGCGCCTGCCTACCCGTACGGATGTTTTTGTCATATCTCGGCCCCTCCACAGCTCCGTGGGAGAGGAAATCAATTTTTATGTAATCGAAGCCCATGTCCACGATCTCACGGATCCACAGACGCAGATTCTTCTCCGCCGCCGGGATCGTGATATCCACCGGCACCGAACCGTCCGCAGCCGGGAACGGTTTCCCGTCCGCGTCCTTCATGACGACGCTCTTCATGGTCTTTCCCGGCGTGCCCCTGAGGGGAATGAAACCGAGGAGCTTATGAGCGATGAGTGGCGACATATAATTTCCCGCAAGCTGCCCGCGCCGGTGGAGCTCATCCACGATCTGCTTCATCTTCTTTTTGTCCTGGAAGAAGTTTCCGTCCAGGTTGATGGTGGTCCTGCCCTCCGAGTCACGGAACTCCGGGAGTTCTCCGTCAATGAAATCCGCCGCTTCCTTCCAGTGGTCCAGCAAGGGCATTTCGATGTTCAGGCCTGCGTAGCTGTTCCACCCGAACGGGACCGGTCCGTCCCAGCTGAACTTCTCCTTTCCCTCCATGCATACCCGCCCGAACTCCTCCAGTCCGGTACGGATGTCCTCATACCACCCGCAGAAGAAACGGGAGGATTCCACCTCGTCCCCTATGAGGGAACCATGGGGCATGCAGTCGTGGGTGCAGGCGTCCGCCGCGCCGGAAAAGGCTTCATAGCACCTGGCATCGTAGGTGGAACAGCGGATGGCGTTCTTCCAGTCACTGTGGTCCATCGCCCCGATCACCAGGCCTTGGCTGGTATCTTCGTTATATATGGCTGTTACGTCATAGCTGGTCCTTCCGGGTCTCAGCGGAGCGGATTCATATTTCACCCACATGTCATTGTCGTAAGGGACCAGCAGCATCTTCTGATCCAGGGACCGGAACAGCTCCCTACACGCCTTGTTCGGGTATCCGAAGTCCAGCGGTGCCAGATAGTTGGACTCGGTCTTTCTGTGTTTCAGATCCTTGACACTGCAGGAGATGACGAAATACGGGACTTCCTCCGTCAGGGAGAATCTCTGGACGAGGCGAAGCCCATTCTCCTCGTAAGTCACATGGATGGTCTTTCCGTCTTTCCCGCCCTTTGTACGTGTGGATATCCTCTTCGCCGTGCGCGTATCGATGGTCCGCCCGTCCATGACGGAGGCTTTCGAAAACGCGAAATGGATGTTTTCATAGTCCAGGGCATAGCGGAACGCGCCGTCCGTGAGAAGGTCGATGCGCACTCTTCCGCATCCGATACTCTCCGCAGCTTCGGCGGTCTCTCCCATCAGTTTCTTCGCGATCTTTCCCAGAACCTCTTGTCTTTCCATGGATTACCTCAAAGGGATCTGTCCCGACCTTGCAGCCGAGACAGATCCCTTAATTATCATTACATCTGTTGTCTCCAACATGTTGATTTCCGCTTACCTGTTCTCTAACAACACTTTAGCACACCGTGCACGTCCAAACTGCGGGGCAATCTTTTAATAATGATAACTCTAACCCGATTTTCACTCAATAATCCATGTTATGCTGACCGTTTTTTCTCGTTCGATCTCTTTTAATGTCAGTTGGTTGGATCGCTGATTTTTCTCCGGTTTCTTCCTGTTTCAGAGACCTCCGTTGCTTTCAGAGATAACATTTATATTACTTTAATATTATACTAACCAATAACAAATAAGTGAAAGATACACGGGATCAAGCGGCATAATATTTCTCTCTTTCCGGTTTTGTATTACTATAAGAAGTAGAAGAGTGCTTTTCTTTTTTCCGCTTAGGAGGAAATACCATGAAGCGATTTATCCGCTGGATGACCGACGTCTTCGGTCCCAAAGCAACCGCCTTTGCCGAAAATCCATGGATCTCATCCGTACAGGATACCATGGTATCTGCCGTGCCGGTGATGATCATCAGTTCCTTCGTCACCATCGTCTCGATCTTGAACGAATACATCGAGAGTTTTCCGGATTTCTCCTATCTGACGAACTTCACCATGGGTCTCAGTTCCCTGATGGTAGCTTATCTGCTTCCGACCATCGTACTGGAGAAACTGGAACTCCCCAAATATCGCAAACAAGCGGGATTCATGGGAGCGGTCAGCTTCCTTGCCATGAGCAGCGCCGCCATCACGGACGGCACCTTCACGGTGGACGCCAGCCGGCTCAGCGCCAGCGGCATGTTCGTCGCCATCGCGGCGGGGCTGTTTACTGCCTACGTCATGAAGCTCTTCTCCGAGAACACCTTCTTCGGAAAGAACTCCAAAATGCCCGGGTTCCTGGCGGACAGTTTCGACTCCATGGCTCCCATCATGGTCATCATGATCGTGATGTTCCTTCTGTGCAACGTCCTTCACCTGGATATGTACGCCATCATCAGCCTGATCGTATCTCCGCTCATCAACATCGCTCAGAGCTGCTTCGGGATGACCCTCATCGTTTTTCTCATGGCGTTTCTCTACTCTTTCGGTATCAGCCCCTGGATCATGCAGCCCGTATATTATCCCGTCGGTCTGGACGCGCTGGCGAAAAACGCGGCGGCAGTCGCAGCGGGCGGAAAGCCCTTCCTCGCCATGACCGTGGAAACCGTGAGCGGATGGATGATGATCGGCGGCACAGGATGTACCCTGTCCCTGTGCATCCTCTTCCTGTTCTGTAAGTCCGAGAAACTGAAGAGCCTGGGAAAAGCTTCCCTTGTGCCCTCCATCTTTAACATCAACGAACCCATCGTATACGGAACCATCGTTTTCAACCCGCTGCTCATGATCCCCATGTGGATCTGTCCCGCGGTCTGTTCGGTCATCACCTACCTCACCATGAAGGCCGGTCTCGTGACCATGCCCTATCGCTCCTTCCTTCTGTGGTATGTTCCGGAGCCTATACTCCCCTATATGACCAATTACGATTTCCGTGGCGTGGTTCTCGTTCTCGCGCTCATCCTGATTACGGCCGTGATCTGGTACCCCTTCCTCATGGCATACGACAAGCAGTGTCTGAAGCAGGAGGCGGATTCCTCCGGAAAAACAGAATAACTGCGCAACCAAAAAAGCTGCCGGTACCGGCAGCTTTCCCTGTATGGTTTCAGAATTATTCTTTTGCGGATCCGCTTCTCTCCTTCTGCGCTTTCAGGAACGCAGCGATCATCAGGATATAACATATCGTCTTGGGAAGCATCAGCATCCCGAGCATCGGTATTACTCCTGCTCCGACCGCGACCGGGATATAGAACAGGAAAAAGAGCAGTATATACAGCCACTGGAACCGGAAGACCCTGTCCTCTTTTCTCTTCTGGAAGAACAGCACACAGATGACCGCTCCGAGAAGCACGAACGGGCTGTTCCTTATGATCCCCCAGGTCATATCGCTGCTGTTGCTCAGCCACCCGTTTTGCGGGAACATGCACAGGATGAAGCGGACGGCCGCCATGCACAGGATAGCCGTGTACAGTTTTTGGTCACGTTTCTCGCGGTAGTGCGCGGTCCACACGTCGTACAGCAGTACGTAAAAGACTGTCATCGTCAGTGAAGTGACCAGTTTTCCCACTCCGAGAGCCGCGGTCAGATCCAGGTTGGTGAAGTAATTCAGCACTCTCGGGACCAGATGAAAGGCATCGCCGCATCCCAGCACGAGGGAAGCAATGCCCATACAGCGGTCCGCTTTTCCCTTCTCTCTCTTCAGGATGACGCAGCCGCTTACGATCGCGAACAACAGATACAATATGTCAAATGTGGACTCACCGTATTTCATGATAGTTCCTGTCCCTTCTGATTTCTTTTGTTAGTATACAGAAAACGGATAGTTATTGCGAGGCTGATTTAAAAACACACATCTCTTTTCCCAGCCGGCTGAAGCAGGGATAGGCCGAAGAGGACCTGCGGAGAGGATCGTGCTCCGCTCCATTATTACATCACGGAGGAAAACACTGTGAAAAACCGGAAGAAAAAAGCGATCCGAAGCCTTCTGAGCATCCCCGTGTGGTTGCTCATCGACGCGCTGGCGATCTTCGCGGCGCTATGGTTCGACGCCAATGTCCTTCCGAACCCGCAGGCAATCGGGCATCCGACGTTTGCCGTCACGATCCTCGCCGTCGCGGTCTTCGGCGCCATTACCGCCATCGTTCTGGTGATCGCCGCGGTCCGTCTGATCCTCTGGCTGGTCCTAGGGAACGACTGAAAATTTCTTTCTTTTTTTCCGGATTTTCCTGCAGCCGATTCTGCGGATACCGGAAATGTAACCTGTCATGTTACATTTTGCACAGGCAAATTTCTTGTTCGGCCCTCTCAGCAGCCTGTAGAATGATGGCAGAAACCACGAAGGAGAACAATTCAAAATGAAAGCACTTGGAGCAAAGATCGCAAAAAAGCGGAAAGACATCGGAATGACCCAGACCGATTTCGCGGATAAACTGAACGTGACCAGACAGACGGTAAGCCGCTGGGAAGCGGGCACCGTTCTCCCCGACATCGACAAGATACCGGATATCGCCGCGATCCTGAATGTCAGCTGCGATTATTTGATGAAAGACGATGTACTGGAAGAGGAATCCGTTACAGCCAACCCTGTGAGCCGGTTGCTGGAGGAGACCGCTGGAAAGACCGTCCGTTTTACTTTTTTCGAGGACGAAGCGGACTGGGATCTCTTTAACAACGATTGCCGCATCCTGGAATTCCAGAACAACTGGATCAAGGTCGAGGCGGTCACCAAAAAAGGAAAGATCGAAAAGCTGATCCCTGTTTCTTCGGTCCTTTCTGTCGAGATCAAGGAGGAATCATAAATGGAATATATCGGATTTGTTTTCGGAATATTCGGTCTTATGGCCTACCTCGAGATCTCTTCCCTGAAAGGCAGGATCAGCGAACTTGAGAGGGAACTAACAAAAATGAAAGGGACTTCCTTCCATGAGGATCGCACCTCCCTGGTTCAGGCAACCAGGTCCTATATAGGCAAAAAGGTAAATATCGACATGAAAGAGGATCTCGGGGATGTCGATATCATCAATTACGGCAACCCCAAAAGCGGTTTCATCGAGATCCTTGACTCCGACAACGAGTGGCTGCTCGTACGCATCGTTAATAAAAACGCGAAAAAATCCGTGACCAAACTGATCCGTATGGAATCGGTAGAAGGCATCAGTGTGATTATTTAATTACAGTTATCATTGCAACAGTGACTCCCGTATGCTTGTGCACACGGGAGTCACTAACGTTATTCTGACCGGTCTTTCTGTATCAGGCGCGGTCCATCAGCTACTATACGGTTCCTGGAAGTCCTCTTCCAGTGTTTCCTGTGTTTTCCTGTCGATCCGCACTTTTCGGATCCTCTCCGGAGCCTTACCGTTTTCCACCCAGTCCACCAAAGCTCTCATCCCATCGCTCTCTGTAAGCCCCGGACCGTTTCCCCAGCAGTTGCCGTGGTTGTCACCGGGTGTAATATACAGCCGGCAGAAATCCTTCACTTTGTCCGTACCGTAGCGGTCTTTCAGTTTGTGATAATAGTCGATGGTGCCCTCTGTGGGAATCAGCGGATCATCCATTCCGTGGTCCATCATCAGCTTTCCGCCATGACTGACGAATGCATCTATTTCCGGATCGCTGCTGAAGCAATCAGAGAACTTTTCTTTCCCTCTGTCGTACAGTTCCTCCAGTTTTTCCTGATCGATATCTTTCCAGCTGAACTTGCTGTCCTCAAGGATCCATCTCGCGTAATATTCGGCAAGAATAAACGGTTTGACCGTTTTTCGGCTGAACAGAGGATAGTAGTATGCGCCGATCGGAACGGTAACATTCCAGTTTCTGACGCCCGGATAATACCCGTACCACAGAAACTCCCCGTTCTGTCTGCGCGGCCCATTCCAGATGGCATTCATGACCGCTGCATCTTCCCGCGTGATCATCTCCCTCCTGAAGGGCGTCCCGATAAGACTCTCTGCATCAAAGACAGGGCGATCCTGCATATGATAGTATGCTTCCTTACCTCCGTAAGCCTCGTGGACGGCATCAAGAAAAAACTGATTCTTTTCCGGCGAGATGAAGTGGCCATATTTCTTCATGACAACGATTGGCCAGAATCCTCCCAGAAGAAACTGGTGCCAGTTGATCGCGGGGCATGTTGCCCAAACTCCGTCATAATCCTCCGGATACCGCTGCACTTCTGTGAGGGACTGCCTTCCTCCCCCACTTCCCCCATTCATGTAGGAATAGCGCACCTTCCTGCCATGCAGGATCTCCGTGATCGCTTTTCCGAATACCGTCATGTTGTGAGTGGAACGATAACACCAGTTTTCGTAGATCTCCCGGTCCAGACTTCCGTCTTCCCGTATGGTCAGATCCCGCAGCCCCTTCTGGTTGTTGGCATTCATCGTAGCCGACGAGAAGCCGTTCATCACAGCAAAAGGCACGGTCCATCCTCTCGAAGTATTGTCCGGGCAGGTCAGGTAACTCCTTCCGCCGATCGCCGTTCCTCCTCCTGCCGTACCGGCGAAGCGGTCGTTCCACTTCACCGGACTCCAGACGATCAGTTCCTCTGTATGTGCTCCGGTAGAGTGGACCAGCTCCACCTCGTAGAATTCGGGCAGTCCTTCGATAAGTGTCCTCGATCCCCATATTCTTTCCGCGAGATTCGGCCTTCTTCCATAGATGCCACCCTGATGATGAGTAACTTTGACGGAAAGGAACCTTTCTCCCGGGAACATCGAATTCAGTTCCTTCAGGATATAATTACCGTCCGCTCTGCCTTCGATCCCATCAGTCCGTCTCAGACCGGATGTATCCATAAACAGACAGTTGTCTCTCTCGTACATCCTTACTGTTTCCTCCACATGCTGAACACGAGTTCTTCCACCTTTCTGCTGACAGGAGACGCCGCCCCGTCCAGGTCACTGCGATTCGTCATGAACACCGCTTCCAGATCGTCCTCCGGAGATACGAAGAAGTGTGTGCCGAAAGCCCCGCTCCATCCGTATGTTCCCCGTGTGGCGAAGGAACCCGCCTTCTCGGGATCCGTCCGTATCTTTACACCTAATCCCCATTCCAGCCCCGGATCTTTTTCCAGATGCCGGTATGCGCCGGGTCTTCCCATCGCTTCCACCGTTTCCTGACTGAATAAGCGTCTGCCATTGAACACTCCCTTGTCCAGCAGCATCCTGGCGAGATGTTCATAATCATCTGCCGTGGAGTACAGTCCCCCGGCTCCTGCTTCAAAGCTTTCCGGGATCATTCTCATCACTCCGTACAGATCCTCATCCGTTCCCGTCACATTCACGAGCCCTTTTTTCCCTTTTCTGTAAACCTCAACAAGTCTGTCCCGCATACTTCCACTGAGAAAAAAAGACGTGTCCTTCATCTCCAACGGTGAACAGATCTCCCTTTGCATAAAGGACTCAAGCGATTCCCCTGCGATCTCGCTCACCAGATATCCCAGCACATTGAAGCCCGCCAGCGGGGAATAGCTCGTGTCTGTTCCAGGCTGGAAATCCAGCAGATATCTGCTGTACATTTCCACATCCTCATCCAGGGAACTAAGACGCATTTTTTTATGTTTCTGCAGATTCAGAAGTCCGATCATCCCCTGCTCCAGACCTGAGGAATGGGAGAGAACATCCCGGACCGTGAACGGTCTGTCCTGAGGCTCTCCCTTCACCCTGTCCATGGAAAAGGTAAGAAGATACCACAGCATGCGGATCGGTCTCTTCAGATCAAAAGCATACTGACCTGCCACCGCCACCTGCTGTCCCCGAAATGCCGGAAGATACTTCTCGACCGGATCGTCCAGATCCAGTTTTCCCTGTTCAGCAAGTTTCAGGACGCACAGTGCGGTGACCACCTTGCTCATGGACATCATACGGAAAACACTGCCGTATTCCACAGGTGTCCGGTCTTCCAGCCTGCTGAAACCCCATTTATTCCTGTAGACAACGCGGTTTCCCTGGCGAACAAGAAGAATCGCCTGTGCGAGTTCGCCATCCGTGATATATCTCTGCATGACCTCACTGATTTCGTCTCTCAACGCTCTTCTCCTCTCCAAGCAAAAAAACTGCCGCCTCTTCGATATAATCGCTTCCAGGAAGAACACTGCCCAGTCCGAAGCCATGTCCTCCCTTCGCATAACACAGAGTCTTGTTCCGGACATGACACCTTCTCAGACTTTCCTCCATGATCCGGACGTTGTTTTTCGGTATCGTATCGTCGTCTTCACAGTACACATAACAAGTCGGGGGGTAAGAAGATGTCACGTGATCTGCGACCTCGTAATATGCTTCTTTCCGGTCAGTGTCCAGCTGTCCGAAAAGTCCGGTCCTGAAGTAGTCTTTAAATGGGCCAGGCTCAAATGTTTTCGGAGAGATCAGAGGATATACCAGCAAAAGACCTCTCGGAACAGGAGAACTCAGTTCCTGCAGAACGTGCTCTTCTGAGAACACTGCAGCCAGATGGCCGCCCGCGGAAAACCCGGAGATACAATAATTGTCCTGATCCAGACCGAACTGTCCCCGCCCTTCGCGAACCATCCTTATTGCAGAGGCGACATCCGCCAGGGCACCAGGCAGAAGACCATTCCGGAATGACCCTTCGTCCGCCACATGATAGTTCAGGCAGAAGCAGTCAAAACCCATCTCATTGAGTCTCGCTGCCACAGGCAATGACTCGACCATCGTGCAGACGCTCCCATACGCACCTCCGGCACACAGCAGGAACCAGGTGTCTCTGCTCCTGCGACGGGCAGGAAGATGGATCATATTGCTCTTATCGCTTATTGGATAATAGTATTCCTTCTCCGCGGCTCTTTCCAGATTCCGCAGTCCGTAGACCATATCGTCCGCGTTCCATGTGGGGTGCTCCTTCTGCAGATCTGCAAGAGTCCGTCTTCCTCTTTCCCCCCGGAACTCCTTTTCCCATCCGTGGATGAGGGAACCCCGGATCGCCTGAAACGCTGGCATCCCATCCAGATCCGTCAATCTGCTGTTTACAGTTATTGCCATTGGTATTCTCCGCTGCCTTTCTTATAGCAATTTCCTTTCCACCAGATCGTTGCCCTTGTATTGCACGGGATGCTTACGCTCAGTTCTCCATCCCGGATCTCCATCCTGATCCAGCCGTTCTCACTGAGGAAGGACCGGCGCAGATACCGGAAACCGTATCCGGTATCCGGCCGGATCTCAATATTCCGGTAACCTGCGTCTCCGGTGATGCCGCAGACCTCGTGGAAAAGGTAATCATCCACGACACCAAAGGCATAGTGATCATAGCTTGTCTCATGCGGGGTCCCGTCCGGTTCGATTGCGTTCCAGTTTTCCCAGATCGTCGTTCCCCCCATTTTTACTTCGTACAGCCAGGAAGGCATCTCCTCGCTCAGCAGGATCCTTTCCGCCAGATCATGACGTCCGATATCGTCAACAACATCAAGGATGAAAGGCGTCGCAAGAAAACCTGTTGCAAGACGCCCACCGTTTTCTTCGATCAGCCGGATGAGCGTCCTCTCATACCTCTCTTTGAGTTTTCCGTCCGCAAGGCCGAATGCCAATGCCAGGATATATCTGCCCATGTAACCGTCATATTCTCCGGTCACGTCCAGCACCTCCTGTTGGATGGCCTTTTTCATTTTCCCCAGAACTGCCCTGTACTCCTCTGTCCCGCCCTCACCGAGCACTTCAGAGATCTCACAAAACAACTGAATGGTCCTGTATCCGAACATCGGTGCGACATACCAGGAAGTCTCTTTCGTCACTTCGAATCCGGGAACGTTGTGCCCGTAGACGAGCCATTCCCCGAAATGAAATCCGGTATTCCAGAGGTAGCGGTCCATCTCCGGATCCCGCACTCGCTCATTTCTCCTCGTCGCAGCGGTGCGGATGATATTGTCGACCCATCTTTTCATGGGCTCATAGTACTCCCTGAGGGTTTCCGTATCCCCTGTGACCCTGTACATGGCGTATGGCAGCCACACGATCACGTCGGACCATCCGGCAACGCCTGCCATTCTGTCTTTCTGCGGTACCTCACTCTCCTTAGGGAGCATGTCTTCCAGGATCCCGGTGGGCTTGGAGTCGTCAAAATCCTTCATGGTCTTGGCGACCACGTATTCATACAGTTTTGTATATGGAGAAACGATAGGAACTGCGCCGTTTTCATACTGATCGCTGCGAAGCCCGTTCAGCCAGCTTCTGTAAAACGGAACCATGCCCTCGTTCAGCATCGATGTCTTCCCGTATATCAGCACATCACCGGTCCATCCTGCTTTCTCCCTTTGGGGGCAGTCCGTCGGTATGGACAGCATGTTGTTCATCTGAGAGTACCGGATATTCTTGTAAAGCCGCTCAAGTCTTTCATCTGAACAGCTGAACTCTCCGGCGTTTTCCTTCACGGTAGTATACAGTTTGGCAGTGATATCATCCTCCCCGATCCGGTCGATTCCTGAGATACGAACATATCGGAAGCCGTGAAATGTGAAGAGGGGCTCATAAAGGGTCTCTTCTCCACTGCAAATGACGATATCCCGCTGTCTGGTCTGAAGCGCAGCGAAATAGTTTTCCTCTCTGTCCAGGACCTCTGTGTGCTCCAGAATGACTTCCGTTCCGCGCTCTTCCCGAAGGCGGATCTCACATCTTCCGGCGATGACCTGACCGAAATCTGCGATCAGTTCCCCCTTCGCGGATCGGAAGATCCGAACCGGCCGGAAGACCTCCGCAGCCTTCACCGGTTCCATCTTCTGGGCGCAGATTCCTTCATATCCGGCATCAATACGCTCAACCGGTCTTTTTTCCGAGTACGGAGCTGTGAGATCGGCCTTCTCGCCCACAAACAGGTCCGAATAGAGGATATTCGTCTCCCGGCATGCCTCACTGCCGTCGGAAATGATCGTCTCCCTCTCACCATCCCGGTATTCCAGTTCCATCTGGTACAGGACAGCAGGTTTTTTCCAGTCGGCGCGCACCGGTGTCGTCTGCTGATTGAAATACCAGCCGTCACCGACGAGCATGACTAATTCGTTCTCACCTTCCCTGAGAAGGCCACAGATATCATATGTCTGGTAATAGAGAACACTCCCGTAGGGTGTGAATTCCGGTGCAAACTCCCTGTCATCGATCCTTTCCCCGTTCAGCATCGGGCGATAGACTCCCCGGCAGGTCGCATAAAGCCTAGCCCTGAGCAGTTCTTTTTTCACCGTGAACGTGCGGCTGAATTCCAGCACCGGATTGATGATCCCGTCTGACAGCATATGATGCTCGTTTCTCCCGAAAGGACACCCGATCCAAGACGCTTCCCAGTCCTCTCTGAACAGTCCGGTCTCAAAAGCGGAAGAGCAGCAGGCTGTGTTTCCATTCCTGTCCCATGCTGTCACGGTGTAGCCATATGTTTCTCCGGATAAAAGAGGTTTTCCTTCGTATCGGATAAAAGTGTTTCTGTCCGAGTCCACCCTACCACTGTCCCAGAATACGTCTCCTTGGCTCTCCACCACGATCCTGTATCCGCCCAGCATGACGTCCTTCTCTCCGGAAAGAATGTGAAATGAGAATTCCGGAACAGTATCTATGACAGGGCGTTTCATATGATTGACACGCAAATGACTGACCTGCATTCTTCACCTCAATACTTCCGGGAGAGCTGCTCTTCGCATTCCTCCCTGCTGATCTCGCCCGCGTTGCAAGCCGCCATGAGTTTTACATCCTGATCTTTCAGCTTGTAGAAGAACATGACAACGATCGCCAGGATCGTCCCGATAGCCGGAATGAGCATGTAGACGTTCCAAAGCACGTCCAACGCGCTCTGGGGCTGAACGATATTCAGCGCTGCCAGTTCCTCAAAACTCTCCGCCTCCACCGGGATCCAGTCTGACAGGCCGAGAATGAAGAGACCCAGCGAAGAAGATATGCTTGTTGTAAGTTTGTTGATAAAAGCGTTCAGCGAAAAGAATATTCCGGAGCAGTCCTTACCGGTCTTGTATCGGGTATATTCGATGGTATCCGGCGTCAGGAACGACTTGGCGATCGTGGAGACATTTCCAGGGATCGCCTGAAGGACAAGCAGAACCGTGATCAGGGTAAAATTGTGGTAACCGGCAAAATAGATCAGGGAATAGATCAGAGCACCGGTAAGCCCACACACCAGATAGACCCTCTTTTTTCCGAACCGGTTGCAGAGCTTCGTCGTGTTCAGCTGAGCGATCGTCTGAGGAATAAATGCCAGCGCGATGGGGATGATCAGGATCAGGGAATCCCCATACAGATAATAGGAAGCGTATGTTCCAAGGGAACTTCCTGTCTGCAGGCATCCATAGATCAATGTGGACAGTATGATGAAAAACATATACTTATTCGTCTTCACGCAGTCGACCATGTCCCGGAATGTGTAATGCTCCGAACTGCCGTCTTCTACCGTGTTCTTCAGTTCCATGTTGTGCTCTTTTACGTTCAGCGCAAGAGGAAGCATCATGAAGAAGAAAATTACAGACGAAACGATCGCGACAAGCCTCATTGAGAATCCTACGTGCTCACTCACCAGTGTCATCCATACGATTCCTGCAAGCACGACTGCAATCGCGGAAAAGATCCCTTTCGTCTGCAGAATGCTGTCGCGTTCCTCCACGTTGTCTGTAAGGGAAACGATCATGGAGTTCATCGGGACCTCCACAAGCGTATAGCTCAGATCGTAAAGCAGATAGGTCACGATGAACCATGTGATCTTTACTCCTTCCGATGCGGACTGAGGCATCAGAAAGAAGATGACCGTAAAGATCGGGAAAAGAAAGAAAGTCGCCCTGTACCACGGCAGATATTTCCCTTCTCCTGCAAGTTTTCCGAAAAACCTGCTTTTCCGGATGTCAAACTTATCGATCAGAAAGCCGAAGATCACGTCATCGCATGCATCGATGATCTTCACAAGCAGGATCGCTGCAGAGATCTTGATCAGATCGATCCCCTGAAACAGCAGGAAGAGCGTCATAAACGCCGTGACGATATAGCCTTCAAGCGTTCTGCCTATATCCCCAATATAGTAGTTAAGCCTCTCCTTACCGGTCGTACGCCATCCCTCATGGGTGACTTTTTTCCTTTCCTTCCTTCCCATCATATAATCCTTTCTTGACTGCAGTTTTTGATTGTGTTAACGTAACTGTAACATATGTAACAGTTTATCTGTTACGAATGTAACACTTTGTAAGACGATACGCAACAGATCGGACGCGTACTGTAACAAAGATGGGGGTATTGTATCTTATGACCAGGACCAACAGCGCGCATCAACTGGTGATCGAGAGCCTTACGGAGGCTCTCCTTCAGTTGATGGAGAAGAAAAAGCTCAGTCAGATCACCATCTCCGAGCTATGCAAAAAAGCCGGTGTCTCTAGGATATCCTTTTACCGGAATTACTCGGATCTTTCTGATATCCTGACGGATTATCTCTCCGAAGATCTCAAACAGTGGTGG
The DNA here is from genome assembly GCA_964599695.1 of uncultured Faecalibacterium sp. Lineage (GTDB taxonomy): Bacteria > Bacillota > Clostridia > Oscillospirales > Ruminococcaceae > RUG11783. Next base: position 37,840 of record CAZRGP010000021.1, read on the forward strand.
ATCGACCGGGACGGAAAGGTGGACGTCAGCAAGGTACCGCAGTTATTCTGGGCTGAACTGTTCAGTCACCTGAAGAAAAACGAGCGGATCATTAAATTGATCTACAGTTCCAACGAATCCATTATCCTGAAGAATATTATCTTCAACTCCTGCGGTCCCGCTTTGGGAAAAAATGAGGAAGAAGCTTATGCCAGAGCAATGCTTGCGGGCACGATCTTCGGGTATACGGACGAATGGATACGAAGGGGAATGAATGAGTATCCCGCTACCCTTTCCCTTACAAATCTGATATCGCTGCTTGGACAGGCACAGTGATCTGTAATCTGCAGTTTTTTAACACAGGTACGGAAACCCCATAGTTACGTTCAGATGTGGCCGGAACTCTCCTGCAGATGGTTTTGGATGGTTATTCTGAGATCCTTCCGCGAAAACTCTCTCCTGCCGTCACCGATTGTGCTATATTAATGATTGGATATGTATTATTTTGAAAAACGAGGTTTGTTCCATGAACAGAAAAAAGAAAGCGATCAACAGCCTCAAAGGACTGCCGACATGGCTTCTGATCGATGCAGTGGCGATCGGAGCATCCTGGCTGTTTGACAAGTATCTGCTTCCAAACACCAGCTACTCTTCTCTCAGGGTAACTCCCTATGTTGCCATTGCTTTCGCGGTGATCACAGGTCTCGCGCTGATCGCAGCCCTTTTCCGCGTACTCTCCTGGCTGATCCAGGGCGAAAAATAGTTAAAAACCCATCAAACGAAACATGCTGCTGCCGAACGGCAACAGCATGTTTTTGTTATTTTACTTTTTTGCGTCCCGCATACGTACTCTGCGGATCCCGCATTATCTTTTGAGATATCTTCCCGTGATGCTCTCCTCACAGGCTTCGATCTCCTCCGGAGTACCGGATGCCACGATCCGTCCTCCTTCCACGCCTCCCTTAGGTCCCATGTCTATGATGTAGTCCGCGTTCCGGATCACATCCAGGTCATGCTCGATGACCACAACGGTCGCGCCGTTGTCGATGAGGGTCTGGAACACATCCATCAGTGTGCGAACATCCAGGGGGTGAAGCCCGATGGTGGGCTCATCGAAGACGAAGACGGTGTCCTCCTGCCTTCTCCCCATCTCGGAGGCCAGCTTCAGGCGCTGCGCTTCTCCTCCGGAGAGGCTGGGCGTGGCTTCTCCCAGGGTGAGATATCCAAGGCCCAGATCCTTCAGGGTCTGCAGTCTGGACCTAACGGTGGGAAGATCGCTGCAGGCTTCCAGCGCATGATTGATATCCATGGCCATGAGGTCCGGCAGGGAATAATCCTTCCCGTTCTTTCCCCTGCGGATCACCTTCCCCGCTGCCCTTGCGTACCTGCTGCCTCTGCAGTCCGGACAGGAGATCTCCACGTCAGGGAGGAACTGGACATCCAGGCTGATGCTTCCTGTGCCGTCGCAGGTGGGACAGCGCAGGTCTCCGGTGTTGTAGGAGAAGTCCCCCGCTTTGTAGCCGTTTTTCTTCGCGTCCGCAGTCTTCGCGTAGATCTTGCGCAGTTCATCGTGAACGTTGGCGTAGGTCGCCACTGTGGACCGCACATTGATCCCGATGGGTGTGGCGTCGATGAGTTTCACGTGGCGGATCCCATCCGCCCGGACTTCGGTAACATGGGCGGGAAGTTTTCCTCCCTCGGTCAGCGCTTCCAGTCCGGGGACCAGACTTTCCAGGACCAGGGTGGTCTTTCCGGAGCCTGAGACGCCGGTGATGGCGGTAAGCCTTCCTTTAGGAATCCGGACGTCCAGGCTTTTGACCGTGTGGATGGGAAGGGTCTTCAATGAAACGGTCCCCTGATCGAACATTTCGTCCTTTCCCGTGCGCTTGCGGAACATCTTCTCCGCTTCGCCGGAGAGGAAAGGTCCGATACGGCTGTCCCTGTTCGCGGCCACTTCCGGGATCGTCCCCTGGGCGATGACCGTACCGCCGTCCGCTCCGGACTCCGGTCCCATCTCGATGATCCAGTCGGATACGCCGAGGATCTGGGTGTCGTGGTCCACCAGTACCACAGAGTTCCCGTCCTTCACCAGATCATCCATGACCGCGATGAGACCGTCGATATTGGATGGGTGCAGTCCGATGGAAGGCTCGTCCAGGACGTACAGGACTCCCGTGGTGCGGTTGCGGACCGAGCGTGCAAGCTGCATCCTCTGCCGCTCCCCTGTAGAGAGCGTGGAGGATGCGCGGTCCAGGGAAAGGTATCCCAGACCGAGATCCAGCAGTCTCCTCGCCGTCACCATGAAGGACTCACAGATGGACTCCGCCATGGGACGCATCTCTTCCGGAAGATTGGCAGGGACATCCGCCACCCATTTCACGAGATCGGAAAGGGTCATGGTGCACACTTCATCCAGGGACTTCCCCACCAGCCTCGGGGCTCTCGCAGCTTCGGACAGCCGCGTTCCCCCACATTCCGGACATACATCCATCTTCAGGAACTTCTCGACCCGCTTCATGCCCTTCTCGTCCTTCACTTTGGACAGGGCATTCTCCACGGTATGGACCGCGCTGTAGTAGGTGAAATCCATTTCCGCGAAGACATCGCTGTTCTTCGCTTTGTACAGGATATGCTTCTTCTCCGCTGGTCCGTGGAGAACGATATCCTTTTCTCTATCGGTGAGCTGGTTGTACGGGACATCGGTCCTTACCCCCATCTCACGACAGACATCGGTCATGAGGGACCACATAAGGCTGTTCCACGGGGCTACCGCTCCCTCGTTGATAGTCTTTGTCTCATCCGGCACCAGGGTGGATTCATCCACCAACTGTACTGTCCCGGTACCTCCGCACCTCCGGCAGGCTCCCTGGCTGTTGAAGGCGAGCTGCTCCGCGGAAGGAGGCATGACGCTGGCTCCGCACATCGGACAGATGATCTCCTTCTCCGCCGCCACATTCAGTGTCGGTTCCAGATAGTGGCCGTTGGGGCAGCGGTGACAGGCAAGCCGTGAAAACATGAGCCGTATGCTGTTGAGCAGCTCCGTCCCCGTCCCGAAGGTGCTGCGGATCCCGGGAACGCCCGGGCGCTGGTGCAGCGCAAGGGACGCAGGGATGTACCGGATATCGTCCACCTGGGCAGCGGCCGCTCCGGTCATTCTTCGCCTAGTATAGGTGGACAATGACTCCAGATATCTCCTGGAACCTTCCGCGTACAGGACCCCAAGCGCCAGTGAGGATTTTCCGGATCCGGATACGCCGGCGATCCCCACGATCTTATTCAGCGGCACATCCACATCGATGTTCTTCAGGTTGTGGACCCGCGCTCCTCTGACCTGTATTCTTTTGGGCTGATCCTTCTCCGTCATGTCCGCTCTCTCCTTTTAAAAACTTCTATTGCAACCGCATTTTATTGTGCCGGGTGGATAACCATTATACATTATTACAACGAGGAACGAACAAAGAAAACTGAAAGGACAAACTCCTTCTCAATTCAGGAGTTCGTCCTTCCAGAATAACATAATCATGTGTCCAACTTGGGGCGTACTGCAAGCGAGCGTTCTGCTCTACTAATAGCCGAGAGTGCCACGCGTGATTCTATGAATCAGACGTGGGTGAATCGGCCAAATCCCCCTTCTGATTATTGATATAGTTTTTCACCGCTGCAGCAGTGCGATCACTTACAGAACCGATAAAGTATGAAAGGCTCCAGAAGTAGGGTTCCTGATAATATCTGGATACTTCAGCAGGATGATCCGAACGCATCCTGCGGGATGAAGCGGATTTATACGCGTTGATAAACTCGGCAAGGTTGATCTGTGAGGGTGCGTCAAAAAGGATATGGATGTGATCAGGCATGCATTCAAAGGCCTGGATCACACAGTCCCGATCCTTGAAATACTTCTTTGTGTATTCTTTAAGGCTATCCTCAATAATTCCGGTAATTACCGGTCTGCGATATTTGGTAACAAGAACCAGATGATACTGGAGCAGGAAACAACTGTGACGGTTGACATAGTAGCCTGATGAATTGATTCGCATATTACCCTCCTTCAACTGACATGATGGTATGTGGTATAATTATACTATAAATAAGGGGCATAAGTGCCAGAAAGGAGGAATAGCAACCGATGTATCGGATTCTGAACATTCAGGTAAGCGAAAGCGATGCTGTTTATGCTTATCTCGACCGAATTGCGCATCTTTCAAACAACCTGTCCAATGCAGTCTTGTTCAGACAGCGGCAGATGATCACATCCGCGAAGAAGAACGTCAAAGACTGGACAGACAATGAGAAAGAGATCCGCGATGAGGTGGAGGCAACGATACAGTACCTGGGAAACGCCAGAAGAGTACCGAAGTCCGGAGTCTTGTCATACAACTTTGCGGAGAGAGTGCTCAGGGTAAC
>CAZRGP010000022.1:0-41528 GCA_964599695.1 uncultured Faecalibacterium sp.
GAAGCGGTGATAAAAAGATTGATGCTATCATGTGTATTGTTGATTTGATGAAGAGAGATTCGGAAATCAAAATACTGATAGGTTGTACAGAAGAAGAAAAGCTGGAAGTATACAAAACACATAATGAAACACGATATATGAAAGGCATTTTGATACGTCGGTAAATTCGAATCTGTGAAGATATAATATGGAAATCAAAGAATACAAAAACTATAAGGAAACGGAGATTCGCCAGCTGTATACTGAAGTCGGTTGGACTGCGTATACGGAGAACATGCCAGTATTGGAGCAAGGATATAAAAATTCCTTACTCGTTCTGGCAGCATACGAAAACGATGAGTTGCTTGGAATCATCAGAGTTGTTGGCGATGGATATACTATTGTATTCATTCAGGATATTTTAGTGTTTCCGAGCGAGCAGCGCAAAGGAGTCGGAACTGCTCTGCTGAAAGCCGTTCTTGACAGATATCCTGATGTTCGACAAATCGAGTTGACTACGGACAATACTCCTAAAACAGTTGCTTTCTATAAATCATTAGGCTTTTCTGAGTTTTCGGAAATTGGCTGCTGTGGGTTTATGAGATGATGACAAATCGGCAATTTGGTGAGGCATATATGGAAAAAACAACAAGAGAAAAACTGGCCAAGGTTGCAAAGGATATGGCGCAGGTTCCGTTTCATGGAGAAGTTGATGGGATGGCGTCCAATCTTGCGCCGATTGTGCGATTGTTTCCGACGTGGAGCGTCAAGGAAGCGGACGGGTTATGGTGCGCGGCGTTTGTGTATTATTGCTGCACGGAAGCGGGATTCGAGATTCCGTACAGACCCAATGAATGTAAAACCTGTCATCTGGCAGCATGTCTTGGCTGGGAGGAGTTTGCCACAGGCGATTGGCGGATTGAATACCATAAAGGGCCGGAAGGCTATATTCCGGAAACAGGAGACATCGTACTCTATGACAGGGTATTTGAGAACAAAGAGCACGACCATATAGGGATCGTCCTTGAGAAACGGGAGCGTACGATCCTTTCTGCAGAAGGAAATGTGAACAATATATCCGGAATTATCGAACGATCTATCGACGAACATATTCGTGCGTATATTCGAATTCCGGATGGGTATCGGTATAGAGAAGAGTGACAAATTCCAATTTGTAGGGATCTTACTAAATCGGCATTTGTGGAGGTAATTCATGCTTAAATACATAACACTTCGGGAAATGCCGGCTCTGAAGGAATATGCGGCAGATTGGTTTCACAGCAAGTGGGGCGTCCCGAAAGAAGCATATTTGGACTGCATGGAAGCTTATCTGCGCAGAAAAACAGAATTAGGCTGGTATCTCTGTCTGGAGGGAGACAGGATCGTCGGCGGCATGGGCGTCATAGAAAATGACTTTCATAACCGGAAGGATCTGTCCCCGAATATCTGTGCAGTGTACACCGAGGAAGCGTACCGGAATCAGGGAATCGCAGGAAATCTCCTGAATATGACAGTGAACGACCTTAGTCAAAAAGGAATCACGCCGGTATATCTTGTTACCGATCATGTCGGTTTTTATGAGCGCTATGGTTGGGAGTTTCTCTGTATGGTTCAGGGGGACGGTGAACCCGAAATGTCACGCATGTACATTCGGCGATAAATTCCGATTCGCCATGAGGACCACAAATCGCTGGTTGCCAAAAGAGGTTTAGCAATGTCGACGAAAGTATTATGGTTAATTGGTGGGTTATGTATCGTGTCACAATTAGACGTGGTATCCCTGCCAAATATGATGATGCTCGTGTTTTACATGGTTACAACATTTTTTACGATGTTTGGACTTGTGACACTGACGAAGGGGTGGGAACTGCTGTGGTATATACATCCGTTTCTCGTTTTTCCTGGTTGCGTCTTGGCGCTATGTAGCAGGAAAAAGAAACCAACACCCGTATCGTGAGGTGAAGACTTGCTGCCGTATATATCTAAGTGACCCGAATGGACAATTGGTATTGAGAATGACAAAAAATGAGTTTGGACAAGAGACGGATTTCCAGCTGGAATTGCTGGACGATCAGTGGCCGGATCGTGGAAGTGACCATGACCGACTCATTGCCCGTGCGATCGCAGTGGATTCAGAAGGCGGCTACTGGTTCGTGAGGGTGCAGAGGAATGACGAGTTTGGGAACTGTACACTGATCGAGACATCCGGAGGAGGAGTGGAGGAAGGCGAAGAACCGTATATCGCAGTTATCCGGGAGTTAAGGGAAGAACTTGGAGCGGAAGCAGAGGTGATCTGTCCCATCGGCGTAGTGAGCGACTACTACAATCTGATACGGCGGCACAACATCAACCGCTATTACCTCTGCAGGATCCGTTCCTTCACAGATCCTTCCCGCACAAGGGATGAGATCGACCAGTTCCATCTTTCGAATCTGCGTATGACCTATGAGGATGCTGTCCGGGAATATGAGAGATGCTCCGTATCACGCCTTGGCAAACTCATTGCGGCGAGGGAACTTCCTGTCCTGATGAAAGCCAATGAGATCCTGCGCAGTATCGGGAATCAGGAAAACAACAGATGAGATAAGATAATTAAAACCAGGGCTGTTCTCCGGAACAGCCCTGGTTTGGAAAGCACCTCGATCAGATCATGGATCCGGGAGGATCCTTCTTTCGCAAAAGATATGGATGATGACGCCGGAATCTGCCGGCTCCACCACAGTATGACACTGAGCGTCGTTTAAAACGGTAAGCGCGCCGCAGTCCGCTGATACCACCGGTTTCCAACCGTCCGGGTAAAGGGTGTTGGTCACGTGGACCTTGCATTTTGTCCCCTTAAAGTCGGTACCTTCCAGGATGTAGTCTGCACATGCTTCGATCGTCTCTCCGTTTCGATGACGCTGGATATCAGAAGCGGGCGTCACAACTTTGCCGGTAAACCAGGGGCTTTCCGCTCTGCCGTCAAAGGGAATCTCGACCCGCATCGTTCCATCCGCGTTGGGAGAAGTGATTGTATCCAGAAGATTGACACGGACCGTCAGCACCTCTGATCTGCCTGCTTCCAGGTGCCTGTCACGTTCCGTGAGCCAGGAGCTGCCCATTTTTGACATGATTCCTGATCTCCTTCCGTAAGGTTTGGTATAATTCCATTGTACTATCCCGGGAGGAATATGGAAGAAGAACAATACAATTCGGAGGTCGATCATGATCACAGTGAATCTTTACTACAAGGGAGTTAACGGCGCAGCAAGAGCTTTCGCGGAGGAAATGGAGCATTCCGGGATCGCGGACGCCATCCGCGCGGAGGAGGGAAACCTCCGTTATGAGTATTTCACCCCGATCCATGATCCGGAGACGGTCCTTCTGATCGACAGCTGGACGGATCAGGCAGCCATCGATGCGCACCACGCGTCTCCGATGATGGCGCAGCTGGCAGCGCTGCGGGAGAAATATGATCTCCATATGACAGCGGAGAGATATGTCAGCGAAGACCTGGGAGAAGACGGGAGATTCATCCGCAGATGAGATACAGGCATACGGAACGGAAAGGATTCCTCATCGGTTTCATCGACTTTTTTACCGCGGGGATATTCCTGATCTTCTACATGAGGGCAGGCCTTCAGGATGAACTGGACGAGATACTGGGAAAAAAGACCCAGCGCTACTGGGTCGCCTATCTGCTGGGGATCCCGGACTTTTTCCTTTACACCCTTGTATGGATGGCAAGGGTGGCAGAGGATCTGAAGGGGAGGGCGATCGAGCTCGGGATCGAAGGGCCGCACACCTCGTTTTGGCACATGTTCAACTGGAACGTGTTCGGCATTCTGTGCTTCGGGCCGATGATCGCCACCAAGCGGTTCTTCCGTACACTTAACCTGGTGGAGAAGGAACTGAACCGGAGGGAGGAAGCCGGTGAGGAGGTCTGAGAGAAGTTCTTTTCTACGGAGGTAGGAGGAGAACGACATGTGTGCCCTGTATAATGGGAATATAGTGAAGCGCGATGCGAACGGAGGGGTCCAGATGGGAAAAGTTGTTTTATCGGTTTTGCTGATCCTGGCTGCAGCCTTGTCCATGCAGGCGTGCCGCAGGGAGCAGGAGACGGTCATACAGGAGCCGGAGACCACGGCCGATCCTTTTGTGATCCATGAACTGTGCGGGTCCTGGATCCGGTACCGGGATGAGGCGGAGGACATCTTCGTGTTCTCGGGGGATACGGTTCGCCTTTCCGACGGAAGCGAATGCGGCTATACCGTGACCGGAGACGGGAACGAGAGGAGTATTGCGCTGGAAGAAGGGAAAGTGTCCCTCACCTTCAAGCGCAGAGGTGTGAACGGAGTGAGCGTCAGCTTTCTCTTTGACGGGGAAGGGACTGCGTACATCAACCGGAAGGACCTGATCTACACTCCGGAAAACTATATGCCGGATCCGGAGAGGGAACGTTCCACCGAAGAGGAAGAAGGAGAGACTTTCGATACGGCTCAGCTGGAGAAGGATTTTCTGGATATCGTACAGGGCGAGTGGGTGCGCGTGTCGAAGCGCACTTTCTCGGATGTGCTCGTGATCGACGGCAACACCGTGACCTGGTCCGATATGACGGGGGACCACGGACCGGACGAATTCTATATCCGCGCATATCCCTTCACCGACAAAGCGTGCGAACTGCGCCTGCCTGTCGCGTACGGGGAGCCGACCTATTTCGATTACCGGGAGAAGACTATTGATGGAAACCCGGTCCGGACCCTGTTCGGGATCAGCGAACTGGACGGAGGACCGGATCCGGAGAATGTGATCTGCGCTCTCGTGAAAAAGGAGGATCTGGACCTCCTGCCGGAAGGATATGATGTGGATCGGATCAGGGACAATTCCTATGTGTATGTCGCCCCGGTGAGAGAGACAAGACTTCTCTTCCTGGATGATGTGATGGATGCAGCGGGATGGATCGGGAAGCCCCTGGACAGCCTGGGAGCGGATCCTGTTTACTTTGAGGATTCCCAGTCCGATCTGGACTTTTCCGGATTCCTGTTTTCACACAAAGTGTCCGGGACCGTCTACGCGGGAGAAAATGTGGACGAGGTGACCATGGTCTGTTCCGGCGTTTCGGCTGAGGAAATCAACGGGGAATTCACCCGCCTCTACGGAGAGCCGGTGAAGGACATGATCCCTTACGTCAGCGGGATCGGCGTCACGGACATCTCGGTATACGACGCCGGGGAATACATGGTTCGGGTGGACGAGGCAAGCGAAGTCTCCTACCTGATCGTAAAGTTCAGCAAAAACAGCGAAGAGTGAGCGGATAGCAATGCGTATTACAGAGATCCTTGAGAGGATGATCGTTTTCTCGGATGGCAATATCCACGACATTGACCATTTCCTTCGGGTGTGGTCCTACACGAAGACCATAGGAGAAGGGGAGGGACTGGATACCCGCACGCAGTATCTGCTGGAAGCCGCGGCTCTGGTCCACGACATCGCGTGTCCCCTCTGCAGGGAGAAGTACGGAAACACCAACGGGAAACATCAGGAAGAGGAGGGAGGACCCCTGGTGAGGGAGTTTTTCGCTGGAACCGGACTTCCGGAGGAGGATCTGGAACAGCTGGTCTTCCTCGTATCTCACCATCATACACTGACCAGGATCGACCGGGCAGACTGGCAGATCCTGGTGGAGGCAGATTATATCGCCAATGCCTCCGAGAACGGGGACAGCCCGGAGAAGATCCGAAACTTTATGCATAAAGTGGCGAGGACGGATACCGGAAAGCGGCTGATGCGTGAGGTGTTCTGTCTCGGTGCAGGGGAGGAGTAAGCTATGATCCAGGTTCGGAAACATATTGGAAAGAGGAGGATCCTGGCAGCCATGATCTGTTTGCTTGCATTGCTCGGACTGGGAGGATGCGGGAAAGTATCCGCGCCGGATACGGAACCCATCGACGGCGGAAACACGACCCATGTGGATAATGAAGCTCCAAAGGAGATCACATCCAAGGTGATCTCCGCGCTGGATGCCTCTTTTTTTCTCAGCAGCCGGTGGAATTCGAGGGAGGATCATGTTTTTCACTTTGTGGTGGAGGACCGGGATGGGATCCTTGTGGCATCGGAAGAATATACGGGGGTGAGCGCCACCGCGGACAGCGGACTCATGTCCGGACTGCAGGCGATCATCGATAAATACGGGCTCGTATCAATGAACGGCTTATATGATGTGACTGCGGGGCTTCCTCCGGAGTTTCAGCCCGGTGGACTGAGCGTGGAATACGTCTCGCGTGAAAAACTCTCTTTTACCACGGACAACGACCCTTATGCCGCCTGGGCGGAGGAGATGTATGACCTCTTTGCACGATGGTTCTCCGAACAGGGGCAGGATGCCCTTTATCCGGAAAAGGAAGATTCACAGGTAGAGACGATCACCGTACTTTTCCGGGAGGATGGGATCCTCAGGGAGTGCCGGGCGGTGACTGTGGACGGAGAACCTGTTCTGCTGAAGGAAGTCTACGATGATGAGAAGGGGGAAAGCCTGGAGGAAACAAGGATCCCTCTTCCGGATGGATTCCTTGAGGAGATCACGGGGATCATCGGAGGGACGGATCTCCTGCGCAGCTATGATTTCAGCGTCTACGACCGGGAGGCCGGTGACCTCGGCAACCACGAGGAGGGCTACTACGGAATGGGACCGCTCACTACGGCGGACGGGGAGGAGGACTCCGATGACAGGAGTCTTGAGATGCGACTGGAGTATGAGAGCGGAAGACGATATAACATTGAAACACGCAAAGTCAGCGAGATCGAGGGGATGAGACCCATTCTGGAGGAGATCGTCGCCTGTTTCGAACGGTATCTCGCGCAGTGAGACCGGACAGGGGAGAAAAGGTATCAGAGGATCTGCAGATTTGGAACGAACAGATAAGGAAACGATAAGGTATATCCATGAGCCGACCGACCTGCAGTGCGGTCAGGCGGTGCTTGCCATGCTCACAGGCATGACGGCGGAGGAGGTCTGCGCCGAACTGGACAACGAGAGGGAGACGACCCTCAGGGAGATGAAGGGCTTTCTCCGAAACCACGGGATGCGGATGTCGGATGATAGGATCCCTGCGGGATCACGGGAGGATCTCCCCGAACTCTGTGTCCTCAGTCTGGAGACACCGAGGTGCTGGCACTGGTCCCTGTATTGCGGCGGCACCTTCTATGATCCCGAGCACGGCGTCATGGAAGATTTCCCGGAATCCGGGCGGAAGTACTACTGGGAAGTGGACAGGGAGGGAGACCCCGCATGACGATCGAAACACAGAGACTGCTGCTCCGGCCGTTCCGAACAGGAGACGCGGAGGATGTCCTGGAGTACCTCCGGGATCCGGCCTCCGACTGTTTCGCCGATATGCGTCTCTGTTCCCTTGAGGAGGCGCGGTCGGATATGGAGAATCGGGCGGAAGACGGCGAATATTACCTTGCCATTGAGAGAAAAGAGGACGGAAAGGTGATCGGGGAGATCTTCGCCTTCCCCGAGTCGCCACTTCCTGACCCTGACGGGGTGAAGGATACCTACAGTCCCTGCTGGATGCTCCGTCCCGATTGTTTCGGGAAGGGATACGCATATGAGGCGGCCCATGCCTTTGTGGATTATCTGTTCCGTGAAAAAGGTGCGAGAAGGGTGTATGCCCAGACAGCGGATTTCAACACCGCGAGCCGCCGCCTGTGTGAGAAACTGGGAATGAGACTGGAAGGGCTGTTCCCGGAATATGTCTCCTTTGTGAAAGGAGCGGACGGAGAGCCGGTGTACGAGGATACGGTGCAGTACGCCATTCTCCGGAAAGAGTGGATGGAAAAACGGTGAGATCACCGTGGAAAAAATGGAAAGCGGCGGATGAGGAAGACGTTTTCTGTCCGCCGGGCGATAACTGAGAGGCCTCAATGACAAAGAAACAAAAAAAGACCCTGAAGATCCTGGCATGCAACCTGGCTTTGCTGGTGCTGCTGTGTCTTGTGTGGGCTTTTTTCCTTAACCCGAAGATCCGGTTCCCGGAGGAGATGCCGGTGCTGGAAAAGGGGGAGTCCTACTCTGCCGGAGAGTTCGTAGAGGAGACCAACGGGAAGGTCACCCCGGAGAGACCGTATCTGGACACAGAGACTGTGGGGGAGAAGACGATCACCTACGCGGTGAAACGGTTTCTCGTCACCAAGACCTATGAGATGGCGTACACGGTGGTGGACACCACGCCTCCCGTCATCACGGTCCTCTCCCAGGAGGTGGAGTGGGAACCCGGCGCCCCCTATCCGGAAGAGGAGATGCGAAAGAACATAACAGTGGACGAAGGGGAACTGTTCTTCACGACCGACTACGACACCGCCTTCGCGGGGATCTATACCGTCAGCATTACGGCGGTGGATGAGGCGGGAAACCGGTCCGAGGCCTATTACGAAGTGGTCGTCGGGGATACGGTTCCTCCCACGGTCCTGAGAAGCGGCAGCGGTACGGTGATCGAGGTGGGAGACAGTCTCGATATCGGAAAGATCATCAGCTACGGAGACAACGCGGACCATGCTCCGGTGCTGGAGACCAGCGGGAACGTGGATGTCTACACCCCCGGGAAATACACCGTCCACGCGTCCCTTACCGACGCCTCCGGAAACGTGACGAGGTGGGACATTTCGGTGGAGGTTGTGGAGGAGATCGAGGAAGAGGAGCAGTCTGATCCGCCGTTCTACCCCTTCTCGCAGTTCCGGCAGGACTACGCCGGAAGCGGGAGACACTTCGGGATCGATATCTCCAGATGGCAGGGAGATGTGGACTTTGAGGCGGTGAAGAACGCGGGATGCGAATTTGTCATCATGCGCATCGGTTACTCCGAGGACGGAGTTTTCGAAGTGGACAAGTACTACCGCCAGAACATGGAGCGGGCGAAGGCAGCGGGGATCCCGGTGGGCATCTATCTCTTCAGCTACGACAACACCGTGGAGGAGGTGAAGTCCTCCGTCGCCATGATGTTCGAGGAACTGGGGAACATCTCGCTGGAGATGCCTGTTGTACTCGACTGGGAGAATTTCTCCCGTTATCAGAATTACCAGCTCAGTTTCCAGGGCCTCAATCATCTGTATGACGTCTTTGAGGACGAGGTGACCGCCAGAGGATACGACTGCATGCTCTACGGCAGCAAGTACTATCTGCAGACGGTGTGGAAACACACCGACATCCGACCGATCTGGCTTGCCAATTTTACGAAGCAGACCACCTATGAAGGGCAGTATCGGATCTGGCAGGCGTCCGCTACCGGAAAGATCGACGGGATCGACGGGTATGTGGATATGAACATCCTGTACGACGACGAGACCGATCACGGCGCGTGACGCGCCTGGGGAAAGACCATGGATACCTATTTTCACACAGTACAATATTATGAGACCGACCGGATGGGAGTCACCCACCACTCCAACTACATCAGGTGGATGGAGGAGGCGAGGATCGATCTCCTCGACCGGCTGGGCTGGGGTTATGAACGCTTCGAGGAGGAGGGGATCTTCTCCCCGGTGACCGCACTCTCCAGCCGCTTTCTCGGCAGCACCACCTTCCACGATCGGGTGGAGATTTCGGTGAAGATCCTGGAGTTTGATGGGATCACCATGAAGGTGGGATACGAGATGAGAAAAGGGGAGGAAACGGTCCTCACCGGGGAATCGGAACATTGTTTCCTGGACGGGGACGGAAAGCTCCTGCGACTGAAGAAAAAACATCCGGAACTGTATGAACTGCTGAAAGCGCAGATGGAGCACCCTTAAGAGAAAGGAGAAGGCATGCCGATCCGTCTTCGATACGGTAACACCAACACTTACTACGTTCCCGGGTCTGACGGAGGAATACTCGTCGACACCGATTACGCAGGGACGCTGCCCCTCTTTTTTCGGGCAGCCGGGCAGGCGGGGATCCGGGTCGAACAGATCACGTGGCTGCTCGCCACCCACTACCATCCGGACCATATGGGAATCGCGGGGGATCTGCAGAAGCTTGGGGTGAAGCTCCTGGTCACGGAGGAACAGAAGGATCATCTCCACGATTCGGACGCCATCTTCGCACGGGAGAAACGTCTTCCGTTCACCCCTGTGGATGACCGCAGGATCACCGTCATCCGCTGCGGGGACAGCAGGAACTTCCTCAGGGAACTGGGAATATCCGGTGAGATCTTTTCCACGCCCAGCCACAGCCCGGACTGTGTCTCCCTGTATCTGGACAGCGGGGAGTGTATGGTGGGGGATCTGGAACCTTATTCCTACCTGGAGGCTTACGGAGACAATACGGCGCTTCGGAAGGACTGGGACGCAGTGATGAGCAGGGATCCCTCCCGGATCCTGTCCGCCCATGTGAACGAGGTCGTCCTGAAATAAGCGATTAATATACAATATGTATAATAAAGAAAGGAATATACGGAGATGAGCAAAACACTGGTAGCGTATTTCAGCGCGAGCGGAGTGACCGGAAAGGTAGCGGGGAAGCTGGCGGAAGCAGCCGGCGCGGATCTGTTTGAGATCCGTCCCGAGACGCCCTACACCAGGGCGGATCTGGACTGGACGGATAAGAACAGCCGCAGCACGGTGGAGATGGCCGACCGGGCCTGCCGCCCCGCCATGGCATGTCAGGTGGAACGACCTGAGAAGTATGACACGGTATTCGTTGGATTCCCCATCTGGTGGTACCGTGAGCCCTCCATCGTCGACACCTTCATGGAGAGCTTCGATTTCGCCGGCAAGACCGTGATCCCCTTCGCCACCTCCGGCAGCAGCGGCATGGGCGAGAGCGCGGACAACCTTCAGGCCCTGGCGAAGGACGCGAAGGTCCTTCCGGGCAAACGGTTCCCCGCAGGAGTCACCAGAGAGGAACTGTCTTCCTGGGTGAGCAGCCTCTGCTGAGAAGGGATCCGTATACGGATAACAGGATACGAGGGCTCCGGACAGCGGTCCGGGGTCCTCGTTTTGTGCAAAGTTCCGAAAAATAACGGATAATACTGTTCATTTGACGATTTAAAGTGTAGAATTAATGGAAAAAAGATCGGGAAAGGAAAAAGGCGAAGAACATGGCGAATAAAGAAAGGAAAAAGGGTACGGTGGGCCTGCTGGAGAAGCTGGGCTTTATGGGCTTTTCCACAGCCACCAACATCGTGTTCAACTTCAAGAGCACGTACTACAAGTATTTTCTTACGAGCATCCTGCTCATCGACCCCATCGCGGCGTCCAACATGGCGCTCATTGGAACTATATGGGACGTGGTCAACGATCCCTTGCTGGGCGTGTGGGCCAATAACGTGAAATTCAAATCCGGTGAGAAGGTCCGTCCCTGGCTGCTCTGGGTAGCGGTCCCCTACGCGCTGGGATTCGTCCTGCTGTTCTGTGACTTCGGCGTGAGCGAGAAGTGGGATATCATCCTGGGACTTGTGATCTTCTTCCTGTATGAGATCGCGAACACCTTCCGCGGCATCCCATACAACGGAATGGGTGCCCTTGCCTCCGGTGATGACGGGGACCGCAAGTCCATCAACGGTTTCCGTTCCCTCGGCGGAGCTCTGGGTTCCGGAATCGGCGCGGTGGCTGTCCCCATGATCGTCCGGATGTTCGGCGGACTTAAGGATCACAAGGTGATCAACTCCAGCGACGCGGGTCCTGTCTTCCGCGGCGCATGCTTCATGGGCGTGCTCATCGTCCTCGGATGCCTGCTGCACTACTTCACCACCAAGGAACGGATTAAGCAGACCCATGAGGATGAAGAGGCGATCAGTATCAAGGAGACCTACCGCATGCTGTTCAAGTGCAAATCCTGGGTCCGCAACATGATCTATGTCATGTTCTACGGACTGAGCACCCTGCTCATGACCTCCTCGATCGCCTACTACTGCGCGTATGTTCTGGGAAACAGTTCCCTGGCTACCCCCATTATGGCGGCTTATCTGGTGTTCACCATCATCTTCTCACTGGCTACACCGGCTGTCGACAGCGCTCTTGGCCGCAAGAAGACCATGGCTCTCGCGGCGATCGTTCAGATCCTCGGAAAGATCCCCTTCATCCTGAACCCCCGCAGCACAGTGAACGCCTACATCAACGCGGTCTCTGCCGGCATCGGCCTGACCATGACCTTCGTCCTGTTCAACACCAACCGCAACAATATCTCCGACATCGTGGAGGTGCAGAACGGACGCCGTCTGGATACCATGGTATCCACCGGTGATACGCTCGCATCCAAGGTGGCGGAAGCCCTCGCGGACAAGCTGTTCCTCGTGGCGCTGGCATCCGCCGGATTCAACGCCTCCCTGGCGGATCAGGGACTCATGCAGAACGCTGCAACACAGAACACCATCTGCGCGCTGCTGGGCTGGGGACCTGCCATCGTAGGCGTCGGACTACTTCTGATCTCCCAGACCATCGACACCCAGAAGGAATACGCGGAAGCGGTGGCCAAGGCGAAGCAGGCCGAATGACGCGAAACAAGAATCTTTAAAGGCGAACAGCTCCCTTTCTCACGCACGGGCAAGGGAGCTGAAACTGTGCGATGAAGAAAAAAATGCTGACACTGCTGATAGGGATCCTTTGCCTGGCGCTGGCTGGTTGCGGCGCTGGCTTTGAGGAAATGAAAGCGGGGATAAGGTGCCTGAACCGGCCCCTTCCGGGGAAACGCCGGAACAGGCTGCCGGGGATCTGTACCTGATCCGCTCAGTCACCGCGTACTCTGTCGATCGCTACTTCTGGTACTGATATTCCGACATATAGAAAAAAGGGCCGAGGCCCTTTTTTTGTGCTTTCTTTTGTTGTTCTCAGTCCTGCGGGGCGAAGCAATGCTCCTTCGCTCGGGCGAATTCCTCCCTGAAACGGGCGGCTGCCCTCAGGCTGATCTCCCTTTCGGGAACCAGCATGTCGAAGGCGTGCATATCGGTGTCATATACGTCCGCCTTCGCAGGAATGCCCGCTTCCTTCAGGAGGCGCACATACTCCAGCGTTTCACAGTAGAAAGGTTCCCCTTTTCCCACAAAGGTGTAGGCGGGAGGAAGCCCGGAATAATCCGCCTGATGTGCCGGTGAGGCGTAGGGGGAGAGGTCTTCCCGGTCCGTGCCCCGCAGATAGAGGTTCCACCCGATGTGGTTTCGTCTGGTGTTCCACACCCTGCCGTGATTGTCCCTGGAGGACGGTGTGTCCCGGTCGTCCAGCATGGGATACAGGGGCATCTGAAAGGCGATCTTTACCTCGCCCCGGTCCCGCGCCATCATGCACAGCGCCGCGGTGAGTCCGCCGCCCGCGCTCTCGCCGCCCACCATGATCTGGTCGTCCCTGGCGCCGAGCCCGGCAGCGTGCTCTTTCAGATAGAGAAGGGCCTTGTAGCAGTCCTCGATGGCGGCGGGATACGGCGCGCTCAGCGCCAGCCGGTAGCCCGGGGAGATCACCAAGGCGCCGAACCGCTTCACCAGGTCGACGGCACGGCTCATATGGACCATCTCCTTCATTCCGAGGATGTAGCCTCCTCCGTGGATCCAGAGAACAGCCGGTCCCGGCTCCTTCTGCTTTTTCGGGCGGAGGATCAGGAGAGGAACTCCGTCCGCCGACGCTTTTTCTGTCCGGATATCCTTATCCGGCTTTAAACTGAACATTGCTTTCGGTCACTCCATGGATGAGCATTCTGCCTCTTTTTTCAGAGCGGGGATGATGTACCCTTCCGCCCATCTGCGCTGTCCGTCCCGGTTGAGATGGATACGATCCTCCACAAAGAGGGATTCCTCGAAGAGACCGTTGCGGTAGGTCATGTCCGAGGCGTCCACGAAGGTCATATAGTCCCGCTCCTCACACAGCTCCTTCAGCTGCCGATTCACTTCGACGGTGAGATCCAGATACTGGCTCCTGCCCGGCAGGAGCAGCCCGCTCATGACGATGAATCTGGCCTGCGGCAGTTTCTCATGGAAGAGGGAGAACATGGCTCTCTTGCGGTCCATGCAGATTCGGATCTTGTCCTCATCCGACCCTTTCTCCTGGACGTAGTCGTTGGAACCGGTCTGGAAGACGACGGTGTCGGGTGCATAGGGGTAGAGGATCCGGTCCGCGTAACGGATGAGATCCCGGTCCGCGCTGCCGCCGAATCCGTGGTTCTGTACGGGGAATCCCGCCAGATCCTTCTCCATCTCGGTCCATCTCGCGAAGTTGGAAGCGCCGTAGAAGAGGATGCTTCCCTTGCTGCGGGAGACCGGATATTTCTTTTGGATCGCCCTTACGGCCAGGCCGCGGAAAGGCCCCATGAAGTGCAGGCCCATCCGGTACAGGGGGATGAAGGCAAGGAGCGTGATGCCTCCCGCGCAGGCAGGAAGGATCCATTTCTTTCTGTTCATCTGTTTCTCCTTACAGTTCGGTAATGGTGCCCTCGGTAACGCCGCCCTCGCCGAAGGCGTCAATACAGGCGTAGTATTTCGTGCCGGCGTTGAGCATGGTGAGGGTCACCTCGTCCGTGCCGTTGACCATATGGCTGCTGTATAGTTTGTCCGGGGCGATGCCGTAGCGGACATTGTAACCCGTGGCGCGTCCGGAGGGCTTCCACTTCAGGACGGCGGTCATCGGGTCGGGACGCTGCACTTCTGCTTTTACCACCGGATCCGGCGCGGCACAGTTCCCGAATCCGAACACCCTCAGCCCGGAAAGGGCGAAGAAGGAATCGTAGGGAAGTTTTTCTGCCGTGACGCGGATGTAGCGAAG
Organism: uncultured Faecalibacterium sp.; assembly: GCA_964599695.1. Classification (GTDB taxonomy): domain Bacteria; phylum Bacillota; class Clostridia; order Oscillospirales; family Ruminococcaceae; genus RUG11783. The sequence continues at coordinate 14,683 of CAZRGP010000022.1, forward strand.
CTTTGCCCCGTCCAGCTCGACGGCGTCGTGGGGAAGGTTGGTGTCCGCGCAGCGCTTGTCCGCCAGCACGGTCCACTCTTTTCCGTCCGCGCTCCCTTCCAGGAGCCAGCGGGTAAAGAGGTTTTTGTCCGGGTCGATGTAACGGTTGGAGGTGAACACGTTGGAGCGCAGGGACTTGTCCACGTTCAGCATGGGGACATCCACGTCCGCGAAGTTCAGCTGGATATAGCGCACATCGTAGGTGTCTCCCAGATCCAGACAGTACCACTCCCCGGAGGAACCTTCCGCGCACCAGCTGGTGCGGATGTCCTCATCCAGGGCAAGGGAGACGCCGTGACCGGCGCGGGAAGAGGAAGCGGTTGCGCTCTTTTTATAGGAGAGGAGCATCCACTTCGGCTTCACGTCCAGAGGATCGAACCTTCCTTCCGGGATCTCCAGCGGGTAGTCCGAGAAGTTCTGGTTGCAGAACAGGATACCGTCCTTATCCAGACCGGAGGGGAAGAGACCCAGTCTCCGCTCGAAGTTGGCGTTGACGCTGATGCGCATGGTGGAGGTGTGCCAGATGTTGCCGTATTCGTCTTCCTCGGTGGAGCCGTGTCCCGCGGCGGTGATGAATCCGCCGGGCTTGGAGGAGAAGGGGTTGTGGGCAGCGTAGGTGAAGGGGCCGAGAGGAGAATCGCCCACATAGACACCGTCCCCGTAGGTGGGAAGTTCGGTGCCGGGAGCGGCGTACTGGAGATAGTACTTCCCGTTCCACTTATTCATGAAGGCTCCTTCGATAAAGGGAAGTTTGTCCTTGCCGGTCAGCCGTATGATGAGATGGTACATCATCATGGGGAAGCTGTCCTTGCTCTCCTTTTTCGGCTTGCCGGGATACTGGAAGCGCTCCCATCCGTGCTCCTGTATATTTCCGGAGATCAGCTCCTTCCTCTCCCCGATGGGAAGGAAGGTCTCGGGATCCATCTCCTGCCCATAGATCGGGGCATTGTTGGAGCATCCCCAGTAGAAATAGACCCTTCCGTCGTCATCCTGGAAGGTGTTGGGGTCCCAGAAGGGGAAGGGCTCGCTCACCTTCTCGAATACATCGCTCAGAGGATTTTTTGTGCGGTATATGGTGCTGGGTCCCCGGTCCGAGGAGGAGAAGATCATCCAGTCCCCGACCTGACGGACATCCGGTGCGTAGCGGAAGGGAGTCAGATCCCGGTTCTCATGCCACTTCCATGTGATCAGGTCATCCGACCAGTAGAATCCGCCGGACATGGAGGCGAAGATGTAGTATTTTCCCTTGAAACGGATGATGGTGGGGTCCGCCGCCTCCCGGGACGCCTGGTTCGCGTAATGCTGGAACTGATAGGGGATGTTCATTGGATTGCACAGGATCCTGCTCATGGTTCTGGTTCCTTTCCGGTGTTCCACCGATTCTGAGATAATACAATTTTAGCACCTTAACTATAGGCCGTCACGGTGTTTCCCCGAATGAGGCACGTAACTGTGTAAGGAATCTTTCCGCGATGGGAGTGAAGCGCTGGTACCGGTTCCAGATCAGGTACTGCTTCGTCTCAAGCCCGGGATACAGGGGACGGAACACCAGACCGTCCTCTCCGCCGCAGAAGATGATGTTGCGGAAGGTGAGGAGGACTCCCAGTCCTTCCTTCGCGAACATGGCGCCGTTGTAGGAAAGACGGAACGACCCCTCCAGGGTCAGTTCCGGGAATCGGTTGCCTGCCCAGGCCGGGATCTCGTTGTTCCAGCTCTGCTCGGAACAGAACAGGGGTTGACCGATGAGGTCCCCCGCGCGGATCTCCTTCTTCGCGGCAAGGGGATGATCCGCCGCCATGACCGCTCCCCAGGTGTCGCTCTCCGGGAAGGAGAGATGATCGTAACGGGAGCTGTCCGGCGTCTCGCAGATGACGGCGAAATCCAGGATGCCCTTGTCCAGCTTTTCGGTGACCTGCTCGGTATCCCCGCTGGTGATGTGGTAGTGGAGTCCGGGATAGCGGAGCTTGAAAGCCTGGATCTCACGGGCCAGATAACGGATCTGCCAGGATTCCGCCAGACCGAGATAGAGGTCTCCCCCGGTGATGTCGTCCAGCGACACGAATTCGCTCTCGATCTTGTCCGCCATCCGGACCAGATCCTCCGCCCGGTCCCGAAGGAGCATGCCCTCCTCGGTGAGGCGGATGCTGAAACTGCGGCGGGTGAACAGCTTCTTTCCCAGTTCATCCTCCAGGCTCTTCATGGCCTTGGAGAGTGTGGGCTGGGTAACGTGAAGAAACTGGGCTGCTTTCGACATGTTTTCCTCCCTGGCGATGGCCAGAAAGTACCGCAGAGTGCGGATCTCCATGGTCTTACCTCCTGTCACGTATTATTCCTAATTGGAATATCATGATATACATTATAACCATTAGCACATAATCGGGAAAGCCCTTACAATGAAAACAGAAAACGGACGGGGAGGACAGGATGGATCCGAAGGATGAGAAAGAATGGATGCAGATCCTGACCGACGCGGGCGTCAGCGAGGAGGATTCGCGCAGGATCCGCCTGCTCCGGGAAGCAGGGGAGGCGGCTGAGGCGGAGAGGCTGCTGAGAAAGAGGCGGTGCAGCCTTATGGAAGAGATGCACGCCTGCCAGAGAAAAGTGGACCGGATCGACCGGCTGATCTACGACATGATGAAATAAGGAAAGGAAGATATCGACATGCTGAAGAAAGAAGAACTGATACTGACACAGGAATGGGACAAGACGTTCCCGAAGAGCCCGAAGGTGGATCACTGCAAGGTGACCTTCGTCAACCGCTACGGGATCACGCTGGCAGGGGATCTGTATGCCCCGAAGGACGCGCAGGGAAAACTGCCCGCCCTGGCCGTTTGCGGACCTTTCGGCGCAGTGAAGGAGCAGTGTTCCGGACTGTATGCCCAGACCATGGCGGAGAGGGGATTCCTCACCCTGGCATTTGATCCCTCCTTCACCGGGGAGAGCGGCGGACAGCCCAGATACATGGCGTCTCCGGACATCAACACCGAGGACTTCCAGGCCGCGGTGGACTTCCTCTCTACCTGCGACCGGGCAGACGCGGACCGCATCGGCATCATCGGCATCTGCGGATGGGGCGGACTTGCCCTGAACACCGCGGCGCTGGACACCAGGATCAAGGCTACCGTTGTCTCCACCATGTATGACATGAGCCGTGTCAACGCGAAGGGCTACTTTGACAGCGAAGACAGCGAGGAGCAGAGACATGAGAAGCGCGTCGCCCTCAACGCCCAGAGGACCAGGGACTACCTGGCAGGGGAATATGAACTGGGAGGCGGTGTGGTGGATCCTCTTCCGGAGGATGCTCCGTTCTTCGTAAAGGATTACTACGACTATTACAAGACAAAGCGCGGTTATCATCCCAGATCCCTCAATTCCAACGGGGGCTGGAACAAGACCGGATGCATGTCCTTCCTCAACATGCCCCAGCTGACCTATACCAATGAGATCCGCGGCGCAGTCCTCATCATGCACGGGGAGAAGGCGCACTCCTGCTACTTCGGAAAGGACGCCTACGCCGCCATGGTGAAGGACAGCAAATATACGGATAACAAGGAACTGCTGATCATTCCTGACGCCGTCCATACCGATCTGTATGACGGAGGCGGTAAGGATGCCATTCCCTTCGACAAGCTCCAGGATTTCTTTGAGACCCATCTGAAATAGACGATCATACGGACAAGGGCTGTCCCTGCGATGCAGGGGCGGCCTTTTCATGCTATCACGCCATATTAATAAAATATTCTGATTGGAAATAACAGATATCGATTAGAAAATATTAATTCTTTTCAATACAATGGAATCAGAGAACAGATATAACACTTCCCGATGGAAATGCTTTTGCGAAAGAAAGAAGGAGAAGACAAGATGGAAATGGTCAAGCTGAACAACGGAATCGAATGCCCGAGCGTGGGGATCGGCACATTCATGCTCGCTCCCGCGGACGCGCAGAACAGTGTGCGCGAGGCGCTGAAGATGGGATATCGTCTGATCGACACCGCCAACGCCTACGTGAACGAGAGAGCGGTGGGACGCGGAATGCGAGAGAGCGGTGTTCCGAGGGAAGAGGTCTTCCTATCTACCAAACTGTGGCCATCGGAATATGACAACGAGAACGCCGTGGACGAGACCCTGGAGCGCCTCGGGACGGACTATGTGGATCTGCTGTACATCCATCAGCCGGCAGGAAACTGGCTCGCCGGATACCGCCAGCTGGAGAAGGCGTACCGGGAAGGAAAGGCGAGGTCCATCGGCATCTCCAACTTTGAAGGGACATTTATGGCGGAACTGGAGCAGAAGTGGGAGATCGTTCCCCAGTTCATCCAGGTGGAGGCGCATCCTTATTTCGCTCAGGATGAGTTAAGGAAGACACTGGACCGTTACGGCATCCGTCTTATGGCCTGGTATCCCCTCGGTCACGGAGACAGATCCCTGATGCAGGAGCCCGTATTCGTCCGACTGGCGGAGAAATACGGCAAGAGCACCGCACAGGTGATCCTTCGCTGGCACACCCAGATGGGATTCGTGGTGATCCCCGGCAGCAAGAACGTGGACCATATCCGGGACAACGCGGATATCATGGATTTCACCCTCACTGCAGATGAGATGGAGGAGATCGGAAAACTGAACAGGGGAGTCCGCTATTATCACAGGGATGACGCTCAGCTTGCGGGATTCGCCGCCTGGCAGCCTACATATGAAAAATGACCGGGAAAGAGAAGCGGACTGCATGCAGGTATCCGCTTCTCCCTGTTTTTTGAAAAAAAGATGGTTAAGAGAATAAGAACAAGATTTCCGGTCGTGATCGCCGCATTCATCATAGGGCTGATCTCCCTGATGGGCGGGTGCTCATGGACGGCGGAAACGGAGGGAAAGGAAGAGAAGAAAATGGAACAGATCAGGATCACGAAAGAATCAAGCGCTATTCGGAAGTAGGTCGTAATTACGATTAATTTCGGAATGTTTCCGAGTGAAGCCTCATGTGACTTTAGTCATGTGAGGCTTTACAACTGTTTTAACAAGTGTATAGACGAGTTAATGTTACCGAAAATAAAAATATGTCAAAAACGGTAACGTTAACTGGATTTTATCTGTATCTTATGATATCCTTACATCAGCCAAGGCAATGCTGCAATTTTCACTCAAACCATGCTTGCTGTTCACGAGGGAGGAAGTAATGGAATTATTCAGGCGGGAAAACTATTTGAGGAAAATCCGTGGGTTTTACCATGAGGATGACATCATTAAAGTAATAACCGGGGTCAGAAGGTGCGGAAAGTCCAGCCTGATGCAGACGATAGCAGAAGAGCTCCGGGAAGGGGGTGTCCCAGAGGATAATATCATTTATATCGATCTTGATAAGCGTGGTTTCAAAAGCATCAGGACGGCGGACGAACTGGAAAAATGTATCGATGAAAGAGGATGCGCAACGGGACTTAAGTATCTTTTTGTTGATGAAATACAAAATGTAAAGGATTTTGAAGCTACGATCAACGGATATAGAACGGAAGGTGATTGGTCAATTTTCATCACAGGGTCAAACTCGTATTTACTCAGCGGCGAGCTGGTTACAAAGTTGACGGGAAGATATCTGGAATTTGAGATGTTTCCCCTGAGTTTCAGTGAATATGAGGATATGAAACAATTTTACGGTAAAACCATTGATGATAATCCTTATGCGGAGCTCAACAGTTACATTTTGGAGAGTGGATTTCCGCGAACAGTCAATATTGATGATCCAGCTGATAAAAGAAGATATGTACAGGGCGTAATCAATGAAATATTCGAGAAAGACATTCGGAAAAGGGTAAAAATACGGAAGAAAGAAACGTTCGAAATCGTCAGGCATTACATCATCAATAATTTCGGAGCGACTGCAAGCATAAACAGCATATGTGAAACTTTAAAGAAAAATGGGTTAGATATAGGAAAAGCGACAGTATCCAGATATATCAGAGCATTGGTAGATGCAAAAATAATATATGAATGCGATCGCTTTGATATGAAATCAAAGAAGTCATTGAGTGGAGAAAAGAAATACTACCTTTCGGATCTGGGCTTCTATTATGCTGACAACATAGATAATCGGGTGAATTACGGACCGGTATTGGAGAATATTCTGTATACATATGCTCGTTCACATGATTGTACTGTGAGTGTAGGAAGAATTGGAAAACTTGAGTGTGACTTTATTATCCGAAATCGTGATATGAATTATTCTTATGTTCAGGTGGCTTATACAATCGCATTGAGTCGGGAAACGGAAGACCGGGAATACAGACCGTTGGAAATGATAAAGGATAATTACCCCAAATATGTTATGACAACAGATTATCTTCTTCAGAAAAGAAACGGCATCATACATGCGAATATCATGGATTTTATGAGTAAAGAGAGTAATTTCTAAAAACAAATAGTGTAGAGTATGTTGTCAGCAGGACTATAAATGATGATCCAGTATGGGTCAGCGAAACGGGTCGCGATGGGAATATGACACAGCAAGAAAAACGAAATATTGTAACAAGAGGATATCTTATCTTTATAGGAGTGCTTTCGATCGCAGCTGTCACCGCAGGAGCGCAGCATCGGGTCTTTCGGCTGCCTGTCCTCCGCGCCGCGGAGATCATAACGGCAGTCTGGTCATTCGTGGTGCTGTTTTCTGCGCAGAAGCGGATCCCGGCGGAAAAGAAGAAGTGGTGCAGCGCTGCGAAACTCCAATTAGTATTGCTCGCTGTTCTGACTGCGTTCTTGATGCTACTTCAGTTTTTTGTCTCATCGGACAGGGAATCTGTGGTGACCGCGGACGGAGAAAAGAAGATCAAGGTGGAGAACACCTTCATCATGCTGTATGAGGTGTCCTACTACGAGTACGGCGGTCCGCTCTGGTACCGGCAATATCCCTGCGTGAGGGAAACCTATGACGACGGGGATCCGGATCAGCTGGCATATACCGAGTACTACGATGAGAACGGCACCCTCACGGAGAGGGTGTTCCCTGACGAGGGATGAAGGTGCGAAAGGAAGGGTCTGTTTATGAGCGAAGTCATGCTGAAAACTTCCATGGGAACGTTCCTGGGGAACATGCAGGAGGGTACCCGCGAATTCCTGGGGATCCCTTATGCACGGGCGGAGCGCTTCGAATACAGCGAGCGGATCGGGTGCTATGGGGAAGTATTTGACGCGACAAAAATGGGGAATGCCTGCCCGCAGTACAGACAGTGCTATCCCAACCTTGAAAATCCCGAGCGTCTGTTCTATCACAGGGAGTTCCGGGAGGGGATCGAGTTTCACTATGACGAGGATTGCCTGAACCTGAACATCTATACGCCGGCAGAGGCGGAGAGCTGTCCGGTCATCCTCTTCTTCCACGGAGGAGGTTTCAACTCCGGATCCAACGCCGAGGAACCGTTCCGCGGCTATGAACTGGCGAAAAGGGGAGTGATCACCGTTTTCGCCAACTACCGGGTAGGCGTCCTGGGATATTTCTGCCACGAGGAGATCAGGAGTAAATATCACCGCAACGGGAACTTCGGGCTGGACGACCAGCTCCAGGCGATCCGCTGGGTGAAGGATCACATCGGGGAGTTCGGCGGCGACCCGGACAACATCACCATAATGGGGCAGAGCGCCGGAGCCATCTCGGTCCAGTATCACTGTCTCAATCACGACAACGAGGGGCTCTTCCGGAAGGCGGCCATGATGTCCGGAGGGGGGATGTTCCCGAAGTTCGCGCTTCCCAAAAGGGCGGAGGAGACCTACAGATACTGGCAGGAGCTGATGGAATGCGCCGGATGCGCGGACTTTGAGGAGTTCCGGAGCGCCGATATCCGGGTGATCCATGACGCCTATGAGGAGATCAAGAAGAGGCGGAAGGACAGCATCTACAACATGATGCCGGTGGTGGACGGCTTTCTTCTTAAAGACAGCGTGGAGAAGCTGATCTCCGATCCCCTGAAAGTGGACTACTGGATCGGCTATACCAGCAACGACATGTACGCTCCGGTCATGGCCCATATCGGCAACCGGTTCGCGAGGGACAACGGCGCCTATGTCTACTACTTCGACATCGATTCGCCGGGAGACGGAAACGGCGCGTTCCACTCCAGCGATCTGAGATACCAGTTCGGCCGTCTGGGCACCTCCTGGCGTCCTTACAGGGACAGGGACCGGGAGGTATCCGGCCAGATGCTGGATTATCTGGCGAATTTCTCCGGGACCGGGGATCCCAACGGATCCGGGCTTCCGGCCTGGAACAAGACCGAAAGGGGGAACAGCAAAGTGCTGTGTTTCCGCCTGAAGGATACGAAGATGGGAAGACCTTCCTATCTCAAACTGACGAAAAACATGATCACAAAGGGGGCTCCCAAAGCGTGAAGTTTCAGCATCGATTCCGGCTCAGTTATGCCGACGCCCATACGAGAGCGTATGAGAGCGACGGCGTCACCATGCGTGTCGATTTTATCCGCGACATGCTCCGCGTCTCCCTGATCAGAAACGGCGAGATCCTCCCCACATTCAGCATCGATCCTGGCCACAGGGGACAGGCGGATAACGGAAGGGGCAAACTGTCCCTGGACGGATTCGAGCTCTGTTCACCCGAAGTCTCGGAGGACGGAGACACTGTCTCCTTCCGCCACTGCGGCCACGATTTCCGGATCGAGCTTCTCAATTTCCGTATCACCGTACAGAATGAGAACGGGATCCTCTACCGTGACCGGGACGGCCTCGCATACAATTTTGACGGCGAACTTGGGGACGGATCCGTTCACTATACCCGCAGGGAGGAGAACCAGCTCATCTACGGACTGGGGGACAAGGCAGGTGGAGTCAACAAGAACCATCAGCGGTACAAGCTGGACACCAACGATTCCATGGGTTTCCGCGCGCAGTTCAGCGACCCCCTGTACAAACATGTCCCCTTCTATATCTGCGAAAACGAAGCGGGAAGCTACGGCGTCTATTACGACACCTACAGCGAGGGAGAGATCGATCTCGGCAGGGAACACGACAACTACTACGAGAAGTTTAACTCGGTGCGGTATGAAGAGGAGAACATGGTCTTCTATATCATCCTGGGGGATGTCCGGGGGATCGTTCAAAGGTTCATACACATGACCGGCGGGATCTGCCGGGTTCCGGACTGGGCGTTCGGATACTGCGGCTCCACCATGGAGTACACCGACGCGCCGGACGCGGACCGCAGGCTTCGCTCCTTCATCGACCGGTGTGAGGAAAACGGAATACGTGCGGACGGATTCTACATGTCCAGCGGTTACACCCAGATCGGGGAGAAACGCTACGTCTTTCACTGGAACACGGACAAGATCCCGGACCCGAAGGGACTGTCCGCGTATTTCCGCAGCAAAGGGCTGAGGATCCTTCCCAACGTGAAACCGGCCTTTCTGGACGACCACCCGCTGTACGAGACCATCGCGAAGAACGGATGGTTCCTGCACTACGCGGACGGAACGCCTGCCCGCTTCCCCTTCTGGGGCGGAAACGCCAGCTATCTGGATTTCACCAACCCGGGAGCCTGTGAATTCTGGAAGCGCTGCGTGAAAGAAAAACTCGTGGATCAGGGGTACGAGGATATCTGGAACGACAACAATGAGTACGACGTCCATGACAGGGAGGTCCTTGCCCATGGATTCGGGAAGGAGATCCCGGCGCGGCTCATCCGTCCCCTCTTCTCCTATCTGATGACCAGGGCGAGCAGGGAGGCCTGCGAAGAGGTGAACCCGACGCCCTTCCTCGTGACACGGTGCGCTATCGCGGGAAGCCAGTCCATCGCCACCACATGGACAGGGGACAACTATACCGATTTCAGGGATCTGAGATACAACCACTATCAGGCGATGACCATGTCCCTGTCTGGATTCTGCTTCTTCGGTCCGGATATCGGAGGATTCTCCGGACCGAAACCGGGAAGGGAACTGTTCATGCGCTGGCTTCAGTACGGAGTGTTCCTGCCCAGGTTCGTCCTCCACTCCTGGAAACCCGGGGAGGAGTCGACCATGCCCTGGCTCTATCCGGACATGATTGACAGCGTCCGTGCGATCTTTGACCTGCGGCAGCGCCTTGTCCCGTATCTGTCCGAACAGATGGAGCGGTGTGCGGAGAATGACCTCCCGCTGATCACACCGGTCTTCCTCCGGGATCCGGACTATGACAGGGAAGCGGACTGTTTCTTCTGCGGGGACCGCATTCTGGCATGCCCTATATTCGATGAAGGCGCGGATGCGGTGACCGTGCTTCTCCCGAAAAGCGCAGGCGGATTCCGTCTGAGGGGAGAAGGGAATCTCATCCCGGGCGGGACCGCCGTCACGGTGCCGTGCCATATCGGGGACCTTCCGGTATGGTTCGAGGAATAGAAAAAGAACGAATTCTGATATAGTATTGTTAATTGTACGAATGAGAGGGGAATCATCGTGAAAGAGAAAAAAGACAAACTGACGCTGATCAACAAGATCGGATACGGGCTGGGAGACGCAGGAGGTGTCATGACCTTCGCGCTCATGAGCAGCACATTTTCCATGTATTGCACCGACGCCCTGGGGATCAGCCCGGGGACCATCGGGATCCTGCTGCTGATCTGGAACATCTGGGATTTCATAAACGACCCGCTTATGGGCGCCTACATCGATAAGGCCTACGCGCGCAGCACCGACGCCAGGGGGAAATTCCGCCCCTGGATCCTGAGGTCGGCACCGCTCCTGTGCGTGACCTTTATCGCACTTTGGTCGGTCCCGAGCATGGCCGAAGGACTTACAAGGCTCTGTCTTCTGTTCGCTTTGAAGATCCTCTATGAGGGTTCCTACACCATGTTCAACATTCCCATGGGATCCCTTCTTTCCGCCATGGCGAACACGGACGGGGAGAGGGCAGCGCTATCTTCCGCAAGAGGTGTGGGAAGCGCCGGCGCTACCCTGGTCGCCACCTTTATCATGCCCATGTTCCTGAAGAAATATGGCGAGAACAACCCGACAGGATACGCCATCGGCGCCTCTGTCTGCGCGCTCATCGGATTCGTCATGTGCCTTGCTCACTACGCCATGACCGATGAAAGGAACAATACGGCGGGCAGCACACAGGACAGTGACAGCATCAAGGTGTCAGACATCCTTCAGGTCGTAAAGGTCAACCGCCCCTTCGTCGCCCTGTGTGTACACGGGCTCTTTATCTGCACCATGCAGTACCTGGGAAACACCTTGAACAACTACATGTTCGCGGATGTGCTGGGCGATATCTCCCTCGCGGGATACGGCACGCTGCTTAGCGCCCCCGCCATGCTCCTCATCTTCATCACAGGCCCCATGATCGCCAGAAAGATCGGGCTGGAAAAATTCATCCGCTACGGCCTCATCATCAGTTGCGTGATGTATGTGGCGCTGTTCGGAGCGATGATGATGTTTGACATCAATCCCTGGGTCTACGCGATCTGCAGCAATATCGCCATGGGCTTCGCCTTTATCTCCATCTACATGCAGTGGGGACTCGTGGGCGAGGCGATCGACTACAACGAGATGATCACCGGCAAACGTACGGAAGGGTCCATCTACGGCACCTTCAACCTCAGCCGCAGAGTGGGACAGACCATCGGAAACTCCGCCGCCATGCTGCTTCTCGGAATGATCGGATACAACGGATCGCTTGCGGTCCAGTCCCCCGCGACCATCAGCGGCATCAAGGTGCTGTGTGTCCTTCTGCCGGGCATCCTGGTGTTGGGCTCCTGGGCGTCGTTCAAGTTCCTGTGGAACATGGACGATGAGATGCGCTCGAAGGTGGATGCCTTCAAGGCTTCGAAAAAGCAGGCCTGAGGGAACGTTACGGCAATACTCAAGACGCGCCGATGAGTAAGCTCAAAGACGTGTTTGTCGTTGAGGCCGCATCGACGGAGATACCGGGATCCGCAGGGATACATTGCTGTTAAGAAGGTATATAATATTAAAAAACAACTATGCAGGAAGAACAGAATCATATGAATATCACACATCTGTATCAAATGCTCGCTGCATCTTATGCGGCTTTTTGTTTGGCCTGGAACGGGAGAAAAGCAACAAGGACGCCGGAGCGCGGACCAACATGCTGGTCTGCATCGCCGCGTGTCTTCTGACCATCATCTCGAAGGAAGGATTTCTGATCCCGGACGCGGACGCTTCCCGAGTCGCCGCGAGCGTTATCCCGGGAATCGGTTTCCTGGGAGCGGGTTCGATCTTCCAGAAAGGGAACCGCGTCAGCGGTCTGACGACGGCCTCCGTGGTGCTGATCACGGCCTCCGTGGGAATGGCGATCGGCGCCGGACTGTATGAAGTGGCAGGGTGCGTCACGGTCTTTGTCTGCGTCATCATGTACGGTTCAAGACTCATCGAAAACCATAAAAGGGCAAAAATGAGGGAAAAGACCTGGGACGAGGTGGAAAAGGGGATCTGATCCTTTTAACAGCAAAACACCGGAACGGTCCGGAATAGGGAAGTTTCTCCATGTACTGGGGAAGCTTCTTTTTTCGGCTGAGGATGATTTTTAACTATTTATCTTGTTAAAACGTGAGGAGAAGATTAACATTATAACAGGTACTTATACATTGTACAGATCCGGCCGCTTGCAGGAGGCGCAACGACAGGCATAACACCTGCAGGAATCTCCTTACTGCCGGTCTTTCTGGAGAAGGATAAATGGACAAGACGAAGGTACAATCGGGCAAAGAGAAAAAAGAATACAATAAGGGGACTTACGTCATCGGCAAGATCATCGTGAATCTGCTGCTGATGATAGTGGGTTCCATTATCATCGCGGCTTACCTCAGCCATGTTCAGACCAAGGCGGCGGAAGCGAAGCAAAAGGAGAACAACGAGCTTGCTCTGACCGAAGCGATCGCGCTGCTGACCAAAAACAGCGAGAATACCGAGTCGCTGACCCAGATCTTCCACGAAGGAAACTGGAAGATGCTGGACGATATCGGAGGCATCTTCTCCACCGGTATGATGGACAAGGTGATGAGCAGCGACAACGAGGTAAGGTCGGAGATATTTTCCACCCTCATATCTCCCGCGGAGGTCTCCTATCTGTACCTTCTGGATCTCGACGGGAACATCGTCGTAAGCCCGGATCCGGCACTTGTTGGCCGCAATCCGGCCACTACAGCGCATATGACACAGGACGATCTCAACCGGATCCTGGCCAACTGCCGCAGAGACCGGACAGAGGTCTCTCCGGAACTTGTTGAGAATCAGTTCGGGTCCTATTACTTCTATTCCGAATATTTCACCTACGGTGACAAGGTCTATTGTCTCGCGATGGGTATCGACTCCTGGCTGGTGGACTACCGGATCGACTCCATGAGCGAAGTGTCGGTCGTCCTGAGCCGCATGGGTGTCATCAATGACGGCTTTCTGTTCTCCATCAACAGAAAAGACAATCTCTTCTCCTACTACAAGGACGGGGATACGCTTCTGACCGGACAGGACGCCTTCTCCACCGGACTCTCGGAGGAGGTGCTCACGGACGGATACAACGGTGAGCAGACCATTTTGGGAGAGCGGTACTACTGCTCCTCCAAAGTGATGGGGGACGATGTGGTGATCGTAGCTACGGCAAGATCCGAGGAGATCACCGCCCACGACAAATACGTCCTCTTCTGGTCGGTCCTGGGATTCGACCTTGTGATGATCATCTGCCTTGCCTACGCCATCATCCTGCAGAATGACTATTACCGGCAGGGTATTGAAACGGAGACTTCGACCTGGTTTAAGAATTCTTCACACCCTCTGTTCTTTGACAAAACGATCTTCGGCAAGGTATATCCCCTCATGCTCATCGGTGTGATGGCCGTGTTCGGCATCTCCTATTACACGCAAACGCTGCTCGCGGTCACGGACGGCGTCGATCAGGCCCATGTCGTGCTTCAGGAGATCACCGGAAGATACGAGGAGAACCAGGAGAGCAGCAAGGTCATCGAGGATTACTATCAGTCCCGCTTCCTCTCCACGGCCCATCTCCTGGCGTTCTATCTTGAAGAGAATCCGGAAGTGCTCAATGAGAGCTCGGATTTCTACCATATGACCTACGGGGAGAACGGGGAAAGGGAATACATTCTGGACGACGAAGGCAATCCCCTGAAGTCTGTACGGAATTCTCAGATATTGCAGACGATCTGCGATGATAACCTGATCGATTCGATCTATATGTACGACCAGGACGGTCACGTGATCGCCACCAATACCCCGAACTGGTATTTCGTCCTGAGTATGGATGCGGCAGAGCAGTCCTATCCGTTCCGGGATGTCCTTGCAGGAAAGATCGACTACTACCTGCAGCCTGCAATGGTGGATGAACTGGGTGAAGAGTCCCAGTATTTCGGTATTTCCATGGACTATTACACCAGAAAAGACGAGAACGGCGATACGGAATACGTTTCGAGGTTCGAGTTCGAGGAGGCATGCGCTGCGGCCGGGGTCTCCGATGTGCGGTCGGCAGGCGGGATCACCAAGCACCGCTCCCTTCTGCAGATCGAGCTGAACCGGGATCTGGTCAGCAGGATCACGGCACCCACCGACGTGGAGGCGATCCTTTCCACAAGGATGCTGGCGGGCGGGTCGATCGTCATGTTCGACGACAGTCCGGAACACGTCTGTCTGTATTCCCCGATACGCACCAGCATCGGGAGGACGGCGGAAGATCTCGGTGTATCGCCCAACGCGTTCAACAACGAAGTCTATTACGGTTTCAACCGGATCAACGGCGTGCGGTACTTCCAGCTGTACAGGTACGTGGACAAATACTTCATCGCCACGGCGATACCCGACAGTGTATTGTACAAGGGGCGCACGATCATCGCGTCCATCACTTCCGTGGTCAGCCTCATACTGATCTCGCTTCTGATGCTCACGGTCACCCTTACCTCGGAGCGTGAGGACAGGGTATACGAAGAGCTGGTTCGGGATTATAATTCCGGTTCCATCAATTCCCCCATTTTCAACATTCTGCTTCCTTCCGGCCGGCTGACCAGTACGGTCCAGGCGCAGACCCGCTGGGACAACTCTCACGTCCCGTGGAAGGAGCTTTCTCCTGAGATGAAGCTGGGCAACATCATCGGATGGCTGATGGGCGTCCCGGTTCTGTATTTCGTCTTCTCCGCCCTCGGGCTCAACAAAGCGGCGGACGAGGATTCCATCATCCGCTATATTATCGGCGGAGGGTGGGACCACGCGCCCAACGTCTTCGCTTTCAGCGCCTGCTTCATGGTGCTGGCCATGACGATCATCGCGATCAACCTGTTCCGGATCCCTGTGCGCTGGTGCACGGGACTGATCGGAACGAGGGGCGAGACCATCGGACACCTGCTGCTGTCCATCGTGAAGTACGGCGGCACCCTCGGCGCCCTGTTCTACTGTCTGTACCTTCTGGGCGTGGATTCCGGAAATCTGCTCGCCAGCGCCGCGATCTCGTCCCTGGTCATAGGCCTCGGAGCACAGAGCCTCATCAAGGATATCATCGCCGGTATCTTTATCGTCTTTGAAGGGGAATTCCGTGTGGGAGACATCGTCACTATCAGCGGCTTCCGCGGCACCGTGACGGATATCGGGCTTCGCACCACCAAGATCACGGGGGACGGCAACGTCAAGATCTTCAACAACAGCGAGATCTCCGGAGTTGTGAATATGACCAAGGAGACCTCCGTGGCTGCGACCACCATCTCCCTGAGCTACAACACGGATATCAGCTATCTGGATGAAGTGCTGGCGAGAGAACTCCCGAAACTGAAAGAGGAGAACAAGAAGATCCTGGACGGGCCGGAAAACCTGGGTGTGTCCGCGGTCGGCGACAACTCCTATTCTGTCACCGTCATCGCCCGCTGCACCGAACGCAATGTCCGCGACATGAACCGCTATCTGAACAGGGCTCTGCTGGACATCCTGTTCCGCAACGGGATCAAAAAGAAAAATTAGTATCGAGCAAGAGGATCATTTGGGAGGACCTGAAGTTGAAGAAAAAGGTCATTGCTTTATTGCTGCTGTTCGCCCTCATCCTGAGCGGGTGCGCCTCCGGGGAGCCGGAGACCGAAGAGTGGGAGATCGCCCCGCCGGAAAGGTCGGTCATAAGGCTCGCGCTCAATGGCAGCGGGCATATCCTTACCGCGGTCGCCGAGTCCCAGGGATTTCTGGCAGATGAAGGCATTACGGTCGAATATGTGCGTGTGAGCAGCGATCAGGAGGTGTTTGAAGGCATCGCCAACGGAACCATCGATATTGCGTCCAATTCCGGCACGAACCTTCCGCTGCAGGAGATCGCTTCCGGTCTCGACCTGACGATTTTTTCCGGATACCTGATCACCGGATGTATGCCGGTGTTCGCGAGGGTGGAGACACAATGGAACGGCCTGGACGACCTGATCGGCAAGACCGTCGCCTGTGAGCCCAACCTCTACGCCCTGACCGGACCTCTGGTGGATATGGGGTATGACCCCCTCAACGACATCAACTGGTACGAGACGGTGAATCAGGAGGACCGCATCGCCGCGGTAAAGAACGGCGAAGCGGATTTCGGACTTGTGGGAACTGCGCTGAACTATGAGGTCATTCAGGATCCTGAACTGAAGATCGTCACCTACGCGGCGGATGTGCTGCCGGCATATTCCTGCTGCCGCGCCGAGGCTCTTACCTCCTTTGTGCAGGAGAATCCCAATACACTGAAGGCGCTCATGCGGGCCTGGATCCGGGCGCTGGAGTACTGCGAGACTCACCACGATGAGATGGTAGCTGCCGCGGTCTCGGTAACCGGACGTCCCGAGGAGGAAGTGCGGGCATACCTGGACAACCCCCGGTTCGCCCTCAACGCGGATCCCATGACCAGTTCGGTGGTGCGGGCATGGAACTATATGGACCGGATCGGACTGCTCGGCGGTTCCGCCCAGAATATAGAGATCCTGGATCACATCAACGCGGAGCTGTATAAGGAAGCACTGGACGAATGCCAGGAACTCTACGGCGCGGAGGACAGCACCTTCTACGAAAAAATGCAGGCACAGTTTGCCACGAATAACCGCTGATCCTTTATACGCGTAAACGCTGTATCAGAGGAATCCGGGCTTTCGGACCTGTACCGATCACGATGAAAAAAACGGGATCCTCTCCGGGAGGGTCCCGTTTCCAAATGACAGAAAAGAGGCAAGGAATCAATTGAAAAGGCTGAAAGATATTCTGATCTGCTACGCGCTGATCCCCTTGGCGGCCAGCGTTGTGGGTTTTGCGCTGGGACTGATTGGTCTCTCAAGGACCAATTTTATCCTGGTTCCGCTTCTAGTGTCCGCCATATATGTTCTGTTTTGGAAAAAGATAGATCTGGCCGCGATGGCAAGGATCAACGGCATCCTGTTCCTTGTCCTTCTCGTATGCTTCACCGTCATGATGGTGATCTCTTCCGGAAATGTGGAGGGGGTGCTGATGAGCAACTTCAGCTGGTTCATCCTGCCCTTCGCTCCCATCATCCTGATCCATGCGCTTATGGGTCAGAATATGATTCTCTTTGCTGCCGCGCTGCTCAGTTACGCCTGCGCGTTCCTGGTGACGGCATTTCTGGGAAAAGCGCGGGTGCGTCGGATGCTGCTGCCGGCGGTCCTCGCCCTGGCATGCATCATCGCCGATGTTTTCCTCTACGCGAACCGGCCTTCCGTGCGCTATGCGGGACACGGTTTTGAGTATATGCACGGCTACTCCAGTACCGATTTCACCGATTATACGGTGTACAGCGACAGCTCGAAGCTGGTGACGCCGGAGGGGGAACCCGCCCTGATCATCGAAAGGGAGGAGGATATGCCGGTTCTGGACGGAGCGGAAGCCTGCTATCCTCTATACGCCGCCTTCGCCAAGGCGGTATACAGGGATATCGATAAGATCGAGGAGAAGTGGCTGACAGAGACGGACAACCCGTACTGCAACGGAAAGATCGTCACCTTCACCAATACGGTCATGGGATTCAGCCGGCTGCTGATGAACGGGGAGGACAGGGAGAAGTACGGTGACGGAGTCGACATGTTCTTCGGAGCTCGTCCCTCCGCCTCTCAGATGCTGGAAGCCGAAGAACGCGGCATCGAGCTGCAGATCACTCCGATCGGCAGGGAAGCGTTCGTCTTCTTTGTGGAGGAGGACAACCCGGTGGACGGACTCACTTCGGATCAGCTGAAAGCGATCTATCACGGGGATATCACCAACTGGAGCGAGGTAGGGGGAAGGAACCAGGAGATCCTGGCGTTCCAGCGCCCGCACAATTCCGGATCCCAGACCATGATGGAATATTTCATGGGGGATGTGACCCTCAAGGAGCCTCAGACATATGAGACAGTGGACGCCATGACGGGAGTAATACAGCAAGTGGCCCAGTACGCCAACGAGAACGGAGCCATGGGGTATTCCTTCCGTTATTTCCTGGAGGGCCTGAACCAGGAGAAGGGCGTGAAGATGCTGTCGGTGGACGGAGTCTATCCATCCCTTGAGAACATCGAAAACGGCAGCTACCCGCTGGTGACGAACGTCTGTCTGATCACGAGAAAGGACGATCCGAACCCCTATGTGCAGAAGATGATCGATTATATCCTGTCTGAGCAGGGACAATACATTGTCCGGGAGACCGGATACGCGGGCGTTGCGGAGGAAGGATAGGAAACTCAGGATGATTACTGAAAGCACAAAAACAGTGACGCTGAACAACGGCGTGGAGATGCCCCTTGTCGGCCTTGGCACATGGGACCTGAGGGGAAATGAGTGCGCGGAAACGGTACGCACCGCCATCGGCCTCGGATACCGGCTGATCGATACGGCGCAGATGTACGGCAACGAGAAGGAGGTCGGAGAGGGGATCCTGATGAGCGGTGTTCCCCGGGAGGAGCTCTTTGTGACCACAAAACTGTACCGGATCAGCAACAGCTACGGGAAGGCGAAGCGGGGGATCCTGGAATCACTGGACCGGCTTGGCCTCTCCTATGTGGATCTTCTTCTGCTGCACGAGCCCTATCCCCAGGGACCGGAGATGTATCTGGCGCTGGAGGAAGCGCTGCAGGAGGGCAAGACCAGGGCGATCGGCATATCCAACTACAATGAGAAATGGTACAGACAGTTCCTGAGCAGCTGCAAAACGGTGCCTGCTGTCAACCAGCTGGAGACCCATGTCTTTTTCCAGAAGTGGGGATTTCAGGAAGAGATGAGACAGCGCACAACGGCGATGCAGGCCTGGTCTCCGCTGGCTCAGGGGATCGGAAATGTGGCGGGCGACCGCACACTCGCGCAGATCGGTGAAAAGTATCACAAGAGCGCTGCGCAGGTGGCGCTGCGGTTCCTGGTGCAGAGAGGGATCTCCGTGATTCCGAAGTCACGCCGCGCGGAACGTCTGTCAGAGAATCTGGATCTCTTTGACTTTGAGCTGTCCGCTGAGGATGTCATGCGCATCCGTGGAATGGACCGTAACAGGACCCTGTTCCCGTGGACGGAAGAATTCTGAGGGGGAGGCTTTGCGAGCATGGATATCGTCCGATTTGACAGTGCGAGGGATCTGGATCGTCTGGATTCATTTCTGCGTGAGAGATATCATGAGGAGGGAACACCGTCGCCGTGGCTTCCGCAGAGACTCCATGACCTGATCTACCGCACCGGTGAACTGGAGGCGGAATCAGGGGCAGTACGGTCCGGTGACTACATTTTCCTGTTTGAGAAAGACGGACGGATCGACGGATGCATCCTTCCGGACGGAGAGAACATCTACTTCAGTTTCCGGCCGGAAAGGGAAGACCTGTTTCCCGCCATGCTGGAATACAGCGAGAAGAACTGTCTGCCCCTGTTCCGCAGGGATGAAAACGGAGCGGTAAAGTTCTGGGTCGCGGTGAGCAGCAGACAGACATCTGCCACGGATATACTTTTGCGTCGGGGATACGAAAAAACAGACTGGCAGGAGGACTGGAACTGCATCTTTCCGCAGAATACGAAAGCGCTTCCGGAAGTGCCGGAGGGTTTTCGCCTTCTGTATGGGGAGGAATACCCGGATGAGGAGAACAAGTGGAGCGCGCTCCGGCTGTGCTTTCACCCGGAATGGGAAAGCCCCGATTACCGTTGCGGGATGCGTTCCTATCATGAGAGAAAACGGTCCTGCCTGTATCCGGACAGTTTCGAGTGCCTGACCGTTGACACCGGAGCGCAGGAGAGAAACGATGTTTGCTCTTACTGTTTTGTGTATGTGGACAGGCAGTCGAAAACGGCCATGATCGAACCAGCAGGGACCCGTGAAAAGTACCGCAGGAGAGGACTCGGACGGGCGATGATCCTTGGCGCGGTGAACCGGTGTAGAGATCAGGACGTAGAGAAGTGCTACGTGGACTCCTTCGGATGGAGAAAGGACTTCTACGCTTCCGCCGGATTCGAGGTGGAGGAGAGCATCTATTTCTGGAATAAAATGATATATCCGGATCCCGTATAAGGAACTGAGAACGAAACGAACAATAAGAGAGCCGCACATCCCGGCATATCCGGAATGGGCAGCGACAGGAGGATTTTGAGTGAAGACAATGACCGTGAATCAGGAACTGCAGTTTTCCTGTCCCGACAGTTTCCATGTGATGAGCGCCGAGGAGCAGGGCAAACTGAATTTTCTGGGAGAAGGGGAGAGCGAATGCTATACCGATACGGAGAGGCATATCCTCATCAGCATCGGGTGGAAACCGCTCGGCGGTCTCGCTTCCCTGCTGATTCGGGCGTCGGATGCTGCCCATCAGATGGAAACCGTGGTGAAACAGCCTATGCAGCAATACGGATATAAGGCGGAAGGACCGAAAGCGGTGATCCTGGGAGGTGAAAAGGCCAGCGGTTTCCGGTACGGATATGAGGCGGGAAATATCGCCATGGTCGGCGAATCCCTGGCGTGCAAGCGGGGCAAAACGATGTACTACCTGCATGTATACTACCGCGAGTCCCTGAGGGAGGAAAGTGCGTCTGTGTGGGATGAGATCCTGTCTTCCGTGCAGTGGATCGGATGAGAGTTTCTTCCGACACAGGACTGCCCTATTCAGAAGTGATCACGCTCAGCTAAAACGAAGTATATCGAAAAACAGACGCCCGGACAGTTCCGGGCGTCTGTTGTATCATTTTTCTGCGACGGATTGTGATAAGCGGCATAATACTGCTAAAATGGGAACAATAATGTCATATTTGTAAAAATGGATCATGGGCAGGAACACTGTCTTATCCGTCAGACGCATACGAAAGAAACAGGTCATGGCAATGTCTAAGCAAAGGAAAAACACCACATACCTTCTGAAAGTCATCGTAATACTCTCAGCACTGATCGGGATCGTCCTGAGCGCCCTTGGGGGACGGGATTCCTTCATGGGAGGGAGGACGGTATTTATGTATTTCACTATTCAGTCCAATATCGCGATCGCGGTCATCTGCATGATCGGGACGTATCTCCTTATAAAGAATGCGGAGGTCCCGGCAGTCTGGTTTCTGATCAAATTTGTCGGAACAGTGGCGATCACTCTGACGGGAGTCGTCTTCTGTTTCGTCCTCGCTCCTACCATGGGCATCCTTGCGTGGAATATCCAGAATATCCTGACCCACGTGGCGGTCCCGGTCGCGGCTGTGGCGGATTTCTTCGTCACAGGACCTTACGGATCCTTCCGCAGGAGCGATGCTCTCTTTGTGACGATCCCGCCGCTGGCCTATGTCATCTACGCGGGGATCGGATATGTCCGCAACTGGCAGTTCGGGCCGGGATTTAACTTCCCCTACTTTTTTCTGAACTGGGGACATCCCATCGGTGTGCTGGGTTTCTCCAGGCAGTTCCCCTTTATGGGAACGATATGGTGGATCCTGTTCCTCCTCGTGTTCCTGCTCGCAGTGGGAAGTCTTTACCTTTCGATCGTGATGAAAGCGAAGAAGAGGGAGGGAATCCATGAGCAGTAAGGCTCTTCCCGTCGTGAAGAAGGCTTTCTTCCGGTCCCTTCCCGTTATGGCGGGATATATGATCCTCGGAGCGGGATTCGGGATCCTTCTCCGGGATTCCGGATACGGTGTCCTGTGGACATTCCTGATGAGCGCTTTCATCTATGCCGGCGCCATGCAGTTCGTGGGGATCGGACTGATCACTTCCGGCGCTTCCTTCATTACCACGGCATTCACCACATTCATGGTCAACGCGAGGCATCTCTTTTACAGCATCTCCATGGTGGATCGCTACAGGGATGCCGGAAAGTATAAACCCTACATGATTTTCGCCCTGACTGACGAGACCTACACCCTTCTTGTGGATGACATGGCAGGAGAGGATCCGCAAAGCGGGAATCTCTATCGTTTCCTCGTATCCCTGTTTGACCAGATCTACTGGGTAACAGGGAGCGTTCTGGGCAGTCTTCTGGGCAGTGTTCTCCCGTTCTCTACAAAAGGTATCGAGTTCTCCATGACCGCTCTGTTTATCGCTTCCTTCACGGAGCAGTGGGTATCCGGCAAGGACCGTCTTCCCGCGTTGACGGGTGTGGTCTGTTCCGTTTTGTGCCTGATCCTCTTCGGGCCGGACCAGTTCCTGATCCCGGACATGGTGCTCATCACCGCGGTTCTCACTTTCGCCCGGGGAAAACTCTCACAGAATGACGGGGAGGAGAACTGAGATGCAGGATCGTATCGCTGTCCTTGTTTTCATCATGTCCGCGGTGACCATCGTCCTGCGGTTTCTTCCGTTTGCTGTATTCAGGAAATCGACTCCATCCTACATCCTGTATCTTGGGAAAGTGCTTCCGGCGGCCATCATCGGCATGCTGGTGGTGTACTGTCTCAAGGATACGGACTTCTCTTCCGCGCCGTTCGGGATCCCGGAGGGGATCGCCTCCCTGAGCGTGATCCTTCTCCAGTGGTGGAAACGGAACTCCCTTATCAGCATCCTTTTTGGAACGGTAGTATACATGCTTCTGATCCAGCTGGTCTTCTGACCGCGCGTCCGTTTGCGAATGGTGGTATACTTAATGGGAAGGAGGATGCGGATCCCTCTTTCGGAGCCGAGGCTCCGACGCAAGCCATCCGCACAAAAATTCATGACAAATAAACATCTCTTTGACCGTCTTCTGCATGCTCAGCAGTCTGAACTGAACGCCGCGCTGATGTACCTGATGCTGGCAAAACGTTCCGGGAATCAGAAGGATTCCGACACGTTCCGCAAGATCGCGGAGGACAAGAAGAAACACAGCGATGTGTTCCGCTCCATGACCAATGAGAAGCTCTTTCCGAGCCGGGCCAGGGCTGCTGTCATCGCGGTCCTTCTCATGATCTTCGGAAGGAAGCGTCTGTATCCGGTCATCGCATTTTTTGAGTACCGTGCGCACCTCCGTTATGACGATCTTGCCAGAAAGTACGCTTCGGTGAGACAGGTGTGGAATGAACAGAAGAAACATGGAGACATGATCGTGTCGCTGGTGTACTGATCCTATATAAAACATACAGATATCCCGTTGGCTTTTGCGGCCGGCGGGATCTTTCTTTCCGCCAAGGCTTGAGAAAGAGTGGTTTCGGTGTTATTATGAGTTAGCAAATGCTAACTATTATGTTTTTCGAAGGTGATATGAATGATCAAGACGACAGCGAAGATCGACGGAATGATGTGCGGAATGTGCGAGGCACATATCAAGGACACGATCCGCAAGGCAGTACCGGACGCGGACAAAGTGACCGCATCCCACGGGAGCGGGATCGCGACCTTTGTTACCGAGAACCCGGTGGATGAGGCAAAACTGAAGGCAGCCATCGATGAGACAGGGTACACTCTGATGTCTCTGTCCTCTGAAACGGTGGAGAAAAAGAAACATTTCTGGCAGAGATGAGGTACAGCGATGACCGACAAGAGACCGGATTACAAAAACTGGATACCCAAGGGGATGATCTGGGGCTTCGGCGCGGCTTCCGCTGCCCTGGCTTCTGCCGCTGCGATGACCGCTCTTCCTGCGGTGAAGATGGACCGGAAAGTTAAAGCGGCTGCGACGGCTGCCCTTGCTCTCGGGTCCGCGGGATGCGCCGCATGGACCGCATGGTGCGCCTATGCATATGGGCAGTTCTCCTATGACGGGGAGAGACAGCTCTCACGTCAGATCATTGAGGGGACAGCGGACTTCGTTCAGGTCCCGGAAGGCGGGACCTGCCTGGATGTTGGATGCGGAAGCGGAGCTCTCGCCATCGCCGTGGCGAAGCGCAACCCCGGAGCATCGGTGGTAGGCGTGGACAAATGGGGGCCGGAATATGCCGCCTTCAATCAGAAGCGCTGTGAGGATAACGCGGAGGCGGAAGGTGTGGACAACGTCAGCTTCCGGAAAGGCGATGCCTGCAGACTGGACTTTCCTGATGAGACCTTTGACGCCGTGACCAGCAACTACGTCTATCACAACATCAGCGGTGTGAACAAGCAGCTTCTGCTGAAAGAGACATTGCGCGTGCTCAAAAAGGGCGGCACATTCGCGATCCATGACCTGATGGGAAAATCCCGGTACGGGGATATGGAAAGCTTTGTCCGGCAACTGAAGGATGAGGGCTACGAGGATGTGCGGCTCATACCGACGGCAGACGGCATGTTCATGACCAGGCAGGAGGGAAAAAGGATGTTTCTCGCGGATTCCTGCCTCCTGGTAGGAAAAAAGTAGGGAAGAACATGGAAAGAAAAGAAGAGATCAAAGGCGCGTACCGTTCCCTGGGAAAAGCGCACAGCATCTATGACGGCATGATGACCGCTTCCACATGGCTGGGGCGTCTGATCTGCAGGGTCGTGTGGGATATGGACAGGGAAGATGTCCTGGAATACCAGGCAAGAGTCTTCGAACCCATTCCGTCGGATTTCTCCGGTAAACTGCTGGAAGTACCTGTGGGAACCGGTGTCCTGTCTGTTCCCGTGTGGAAGACACTGCCGGACGCGGAGATCACCTGTCTGGACTATTCCGAAAAAATGATGGAATCCGCCCGGGAGAGGGCAGATTCCATGAACGTTTCCAACATCTCGTTCGTGCAGGGCGATGTGGGCGCTCTCCCCTTTGGGGACGGCTCCTTCGACGCGGTGGTCTCCCTGAATGGCTTTCACGCATTCCCCGACAAGGAGGCGGCATACCGGGAGACATACCGGGTGCTGAAGCCGGGCGGGATCTTCACCGGCTGTTTCTACGTGAAGGGAAGCGACGCCAATACCGACCGATGGATCCGCGGGTTCTACATAAAGAAAGGTTTCTTCACCGAACCGTTTGAGACGGTGGAGTCCCTCAGAGAGAGACTGGAAAAGATGTACAGCAAGGCGGAAGTGACTAATATCAACAGCATCGCGGTGTTCCGCTGTGTAAAGTGAAGCGCGAACAAAAGAATGATCATATTGTCAATTACGGACGCAAAAACGAACGCTGGTATTATCGTTCGCTTTTGCGTTCGTTTTCGATATAATACACTTAGAAAAAATTCAAGAGAATAGAGAGATAAAATGATCGCAAACTATCATACACATACATGGCGCTGCGGACACGCGGAGGGCACCGAGAGAGATTACGCTCAGCAGGCGGAGAAGGCAGGACTGCAGATCCTCGGCTTTTCAGACCACACGCCGTACGACTTTTTTGACAGCGAGCCAAGAAACAGGCCGATGCGCATGAAACCGGAGGAACTTCCGGGATACGCTCAGGGCGTGCGGGAACTGGCGGAGGAATACAAGGGGCGGATGGAGATACGGCTCGGCGTGGAGGCGGAATACTATCCAAGATATTTTTCGCGCCTCCTGGAGATGCTCCGGGACAACGGCGTGGAATATATGATCCTGGGGCAGCACTTCCTGGAGAACGAGATCGGGGCGTCCTACAGCGGCAGGCCCACCATCGAAAAGAGAAAGTTTGAGAGCTATGTCTCCCAGACGATCGAAGCGATGGAGACCGGTCTGTTCAGTTATTTCGCTCACCCGGACCTCATCCACTATATCGGAAGCAGGTCAGTGTATGAGCAGGAGATGGGAAAGCTCTGTCTCGCCGCCCTCCGGACCGGAACCCCTCTGGAGATCAACCTCCTGGGCATACGGGAAAACCGTCATTATCCCAATGAGATGTTCTGGAACATCGCGGCTGAGATAGGCAACGAGGTCGTCCTCGGAAGCGACGCCCACAAGCCGTGGAACGTCACGGATCCGGAGAGCGAGGAGAAGGCGAGGACGATGGCGAAAGGCCTTGGACTGAAGCTCCTGGACACCGTTCCTCTCCGGAAGATCTGAGAGGCGGTAAAGACAACAGGATCAACTGAACCGGAAAGAACGTACCGACAGACAGCGGACCGCGGCATAGCTGCGGTTCTATTTTTGTGCTCCAGAAGCCGTCATAAAAGCGTCACAAAAACCGTCACAAAAAGAGGCCTGACGCTCTTTGTTCTGTGACGGGTGCTGTGACGGCCTGACCTGTATCCTATAACCATAAGATAACCGATGCGGAACACACCGCCGGAACAAACAAAAAAGCATCTTAGAGAGGTTATAGAGATGAAAACAAAGAAAATGAAAGTTATGGCATTCGCACTGGCAATGATCCTTGCATTCCAGTCCATCCCCGCAGGCGTATTCGCCCACGAAGTCGAAGCGGAAGAGCCCGCCAAAGCGGAAGGGGCAGTCGTCCTCCTGGGAGAAGTCAAAGCCGAAGAGCCCGCCCTCGTAGAGGAAGCGGTCAAAGAAGAGAAGAAAGAAGAAGCTCCCGCAGCAGTCGAGAATGAAGCGCCTGCAGCGGAAGAGGTCAAAGAAGAAGCAGTCGAAGAAGTCAAAGCCCCGGTCAAGACCTACACCGTGAC
>CAZRGP010000023.1:0-39004 GCA_964599695.1 uncultured Faecalibacterium sp.
GACCCAGGGATATGTTCTGGACATAACAAGTCAGAGAATGCACCATGAGATCTATCTGAGCGACGCAAGAAAGGTGTCGCCGGAAAAGCGGAAGACGGTGATTCGGCACCCGATCCGAAAGGGATAAGGACAGATCCGGGCAGGAAATGACAGGACAATTTCCGCTTTGAGAGATACAATGAACCCATCAAGGGACGGAGGATCCGCCGATGGAGTGGCTTACCAGCATTCGTACAGCAATCGATTATATGGAAGAGCATCTGACTGACGACATCAGTGCGCAGGATGTGGCAGATCGGGTGTATCTTTCTCCGTTTTTCCTCCAGAGGGGCTTTTCGCTGATGACTGGCTGCGGAATCGGAGAATACATGCGAAACCGCAGACTGTATCAAGCGGCACGGGATCTGAAGGAGACAGAAGACAAGGTGATCGAGATTGCCCTTCGGTACTGCTATGATACTCCGGAGAGCTTCACAAAAGCATTCTCCCGTTTTCACGGTGCGACCCCTTCACAGGTCCGTGACGGAGCCGCCGGTAAAGTCTTTCTTCCCTTGACAATCAAATTATCGGTACAAGGAGGTAGTCAAATGGATGTCAAAATTGCGCCCATGTTTCCGTTTAAGGTCATCGGCTTCCAGAAGGTTTTCGACAATGAAACCGCTTATGCAGAAATTCCGAAGTTCTGGAATGAAACCTGTGAGAAGTATGCCAACCGTGTTTATGCGGGAAATGCACCCTCAAATCCCTATGAGCAGGCGCTGGTGGACAACTGCATCGGAGAATATGGCGTCTGCATCGACGATATCAACGGGGGCAAATTCCGCTATCTGATCGCGGGCAAGTACACGGGCGGAGCAGTACCGGATGGAATGGTGGTCTACGAGTTCCCAAGGAATGAATGGGCAGTATTCGATTGCATCGGACCTAATCCTCAGACACTGCAGAGCGTGAACACCCGAATCTTCTCTGAATGGTTACCTGGCAATCCGGATTATGAGTTGAGCGGAAATGCAACGGTTGAGTGGTATGACTGTGTAAACGGAGAAATGACTGACCCAGATTATCATAGTGCGATCTGGGTACCGGTGAAGAGAAAAAAGCAAGCAAATTAACAATTACAGCTCTATACCGTAAAAAAGGAAGATGACCTGCACATGAAAATGCAGATCATCTTCCTTTTTGTTGCCAACCCTGCCAGCCAGATGCCCAAATCGGTTTGGCTTTCAAAACTGTCTTATGAACACCCGGCTAAGTGTCCGCTTTTTTGGTACGTATCTTTAGATATTTCGAAAAAACCAATCGTCGTTTTTGGTTTGCGCAAACAACTCAGTCGAAAAGATCGAGCGCGTTGAAAGCGGACATCGCCAGAAGCTTTGCTCCGATGGGGAGCGCATCCGTGTCAGCCTGATAGTGAGGGCTGTGCCAGGAATACATGCAGTCTTTTTGCTCGTTGCGCACCCCGAGCCAGTAGAAGAAGGAGGGCACTCCGGGTTTCCCGCCCGCACCAAGCGCGTAGTGCGCAAAGTCGTCTCCGCCTCCGGACGGATCCGGAGCGACGGCGGTGGCTCCGATGTCCCTTACTGTTTTCAGCGCTGTTTCGTAAAGGCTGATCTGGCCGTCAAGCGGCGTGTTGGATGTAATAGGGAGATCTTCAGAGGTCCAGTAACGTGTTTCGCAGTTATATGCAGCCCCGATTCCTTCGACTACCTCACGTATCCTCCGGTCGATCATCGCTTTGTCCTCGTAGGAATAGTACCGCACCGTTCCCTCCATAGAGACTTTATCCGGGATCACGTTGCTGATCATCGGGTTGTCCGTGTGGACGCTGCAGATGGAGATGACGGCGGCACTGGTGGGAGCGACGTTTCTGCTTACGATGGTCTGCAGGGATTGAATGACCGCTGCAGCTGCGACGACAGGATCGGTATTTCTCTGGGGGATCCCGCCGTGGCCGCCCTTGCCGAGGATCTCAATATCGATGGTGTTGAGTCCGGCCATGATAGGGCCGGGGAGGACGGCGACCGACCCGGTTGGTACTTCAGGCGAATTGTGGAGACTGAAACATGCTTTCACCTCGGGGTTCTCCAGCGCTCCGTTGGCGATCATGGATATGGCTCCGATGTTCTTTTCCTCCTCCGGCTGGAAGATGAATTTCACGCTTCCCCGTATTTGGTCTCTCATGTGCGCGAGGAGGATGGCGGAGCCCAGCAGGGACGTGATATGGGTGTCATGTCCGCAGGCGTGCATCGCACCTTCATTCAGCGAGGGGAAGGGGCAGGTGGATTGTTCCTTTACGGGAAGAGCGTCGATGTCCGCGCGCAGAGCGACGCAGGGCCCGTCTTCCGCTCCGCGGAGAAGACCGATCGTGCCGGTCTCCACACCGGAATCGATCAGTTCGATCCCAAGATCTTCCAGTACAGAGCGGATATACTCTGTGGTCCGGTACTCATGGGTGCTTGTTTCGGGGTGCTGGTGGAGATGCCGGAAGATCTCCAGGATCCTGTCCCGGTATTGTTCCGCCAGTCCGTTCACTTGCTGCGCCTTATTCAAATCACTCCGCCTCCCTGTTAAATTGTTCCAGCCACGGGATCACATCCAGAAGGGTGGGAAGCACAGCGTCACAGTGCGCTTCCGCTTCCTCGCTTGGCTGCTTCAGGTCCGGAATGCAGATCACCTTCATCCCTGCACGTTTTCCGGCGATGATCCCGCTGTTGGAATCCTCCAGAACGAGGCATTCCTCCGGATCCGCCCCAAATTCCTTCATGGAGAGAAGGAACGGTTCCGGGTCTGGTTTCCCGTGTTTTACAAGTCCGCCGTGGATCACATGATCGAAGCGGTCGTATACTCCGTCCGCTCTGAGGATCGTCTCGATCCAGTGTAGCCAGTTGGAGGAGACCACAGACTTTCTGATCCCGTTCTGATCGCAGTAATCCAGCAGCTCGCGGACTCCCGTCTTGAGGGGAACGCCTCCCAGAGGAGCGAGTTTTTCGTACCGCTCATCCCACTCCGGATAAACGTCCTTCGCGGCATCTAGACCGGGATAGGCATCGGAGATGATCTTCTCGATCTTGGTCTCCACCATTCCGATGATGCTGATATAGAAATCCATGGTGAGCTCATAGCCATGCTCGCGGAAGATTTCTTCCCATATTTCAAAGGTGACCCGCTCAGAGTCAGTGAGCAGGCCATCCATGTCAAATAACAGATATTTGATTTTCTTTGCCATAGTTACCTTTTGTCAATTGCGTTGATGGCTTTGCAGATCGCAAGGGTGAGGATCGCGGAAACAACCGCTTCCACCAGACCGTTTGTCCCTGCGACAGACAGCACCATTCCGATGACGGCGCTGGCATCCATGGAGTAAACGCTGGCCAGCACGTTCTTGAACAGGAGATAGAGGAGCCCGAGGTATCCGACGGTATTGGTCAGGGAACCGAGCGCTCCGGTCACGAGATAGGAGACCGTGCTGTTCTTTTTGATCAGGACCTTGGCGAGAAGAGCGGCGACAAGGCCGACTGCAAGCCGGGGGAGGAAGGATACACAGAAGTATCCGAAGGGACTTTCCGAGATCGCGGTGAGTGCCACCACGTCGGTGGTCTGACCGGTGATGGCCAGCCAGAAGTTCAGCAGACCCCACGCGCCGCCGAGGATCGCTCCTGCTTTCATGTCCAGCAGGCAGGCGCCGATGATCACGGGCACCTGATACACTGTGGCAACGATCGGCCCGACCGGGATGTTGGCGATGTTGAAAACGGTGAAGATGATGACGATCGCCAGCAGCATTGCGAGTCGTGCGAGATACTGCACGCTCATTTTGTTCTTTTTCTGATTCATTTTTTTCTCCTTCTGTCGCTCCTCATAGAGGATGCGGCGAATAATTTGACCTATTTGTTTTTGTTGTATATGATGCGAAGACCTTCTGTTACGAGATCATCGCGATATACCATCTTCGTCCTGCAGGAAGGCAGGATGTAATGGGCGAGGCCGCCTGTGGCGACCACAGTGACTTCGGAATCCAGTTCATCCTTGAACCGGTCGCACATACCGTCGATCATGGATGCGAACCCGAGAACGGTGCCGCTCCTGAGACAGTCTGCCGTATTCTTTCCGATGGCGCTCTTGGGTGTATCAAACTCGAAGTCCGCAAGCAGTGCGGCAGATCCGACCAGCGCGTTCATGGAGGTCCGCATGCCCGGCATGATGGAACCGCCCACGAAGTTTCCTTTCGCGTCTACTGCTACGATCTTGCTTGCCGTTCCCATATCGACCACGATGACGGGGAGGGGATAATGGGCTTTGGCTCCCACTGCCTCTGCTACGAGATCCGCTCCGCATTCGGCGGGATTGTCGATGAGAATATTCAACCCGGTCTTGACACCGGCGGCGAGGGTCAGGCACCGGCAGCCCAGAGCCATTTCAATGGCCTGACTGAGGTTCACGGTGATCTGAGGTACGACCGAGCCGACGATGGCGCCGTGGAATTCATCAGGGTCAATGTCATAAACTTCGAGCAGGGAATGCAGATCGACTGCATACTGATCCCTGGTCAGTGTGGGATCGGTCTTCAGACGTGAGGTGAAGATCAGTTCTTCCTCCCTGTAGGCAGCCAGTACGATGTTGGTGTTTCCTACATCCGCACAAAGAAGCATTATTCGAGGCCCTCCATCGAATCATCTTTTTCTACCCATTCAGACGCGACATCGAACACACGGAAGTTCTCTTTGTCGATCCTGGCGATCACGGTGGTGATGCCGGCATTGATGACCATGCGTTTGCACAGAGAGCAGCATTCAGCGTTCGGAGTGTAGCTTCCGTCTTTCCCCTCGACACCGACAAGATAGAGCGTGGCGCCGAGCATCTGGTTGCGGGACGCGCTGATGATGGCGTTCTGCTCCGCGTGGACGCTGCGGCAGAGCTCATAGCGCTCTCCGCGGGGAACTTTCAGCGCTTCACGTTTGCAGTATCCGAGGTCGCAGCAGTTCTTTCTGCCTCTCGGAGCGCCGGCGTACCCGGTACTGACGATCTCGTCGTCTTTGACGATGATGCAGCCATATCTGCGGCGGATGCAGGTGCCGCGTTCACTGACGGATTCCGCAATGTCAAGATAGTAGTTGACCTTATCTCTCCTTGTCATGATGATACCCCCACTGAAAGTCTAAAATTACCTCCTCTAATAATAAAAAATGGAAGGAGAGAAATCAATCTTTTCCTTGCCTGTAGGGATCACTGCGGTAAGAAAAAACGGTGGAAGAACAGGCAAAAAATCTTTCTCCGCCGTATGGCTTCATCGTATAATGGAAAAAAACAAAGGAGAGACGAAATGATCAACAGGGAAGAACTGATCGCCGCCGCAAAAGAGGCGAGGGAACACGCTTATTGCCCCTACTCCCAGTATATGGTTGGCGCAGCTGTCCTCGGGACAGACGGAAAGATCTACACAGGATGCAACATTGAGAATGCGAGCTACGGGATGACGGTATGTGCCGAAAGGACCGCGATCTTCAAAATGGTCTCCGAAGGCTGCAGGACTTTCCGGGCTCTGGCTGTATATACCAATGGGGACGGATCGGACGGAGGCCCGTGTCTTGCCTGCCGTCAGGTCATGACAGAGTTTTGTCTTGACTTTGATGTTCCGGTCATTGATGCCAGTCCTCAGGCGGTTTGGGAACACACCATGAAGGAACTCTGCCCGCTCCCCTTCGTCATGTTTGAGAAGAACCCGGATTACCATGAGTAAATACGCGCCGGGAAAAAGCGAGCACAAAGCCAAGAAGGCGCTGGGGCAGAACTTTCTGGTGGACGGAACGGTGTGTCCGCGGATCGCGGAAAAAGCGGGGATCGACGGGATCGGAGTCCTGGAGATCGGACCGGGATTCGGAGCGCTGACTGTAGAGCTTGCGAAGCGTGCGGACAAGGTGGTGGCGGTGGAGATCGACACGGATGTGATCCCCCAGCTTACGGAGAACCTGAAGCCTTATCCGAATGTTACCATCGTGGAGGGCGATGCCATGGAGATCGATCTCAAGGCGCTCATCCGCGATCACTTCGGAGAGGGGAGAGTCGCGATCGTTGGCAATCTGCCGTACTACATCACTTCTCCGCTCATGATGCGCTTCCTGGAGGAGCATCTTACCATCGAATCGATCACGGTCATGGTTCAGAAAGAGGCCGGGCAGAGGCTGTGCGCCAGACCGGGTACCAGGGAATGCGGAGCGGTATCCGCTGCCGTGTGGTATTACAGCAAGCCGGCTATCCTGTTTGACGTGAAGCCCGGGGCTTTCCGGCCGCAGCCGAAGGTGACATCTTCGGTCATACGCCTCCAGGTCCTCGGTTTCCCATCGGTGGGAGTCGTGTCGGAGGAGCGTTTCTTCGCGGTCGTGCGCGCCGCTTTCGGTCAGAGAAGGAAGACAGCGGTGAATGCCATGTCCTCGCTGCTCGGTCTCCCGAAAGAGGCCATCCTTTCGGCTGTGTCTGCTGCGGGACTCCCGGAGAGCGTAAGGGCGGAACAGATCACCATGGAGGGATTTGCCTCTATCACGAACGCCTTGTACAGGTAATAACAAAAAATCACAGCTGCGGAGGCCAGAAGCCTCCGCAGCTGTTGTTACTTTAGGAATTTTGTCGTCTCAGAGCATATGCACGAAGAGACCGCTTCGCAGTTTCGGTTCAAACCATGTGGACTTCGGCGGCATCACTTCGCCGGAATCGGCGATAGCCATCAGGTCATCCAGGGATGTCGGGAACATGGCGAACGCGACAGCATCATCATATCGGTCCGCGATCCGTTCCAGTTCGTCCAGACCGCGGATCCCGCCCACGAATTCGATCCGGGAACTTGCCCGCGGATCCTCGATGCCGAGGATCGGTGATAGGATCAGGTCCTGCAGAAGAGATACATCCAGTGCTTCCACCGTTGATCTTTTCCGGGAGAGGACCTCCTCCTTAAAGAAGAGAGCGAACCATTTACCCCTGAGATACATGTTCATGTTTCCCCTCTTCTGAGGAACAGATGCAGACGGAAGGGGAGACAGTTCAACAAACTCTTTCAGCTTTTCCAGGAATGTGTCACAGGAGTATCCGTTGAGATCGTACACCACCCGGTTGTACTCCAGGATTCTGAGCTCATCTGCCGGGAAGAGCACGGAGAGGAACCAGTTGTACTCCTCATCCCCGGTAAAGGAAGGATCCGCTTCCCTTTGGTCCAGGGCATAACGGACAGCAGCTGCCGTGCGGTGGTGACCGTCGGCGATATAGGTAGAAGGAACCCGTTGAAACAGTGAAGTGATGGATTCACATACAGCAGGATCGCTGCATTCCCAGACGGTGTGCCTGACTCCGTCCTCCGATGTGAAGTCAAAGAGAGGATGTGTCTCCCGGATCTGTGCTGTCACCGCACGGATCGCTTCGTCAGGGCGGTAAGCAATGAAAATGGGACCGGTCTGAGCCCGGCAGGCCGCGATGTGCCGCGCTCTGTCGGTCTCTTTTTTCTTTACGGTGTGCTCGTGTTTCTTGCATGTGCCGTTCAGGTAATCATCAACGGATGAAAGTCCCACGATACCTGTCTGGCTGTGCCCCTCGCGTATGAGACGGTAGACGTAGAACGCCTTTTCGGGACGCCGGATCAGGTCTCCGGACAGGATGCGCTCCCGGAGGAGCTCACCCGCTTTTTCATAGACCACGTCTGCGTATGGATCCTGTCCGACGGGGAACTGTGTCTCCGGGCGGACAACGGAAAGAAAACTCAGGGGATTCCTTTCGGTGACTCTTCTTGCCTCTTCTTCCGAGAAAACATCGTTGGGAAGGGAGGAGACGACAGAGGCTTTTCCCTCTCCGGGGATCACCGCTGAAAACGGACGGATCTGAGCCATTCAGTCCTCCTTCCCCACGGTCTCCTTGCCCTTCAGCACGCGGACGCGGAGCACTCCATCGATGGCCTTGAGTTCCCGCACCGTGTTTTCGGGAAGGGGATAGGAAAGATCCATGACCGTATAGGCATAATCCCCTTTTGCCTTGTTCTGGAGGGTCTCGATGTTGTGGTTGAGGTCACCGAAAAAGCCGGTAAACTGCCGGAGCATGTTCGGGATATTGCGGTGAAGGATGGCGACGCGGGATGCCGTCTGACAGACCCCGGCGTTGAGATCCGGATAATTTACGGAGTGGGTGATGTTGCCGTTGTCGATATAGTCCTGAAGCTGATCCACAGCCATGACAGCGCAGTTTTCCTCGGATTCCTCCGTGGAGGCGCCGAGATGGGGGAGGGCGATCACATGATCCAAATGCAGCACAGCGGGGGTGGCGAAGTCGGTGACATAGCAGGCCAGCTTTCCCGAAGTGAGAGCATCAGACAAGGCGGCCTCATCCACGAGGGAGTCACGGGCAAAGTTGAGGAGCCTGGCTCCTTCTTTCATCTTGGCAAAAGCGGAGGCGTCCACCATCCCCCTGGTACTGGCTGTCGCGGGAACATGGATCGTGATGTAGTCGCTGTCCCCGTACAGTTCATCGAGAGAGACGGCCGGGCGGACATGGCCGGACAGTTTCCAGGCTGAGGAAACAGACAGAAACGGGTCATAGCCGATGACTTTCATGCCGAGGTCAAGGGCGGCGTTCGCGACCAGTACGCCGATCGCACCAAGACCGATGACGCCCAGCGTTTTCCCCTGGATCTCGATGCCGGCAAATGCCTTTTTCGCTTTCTCCGCATCTTTCGCCACAGCAGGATCGTCTTTATGTTCCTTTACCCACTGCGCGCCGCCGATGATATCGCGGGACGCCAGCAGAAGGCCGGCGATGGTAAGTTCTTTCACGCCGTTGGCGTTTGCTCCGGGGGTGTTGAAAACGACGATGCCCTGTTCGGCGCACCGGTCGAGAGGAATATTGTTCACGCCTGCTCCGGCTCTGGCTATAGCCCGTATCCTGCGGGGAAACTCCGTGCTGTTGAGATCGGCGGAGCGCACGAGGAGCGCGTCCGCCTCCTCAAGGGAGGGAACCATGGAATAGTTGGGGGCGAAGCGGACAAGACCGGCTTCGCTGATGGGATTGCAGCAAAAAATGGTCCGGTTCTCCATCTCAGACGTTCTCCTCCTCGAATCTCTCCATGAACTTCACGAGAGCGCGGACGCCCTCTTCCGGCATGGCGTTGTAGATGCTTGCCCGCATACCGCCGACAGTGCGGTGGCCCTTGAGATTCTTGAATCCCGCCGCAGTGGCTTCGGATACGAACTTCGCGTCGAGTTCCTTGCTACCCGTGACGAAAGGTACGTTCATGAGGGAGCGGTCTTCCCTGCGGACTGTCCCGCGGAACATCCTGGAAGAATCCAGATAATCGTAGAGGATCCTGGCTTTCTTTTCGTTGCGCTCCTTCATGACTTCAAGTCCGCCGATGGATTTGAGCCATTTGAACACCTTGCCGCAGATGTAGATTCCGTAGCAGGGCGGTGTATTGTACATAGATCCGCTGTCCGCATGGGTCTTGAAGCGGAGCATAGTGGGTGTGCCCGGAAGCACA
Organism: uncultured Faecalibacterium sp.; assembly: GCA_964599695.1. GTDB lineage: Bacteria > Bacillota > Clostridia > Oscillospirales > Ruminococcaceae > RUG11783. Next base: position 9,506 of record CAZRGP010000023.1, read on the forward strand.
TCCTCTGTGATAAGGTCTTCGCGTATGATCGAGATCACCACGCCTGCGGGACCGATGTTTTTCTGTACGCCGCCGTAGACGAGTCCGTATCTTGTCACGTCCATGGGTTCGGAAAGGAACATGGATGAGACATCGGAGACCAGATCTTTTCCCTTGGTGTCAGGAAGATTCTTGATCGTGGTCCCGTAGATGGTGTTGTTCTGGCAGATATACACGTAGTCCGCATCCTCCGAGATCGGAAGATCGGAAAGATCCGGAATGTAGGAGAAGGTCTTGTCCTGGGAACTGGCCACAATGTTGACCTTCCCGTATATCGCAGCTTCTTGCGCGGCTTTTTTTGCCCAGTTTCCGGTTACGATGTAGTCTGCGACCCTGTTTTTCATCAGGTTCATGGGGATCATGGCAAACTGCTGGCTCGCTCCTCCCTGAAGGAAAAGGACCTTGTAGTTGTCAGGGATGCCCAGAAGATCCCGGAGATCCTGTTCCGCGTCGTCGATGATCGCCTGATAATCCGAAGATCGATGGCTCATCTCCATTACAGACATTCCCGTTCCCCGATAGTTCATCATCTCGTCTGCCGCTTCCCGGAGTACCTCCTCGGGAAGGACAGCAGGACCGGCGCTGAAATTGTAGACTTGGTTTCTTTCCATGATCGATCCTCCGTGTTTCAATATTTGCAGGAATTATATCACTTTAACTTGGTGAATTAAAATAGGGATCCGTTTCCGGATCCCTATTTCGTGATTATGCAAAAAAACAGGTGATTATTTGAGAACGGCTTTGTGGAAGACTTTCTTGCCTTTCTTCAGGACAACGCCCTTCTTCAGGTCTTCCGCTGTGAAAGCGAGGTCAAAGGAGGTAACTTTTTCCCCGTTGGCAGTGACGCCGCCCTGCTGGATGAGGCGTCGGATCTCACCCTTGCTGGCTGCAAGACCGCACAGCATCATCAGGTCGACGACCGAGATGCTCTCTTCGGTGAGCTCAACCTCTGTGGAGGGCATGTTTTCGGTATCTCCGGCTCCGGAGAACAGGCTTCTGGCGGAAGCCTGAGCCTTGTCCGCCTCCTCTTTGCCGTGAACAAGTTCGGTCAGCTCGTGTGCGAGGATCTCTTTTTTCTCGTTGATCCGGCTGTCATCCCACTTTTCCATCTCCTCGATCTCTTCGATGGGGAGGAAGGTGAGCATGCGGATGCACTTCATGACGTCAGCGTCATCCACGTTTCTCCAGTACTGATAGAACTCAAAGGGAGTGGTCTTGTTCGGGTCAAGCCAGACCGCGTTGCCTGCGGTCTTTCCCATCTTGTGTCCCTGGGAGTCGGTGAGAAGGGTGATGGTGAGGGCATGGGCGTCCTTGCCCAGTTTCTTACGGATGAGTTCGGTGCCGGCAAGCATGTTGCTCCACTGGTCATCCCCGCCGAACTGCATGTTGCAGTTGTGGGTCTGGAAGAGATGATAGAAGTCGTAGGCCTGCATGATCATGTAGTTGAACTCGAAGAAACTGAGGCCTCTCTCCATGCGGTTCTTGTAGCATTCCGCGCGAAGCATGTTGTTTACCGAGAAACAGGTGCCGACTTCGCGGAGAAGCTCGATATAGTTGAGGTCGAGCAGCCAGTCCGCGTTGTTGACCATCTGAGCCTTACCCTCGCCGAATTCGATGAAGCGCTCCATCTGTTTGCGGAAGCACTCGGCGTTGTGGTTGATGTCCTCGATGGTGAGCATCTTGCGCATGTCAGTCCTGCCGGACGGGTCTCCGATCAGGGTCGTGCCGCCGCCGATGAGCGCGATGGGACGGTTGCCTGCGGACTGAAGGCGCTTCATGAGCGTGAGCGCCATAAAGTGACCGGCGGTCAGGCTGTCCGCCGTGCAGTCAAATCCGATGTAGAAGGTCGCTTTTCCGTTGTTGACCATCTCACGGATCAGCTCCTCGTTGGTGACCTGGGCGATCAGGCCGCGGGCTTTTAGTTCTTCATAGATCTGCATCTTATTTCCTCCGAAAAATAAATAACCTCTGTTCCCTGTGCAGGGAACAGAGGACGAATGTATCGCGGTACCACCTCTGGTTCGGATATGACTCACATCATACCCCTCTGCGTGTGCATATACACACTGGCGCTGTATCGGGCGCGCCCGTCTGCCCCTACTGCTGGTTCAGGGAGCGACTCGGGAGGGTATTGGGCATGTTTTCCCTGTGTCCTTTCACCGGCCGGACACTCTCTGGAAGGGCTGAAACAGGCTTACTTGTCTCCGTCTTCGTCTTCGCACCTTTTTATACCATATCGATGGCGGAAATGCAAGGAAAAGAACCGAATCTCTCAGATCAGGGTGTAATTGTTTCCCGATTTGGTCAGCGTAGAAGAGAAATAGGTCTCAAACGCCTTGACGAGGTATTCGGTATCCTTCAGACCTGCCGTCTCGTAGCTGGAATGCATCGCGAGCTGCGCGAGACCGATGTCCACGGTCGGGATCGAGACGTGGGAGGTGGAGATATTGCCGAGGGTCCCGCCTCCGCGCATGTCAGCGCGGTTTGCATACCGCTGGAACGGAACACCTGCGTGCTCACATACGAGCTGGAACACCGCTGCGGACAGACCGTCGGATGCGTAGGACTGGCTGGCGTTGTACTTGATCACGATGCCTTCATTCATGCGGACCGTGTGATTGGGATCCCGTATCTCTGCGTGATTGGGGTGAAGGGCGTGGGCATTGTCTGCAGACACCATGAAGCTCTGCGCGACACGTGCCTTCTGTTCTTCTTTGGAAAGCCCGAGGGCGTCGGCGATCCTTTCCAGCACATCGGGAAGGAATGTGGAGTCCGCACCCTGCTTTGTCCGGCTTCCTACTTCCTCATTGTCGAAGAGGCAGAGGACCGGGATCGATCCGGAGGGCTTTCCTGCCAGGAATCCTTTCAAGCCGCAGAACGCGCACTGAAGGTCATCCAGACGGGGAGAGGAAACATAGCTGTTCCAGATCACACCGGGCTGGGGATTGTACAGATAAAGTTCACAGGTGAGGATGTCTTCCTTCCGTGCTTTAGCTGCCTTTGCGACCCGGTCGAGGAACGTGCCTTTTTCCGCCTCTTCTCCGTAGAGAGGCAGCATATCTACAGCAGGATTGTAGGTGATATCCTTGTTGGCTTTATCGTTCAGATGGGGAGCGAGGTTCGGAATGATCGCCACAGGCTCCCTGAGATCCACCGTGCGGAGCTCAAAGCCGTTCTCTGTTTTGACAGTGATTCTTCCAGCGAGGAAAGCGGACGGTCCAGCCATGTGGAGAGGAGCATCCCGCCATATCTTTCCACGGATAGTCGGATATATCCATTTTCCTCTTCCTCCGCGTTTTCCTTGATCTTCAGGTAAGGACTGTCCAGATGGGAGGCTTCGATGAGATATCCCGCAAAGTTCCGGTCAAGCATCTTCCATGCGATAAGGGAGGAACCGTTGCGTGTGGTGAAATAGGTCTTTCCGGGAACGAGTTCCCATTTCTCCTCCTCGTGAAGCTCTACGGCGCCGCAGTCAAGAAGCATGCGGGCGGAGGTCTCCATAGCCTGGAACTGTGTGGGCGATTTTGAAATGTATGTCAGCAATTCCTGATTCATAATAAACTTCCTTTAATAATCAGAGAGACTCCGCGAATCTGCGGATGAATCCTGTGGATGTCTCCAGATAATCTGCAATGGAGACGGTCTCGGTGAACTGGTCGTGTCCCTCTTCCTCCGCGTTGTCGGAGATGATCTTGACAAGGCAGAAAGGAACGTCGTTCTTGGCGGCGATATGGGCGATGGCGCATCCCTCCATCTCGACGGCGCTGCACCCGGTGCGGGCGATGATGTCCTGCTTGACGGCGGAATCAGAGATGAACTGGTCTCCGGTGGCGAGGACTCCTTTCGCGTAAATGACGCCCATCTCTTTTAGGACTTTTTCCGCAACATCCGTCAGATGGGGATCCGCGGGGAAACGGGTGAGACCGGGGTAATCCTCGGCGACGAAGTCGACGGGAAGGAGATCATGGTAGGTAGCTTCGGTGATGAGCACTGCGCCGCCGATGGGAATATGACAGGCGCTTCCTGCGAGCCCGATGTTGATCACGGCATCCACGTTCAGGGCGGTGATCAGCAGCTGGGTACAGGCTGCCGCGTTGGATTTGCCGATCCCGCACAGGGCGAGGATCACATCTGTATCTCCGATCGTCATCTCGCACATACGGCTGCCGCCGAGGCGGAACTCACGGCCGTTGAGATTGAGAAGGTCGATCTCCTTATCAAAAGCGATCAATACACCAATTTTCATGGGATCACCTCAAACATTGAACCGGAACAGAGTGACATCCCCGTCCTTCATTACATATTCTTTGCCCTCGCTGCGGATCAGCCCTTTTTCCCGGCAGACCTGCATGCTTCCCATCTCTTTCAATGTGTCAAAGGCTACGATCTCCGCGCGGATGAATCCTCTTTCAAAGTCGCTGTGGATCTTTCCTGCAGCCTGGGGAGCTTTTGTCCCTTTCTGGATCGTCCAGGCACGGACTTCGTCGGTACCTCCGGTGAGGAAACTGATCAGCCCGAGCAGAGAGTAACTCTCCTGAATGAGCTTCTCCAGACCGCTCTCCTCTATGCCGAGGTCCGCAAGAAATTCCTTCTTTTCTTCCGGATCAAGGGAGGCGATCTCTTCCTCGGCTCTCGCAGAGATGACGACGACACCGCTTCCTTCCTTTTTGGCGTAATCTTTAACAGCTTTTACATAATCATTCTCGCCGCCGTCCATCAGATCGTCGTCGGAAATGTTCGCCGCGTAGATGACCGGTTTCGCGGAGAGCAGCGGGATGTCTTTGAAGATCTCCTTCTCTTTGTCGGATGTGACTTCAAATGCGCGCGCATTGTTCCCTGATTCCATGAATGAGGACAGTTTTTTCAGAAAGTCCAGTTCTGCAGCCAGGGTCTTGTCACCTTTCAGGTTTTTGGCTGTTTTGTCGATACGACGTCCAAGGATCTCCAGGTCGGAGAGAAGCAGTTCATAGTCGATGGTCTCAATGTCACGGATCGGATCTATGGAACCATCCACATGGATGATCTCGGTTGAGTCAAAGCAGCGCACAACGTGAACGATGGCGTCGCACTGGCGTATGTTTTCAAGGAATTTGTTTCCCAGACCTTCACCTTTTGAGGCGCCTTTGACCAGACCGGCAATATCGACGAATTCAATGGTCGCGGGGGTGAATTTCTTTGGGTGATAGTAGTTTTCCAGCCATGTCAATCTGGCGTCAGGAACAGCGACCGTTCCCACATTGGGTTCGATCGTGCAGAACGGGTAGTTCGCAGCCTGAGCTCCTGCGTTTGTGATCGCGTTGAACAGCGTGCTTTTTCCTACATTGGGAAGCCCGACGATTCCTAATTTCATTTTTTATTTTTAACCTCGAATTTTCCTTTATTTTTCGGCACTTTTTCAATGACTGGGTTTTCTGCCGTGCCATTTTTGTGCCATTACAGTGCCATTTTTGGCACGGATGGACTATACGAAACGGTTTCTCCGAACAGTTTTACGGCTTTTTTTAAAGAATCGTCAGTTACATGAACATAGCGGTCCATCGTAGTACTGAGGCTGGCATGTCCAAGCAATTTCTGAAGGACCTTAGGAGACATTCCGGCTTCAATCGCCCTTGTAGCATAAGTGTGTCTCAGCGCATGCATGCAAAAGCGTTTGATGCCAGCCTGATCGCATAACTTATAAAGAAACGTGTCATAAGAACTGTTCTTCGTTGGTTCACCTGTGCGGTAATTGATAAACACGAGATTTTTCATATCAAGACTCATCGTTTTTCCCGAATACCTATCAATGTATTCCAGTTTTTGAGGAAGAGAATCTGAAATCTTCCTAGTATTCCGTTTTGAATAGACAGAAGCCAAAATACAATAAGCATTGTCTGTCAGAGGAATGGTTCTGTAACTGGACTGCGTTTTCGGAGGACCAGCTCTCCAAAAACCCTGGCTGTAGCGGTACTCCAATGTCTTATTGACGGTTAATGTCCTGTTGTCCCAATCGATGGCATCCCATGTCAAACCTATCATTTCGCCTGTGCGCAGACCTGTTTCAAGAATTAAAGCAAACTGATTGTAGTTGTGTGTGTTTTTAGCAGCTTCCAAAAACAGTTTCTGCTCCTCAGTTGTCAGGTACTTGATATCATTTACAGCTCTTACAGGTTTTGTATATCGAACGCCATCCATTGGATGTTTGATGATAAGATTATTGTCTACAGCTGATCGGAAAAGAGTTCCCATTGCTATAAATGTCTGCCGGATGGTGCTTCCCGCATAATCCTTATTCATCTTGTTTAGGATCATTTTGCAATGCATCGGTTTGACATCACAGAGTTTCATCTTACCGATGAATGGCTTGATATTTTGAGTATATCTGTCTTGATAGTTTCTTATCGTGTTGGGAGACAGATCACAAACAATATTATCTTTCCAAAATTCAAACCAAGCATCTACAGTCGTGTGACTGTCAAAGATGAAATGTGCGTGTCTGTTAGAGTATCGCGAATCCTCCAGCCAGTTTCTGGCTTCGGGGAGAGTATTGAAACACCGAGAATTACGACGACCGTATTTATCAACAAATCTTGCCTGAAATAGTCCGTCCTTTCTTTGGTAAATTCCTTTACCACATTCTTTTCCTTTAAGGGTTTTGCCCACTTATATCACTCCTTTCTAGAGAATTCCCATGAGAAAGGAGTCCTAATGCGTTACGATGATTGTAACACATCAGGACTCCAATCTCTATAAAAACAGGAGTTGCGCTTTTTGATAGGAACTGTCAGATAACAAGCTGTTTCCGAATATACTCTTCGAATTCCTTCCGTTTTACCAATTTCTTAGACCCGACATACAGTACAAATGGACAGTTCGGCTTTTTAAGCATCTCATCTATACGATTGATTCCGATGTTGCTGTATTCAGCAGCTTCCCGGATCGTAAGGTTCAGCTTTTCATGGATCAACACCTTTTCAGTATTCATAAATATTTCCTTTCAAATGGATTCTCTTTTTCAGACACCAGAAATTGATGCTCGATTTCTAAAGTAAAACGGTTTACATCTTCAATTGCATTTGCCAACCGAGAAGAATCAATCGTCTTGTATTTATTTGCAATAGTAGCAAGCTGATTCAGATTATTGCTGATCCCGTACAGCTGTCTCATACATGTATAGAATTGATTGTCCGGTTTTTCTTTCGGACGGTAGCCTCTGATCAGCATCCGAACGATCTGTGATTGATTGATTCCTGTTCGTCTAGAATAGTCTTTAAGCTTCTGGTCCGTTTCTTCATCGAACCAGAATTGTTTCTTTATTTTCTTCATATGTGTTCCTTTTCATTCATAAGGGTTTTAGGTTCTCCTAAATCGACCGTTGGACTCCGTAGGAGTATGAACGGTCTGCTTGCTAATGTCGCACGGCGATATTATGCAAGCTGTGGTTGTATCCGGAGGAGTACAAACGCACTGCTCGTTATAATTTGTATCAGCACTATTTGTGTGCTTGTTTGTAGTCATGTGAAAAAAAAGGCTCGAATCAGTTGTGATGAGTGATTCGAACGGTTTGGAGACCTTTGGCACTGGTGTTGCAGTACAAGATGGTTCATCTTATGTAGATGATTCATTGTCGGGTGCGGAAATCGATAGCGAGTATTCCTCCCAGATTAACGGGGAGGAACATTCGCAGGCCTTTTCCAGCGAGACAATCGACCAGAAAGAAGAGACAGATAGCAATATCCCTCAAGATGCACCGGAAAACAATATGAAGGATGATTACATGGAATCATATCAGGAAGAAAACAGCTATTTGTGGTTAAGTGATCTTAGTAATGAAACGCAAATCGAAACAGATCCCACTGTAATCGCCAAAACCCTTTGGTATCGAGCTTGTTGTTTATACGATTTAGAATCACCACTTACAGTTAGGAAAAACTCTATTACTTCTTCAGAGGGGCTTACATACTGTCCTTTTATTGATTATGACAATCATTGTGAGATAACCTTTACCCAAGAAGGGAAAAAAGAGTTGGAGTCTTCTTATGATAGTGTGGTAAAAAGAATAATTGATGTGGAAGAACAGTATTATCGGATTGATGCCTGGAGGACCAACTATGTATTTCGAAGCATGTTTAAAGACGCTGTAGTTACTGATTGCAAAGAAGGGGTATATTCGTTTCGTGTGGCGTATGGAGGTGTTCCGGAATATGATGACTTATTGCCCAAGTCGATAGATGAGTATCCAACGTGGTTTGGACAGATGGATGTAGTGTTTGAAGATGGGAAATGGCTAGTGAAACATATTGATTATCCGGCGCAATGATTTCCGTGGAATATTAGAACCTCTACCTTCTTGTCTCAAGATAGGGTATAAAAGACATCGATGAGAAGAGAAACGTTAGAATAATTAGCGAAGCTGGTGATAGGTATTTTGTTGTCAATGGAGTATCTCTATCCCCTTACACATATTATGATATGCAAGCGTTTTTTGCTTGTATTTGCTTGTAATTAACTGTATTAAATGTGTCTGGTTGACAACATGAGTTAAATGCATTAACCTTGTCTCAAGGTTTAATGCATTAAACTGTTTTAAGGGGGAAAGAATGGAAAAGAATCGTTTGGGAACAATGGAGTATCGTTTTTTGTCTCTTATCTGGGATAACGAACCCATCAGTTCCATGCAACTGGTAAAAAAGTGTAATGAGGAATTTGACTGGAAGAAGTCTACGACTTTCACGATGCTTAGAAAACTGATAGAGAAAGGCCTGGTTTCCAATGAGGATTCAACAGTGACCTCATGTGTCAGCCGCAGAGATGTGGAGAAGGCAGAGAGCGATTTCTTTATGGATCAGACATTTTCCGGATCGCTGCCCAGTTTCCTTACAGCATTTTTCGACGGTAAAAGGATCTCGGACGAAGAGGCAGAGGAACTCAAGAAGCTCATTGATTCTTACAGAGGATGAGGAGCAGTTCGAGATTGTTTCAAAAGAACTCCAGGTAATTTGCTAAAGGAGGATCGTGCTGATGAAACGAATTATTATGATCGCTGTATTAATGATTGTTATCATTTGCAGTCTCTCCGGATGCAAAAATAACGATACGACTCCTTCAGTGCCTGATCAGCCACCGGCAGAGGAAGAAATATCGGAGCCGGAAGTTGCTCTTCTAAACTCATTTACCGACAAGGGACGTGTTAGTTATACGAAAACGGAATCTGAAGACGGGTTACTGTCTGTATCCGTTCATTACTTTGATTTTGAAAACCGCAATGTATCAACGTTTGATTGTGTTCCCTGCGGTTATGTTGTTAACCCTGTTCTTTTTGTATTAGAGGATAAGATTTGGGTATTTTCCGACTGTGTTTATTCAGGAGGTGGAAACTTCGAGAACTTTGGATATGAGCATCTTTGTTATGTCATCGATCTGAAGACAAAAACAATGGAACAAATGACATATGATGATTCTGTGGATATTAGCTATGGCCTTGGCATTCTAGCAGACGGTGACAAAAAATATCTTATCGTAGGCGGAGTGACACACGGAACTGAGGGCTCCCCGACTGATGGTATCAGCGACAGGTCTTATTGGGCCTTGGATCTGGATTCATTGACTTTTGAACCGTACGATGGATCAATTCCGATAAATGAATATCAAGAAGGATACTCATTAAAAGAAGATGCAAGCGCAAAGTATATCGGCTCAAATTCCAAAGGAAAGTATTTTTACAGTCAGACTTCTAAAGGTGAAAACTATCTGGTAGATGGTGTCTGGACATTGTGGTGCCAATCACCCGGCGGAGAAGAATATGTAGTTGTTCAGGATATGTTCCCAAAGGAACACAGCAAGCCACTTCTGGATTTTCAGTATTATGCGTCGGTAACAGAAGATTTTGTTTTATATCCAAGTACAGATTGGGAAGGAGTTGGCGAAGAATGGCATTTTGTGGGCACTAGTAATTTCGCTGTTGATTTAATCGACAATGAAGTAAAAACGATCTATGAAGCCAGTAGTGAAGAAGCATATTCGCTTTGGTTTCAATGCGAATACAATGATTACTATGTGTTCTCTTTGAGCAAGAACCCTATGGGGGGGAATATCATAGGAACTTCTGATATCGTAATGATCAGAAAAGAGGATTTTCTTAGCTCCAATTTAGAATGGTTGCAGTTTAACAAAGTCACAGCCTAGTAAAACAAAATGTAGAACAAGAGGCCACATGTTTTGTATATTCAGTGACCTGCTGCTTTTATGATGTGAATATAATCAATCAATAATAGGAGAGGAGCAAAAAATGACGATTTTGATATTTCTTTCTATGGTGGTTGAATTCTTCAGTCCAGTAGGACATTACTATTATGGGAAAACAATTATCCAAATAAAATCGGGGGTAAATCTTTGTGACACCGGAAAAAGAATTGTCCTGTCAATGGTGTTTGGGGTTGCTATACTAATTGCAGACGCCTGCTTTGTAGTGTTAGACCTTGTTCCCCGGGTGATGGCTACCATTTTGTATCTTGGGCTTCCCATTTGGGTTTTAGGAGCTGTGATAACTGCGTATCAACTTTGGTTTTATTTTCCGAATACAGAACATAACAAGAATATCGTTTCCTCGGCAGTATGGTGCTCCGTTTTTCTTAGAACAATTTATGATTGGCTTTTATATTTATTTGTCAATTGGTCTTGAAATTAGCATTATTGCATTCCGTTAAAGACAGTTATTCTTGCGCATGAGATAGTTTCTTACATCCTTTCGATTTAATCTGGATGCGGTTTGTAAAAAAGTAGCCGTCAAGGGCGATTATACCTTGGCGGCTTTGTGTATTAAGGCTTTTGATTACAGAAAAACTGCTGGTGCCATTTTTACAAGAAATACATGGAATAATATCGAGATTCATGGTGATTTGACTGACTATCCTCCTATTCTTTCTTCAGTTAGATGATACTTGCTCCTATTTATCATCTGGTCGTTTTTTCACGTCATTTTTAAGTTTACCAAAAGACAGCTGCGGGCAGTCGTCTCTTTTTCATACCTTTGAACCATCAGACATCGGAATTACATCAATAATGACGATTTTGACCTTAATAAAAAACACCGCTGCGTTGTAGCAAGCGAAGCTTAAGTTTTTGATTTCTTCTCTAGATTCTTTTTGACATCAATTAATTGATAAAATGAAAGCCTGTGCGTTCGATTCCTTATTAATTGATCCATTATATTCATCGGGACTAGAGAAGGAAGAACGGACTTGCTTCTGAGAGTTGAGAAAAAAGCCATCAAGAAGTTAACTCCTTGGTGGCTTTATGCATTAAGAACTCTAATCCCAGGGAAATAGTTCGTGCCATTTTTGTGCCATTTTGGCGCGGACGGATGATTATGCCGATATTACACAGGGACAACACAAGAATTTTACCACAACAGGGCGGCAAGAAAAAACCTATCAGCCCGAGACGGTACACAAAGAACGAGGGGAAACTTATGGACAGGGGAGGCCGATCAGTCGGCACCGGGATTTGTCGGTGTGTATGCCAGAAGGACTAGCGTCCGGTTTCCGCCATCCAGAAAGTGCGAGATCGTTTCCCGGCTGATCGTATCGAACACCCATTCACCTGCCTCATCCACGGAAGTGATCTTGTACGGCGGCATCGCCTCGTCCCAGTTCCAGCTTTCATAGGGTACTGCGTTGTATACGAGGGTCTGCAGCGATTTCATCTTACTAAGCTGGTCAAAGACTTCCGGTCCCAGGAGGTCCTTTCCCCCGTACCGGATCACTTCGACTGTATCCATCTGACTGACGATATCCCACGGGATATTGTCGCAGCCGCTCAGACCTAGTACTCTGGTATCCAGTACAGGCAGGGTCGTCAGATCACAGTGGTTTGAGAAAACGAGTTCCTCAAAATGACCATGGGATTTCAAAACAGAAAAATCTGCGTTTGGACAATATCCAAGTCCGATATATTGAGCGTGAGGAAGATGATCAAGAAGCCGGTTCACGGTTTCAGCCGGAACGCTGTCGCTCCAGCAAGGGTAAAAGAAATCGAGTCCTTCCATTTTGGAAAGAAAATCGTAATCCTTTTTGTCGAAAGGAGCGATCTTTTCCTCGGAACCGTTCTCGGTTCCGTCAGATGTTTTCCTGCATACAGCACACCAGTTGATATCCCCGGACGGCGAATCGCTGATGTCGATCTCCAATGACGATACGGACTGGACGCTCATAAGATCCCGGAAGTGAGGCTCATCCCTTTTCCCACAGGAGCACATGGCTGCTGTAATGAGGAATAGAAAAAAGAAGCAAACAATGCGTTTACCTTTGCTTCGATGAACAGACATCATTCTTTTCCTCCTATCTCAATCAGATTCAAGAACGTTACAGTTTACAGTACAGTTTCTGTTTTGATTGATATAATAATATCAAAAAACTGAAAAGATGAGCGGGTATATGTGTAGTATTTTGCCGGATCATTCCTTCCCAATATGGCTGATGACTCACTTTGACACATATAGTCTAAAGGGCTTCGTTCAGAACGAAGGAACTGTTGTTACTTCTCTCATCGACAGGGATTCCGCACATTCGTCCGAAACGGAGTCATTCGTTGAGAATACTATTCCCGGATCGCTTCCGAGATTTCTGACGGCTTTCTTCAACGGAAAGACGATCTCCGATGAGGAAGCGGAAGAACTGAAAAAACTGATCGACTCGTACAGGGGCTGAGACCATGATTTTGATTTTCAGACAGATCATGCAGATGAGCGTTTCCGCAAGCTATATGATTCTTGCGGTGCTTCTTTGCCGTCTCTTACTGAAGCATGCCCCTATGATGAAATCCGGGAGAACTTTGAAGACTGTAACAATGCTGGCTACTGCCGTGTGTATCGTTGCGTTGGCGGCATGCGGTACAAACGGAACACAGCCTTCCAAACCTTCTCCTGCTGCAAATGAAAATGGGGATCCTGTTCAGGAAGATCCAGCCGTCGCTCCCCGACATGAGTTGGAGATGGTTTCGTCACAATGGGGGTTCGCAACAGCCAATAACTGGGTCTTGTCGGCAGATACAGGATTCTTTTGCCTGACAACAGATGACAGAGGGATCTTCCCGACCTGGTATGATCCGGAAAGCATGACAAGAAAGGATCTGGGAACAGAACAGCTCCTACCGTACATGGAGCAGTATGCTTTGTTCACAGCAGGAGACCGGTTAGTCGCATGCACGGAAGAATACAGCCGGATCAATATCCTTGCCCCGCCATATGATGAGGTCACTGAATCCTATCAGATCAAAGACCGGAGCGGAAAGGTATGGCACATCTATTACCGGAGCGCTATCGTTTATGACCGGCCGAATGACACCATATATTGTTCGCTCAGCGAAAAAGACGGTGTATGGAAAGAGCCGGCCTTGCTTGCCTGCGTCGATCTGAAAACCGGATCAGCAGAACTGATCCTGAGAGCAGAAAAAGATCCTCATCTGTCGTTGTTCGGCAGTTGTTCTGCAGATATGCTCGTACTCATGGGAGGAAGAAACGGCAATGAACAGTCACAAGGCGAAGCGTATACGCTTCTGTTTGATCTCAGCAGATATGAAACGGAGCCTGATTATGCCGGCGAAGAACTGAAGATCGAGGACAGGGACCCGTACAGCGGTTATGTTTTCAGCGAAAATGAAGTCTACTATGCGGCTGACGGATACCTGAAGACGTATAAGTACAAAACAAAAGAAACCGGAGCGATCTGTCCCATACCGGATGGACGGAAGACGAGTTCACAGTTTATCGAAGATGGAATATTTTATGTTCCGGGGTACACTTCCGTTGATGGCGAGTTCAGGACCGTCTGGTATAACACGGTCTCAGGAGAGTGGATCGATACCCCTCCTCCTGAAAGCTCTTCTCTGAGAGAAGGTTATATACTGAATGTGCTGTACAGAGGTTTCTCCGGAACTGAAGGAGACTGGTATTGTCTGGCTGAAAACGGCAGCAACTCGGATCCGAGAGACAGGGAATACGTATTTGTGAAAAAGGACGATTACTGGAAGGGATCATTTGATATTATCCGAATCGACGGCCAATCGCCGCAAATGTCTTCTTCCATGACGGACCTGTCCTGGATTACCGAGAACGGAGCGGTTGGTTTTTATAATAGTCTTTATACTCCGGAAAAACAGACGACAGATATTCTGGCATATTATGATTTTGAATCACTGACGTACAAACTGTTTGAACTGCCGGAAATGATAAGAGGCAGAACAAATCTTCACAAACTGTATCTGCTCGACAATCTGGTGATCGGCTTCTCTGCCAGAGCAGAAGAACAGGGCGGCAATAACCACATCATCGATGATAGCATTGACAGTCATTTCGTCATATGGAACACCACAAATAACAACTTGAAAGACGTACGCCTGGATCCGGATTACTACTTATATGCCCATAAACTAATGATTTCTGCAAACGTAGACAATGCCTTTTATGTGCTTGGATGCTATAAGCAGGACAAAGATGTTCTGTTGCTGAAGATCAATACCGATGACGGAAGCATTGAAAATCTTGGCGTGTACGAAGAAAAGAAAAACAGTTTCGGTGCAGGAAAGCAGGGCGTCTTTATCGGATATGAGGACGGCACATATTATAAGTTTGTAGAACAGACGGGCGACGACATAAAGCGATCTCTGATTCGAGTGGATGGCACAAATGAAGAGTGTATCATTGAGGACATGTTTCCTGGGAATATCAGTTCCCCGGGGGAGAATATGTACTTTTTGTCAGATGGAATGCTGTATTACTATGGCATCGACAGAGACAAAATAGAAGGATATGTATTTGAAGCCAATCTTCATACAGGAGAACTTCAATACAGAATTGCAACCGAAGAAGAAGGTTCAAGAAAAGGGGTCTCGAGACACGGAGAGTATTTAATATTTGGGCCACCCATTAATCCCTCCGGAATATTGCCTGAAGGTTCTCTGCTTGCCACAAAGGCCGAGGATTATATAACGGATCCTGTTTTCATCAGATTTGCTCCAATATCTTAATTGATTTATGCAAAGGAAAAATGATCAAGACAAGTAATTCTTATTCAGATATGACACTATTGTTTCCTCGTAATCATATGTTTCAGGAGGATTCCAAGAATGTACATGGCATTTATATGCGTGCACAACCGCAGACCGGCATTCTGGATTCTGGCGGTGTCAGTCCTGCTGGCTTTGATAGTGAGCGTCCTGCTTCTGACATATCCCGGAATGAAGAACTATACCCTGACAATAGGGGGCGAAGACTATATCATCCGGTCCACCGCAAGGCTGGACGCAGAGTTCAGAGCGATCCGGTACACGGAAGACGGAGAACCGGTGGGAACGCTTTATCTGAGCGGAAGTTCCCCGCAGAAGGTCACCACAGATCTTTCATCTCTTGTGTCCTGCGGAGAACTTCAGCTGATCCAGATCCAGTTGGACAGCAAACTTTCGGAACTGATTCTGCCGGCGAAGGATTATCTCACATGCTACGTACAGGCCGAAGGCATAGGACGGATATACGGGGAGAACGCGGGCGGCGTAGATCTCATCCTGAATGCGTCGCCGACCGAACTGGATTTTCCGAACTGCGCCGTCAACGACCTGACAGTGGAAGGCGCCATGGATCTGTCCTTCCTCAAGAAAGGCGTCTACCGGACCGTTTCCCTGTTCCGGAGCTTTTGTCTGACGGCGCCTGACGCCTCCTGTGACATCGACAGCCTGAGTCTCGGTTCCGGAGAATGGGATCTGTCTCCCCTGGAGGGAAATGAAAAACTGACCTATCTTTCAGTGAACGGATACGGCATCGATCTTTCGCCTCTTATCGGGACGAAGATCGGACAGTTGTATGTCGGCGGGGTCTGCGACCTGACACCGCTGCAGGAGATGCCGGATCTGAAGATTCTGAGCGTACGCTTTTCAGAAGCGGTGTCCAACGATCTGACTCCGCTGCAGCACCTGCGGCTGGAATGCCTGAACATCGTCACGGACTGGGAGATCCCCGCTGTGAACGGGACCCGGAACAGGGAAGAGATCTCGGCGCTCTGCAACGCTGTTCCGGGACTGTCCGAATACCTGCCCATCCTGCTGACCTGTGCGTCGAAAGGGACGGACATCGGGACGACCCAGGTAAGACCGGGATTGGTGGAGGACGGGACTTCCGTGTTCGACTTGCTGCCCGGGACGGTCCCTGAAAAGCCCGCTCCACCTCCGTTGCCGGGAGAGGAACCATCTGATCCTCTGACTGAGCAGCTGTCTGAAAGGATGGAAGGTTACTATCTTCATGTGGCGGTCTATCATCCTGAGATGCAGCAGCCTGATGTGGACCATGAAGCGTTCCGTGTTCATGACGGACGTCTGTACGGGTTTCTGCTGGCAGAGGGCGAATGGGAAGACCTGGGGGAGATCCGGACGGTGAACATTACGGAGGAAACGGCGGAACAGGTCTTCCGGAACGCCGTGTACTCCAAGGGGTATATGGTGGATCCTCCCGGCCTTTTCCGGACACTTCGGTACCGTGCCGTTACCGGCGGAGATGTCTACTATTTCGATCTGGACGGACCGGAAAGAAACGGAGAGATCGCCTGTGTGAGGAACGGCAGGATCCGCTGGTTCATCCAGGCAGTGGGAAAAGAAGACCTGGAAGGCGATTACCACTACGCCTGCACGATGACGGAAGCCGTCCTGCCATGGCAGCTGGACATCAACATCTACGACAGGACCTACGTTCTGCAGATTCCGTGCAGCAATTCCCGTTCCGAAGGCACGTTCCGGTTCACGAAGGACGGGGAGATGGAGATCACGGACACGGAGAGCGGGGTCCGGCATTATTTCCTGCCGGAGGAGTTCGGATACCGGACCGTACCGGGATGGCAGATCAGCGACGGCACCGGGATGAAGGAGAATCTCCTGTTCAGAGTCAGCGCCTACTACATTTTGAGAGAGATGTACGGATGCGCGGAGGCGGATCTGGACGGTGACGGGATCGCGGAAACGATCCGTCTGGGAGATATGGGCTATTCCGGGCCTCTGGGCCTTTGCGTTTCTGTGGACAGCATAGAGACCGACGCATATCAGTCCTATTATGCCGAATGGGGTGACGTCACCCTCGTTACAGAAAAGGGAAAGGTCTACGGTGAGATCGTATATCACGTCAATCCGCGGGATCGGCAGGAAACGAAAACCGCACGCTTCGAGATCCATTTTGACGGAAAGGATCTGTGGCTCACGGATATGCTCGGCGATGTGATCCGGGACCGAATCGACCTGAAAGAACAGGCGGAATAAAAATCACATGAAGCAATCCGGCTGTCCCCGGAGCAGAGAAGGAAGAACGGACTTGCTTCTGAGAGTTGAGAAAAAAGGCCATCAAGGAGTTAACTCCTTGGTGGCTTTATGCATTAAGAACTCTAATCCCAGGGAAATAGTTCGTGCCATTTTTCGTGCCATTTTTGCATGAAATACATGGGATAATATTGAGATTTATGCTATCTGGTTTGACTATAAAAATGGCTCAAATGGCGAAGAATAAAGCAAAATCAAATAACATATACTTTTGTGAAAAACACTAGCAAAGAACGTATTGTCTAATATGTATTTATTCTTATCGTCCCATATAGAGGAGATGAGATTGTCCCTGAGCATAAGCAAACCATTGTTTTTAATATAGGTATTACAACAGTGCAGATATTTACGTTATACTTTGCTTTTTAAGTGAACTGGTCCGTAAAGAAACCATAATGCGCTAAATATAAAGTTGACAGCAGACAACAAACTTAGTAATATCTTTAATAATGAGTCAAAGAGGTTCAGAATTGAACCGTAGCATAAGGCTGACTGGCAGAAAGGCTGTGCATTATGGATCTTTATTATAATCTGTTGAAATATCCGGTCTTTTCGGTTGAAACGATACAGCCGTATTACAATAATAAAGAAAGTGCTCGAACGGCGCTGAAGCGGCTGATCTCCAAGGGCATGGTAACAAAGATACGTCGGAATCTGTATACCTGTATCAGTGGTGAAACAGATGCGCCTGTGGCTAACCGATATCAAATAGCTAGCGCGATAACACCAACGTCTTATGTTTCGCATCATACAGCAATGGAATATTACGGGATTACTGATCAGGTGTTCTATGAAGTTTATGTTGCGTCAGAAACCACCTTCAACAGCTTTTCCTTTGATGGATACACGTACCGGTATGTAAAGACAAATTTCCTGGATGGTATTGAGAATGTTAAATTCAGCGGGAATATTCGTGTAACAGATAAAGAACGGACAATCCTTGACAGTATAAAAGACATGGACAAAATTGCTGGGATGGAAGAAGTCATAGCCGGAATTCAAAGCGTGAAGCGCCTGAATGAGGAAAAACTGGTGCACTATCTTGAATTGTATGAGAACCAGTTCCTATATCAAAAAGCAGGATTCATATTTGGACAAATGAAACAGAAACTGGGTTTGACAAGCGAGTTCTTCTCTTTGTGTAAAATCAGGGCTGGAAAAAGTACCAGGTATTTATCCAGTGACCATCAGAATGGGACATTCAATTCAGAATGGAATCTTGTGGTACCAGGCTATATTTTTGATGCGAAGAACGGAGGTGAATTAGATGCCGATGTATAACAAAAGCGAAATGGCCGAATCAGCTGCAAAATATGGCTTTCAAAGGGATACATTTGAAAAAGTACTGCGGTTAAAGAAGGTCCTGGAATCTTTTCAGCAGGACAGGTTGCTGAACAAGCATCTGGTGCTGAAAGGCGGCACGGCAATAAACCTTACGATCTTTTCGTTGCCAAGACTGTCCGTGGATATTGATATGGACTACGTCCCTAACGATAGTCGTGAAGATATGTTGCCAGAACGCGAAAAGATCAGCGAGACAATAAAGAATATTATGGAAGATGAAGGATATCAGTTGGCACCGAATTCCAGATTCAGTCATAGTCTCGATGCCTTTCACTACCAGTATCAGAATTCTGGTGGGACCCGGGACATGATAAAAATCGAATTGAATTACTCTCTGCGTGCTCATATCCTTGAACCAGTATATCGGCCGATCCTGACAGATGCTTTTGATGGGCCGATGGAATTGCTGACGGTCCATCCTCTGGAGATATTCGCTGCGAAGGCAAATGCACTTTTAAGTCGTGCTGCTGCACGTGACTTATATGATTTTCACAATTTTATAACCAGCAATCTTTTTGTCGAAGATCGAGATCTTTTGCGGAAGGCTATCGTTTTTTATGCAACCATATCTGCGGAAACGGTAAACCGAATGTTTGACACTTCAGCAATAGACAGCCTGACGTTTGCAAAGATACGACGTGATCTTTTCCCGGTCCTATCTCGTAGGGAAGCAAGGGATCACTTTGAACTAGAACAGTATAAATCAGAGATAAAAACATATCTCAAGGAGTTGATGGATCTGTCAGATACAGAAAAGTCGTATATGGATTGGTTCATTGAAGGCGACTATAGACCGGAATTACTTTTCGATGACGAAGCAATCGTTACGAGACTCAAAAATCATCCTATGGCGATCTGGAAGTGCGCGGCTAATCACAATAAAAAATGTGATTGAATCGGCTCATGTCAAATCAGGGGTATGAGCTGGATGTCAGCGACACCGAGCGTCACCATGAATCTGATGTTCCTATTGCTATTCATGAGGACATCAACGATATGGACCAGACGATTAAGATGCCGGTAATTCCGTTTAATCCTCCGAACACAGGAGTAAACGATCATATGGGTTTATTGCTGGCTACAATGCTAACTTCCGGCGCGGGTGTGATTTGGATTCTCAACAAGAAGAGACACTGAGAAGGTTTGATGGGAGGGAGAATACAGAATCTCTCTCCCTCTTCTTATGGTAGAATGGTCTCAGTTGCAAATCGGGCTATGAATGACCAAGCCGACGGGAGGATATGATGATTATTAAAAATGACATTCCAATTCTGGAATACGATGACAGCTCCTTAGAGGTTATCTCGCCTGATCATGACTGGAGTGCAGATAAATTGCCGGAAAAATGCCTTTTTGCATTTCTTGGTGATGTTGTTCATGAATTAGTAAGCTTCACATTTATGAAAAAATAGGCCGCTCCTATTATTAAAATTGGAGCGGCCTATTGGCTATCTTTCTATTCCGCGATTTGCTTTATGTGCCTTTGATGGGTGTTCAGATTGACTATCATTTCGACGGTGCATTTGTTCAGAGATAAGGCTTTTTACTTTGTTCGTGAGCCATTGTGCTATGTTGGGAAATTGTTCTAATGCTTGAATAAACGGTTTGCATCTTTCCAATAAATGATCAAACTGTTCTTGCAGTTGGTCAAACTGTTCCTGCAACCTATCAAAAGCAGATGAGACTTCATAATATTTGGATCGATAATATGAAGCATCATCTTCTGCACTTCTAGCCCGTGATATAAGATTGTTGATCCGATTTTGGCTGTCTACTCCCGAAACGGCTAAAGTTTTTAAATCATCATATTCTTCAGGCGACATACTGATTTTACCCATCAGAGTTTTCTTGCCCATTGCTTCAACTTCAGTTCTCGTTTTGTTTACTTCAGCAACGGGAATAGAGAAGGAAGTACGGACTTGCTTCTGAGAGTCGAGAAAAAAGCCATCAAGAAGTTAACTCCTTGGTGGCTTTATGCATTAAGAACTCTAATCCCAGGGAAATAGTTCGTGCCATTTTTCGTGCCATTTTTGCATGAAATACATGGGATAATATTGAGATTTATGCTATCTGGTTTGACTATAAAAATGGCTCAAATGGCGAAGAATAAAGCAAAATCAAATAACATATACTTTTGTGAAAAACACTAGCAAAGAACGATTCCTAATTTCATTTTTTTATTCTTAACCTCGAATTTTCCTTTAATTTTCGGTACTTTTTTCAATGACCGGTATTTTCTGCGTGCCATTTGTGTGCCACAATGGCTCTCCTTGTTTCGAGATTACAGCGGTGAGCGACGATCCGCTCCACTGTCATCCGTATCCGGAAAATATGACTGTTGATAAGTATAGCAGATTTGTCAGGACAGCGTACGTCAGTCTGGTGTGATGAGGCTCCATCTTTTGTAGTCGGTTATGCGTCGGGCTTGCATGGCAGTGGAAAAGTTACAAATTAAGAAAAAACAACGTCCAGGTCTTGTGTGTGTGTGTGTGTGTAATGCTATCATGAAATCCCGAATTGTTTTAACGGAAAAAGGAGAGTCATGATGAAAAAGTTTCTTTCTATGCTCCTCGTTCTGGTACTTGCTTTTGCTCTCGTAGCATGCGGCAGTGCACCGGCCGAGGAAAACACCACTCCTGAAAGCGAGAGCACGGATACGACTCCGGAACCGGAAGATAAGGTCTCTGTCTGCTTCATCACTGAAGCCCTCGGCGACAACTCTTTCGCGGATGCATCCGACCGATCCCTTAAGGAGTATGTGGATACCTATGGTATCGAGTATTTCTGCACCCAGGTAGGCGCAGGCGGTGACCAGATCACAGCTACACGCGAAGCTGCGCAGAACGGTTACGACATCGTTGCTGTTGGATACAGCGCAGATGTACTTGCCATGGTTCAGGCTGAAGCCAAGGATTATCCGAACACACTGTTCTATCTGTTCTCTGCTAAGGCGGATACAGAGGTTGAAGGACTTGACAACGTTGTTGCAGGTTTCTTCCGTTCCTGCGAATCCTCCTATGTCGGCGGCCTTGTTGCAGGCGCTATGTCTGAGACAGGCAAGTGTGCATTCGTAGGCGGACAGGAGAACGTTGGTCTTTATGACTGGATGATCGGTTATGTCCAGGGCGTAGAGCGCGCAGGTTCCATCTCTGTTTACAGCTGGATCAACGGTGAGAATCCGTGGTCTGACCCCGCAAAGGCAAAAGAGCTTTCCCGCTCTCTGAAGAACAACTATGATGCTGACATGTTCTGGGGCTGCGCTGGCCAGTCCGGCGACGGCGTATTCCAGGCTGTTATCGAGTTCCGCGAAGAGAATCCGGATCAGACACTCTGGGCACTCGGTGTTGATGCCGACCAGTATGCTGTATTCGAAGCGAACGACAAAGAAGATGTCGCAGAAGTTATTCTCACTTCCTGCATGAAGAACCCTGTCGGCCCTGTTGCCGGTTTCATTGAGACCCTCCAGGCCGGTGGAAAGATTCAGGGTGGAAAGATCACCTGCGGTATCAAGGACGGAGCATGCGGCATTGCTGAGAACGATTGGTACAGAGCTCAGGCTTCCGCAGAAGCTCAGCAGCTCGTTGAGACAGCGAAGGATGAGATCAAGAATGATCAGGCTGAGATCGTTACCGCTTATGGCCTTAGCATCGAAGATCTGAACGCATTCCTCGAGGCTCACACGCTGAACTATCAGGCTGCCAATATGTAATTTTTTCCAGCTAGGATTGGTAGAAAGAACATTTCTAGCAATCTCCCTAAAATCGGAATGAGGCTGCTTCGGCAGCCTCATTTCGGTTGATACAGAAAGACACATATGTCACCATATTATCAGGAACGCAACAGCTCTGCAGTGAAAGGAAAAACTAATGAAGTTTCAGTTTTTGGGAACAGCAGCCGCAG
The DNA here is from genome assembly GCA_964599695.1 of uncultured Faecalibacterium sp. Taxonomy (GTDB): domain Bacteria; phylum Bacillota; class Clostridia; order Oscillospirales; family Ruminococcaceae; genus RUG11783. The sequence goes on from CAZRGP010000023.1 coordinate 32,117, forward strand.
AGGGCTGGCCGGCAGCGTTTTGCAACTGTCGTTACTGTAAGGAAGCAATACGCCTTGGAGGGAGGAATATCCGGACAAGGTCTCAATCTTTGGTCAATGGGGAAATGCTCATCGATTTTCCTCCAGATACCTATATGCATAAATTGGCCTATGGGCTCGATCTGACCGCGATCAAGTATCTGTTGGTTACGCATAAGCACATGGATCACTTTTTCCCGCAGGAACTTGCTATCCGGGGAGGCATATTCAGTCATGACATGACGTATGAGAAGATGAGCATTTACTGCGCGAAAGAAACGAAGGAGCATTTTGATCTCATTTCCAAAGATGACCTCGGTCAGGAAAGATACGAACTGCTGGAGTGGCATATTCTGAAGCCCTTCGTGACCGAAACATTCGGACAATATCTGTTGACGCCTCTTCCCGCGTCACACATGGGTGAAGGGAATGAGCCTTTTGTTTTCCATATTGTGGATGAGAATGGAACATCCGTCCTGTATCTGCTTGACAGTGGATACTATAAGGACGAGGTATGGGATTATTTCGAAAAAACAGCGGAGAAATCCGGCCCCGTTTCAATGGTTGTTTATGACACGACAGACGCCGCTACGGAGACAGACCATGCGAGGCATATGGGCTTCAGCGAAGTGAAGCGGGTGAAACAGCGCATGTCTTCGATAGGGATCGTAGGCGGAAATACGATCTGCGTGCTGGATCATTTCTCCCATAACGGTAAGTACCTCCATTACGAGATGACTGCTTTGGCAGAAAAGGAAAACTGTATCGTTGCATATGATGGAATGGAACTGAACCTGTAATAATCACAGGGTTGCTGAGGATACCTGCGAACTCCGTAAATGGGCGCACATCCTTTCCCATATTTGTGACTGACTAAAAAGAAAAACTGCCGGATGGCAGTTTTTTTGCTAGGTGAATTTAATTGGTGTGGGATCAGAGTTTTTTAACGTATTTCCCGTTGCTGAGGACGAATCCGGTAGCTTTCAGGTAATCCTGATGATGCTCCACGGATCCGCTGTAGGAGACCGTCTTGTAACCGAGTGATCCGAGTCTGGAGAAGAGGAATGTCCCGACGGAGAAATCCCGGTACTGAGGGATGGTATAGTCAAGAACAAGTTCAAGATTGGTATCTTCATCTTTTCCGAGGGTGATCCCGACCGGCTTGCCCTCACAGCTGATGATGAAGGCGCGATTGATCTTGTTGGTGTCCAGATCCACTCCGGGGAAAGTGGCTCTCATGTCATCGCCATATTTGTCGATAAGATACTTAAGATACACATCGTTGTTGCGGACGGAGGTGAGGTCATAGACCTTCTCTGTTTTGGACATCTTCCACAGGAAGTACAGGTTGATGGCCACCAGGCAGAAGTTCATTACCGCTGTGGGGTAGGAATGGATGATTAGGGCGTAGATCGCAAAGATCACGCTGCCGACAGTATTGACGATCCTCAGTTTGACGACTGACGTGAGAAGAAAAGAGACAAGTACGAGGGCGGAACCGAGGTACCCGAACATTTCGATAAGCATTGCCCGATCCATATATGCAGCTCCTTTAAAAGTAATGATTCATTTAAGACCTGTATCATTGTATCACTTTGCGGCGCGGTTCTCCACATCTGTGCATTGGATCGGGAAGAAGTCATAATGTTTGCAGTTTGTTAACTATTGTATGTTACAATGAAAAAAATGTTGGCAAGGAGTAATACGGAATGTCAAAGCCCAATATCATGGTCGTGGATGATGAGAAGAACATCTGCGAATTGATCCGTCTTTATCTGGAAAAAGAGGGATTTGCCGTCACGATAGCGAATAACGGATCCGACGCGATCGCCATGATCCGTCAGAACAGACCCGATCTGGTCCTTCTGGATATCATGATGCCGGTCATCGACGGCTGGGAAGTATGTCGTCAGGTTCGTGAGTTCAGCCAGGTGCCCATCATCATGCTCACCGCGAAGGGTGAGACTTTCGACAAGGTCATGGGACTGGACCTCGGCGCGGATGACTACATCGTGAAGCCCTTCGACACCAAAGAGGTGGTGGCTAGGGTCAAGGCTGTGCTGAGAAGAACAGTTACCGAGGAAGACAGTGGAGAGGTCGTCTATGACAAACTGGTGGTCAATATCGACCGCTATGAATTGCGTGTGGACGGCAAGGTCATCGATACCCCTCCGAAGGAGCTGGAGCTCCTCTATCACCTGGCAAAGAACCCGAACCACGTGTATACAAGGGATCAGCTTCTCGATGAGGTGTGGGGATTCGAGTATTTCGGAGACAGCAGGACCATCGATGTCCATGTGAAACGCCTGCGTGAGAAACTGGAAGGCGTATCGGATCAGTGGAGCCTCAAGACTGTATGGGGTGTAGGCTATAAATTCGAGGTAAAATAAGTACTTTGCGGGACGGCCTTTTTAAACAGTATTTTTCGATCTTCATGGTGACGCTTCTGACCTGCACGGCGTTGCTTGGCCTTGCCCTGCTCACCATCACCGGCATGAACTATACCATGCAGAGACAGGAACTTCTGGAAGGCATCGTGGACAACGCGGTGGCGATCACCGAAAAAGCAACAGGCTCCCATGGCCTTCAGGGCGAGTTCCTCACCTCTCTGTCCGAACGTCTCGGCGATTCTTCCGATATCTGTGTCTATATCACCAACGTGGCCGGAACGATCCAGATGTGTACGGAGGAGAACTGCCACCACGGAGAAAAGGCCCCTGACCGGGCAGTTGATCTGATCCGGAAGGACGGCTCCTATTTTTCGGCAGGATACTTCTCCGGATTGTTCCGCAATAAAGGAGACTACATTTTCGGCAAAGCGATCCACAGCGGTGACACCATCGTGGGATATCTTTTCGCCACGACTCCGGTGCGCCCTCTCTTTTCTTACCTGTATGAAACGCTGTTCAGTTATCTGTTTTCTGCCGGAGTCATGATGCTCGGCGCTTTCGTCGTGATCTATACGACGACGCTGCGCCTCACAGCACCGCTGCAGGAGATGAGCAAGGCGGCCGAGAGCTTCGGACGGGGAGATTTCTCAGCCAGGATCAACGTGAGCGGAAACGACGAGATCGCCGTCCTCGCAGATTCATTCAACAAGATGGCGGAGTCCCTCGACGAGTTTGAACAGAACCGGCGGTCCTTCGTTGCCAATGTTTCCCACGATCTCCGCACGCCGATGACCACCATCGGCGGGTACATCGACGGTATTTTGGACGGTACCATACCAAAGGAAGAAGAAAATCATTATCTTGAGATCGTCTCGCAGGAGGTCAAGCGGCTCTCGCGTCTGACGTCGTCGCTCCTGTCTGCCATGCGGGTGGAGGAGCAAAAGCAGGATCTGAACCTCGTGTCAGTGGACGCCTGGGAGCTGATCCTCAACATCATGTTCAATCTGGAAGGAAGGATCGAGGAGAAGAAACTCTACGTTCCGGACTTCAATACGGAAGAACTGTATGTCAGCGCGGACCGCGATATGCTGCATCAGGTGGTCTACAATCTGATCGACAACGCAGTTAAGTACACACCGGTAGGCGGCGAGCTGCTCGTCACCGCGGAAAAGGACGGTAAGAATGCCCTGATCTCGGTTCAGAACAGCGGTAACGGTATCGCTCCCGAAGAACAGCCTTTTGTTTTCGAACGTTTTTACAAGACTGACAAATCCAGAGGACTGGATAAGTCCGGAACAGGGCTGGGACTGTATATCGTCAAGATGCTTACTACGGGAATGGGCGGTGATGTCTCGGTGGAGAGCGACGGGGAGAGTTACACACGGTTTACTGTGAAGCTTCCTCAGGCTGCGGCACCCGTGGACAAGACGCAGAAAGAAAAGAGCCACCGGGAGAAACAGGGAAAAGAAAAACAGAGCAAGGAAAAAGCGCCCAAGGAAAAGCAGAATAAGGAGAATACCCTGTCGTTCCGCATGCCGTGGAACAGACAGAAAAGTGAAAACGGACAGGGTGAATCGGAAAAAGAGGCATAATATGCTGAATTCCCCGTTCTCTTTCTTGACTGTGAAAAAGCAGGTATGCTAGCATACTCGTGTAGCAAAAGGGAGTAGCTAAACGCAGAGAGCGGTTTCGGTTTCCGTCAGCCCGACGTATCATCGTCCGGACCGAAAGAGATAGCAAGACTTTTGTCGTTTTAGTGCGGCAGAAGTCTTTTTTCTGCCAGAAACAGGAGGAATACATTTTGGAATGGTTTGAAAAACCGATTGAGCAGGTTCTCAGTGACCTTGAGTCAGATCGCGCTGTTGGACTTCAAGCGCAGCAGGTCACCGAGAAAAAGCAGAAATACGGCGAGAATGCCCTTGCGGCAAAACCGTCGAAGACATTGCTTCAGAGATTCATCGCGCAGTTCGCAGATGTGCTGATCATCATCCTTCTCATCTCTGCAGCGGTCTCTTTCGGGATCGCTCTGATGAATCCGGGTGAAGAGAGCTTCTTTGAACCGATCCTGATCCTTGTGATCGTCATCATCAACGCCTGCGTCGGTGTGTATCAGGAGAGCAAGGCGGAAAAAGCCCTGGACGCTCTGAAAAAGATGGCGTCACCCCACGCACGTGTTATTCGTGACGGCGAAGAGCAGATGGTGGATACGAAGGACCTGGTGCCCGGTGATATCGTAAGACTGGAGGCGGGGGATTTCGTTCCCGCGGATTCCAGACTGATCCGCGCCACCAACCTGAAAGTGGATGAATCCGCCCTCACAGGGGAATCGCTCCCTGTGGAAAAGGACGCAGATGCTCAGGTAGCTTCCAACGCCCCTTTGGGTGACCGCGTCAACATGGTGTACAGCGGATGCTCGGTCAGCTATGGAACGGGTCTTGCCATTGTCACGGCTACGGGTATGAATACCGAGATGGGCAAGATCGCCTCTCTTCTGAACGAGGAGACCGAAGAAGAGACCCCTCTTCAGCAGAAACTTGCTCAGCTTGGTAAGATCCTCGGCTATATCTGCCTTGGCGCTTGCGCCATCGTTTTTGCCGTCGGTCTTATAGACGGTATGCCTCCGCTTGAGATCTTTATGGTTGCTGTCTCCCTTGCAGTATCGGCTATCCCGGAAGGGCTTCCGGCGATCGTTACCATTGTCCTTTCCATCGGCGTACAGCGGATGGTTGAGCACAACGCCATTATCCGCAGCCTTCCCGCAGTGGAGACGCTGGGAAGCGCTTCGGTCATCTGTTCCGATAAGACAGGAACCCTTACGCAGAACCGTATGACCCTCACAAGGGCCTGGGTTGACGGAAGAGATGATCTTGAGGTCATCACCGCCGACAACACGCCGGAGATCAAAAAACTTCTCCTTTATGGCGCACTTTGCTGTGACGGTTCGGTCGTTTTCCTCGAGGACGGAGAGAAGCATCTGGGCGACCCCACAGAGACCTGTATCGTGCTCGCAGCACACAGGAACGGTATGCCTAAGGAGGAGATCAACAGGACATATCCTAGAGTCGGGGAACTTCCCTTCGACTCCGACCGCAAGATGATGACCACCATCAACATGATCGATAACAAGCCGGTGGCTATCGTCAAGGGAGCGTTTGATAAGATCGCGCCTCTTTGCATCGCAGGAGATGTGGAAAAGGCGAGAAAACTCAATCAGGAGATGGGCGAGAGCGCTCTCCGTGTTCTGACTGTGGCATACAGAGTTCTGGACAGCGTTCCGGAGAACCCCAAGACGACGGATATCGAAAAAGATCTGACGCTCTTAGGACTTGTCGGCATGATCGATCCTCCGAGAGAGGAAGTCAAGGATGCGGTCGCTCTGTGCAAGCAGGCCGGAATCAGACCGGTCATGATCACCGGTGACCACGTCGTCACGGCGTCCGCTATCGCCAAGGAGATCGGTATCCTCAATGAAGGGGATGAGGCTGTTACCGGCGTTGAGGTGGACGCCATGAGCGATGAGGAGCTTCTTGAGAGGATCCGCAAGATCGCAGTTTACGCCCGCGTCACGCCTGAGAATAAGATCCGTATCGTCAAGACCTGGCAGAAGGTCGGTGAAGTCGCTGCTATGACCGGCGACGGCGTCAATGATGCTCCTGCACTGAAGGCGTCCGATATCGGATGCGCAATGGGCATCACTGGGACCGATGTCGCCAAAGGCGCTGCGGATATGACGCTTACTGACGACAACTTCGCGACCATCGTCGAGGCAGTCCGCCAGGGACGCGGAATCTTCGACAACATCCGCAAGGTCGTAGGATATCTTATCGGAACCAATATCGGTGAGATCCTTGTGGTATTCTTCGCCATGATCCTCTGGCGTCAGGCGCCGCTGCTCTCCATGCAGCTGCTTTGGCTCAACCTTCTGACCGACAGCCTTCCGGCTATCGCTCTCGGTATGGAACCGGTGGATGAAGACGTTATGACGAGAAAACCGAAACCCAGAAGCGAAGGCATCTTCGCCGGCGGTTTCGGCTTGAGAGTGGTCCTCCAGGGCGTTTACTTCGGTGCAGTATCCCTGCTGGGATTCTGGCTCGGAAGGAATATGACCGGAACCGTTGCAGGCGGACAGACCCTGTGCTTCCTTGTGATGGCTATGGCGGAGATCGTACAGAGCTTCAACATGAGATCCCATCACTCCCTGTTCCACGGAAATCCCTTCTCCAACCGTATGCTGAATCTGGCGGCGGTACTCTCTGTTGTCCTTACCGCGCTGGTTCTGTTCACGCCTCTGAGAACGCTCTTTGAACTGACGACCCTTCCGGTCAACGGTTACCTCTACGGAATCGGACTGGCATTCCTTTCCATCCCGATCATGGAGATCAGCAAAAAACTTGGTTTCGAGAACGAAAAATAATCATTATACAGGGGGCTGTTGCAAAATGGAAGTTTTGTAACAGCTCCTTTTTCATGTTCCCCGTGG
>CAZRGP010000024.1:0-38318 GCA_964599695.1 uncultured Faecalibacterium sp.
TGTCTTATTTTCTGTTAGAGCTTTTCCGTTACCCCAACATTTATTCTAGAACCAATTAAGAATGCCGGCCTGCATAAACACAGGTCGGCATATATTGCGTTATGGAATTATACCTACTGTATAATTATGTATCCGTAATCCGTTTTGGATACTCCGGAGCTTTCTGCTCCGGATGACTGGAACAATTGCATCCAGTCCTTTTCGCTTCGAGCGGGTGCATTACAGCCCTGAGGGGAAGATATACAAAGCAGGAGCGCGGAAGTGACAGGCAGGAACTTCCCGATCATTTTGACGATCCGGTCGTCGGACATCTCCTGCAGAAGATCTGCAGAAAAAACAGTATCAAATCTTTCGTTTTCCGGAAGTGACGTACGGAGCAGATAGCGCACGGAGGCACCATTTGTCTCTCCGATATTGCGGTCAAGCTCCAGCATGTCGTTGTCTTCCTGACAGCAGGTGACCGAATAACCTTTCCCGCTGAGGACGACTGAAGCTGCGCCGGTTCCGTTTCCCAGTTCAAGGATCTTTCCGCCGGAAGGCGTTTTTTCTTCTATGGCTGAGATAAGAGAAGAAAGACGGGAGGACTCGTTGTCAACAACGGCCAGATAATCCGAATAGTCATTGAAGAGGCCACTGTATCTCCAGGTGACAGGAACCGTGTTTTCTGTTTTCGGCAGATCTCCCGGTATGAAAAGATCCTTCTCTTTGCGGGGGAGGCGCTCAAAGAGGAGCCATCCATGAAGATGGTCGATCTCGTGCTGCATGATGCAGGAGCGGTCCCCCTTGAATGCTTCTCTGTGAAAGGAGCCTGTTTCATCCTGGTATTCGATCACCACATCATCGTTGTACCGTACCATGGCCCGGTACTCGAAGAGACTGAAGCATCCTACGCGGAACAATCGCTCTTTTCCGCGCTCCTCTATGACCACGGGATTGATGAGGGTGTAAAGCCGCTCGGTGGTCTGGACGACCGAGATCGCGAGATCCGAGCCAATCTGCGTGGCGGACAGCCCGCTGATCCCCCTCTTGTTTCCGTTCTTCGCGATGAAATCTGCGAGGGTGTCAGTCAGATCCCGGATACAGGCCTTGACTTCCTCGGAAGAAAAATCGGTCACCCTTCGTGTTTCTTCCTGCAGGACTCTGGGATTATTGTCGGCTCCGACTGTGTAGGTCAATATGGGACGGATCATGTGGTGGTCACCTCTTCCGGATAGGATACATCCATTATAGGATCAACGAAAAAACGTAGCAACACCCTCGGCTAACTAATAAATACTTATAATATCGATACATATGGTATTGAAATCAAAAACAGGACGTTGTACAATGTATTCAGATCAATGATTGAAAGGAATTAACTATGAAAAACTATTTTGATTTGAATGGACAGGTAGCGATCGTTACGGGATGCTCCTCCGGACTCGGTGTGCAGATGGCGAAGGCGCTGGCAAGCCAGGGTGCCAGGATCGTCGTTGTGGCGCGCAGACAGAACATGATCGAGGAAGTCGCGAAGGAGATCACCGCGGAGTTCGGTGTTGAGACGCTCCCGGTCCGCTGCGACATCACCGATACAGCCAATGTGGAAGCCATGGTCGACGAGGTGCTCGAGAAATTCGGCAGGATCGATATCCTGGTGAACAACGCCGGAACCGGCGCGGTTGCTCCCGCTGAGGATATCACCGACGATCAGTTCAACAATGAGATGAACATCGACCTGTTTGGCTCTTTCCGCGTGGCAAGGGCTGTTGCGAAGAAGGCGATGATCCCCGCCAAATACGGCCGTATCATCAACATCGCGTCTATGTACGGACTTGTAGGCAACAAGATCGCGGGTTCCGCTCCTTATCACGCTGCAAAAGGCGGTGTGGTCAACCTGACACGCGCTCTGGCGGCAGAGTGGGGCAAATATTCCATCACCGTAAACGCGATCTGCCCCGGATATTTCTATACTCCTCTCACCGTGGATACACTGAATTCCGATTTCTTCCAGCAGAACGCTAAGACCATGATCCCGGAAGAGCGCTACGGCCACGAGGGAGAACTGGATACAGCCGTTCTGTTCCTTTCCTCTCCAGCGTCCTCCTATGTGACCGGTGTAAACCTGCCTGTTGATGGCGGATACACTGCAATGTGATCATCCATCAGGGATAATTGTGTAGTATAATTACTGAAAAGGGAAATGACTGAATAATAGCCGCATCTCTGCGGCTATTATTTGCAATTGAAATCATAAGGTATTAAGAAAGGAATGACCAATGTATAAGATCGCTTCCAAGAAGCCTTTGAATCCAACTGTCACCCAGATGGAGATCGAAGCGCCGCTGGTTGCTAAAAAGGCAAAGCCGGGTCAGTTCATCATTCTTCGTGTGGATGAGGAAGGGGAGAGGATCCCTCTCACCGTTGCTGGTACGGATCCGGAAAAGGGACTTGTAAAGATCATTTTCCAGATCGTAGGCGCTACGACTGAGAAACTGAACCACAAAAATGAGGGCGAGTGCATTCAGGACTTCGTCGGTCCCCTCGGTGTCGCTACACATACGGAAGGCCTGAAAAAGGTCTGCATCGTGGGTGGCGGCGTTGGATGCGCAATCGCCATGCCTGTGGCGCAGGAGTTCCACCGCCTCGGGGCGGAGGTTACCAGCATCATCGGATTCAGGAACAAGGATCTGCTGATTCTTGAGGATGAGTTCCGCGCCTGTTCCGACAGGCTCGTCGTCATGACCGATGACGGTTCCTACGCGAGACAGGGCAACGTCACCGTGCCCCTCAAAGAAATGCTGGAGAGCGGTGAGCAGTTCGATGAGATCATCACGATCGGTCCCCTTATCATGATGAAATTCGTGGTCCTGACGGCGAAACCCTTCGGTGTTCCTGTCACCGTTTCCATGAACCCCATTATGATCGACGGAACGGGTATGTGCGGCGGATGCCGTCTGACCCTCAACCAGGATGGAAAGAAAGTGACCAAGTTCGCCTGCGTCGATGGCCCCGATTTCAATGGATATGAAGTCGATTTCGATGAAGCGATGTCCAGGGGCAGAATGTACGCAGAGTTCGAGCGCCACGCATATGAGGAGACCTGCAATCTCTTCCGCACAAAGGAGGCATAGGAATGGCTATAGATCCCAAGAAACATGAGATGCCGACCCAGGCACCGGAAGTCCGGGCGCACAACTTCCAGGAAGTTGCCCTCGGATACAGTGAAGAGATCGCTCTGGCAGAGGCGTCCAGATGTCTCAACTGCAAGAATCAGCCCTGTGTTCAGGGATGCCCTGTAAATATTCATATTCCGGAGTTCATCGCAAAGGTGAAGGAAGGGGATTTTGAAGGTGCCTACCAGATCATCTCCCAGACATCGTCCCTTCCTGCTGTTTGCGGACGCGTCTGCCCCCAGGAGACTCAGTGCGAAAGCAAATGCACACTGGGGATCCGCTTTGAACCGGTCGGAATCGGCCGTCTGGAGCGCTTTGTCGCGGACTGGCACAATGCCCATTCCGAAAAAGCTCCCGTTGTTCCGGAGTCCAACGGTCACAAGGTAGCGATCGTAGGGTCCGGTCCTTCCGGTCTTACCTGCGCCGGAGACCTGGCGAAAAAAGGATACAAGGTCACAGTATACGAAGCTCTCCACACCGCAGGCGGTGTTCTGGTGTACGGAATTCCTGAATTCCGTCTTCCCAAGAAGATCGTCGCGAAAGAGGTGGAGACACTGAAGGCGCTTGGCGTTGATGTGGAGCCCAATGTGGTCATCGGCAAGACGCTGACCATCGACGAATTGTTTGAGATGGGATATGAGGCGGTCTTCGTCGGATCCGGTGCCGGCCTTCCCAACTTCATGGGTATCCCCGGAGAGAGCCTGAAAGGCGTCTATTCCGCCAATGAGTTCCTCACCAGAAGCAATCTTATGAAGGCGTATCTGGATCATCCGGATACTCCGATCATGAAGGGCGGCAAAGTGGCGGTCGTAGGCGGCGGAAATGTTGCCATGGACGCGGCGAGGACTGCGTTGAGACTCGGAGCGGAGAAGGTATATATCGTGTACCGCCGCTCCATGACCGAGCTTCCTGCGAGAAAAGAGGAAGTTGAGCATGCCGAGGAAGAAGGCATCGACTTCAGACTGCTGTGCAACCCTGTGGAGATCCTCGGGTATGAGAATCCCGAGAATCCGCGGGACCCGAAAAACGGGTTCGTGACCGGGATCCGCTGCATCCGCATGGAGCTGGGTGAGCCTGACGCAAGAGGCCGCCGCCGTCCGATCCCGGTGGAGGGAAGCGAATTCGACCTCGATGTTACTGCGGTGATCATGGCGATCGGCACTTCGCCCAACCCGCTGATCAAGAATACGACGGAAGGCCTGGAAGTAAATAACCATGGTGGCATCATCGTCAATGAAGACGGACTGACCTCCCGCAGCGGCGTATATGCAGGCGGTGACGCGGTCACCGGAGCGGCTACGGTCATCTCCGCAATGGGAGCAGGTAAGGTCGCAGCCAAGGCGATCGACGAGTATCTCTCCAACAAGTGATCCTGAACCACAAAAGATGGGAAACCCCGGTTCCCATCTTTTTCTTGTTATTAAAAACATGCACAGGTACAATTAAATTGTTTCTTGGAAAATATAAGAAGGAGACCGCGAACGCGGGTGGAATCATGAGAGTTGTAGTAGTAGGAAGCGGCGGCAGGGAGCATACCATCATCAAGAAGCTTCGTGAGAATAAAGAGGTCACGGAGGTATTTGCATTGCCGGGTAACGGCGGTATCGCAATGGACGCGACCTGTGTGGACATCGGGGCAAAGGATATCGACGGAATCGTGAAATTCTGCGTGGAGAACCGGGCAGACTATGTCGTTGTAGCACCTGACGATCCACTTGTACTGGGATGCGTTGACGCACTGGAAGAAAAAGGGATTCGCTGTTTCGGACCCCGGGCGAACGCAGCGATCATTGAGGGAAGCAAAGTCTTTTCCAAAAACCTGATGAAGAAATACGGAATACCTACCGCAGCGTATGAGACATTCGACGATGCGGACAAGGCGCTGGAATACCTGAAGACTGCTCCGATCCCCACCGTGGTGAAAGCAGACGGACTTGCTCTCGGAAAGGGCGTGATCATCGCCATGACCAGGGAAGAAGCATACGATGCGGTCAGGGAGATCATGCTTGACAAAGCATTCGGAGCCAGCGGAAATCAGATCGTAATAGAGGAATTCATGGAAGGACCCGAAGTGACGGTGCTGTCCTTCACCGACGGAAAGGTCGTCAAGCCGATGGTGTCCTCCATGGATCACAAGAGGGCCGGTGACAACGATACCGGACTGAATACCGGGGGAATGGGAACGGTCGCACCGAACCCCTATTACACCGAGGAGATCGCGCAGCAGTGCATGGAGAGGATCTTCCTCCCTACCATCGACGCGCTGAACAAGGAAGGAAGGACCTTCAAGGGATGTCTGTATTTCGGCCTGATGTTGACAAAAGACGGCCCCAAAGTTGTGGAGTACAACTCCCGTTTCGGAGATCCGGAGACGCAGGTCGTTCTCCCGCTGCTTGAAAGCGACCTTCTTACTGTGATGCAGGCCACAACGGACGGGACGCTTGCGGAAACAGAGGTAAAATTCCGGGACGGAAACGCATGCTGTGTCATTATGGCTTCCGAAGGTTATCCGGTATCCTATGAGAAGGGCTATCCGCTGGTGATCGAGGATGAGGTAAAGGACAGAGTGTTCGTTGCAGGAGCGAAGATCAAGGACGGTGTTCTCGTGACCAACGGAGGGCGTGTCGTCGGATGTTCCGGAGTCGGAAGCACTTTGCCTGAGGCGATCCGGAATGCCTATGACGTCGTGGATCATGTCCATTTCGACAATGAGTTTTATCGCCATGATATCGGCGCAAGAGCGCTCAAGGCATTCGAAAACAAGCAATAGGTGAGATCATCAGGGAGAGCATTTGCCATGTGGTAAACGCTCTCCCTGTTCGGAAAGAGGAACGAATATGAGAAAAGTGATACTGGATTGCGACCCGGGGCATGATGACGCGTTTGCGATCATGCTGGCGGCGCAGCATTTGGATCTTCTGGGAGTCACGACAGTGGGAGGAAACGGCTATCTTCCCAACGTGACGAGAAATGCCCTCGTTGTGCTGGAACAGATCGGACATACCGAGATCCCAGTTTATCCTGGCCAAGCAGGGCCATCCACGCATGAGCTGGTCACTGCGCCGAATGTTCATGGCAAGAGCGGAATGGACGGGCATGTCGTGTCTGAGCCGCTGCGCAAGCCGGAAAAGAAGCACGCGGTGGACTTCATTGTGGAAACGGTGATGAATACGGATGATGTTACGCTCATCGCAACCTGACCGCTGACCAATATCGCAGCGGCTCTGAACCGGGAACCGCGAATCGCTCAGAAGGCCGCGGGTCTGTATATCATGGGCGGAGGAGCCTATGCGGGAAACTGGACTCCTGCAGCGGAGTTCAACATCTGGGTGGACGCGGAAGCGGCATATAAGGTCTTTCACAGCGGGATCGACCTGCATATGGTAGGGGTGAACCTGACCAGGCAGTGCCCGGTGGATCATGCATTCATCGAGGGCTTGCGTGAGATCGGAACACATGCCGCGGTATTCAGCGCCGAGCTGTGCGACTTTTTTGCCAGGGGAGGAGATGCCCGTCTCCATGACGCCTGTGCGGTAGCGTGGCTCATCGATCCGTCACTGATCGAATCCGCTTATCTGCACGTGGATATCGAACTGAACGGAACTCTGACTCGTGGGATGACGGTCACGGATCTTCGTTTCCTGCAGACATCCAGGAGAGACGCGGATATCGATCTCACTTCGACTGCCCGCTGGGACGGTCCTGAGGAGGGAAGTCCGTTCAGGGGAAAAGCACCGAACACCCATGTGGCGATGCGGCTGGATTATCCCGGATTCGTCCGTCTCGTTCAGGAGACGATGCGAAATTATAAATGACATATGATCAAAACAGTGCGGACTCTTTCCGTTAAGGAAAGGATCTGCACTGTTTTTGTTTCAGTCGATGGAGAGATGTGCTGCGAGAGATTCCAGTTTTGGCCTGTTCTCCAGGTGGTAGACCAGCTTCTCCTTTTGGAGATATCCGCCAGAAACAAAGTCAGCCATCACTTTCTCCAGATGCCGGTACGATACGCCCAGTGTTTCCGCTATCTCGACTTTTTTGAGTTTCAGATCGTCCTCTTCGCAATTGTTCAAAATGAACTCCGCCAGCCTGTATTCCAGAGGAAAGCCGCCGGAGATCATCAGTCTGCGGGCGTTTCGCTTCTCCTTGTCGGCGATCAGGATGCAAAGTTTTCGCAAAAAGCGGTTGTCATTGATCAGCGTGTTTCTGCAAAGCGACAGGGGAAAGGCAAGAAGGGTGCTTTTTTCCAGCACTTTCACGCTGAATGTCGTATCACACATTTCCAGCAGCTCGATCTCTCCGATGAGACATGGCGCGTTCAGAGAGGAGAGGACCATTCGCTTTCCGTTCGAAAGGTAGGTGTGCACGCTGCATCTCCCTTGGATAAGACAGTACAGGTTAACTGGTGTGCTGCCCTGCCGGATCAGTGTCTCGCCGGGACTGTACCGGACGAGCATAGCATATTGCCGTATCTCGTTCGGTATAAGATCGGTAAGGAATTGATTGTCCAGCGCAGTAATAAGCTGATCTCTGTTGTGAAGAATTTCCATTTTTTCACCTAAAATAGGATAAATATCGTATTTGTGTCCTTCTCCGTCCCATTATAATGCATTTGCAAAGAAAAATGAGGAGGAATTGGACATGGAAAAGGTCAAGATGATCCTGGATTGTGATACCGGACATGACGATGCGATCGCGCTGATGGTGGCAGCAAAGCATCCTGACATTGAACTGTTGGGAGTGACGGTGGTGGCGGGTAACCAGACGCTGGACAAGACACTTCCCAATACGCTGCATGTATGTCAGCATCTCGGTCTGGATGTGAAGGTATACGGCGGAATGTCCTTGCCGTTGGTTCGCGATCAGGTCACCGCCGGAGACATCCACGGGAAGAGCGGACTTGACGGCCCGGTTTTCGATGAACTGACCAGGCAGGCGGAGAAAGAGCATGCGGTATCGTATATCATTCGGACCCTGATGGAAAGTGACGGCGATATCGTTCTCGTTCCGGTCGGACCGCTCACCAATATCTCGATGGCGCTGCGGATGGAACCGAGGATCGCGGAAAAGATCCGGATGATCTCTCTCATGGGCGGGGCGGCAGGTCTGGGAAACGTCACTCCGGCAGCGGAATTCAATATCCACGCCGACCCTGAAGCCGCGCATGTCGTGTTTACCTCCGGAGTTCCTATCGTGATGATGGGGCTGGACCTGACGAATCAGACGATCGCCACGATGGAGATCATCGAAAGGATGGAGGGCATCGGAAACAGGGCGGGCAAACTCTTCGGGGATATCATGCGGTTCACGTTCCAGTCCCAGAGGATCAACGGACTGAACGGGGGACCGGTCCATGACGTTACAGCGGTGATGTATCTTGTGCATCCGGAGTTTTTTACCATGCGTGAGACATACGTGGAAGTGGATCTCAGCCGTGGTCCCTGTTATGGAAGGACGGTTGTGGATTTTAACGGCCGATGCGGAAAAAAGCCCAACGCCATGGTCGGACTTCGCACGGAGCTTCCTGAATTCTGGAATGAGGTTGAGCGCGTCATCCGGATGTATGAACAGGACTGAGAATATTTTGGAATGGGATAAGGCCGGAGCACGCCGCAGGGCGATGCTGCCGGCCTTTAGCTATGATAAAATAGGAGCAAAGGAGGGATCGCGGATGGAAGGTTATTTGACTCTAATACTGGGCAGTTCGGTCGATCTGTTCTACGCTATTGATCATTATCCGGAGGAAGGGGATTTCACCCACGGAAAAGAACTGGATCGGATGGCGGGCGGCCCGCCTCTCAACGTGGGATGTGTCGCGTCGTCTCTTGGAGCTCAGGTCAAGGCTCTGGACTATCTCAATCCTGATGAAAAGGAAACGGGAATCATCCTCGGCACTCTGAGAGAATGGGGCGTGGATACCGAACCGATAAAGTTTGGATCAGATTGCACCTGCGGGAAGGTCGTGATCCTCAACAGAGCCGAAAAGCGGACCATGATCGTCATCGATCCGGTACGTCCGCATTATGATGTGGACACCCACATACAGAAACTTCTGAACGGATCCCGGTACATGTACTCTTTAATGCATATTATGAACCGCTCTTTCTCGGATTTTGAGCCGATCCGGGAGGCCAGGAGACACGGAGCGAAGATGATCTTTGACGGGACCAGTCAGTACGACGATCCCGCCAGAGCGAAGATGCTTCTGGATCTTGCGGATGGGCTTTTCATCAACCGAACCGATTACGGAAGACTTTCACAATGTATCGGAGAGGAAGCGAAGAACGTCCTTCTCAACAGGGGCTGTGAATTTGTTTGTGTCACGAACGGGGAGAAGGGAGCACATTGTTACACGAAAGAACGGGAATACTTCTGTCCCGCTTTCCGGGTGGAAGAGGTCATTGACTCCACAGGCTCCGGCGACTCGTTTGCCGGCGCTTTCCTTGCGAGCCGGCTGAAGGGAAAGGATTATGAGGAGTCCCTGAGGATGGCATGCGCTGCCGGAGCTTACTGCTGCATGCATGTGGGCGGACAGGGCGGGTGCGCTGCGGAGGAGGAACTGCTCGCGTTCGCAAAGGAGAGAGAACCTGCTCATCTAGGGTGACGCATTTCGCAAAGAAAACGTATAGCGCCGAAATCCATGGGCAAAGTATAATGAGAGAGGCAATGATGATTACAGAGGAGGAGATACCATGATCTACAGCGATTTTCAGGGACTTAAACTGTCGAGACTTGGATTCGGGTGCATGAGATTTGCGCTGGATCCGCAAACAGGGGAGATCGATCAGAAAAAAGTGAACGAGATGTTTGACCTCGCGATCTCGAGGGGCGTCAATTATTTTGATACAGCTTATCCCTACCTGGACGGCAAATCAGAGATCGCCATGACGAAGGCTCTTAAAAAATATCCGAGAGACAGCTACTATATCGCGGATAAGTTCCCCGGGCACTCTCTTCCCGGACCGGTGGACAACATCGCACTTTTCAATGTCTCATTGTCCAAGTGCGAGACGGACTACTTCGATTTCTATCTTCTTCACAACATCACGGAGTGGTCTGTGAAGATCTATGAGAGTCAGGAGTATCACATCATCCCCGATATCGTAAAGATGAAGGAAGAAGGAAAGATCCGTCACCTCGGTTTTTCTTTCCACGGCGGACCGGAACTTCTGGAAGAATTCCTGACGAGACACGAGGGAGAGTTTGAGTTTGTACAGATCCAGTGTAACTATCTTGACTGGACCTTACAGGACGCGAAGAGAAAATACGATATCATAACAGCGCACGGACTTGGCGTGTGGGTCATGGAGCCCTGCCGCGGCGGAAAACTCGCGAAGCTTTCGGAGGAGAACCATGCTCTTCTCGTGAAAAATGATCCTGAAGCCAGTGATGCTTCCTATGCTTTCCGCTTTTTACAGGGCCTTCCCAATGTCAAAGTCATCCTGTCCGGCATGAACGAAGTAAGTCAGGTGGAAGACAACCTGAATACTTTTGAGAAGGAGTGGCCGCTGAAGGCGGAGGAGGAGACGCTCCTGTTCGAGATCGCGGAGAGCCTTAAAAAAGGTGTTCCCTGTACGGGATGCCGGTATTGCTGTGCAGGATGTCCTATGGAGCTGAATATTCCTTATCTTCTGGAATGCTACAACGATTACAAGTTCAGCAGTTCCCTCACTTCCTCTATGAGGCTGGACGGACTGGATGAGGACAAGAGACCTTCAGCGTGCATCGGATGCGGGCAGTGCACCCATGCGTGTCCCCAGGGGATCGATGTTCCCTCTGCACTTGCGGAACTGGCGGAACTGTATGCCAAAGGACCAAACTGGGCTGTGCAGTCCAAAGGACGCCATGAATCCATCAAAAAAGACCTGAATATGGGCTGATCGAAACGAAAAATAGTCCCTGCATCCGAAGTTGGGTGCAGGGACTTTCTTTGTGTATGAGAGATCAGCCCCAGAGGAGGGCAAGGGCGGGAACGACCTGTTTCTTGCGGGACATCACGCGCTTCAGGAACACATGATCTGTCTTTACTTTCTGATCGGAGAAGGCCTGTTTGATGATATCTGCATCTCCGGAGAAGATCAGCTCTGTTCCTTCCTTGAGAACGTCGGTGACCATGAGCAGGACCATGTCGTACTCCTTGGTGGTCCGCATCTTTCCCATGACCTTCAGGAACTCTTCCTTTCTGTCCAGGAAGGCGCCGGAGTCCATTGTGGTGATCTGGCTGATCGCGATCTTGTGATCGGCAATGTGGAATTCCTTGAAGTCGGTCTTGAGGAGGGCGTCCGCCGACTTGTCTGTACCTACCGCAGCGGTGAAGACCTCTTTTCCCAGTTCTTCCAGATCGATGCCGGCGATACGGGCAAGGCGTTCCGCCATCCGTTTGTCCCTGGGAGTAGCTGTAGGGGACTTGAACATGACGGTGTCGCTGATGATAGCGGCAGCCATCAGCCCGGCAAGCTGCGTGCTCGGCATCAGTCCGTGCTCCTGGTACATGGTGGCGATGATCGTGGCTGTGGAGCCGACTGGTTCATTCCGCATGAAGCAGGGGTACCCGGTCTGAACGTCTCCGAGGCGGTGGTGATCGATGATCCCAACCAGCTCCGCCTGCTCGATACCGGGAACAGTCTGGCTCATCTCATTGTGGTCCACGAGGACAAGTCGCTTGCGGTTCGGACGCAGCAAATGGTAGCGGCTGAGCGTTCCGACTACATGCTCGTTCTCATCCAGGATCGGGTAACTGCGGAAACGGCTCTGGGTGATGATGTCGCGGACATCGTCCAGATAATCGTTCAGATGGAAAGTGACAAGGTCAGAAGTGTCTGCTACACGGCTCACCGGAATGGACTGGTAGAGCATCCGGGCAGCACGGTATGCGTCGCAGGGTGTGGAGATAATGCAGGTCTGGGAGGAGATGCCGAGATATGTCTCGGGAAGGTCGGTCTGGCAGAGAATGATACAGTTGACGCCGATCTTCAGGGCCTCTTCCACCACATCCGGCTGCTGTCCGCAGATGACGATGGATTCCTTTTTCAGACTGTGAATGATATTTCCTGCTGTGGGAAGAGCAATAACGACTTCACCGGAGATCCCGTCGAAGACATCCTCGTCGTTGTTGATGACCCTTCCTTCCAGCGCAGCGAGAAGGTTGAAGATCGGAATGTCTTCCACATGGGGAGAGGCAGCGGAGTCCATATCCGTCTCCGCGATGCTTCCCGCGGTGATCATACCATAGAGAGTTCCGTCTTCATTTGTGATGGGAGAAGCGTGGTTTCCGATCTCGCTTTGAAGAACATCCCAGGCATGGCTCACCGGAACTTCCTTTCCCAGGAGAGGGGGCTGGTCATACTCGATGTCCTTTACCTGGGTGCGTACGTTCGAAATGAGAAGGGGAGGCTCAAAACCGAACTTCTTGAGCAGGAATGTGCTCTCGTCGTTCATGTGCCCGAGTCGTGCGGCCACATATCCGTTTTCACCCAGCGCATTGCGCAGGCTGGCATATGCCATGGCGGAGACGATGGAGTCGGTGTCGGGGTTGCGGTGCCCGCATACCAGTGTAGTATCCATATTTTAACCTCTGTCTCTCTCTGATCAGACGTCCTGAGCAGGATTCTGTGTGTTTTTTCTCTCTTTCGCCACATTGGCGATGACGGTCTCACCGGCGGGGACGGAATGGGTGAGCCAGACGTTTCCTCCGATGACGCATCCGTCACCGATGGTCGTCGTTCCTCCGAGGATGGTCGCACCTGCATAGATGACAACGTCGTTCCCGATGTTCGGGTGACGTTTGATCCCTTTGACCAGTGTCCCGTCCTCACCGACCTCGAAGCTCTTGGCGCCGAGCGTTACATGCTGGTACAGCTTGACGTGTTCGCCGATCACCGTCGTTTCACCGATGACGACACCGGTGCCGTGGTCGATAAAGAAGCGGCTTCCGATCCTGGCGCCGGGATGTATATCGATTCCGGTCTCCCTGTGAGCATACTCTGTCATCATACGTGGGATCAGCGGGATCTGAAGAAGATAGAATTCATGAGCGATACGGTAGATGGAGATGGCCGTAAAAGCCGGGTAGGTCAGGGCGACTTCGTCTGTGCTCTTGGCGGCAGGGTCCCCCTCATAGGCGGCCTGCACATCGCTGAGAAGGACTCTCTTGATCTCCGGCAGTCTCTCAAGGATCCGGTCGCTGTAATACTGGGCCTCATCTTCGGTCTCGGTGACGTAGGAGAGGGCGGCGAGAAGATAGCGGGCTACCGCCTCGGTGCTGTGTTCGCCGGAAGGAGCGAGGGGATCCAGCCTGTAGTATCTGGGGAACAAAGCGGAAAACAGGGAGTGGATCAGGTTGTCTACCTGCTCCCTCAATCCCGTATATTGCCGTCCCTCATGCGGATCCAGTGAATCCAGCTGGGACTGAATTTCTGAAATGTTCTTTTTATCCATACGAATAACCTCTGCTTGAGTGGGCTAGTTGTTGAAACGGGGATGGCTATCGGGGAAGATCCGGATCGTTCTGGGATCGTCGTCGTAGGCGTCCAGCTTTTCTAACAATTCATCGGCAAGAATGGAAACATGGTCGATGGTATCTGCGATCTCTTTCAACTCGGTGAGCGTGACGTACAGCGTATCGAGAGCATCTTCTGCGCTTTCCTTGTTTTCGGGCTCGTACACTGCTGAGTCAAGAGAGATAAAACGTTCCAGTTCCATCAAGGTGCTCAGGATGTTCACGAGCAAATCGCTGAAAGTCCGCGTTATGAGATCGAGTGCGCCGGAGTCTCTCTCGTCCAGATGACCGGCGTACTGAGCGGATATGTCCTCAAACATTCTCAATCCATTCTGACACAGGGAGTATGTGTCCATAAGGAAGGAAACGAGATATTCTTCATACACCATTCCGTTTTCATCCTGGAAAACGTTCTGACACCACTTCAGGGCTTTGGCGTCTTCATCGTCCTGAGGATCATGGTCCAATGAGCTCAAAATGACCCGATCAGATAAATCTGCATTCAGGATCGAAAAAAGAATCTCGTTTTTCTTGGGGTCCGCTTTTTTTCTGCGCGTACTTCTTTTCTTTCTTTCTGCCATACTGAACCTCCGTTCCTGTCTAATGCACATTATAACATGCAGGGTGATATCTTACGATTATATTCGTTTTGTTTCTGCCTGAATCGTGCACGTGCGTTATAATGGATGCAGGGGGGGAAGATCAATGAAGAGCATACGCGAGATATACAAGATCGGAAGAGGTCCTTCCAGCTCCCATACGATGGGACCTGTGAGGGCGGCTGAGCTGATGCAGAACCGGTATCCGGAAGCGGATCGCTTCGAGGTCACGCTTTTCGGAAGCCTCGCCAAGACCGGAAAAGGACATGGTACGGACCGTGCTGTGATCAAGAGCTTCAGACCGAAGCCCTGTACAGTGTTCTTTGATACGGAGACGCAGGAACTTGCTCACGAGAACACCCTGGAACTTGCCGCTTTCAAAGACAATGAGCGGATCGGATTTCTTCGTGTGCTGTCGGTCGGTGGCGGTGACATCGTGGTGGAAGGACAGCCGCAGGAAAAACGCCTGGAGGTCTACAGCGAAAACTCCTTTGAGGAGATCCGCCGTGTCTGTACGGAAAAGGGATGGACACTGGCGGACTACATCTATTCTCATGAACCGGATCTGAACGATCATCTCCGGGAGGTGTGGACCGTGATGCGGGAGGCTGCGCGAAGGGGTATCGGCAAGACGGGGATCCTTCCGGGCGGTCTGGAAGTGGAAAGAAGAGCACATGCCTTGTACAACGGCGTGTATGATAAAGAGGACGAGGCGACACATGAGAACCGTCTGGTGTGTGCGTACGCATTCGCGGTCAGCGAGATGAACGCGGCGAACGGAATGATCGTCACGGCGCCGACATGCGGCTCCTGCGGCGTTGTGCCTGCGGTTCTGATCTACGCCCAGCAGAAAGAAGGATATTCTGACGATCAGATCTTCAGCGCGCTGGCGGTTGGAGGACTGATCGGAAATCTTGTAAAGAAAAACGCCTCCATCAGCGGCGCGGAGTGCGGGTGTCAGGCGGAGATCGGCACCGCATGTTCCATGGCTGCTGCTGCGCTGGGAGAACTGCACGGAATGAGCATCGAGCAGATCGAATATGCGGCGGAGGTCGCGCTGGAACACCATCTCGGACTCACCTGCGACCCCATCGCGGGGCTGGTCCAGATACCCTGCATCGAGAGGAACGCCGTCGCGGCGATGAGGGCGATCAACGCTGTCTCACTGGCACGTTTCCTGTCAGGAAGCAGAAAGATCAGTTTTGACCTGGTGGTCGCTACGATGTATGAAACGGGTAAGCATATCCACATCGGATACCGGGAGACATCGGAAGGAGGTCTCGCCAAACTGTATACAAGATCCTGAGTACGAAAGATCCGTCCGGACCATAAAGCCCGGACGGATCATTTTTATGAAAACATCAGTTACTGTTTCAGGATCTTCTTTGCCAGTTTTTCCGACGGAGAGAGAAGGAAAAGACTGATCAGCGTATTGGAGATCAGACAGAGATAGTAGGTCCTGAAAAACTCGGACAATACGGTGAATAGACTATGATCACCGGATGGGAGCAGTAACACAAAGTAGATCCTGCAAAGCAGACCATATATAAATTCAAAAATTACGGCGAACAGAAAATAAAATACGATCTGTTTCCATTTGCTCTTAAGCGTCGCGGGAAACATCTTTTCCTGTATTCTGCCGGCCCATTTGTCACAGGGTACCCACAGTGTAAGAATGAGTCCGATGATATAACTCGGGATAAAAGCAGAAGGGTATAAGGCAGTCAGCCAGGTACCGTATAGAACTTTGTCTGAGATCGGGCTCTCAATTACGGTATACCAGAAGTTGGAGATGATCCCGGTGAGAATAAACAATTTTTTGCTGTCAGTCATCGGTCTCCCTTTTTTCCTCTGCAGTCTCAGAACATAAGGGAGTTTCGCCAAGTCCACTCTCGATAAGGGCGATGAGGTCATCAACCGCCTGAACTTCGTCTTCGCCATCAGCAGCCAGTTCAACTTTGCATCCCGGGCCGATCCCCAGTGAGAGAAGGGGCATAACGCTCTTGGCATTCACCGGAATGGTGTCGGGAAGTTCCAGGTTGGCAATTACGATCTGGGCATTGTATTTTTTGGCCTCACGCACAAAAACGGAAGCCGGTTTGGCATGGAGCCCCGAAGGATTAATGATGGTCGCTTTTCTGCAGTACATGCAATGTTCTCCCTTGCTATAACATTTTTTGGAACAAAAAGCGCCCCGCCAGAACTGATAAAGGTGAGAGGGGCGTGCAAAAGGGGGCTTGCGCAGTTTTGCTTGATATTATAGTACTTAAGTAACGTAATTATACACGATTTCCCGTGAGTGTACCACATATTTTGCTTTTCCGTGGGGAAAAATGTATGGGGTTATGCAAGGACTACATTTTTTTGCAATGCTTCTCTGCTGATTCTGTCAAATTCCCCAAAATGTCCACATTTTTTTGTCTAATAAATATGCCAGTTGACACATTTATTTCAATTCTCCTGAAATAAAATACTGTTGTAATGCGTTCGTTACGAACATTATTTAATAGGAGAAAATGATATGAAAAAGTTATTGGCACTTATACTCGTTTTAGCTTTTTCTTTTGCTCTCGTCAGTTGCGGGAATAACAATACTGCTCCCGTTGATGATAACGCAGGAGAACAAAGCGAAGAACCCGCTAAGAAGATCAGAGTCTGCTTTGTGGCAAGTTATCTGGGAGACAACTCATTCAGTGATGAGTGTGCCAGAGGGTTGAGAGAAGCTGAAGCTGATTTCGGGATTGAACTGGATATCCAGCAGGTCGGCGATGACGGCGTTATCAACGGTGTCCGCGAAGCTGCGCAGTCTGGTTATGATATGGTCTGCTGTGAATACAAGGCTGACCTGAAAGCGATGCTGGACAGAGAATCCTTGAGCTATCCTGATACGATCTTCTACATGTTCGACTGTGGCGACACAGATTATGTCCCCAATGCGAACATCCTTTCCATTTGTTTTGCAAATAACGAGTGCGACTTTGTCACCGGTGCTGTTGCCGGAGTGGAGAGCACATCAAAAGTTACCGGATGGATTGGCGGAGAAGAGAATTCGACATTGTATGACTTCCTCGTAGGCTGGACTAGCGGAGTTCAGTATGCGGATCCGGACGCGACCACAGCTTACAGCTGGATTGCGGGAAATGACCCCTGGAATGACCCCGCCAAAGCGAAAGAGATCGCGATGTCTTTCTTCAACAACTATGGATGTGACATTTTCCACGGAGTTGCTGGCCAGTCCGGAGACGGTGTCTTTGTCGCTGTCAATGAACTGAGAGATGCAGGCAATGAAGGCATCTGGGCAATCGGTGTCGATACAGACCAGTATGCAATTTTTGCCAATGCAGATAAACAGGAGACTGCAGATACCATTCTTACCAGTGCTGTAAAGCACGTCGCAAAGCCGGCATATGATGTTATCGGAGTCCTTGTTAACGGCGGAACGCCTGAGCTCGGAAACCGCACAGTCGGTATTGCCGAAGGAGTCGTCGGAGCAGCGGATAACGAATTCTTCCGTGCTAACGCAAGCCAGGAAGCTCAGGATATTCTCGATCAGATCAATGCTGACATCCTGTCCGGAAAACTCGAAGTTGAACATGGTTATGGCTTAAGCATCGAAGAGCTTACTGCTATCCTCTCTACCCGTACCATCAACTATCAGCCGATCGGTTGATCTGATGTTGCCTGAGGGGCTAATGCGGATCTCGATCTCGCTGATTACGCTCTGAAACGCATGAATGAAATGGGTCGGACTTGTAGCAGAGTTTGACCCATTTGTTCTTTCAAAATACTATTGTACTGGATCTGTCTCCAGAACGTGGGCCAATGCCCATGTGTATTCCAAATGCTTGTGATATGATTTTTAGCGCTTTGCTTCAACTACAGGGAGATCGGGTGTAAGCATGAAGTTCATCAACGATAATACTCTGTTCGAATCTTACCTGAAAAAGTCAGGGATACAGCAGTACTTTTCTGCGGACGTTCACGAGCTTGTTCGTCTTGTGTCTTTGCGCAAAGATGAATACCTGCTGTACCAAGGCGTCACGGGTGACTATGTGTATCTCTTGTTCGAGGGCGGCGTCCGTATGTGGGCTTACCTATCCGAAGAAGCACTCTCCAAATTCGACTTTTTCCCTGTAAAAGAGGTGGAGATATACGGAGAGATGTCTTCTCTGTGGGGAAAGCCGTCCATAGAGAATATTGTGTGCAACACAGACTGTTACGCTTTCGTGATCTTCCTTCCCACTTATAGGGATCGGCTTTTGGCTGATGAGCGTTTTGTCAGATTCGTCGGAGAGAAAATGACGAAACGGTATTACGCACTCAATACCCGGCTTCAGAGAGCGATACTCCCCACTGACCAAAGATTTGCGCTTCTTCTGCTTGAGGAGAACAAAGAAGGAATCTATGGCATCCCGCTCACCGACTCCGCGCAGATACTGAACATTAGTTACAGAACAATGATGAGGCTCGTTGAGACATTTGTGAATAAAGGCTTCATTGAGAGAAAAGGAGTCCGGAATCTGCAGATCAAAAATGGGCAGGCATTGAAGGCGCTGGCAAAGGAAAAGCGCTATCAGGGCAGTCACACGGTGAGAGATGAAGACTGAGAGATGCATATCCTGTAAAAAGGATGCGCTGAAAAAAACAGAATGCGGAAAAACCGCATAATGAATGATTCAATACTCCTTAACGGCGGAAGTATTGAAGCACAGATACAGAAGCCGTCAAACACACATTTACAAGAAAAGCCACTTAAGGAGGGTATTAATAATGCCAAGTAGAGCCGTTATCGATGGACTGAATCCGAATCTTCTCGGACCGGACTCATGCCTTAGTGAAGACGATAAGAAGATGCTCGGCGATATGTATGAAGCGGAGGGAGATGCAGCCTGGGAACTGGTAGCGGGAGATGATCCTCTGGATGAGAAAAGGATCAAACGCGTTTCATACACATACAAAGAGCTTAAGGAGCAGCCTGACAAGATCGCAGAGACAATACGGGAAGAGCGCGATTCGATCCGTGAGGCTGCAAGGCAGGTCTGTTCCAGAAAAGTGAATCAGATATACATGGTCGGATGCGGGGATTCGGTTGCGGCACTGCGGGGCAGCAAATATATGATGCAGCACCTGCTGAGGATTCCCTGCCAGGTGTTGGATGCCCTTGATTTCTGTTATTTTGAAAAAGATGTGATCGACGAGAATACGCTCGTGATCTGTCTTTCCTCAAGCGGAAGGACGATCCGCGTTGTGGAAAGTCTTCTTGTAGCGCGCAGTAAAGGAGCTCAGACACTTGCACTTACGAACACAATTGGATCACCATTGTGGAACTATGCGTCTTCCAAGATCCGCATTCATGCGGAAAGAAAAGGCTGGCCTACGCAGTCGTCTACATCAGCTATGGCAATGGTGCAGCAGTTTGCATTGGATCTGGCTGAGCTGCTTGGGACATGTGAGGATCATGATAAGCTTCAGGCTGATTTTGATTCTGTTCCGGAGCGCATGCGCGCTGTCATCGCTGAGGTGGAGCCGCAGATCCGTAGACTCGGCCGGGAACTGGTAGACAGCAAAATGGTTTTGTTCGCCGGCGGTGGACCATTCTTCACCTGCGCTGAGTATGGTTGTGCAAAGGTAAAGGAGTCCACTCCTAACTACAGTCTCGCGATCGAGCTGGAAGAGTTTCACCATTATAATTCTCTGCATGAGGGGGATACCCTGTTTCTGTTTGCACCGAACGGAACCACACAATACCGCGCTTTGGAGACTATATACGCTGCAAAATCCGGTGGGGGAAAAGTTGTTGCAGTTACGTCACGCGGGGCAAAACAGATCATAGAGAACGCGGATGAATCTATTGTGATCGATACCTTCAGTGAGTACTTTGATAATTACCTGATGTCGGTCCCGGTTCAGATGTTCGGGTATTTCCTTTCTGCTGAAATGGTGCACAAAGCAGGCGGAGAGGTTCCGAAGATAGGATAAAAAATGGATTTCGTTGTATTAGGTTGTCTTTGTATAGATAATGTTGTCAACTCGGATGGGGTCAAACGGCTTCGGCAATTCGGAGGAAACTGTGCTTACGGTGCTGCGGGTATGCATCTTTGGGAAAGCGGATCTATTGGAATCGTATCCAGGATCGGTTATGACTTTCCGCGTGAATGGGTTAAGCAGCTGGAAGGGACAGGAATCGATACCGAAGGTATTCGTGAAGTGAACAAACGTCACATGATGTACAGTGGAATGCTGTATGATGCCCGTGGTGACAGAAAAGAGCTGACTTTCAGCGAGGACCCTGAGGCGGATGGAGATGATGTGATCGTTGGTTTTCCGGTTATGACTCCGGAGATGGTCACTCAGGCGCATGAGGATTTCGCGCCATTAGCCTCTGACATTCCCTCCAGATATGACGATGCGAACTATATCATGATTGCTTCCCGCCATTATGACAGGCAGCTCGCATATGCGAAGTATTTCCGCAAAGCGAATCCAGGCTGTCATATCGTTATGGATCTTGGCCAGGATTATCTGCATCCATCCTGGAAGGAGCGGATCGTTGAACTGTTTTCATTGGTGGATATCGTTGTTCCCAGCGAAGATGAGGTCAAGCGTCTTATGGGTAGGGATTTTGATGACATGGAACTTGCTGCCCGTTTGCTCTGCTCGGAATACGGAGCCAACAACGCCTGTGTAAAAGTCGGGAGAGACGGTAGCATTGTCTATGAAAAAGACAAAGACAGAATAACCCGTGTCGGGATCTGCAAAGTGGATGCGAAGGATCCCACAGGCGCAGGTGACAGTTTCTGCGGAGGATTTACAGTGGGTCTGAAAGAGACCGGAAGTTTTGTAGAGGCTGCGAAATATGGTGCAGTATCCTCATCATTCATTATTGAAAACTTCGGAGTGGAAGAATCACTGAGAATTACCCGTAGCCAGGCGGTGGAACGCCTGAGAACAATCGGAGGTTAATCCAATGAGATATTATGATAAACCCTTTATCGCGACTTCGATCTGGTTTCCGTATTACGGAAGAAATAACCCGACTGTCTCCGTTTCTGAACTTGAAGAGTACGCCATAGAAAACACAAAAACGTTTATCGACGGTGGACTGACCAAGATCATGATACAGGATGAGAACCTGAATACCGGTGCGGCATATCCGGAGACGATCGCAACGATGTCTGCGATCGGACGTCTCCTCAAAAGAGAGTTTTCCGATCTTGAACTTGGCATCATCGTCCAGGCTCATGATCCATATGCTGCAATAGCCATAGCGCAGGCAAGCGGTGCGGATTTTGTCCGTATCAAAGTGTTTTCCGGGGCGATGCTCAAGAGTGAAGGCATACGCAACGGTATCGGTATTGAAGCCAAGAATTATCGGACGATGTTGGGATGCAATGATATAAAGATCCTTGCGGACTGCCAGGACAGGGAGGGCTTTTCCCTTGTGCCGGTTCCGATCGATGTGCACGCCGGTTGGGCTGAACGCTCCGGAGCGGATGCTCTTGTACTCACCGGAAAGAATTACGGGCAGACTCTCGAATACCTTAAGACTGTGGGGGAATCAGATGTTCAGCTGCCTCTTCTCTGCGGGGGAAGTGTGAACGAGGAGAACGTACTTGAGATCCTGAAATATGCCGACGGTGCGGTTGCGAGTTCCTGTTTCCAGTTTGATGACAAACAGCAGCACGGACATCGGCGCTGGGATGTCGAAAAAGTAAAGAGATTCATGGATGTCGTAAATGGCATCGGGTAAAGGGAAGACCGCATAAGAATACGATACGTGAGGCATGAAAATGGAAAGCAAAAGAAAGATCATTATGGATGTAGACACTGGATCCGATGACGCTATTGCACTGGTAATGGCAATGCTTGATCCTTCATTTGATCTTCTCGGAATCACGGCAGTAAGCGGAAACCTAGAGGTGAAGCTTACAACGGACAACAGTATTCGTGTCGTGGAATGCTGCGGCATGCAGGATAAAGTTAAAGTTTATCGGGGATGTGACTATCCGCTGGCGTCTACTTTGACGCCGCATCTTCCGCAGACTGACCTGCTGCCGATTAGGGAGGGACATAATCCATACAGTTTTCATCCGGATAGGCTGCCTCTTCCTGATCCTGTCACAAAAGAGGGCGACCGAAATGCGGTATCCTGGCTGGTGGATACACTGATGGAAGCAGATGACGGTGAAATCACCTTGATTCCTGTCGGACCGCTTACCAATATCGCGGCTGCAATGCGGATCGAAGACCGCATCATTCCGAAGATCCGTGAGATCGTCCTGATGGGAGGGAGCCATATTGGCGGAAACGAGAGCGCTGCAGGTGAATTTAACATCTGGGCGGATCCTGAGGCAGCCGAGATAGTCCTCCAATCCGGCTGCAAGATCACGATGGTTCCGTTGGATGCCACAGAAGTTGCCGTCAGTACACATGAAGACGCGGAGAAAATGCGTGCTATAGGCACACCGCCTGCGAAGCTTTGCGCAGATATGATCGATCATCGGATCGCCGATTCCGATGGAGACACTACGGCTATCAATGATGCCCTTGCTGTATGTGCGGTGTTACATCCGGAAGTTTTAAAGAATGTAATACACACCACTGTCCATGTTGATATATCACGGGGATTCGGCTATGGAGCAACGATCGTGGATCTTCGCTCTCCCGGATGGAGAAAAGAGGCTCCAAACTGCTATTTCGCCATGGGTGCGGATCGGGAATACTTTTTCAATTACATGTACAGAGTGTTAAAAGAGGACAAGGATCGTCGTTTCCCGTAAAATCCTTTTTTTCTGCCATATTCAAAAGGAGAAGGCGCTGCTTTCTCCTTTTTCTTTTCTTGACGCTGAAGCATATCCTGCTCCAAAATGGAAACAGAAAGAGGTGGCGGTTGATGGGAAACTTCGCGTATATCCTGGAGTGCTCAGATGGAACATTTTATTGTGGGTGGACAAATGATCCAGCCCACCGTCTTGCTGTTCACAATTCCGGCGAAGGCGCCAAATACACAAGGGCAAGACGACCGGTGAAACTGGTGCATCTGGAGGAGTTTGATACAAAAAAGGAAGCCATGCAGAGAGAAGCGGCGCTGAAAAAACTGAGCCACCGTGAGAAGGCGGAGTTGATTCGGAATTGCCCTGAAATAAGCGAAGTTGCCGCGACATGACGGCTCCGTATGTGTTTTCTTTGAAAGTGTTTCTGTGATACAATAACCCTAATTTAAAATTCAGGAGGAAGAGCCATGAACAAGCTGTTGAAACTGTTGTGCGAGGATGCGAGGCTGTCTCTGGAACAGCTGGCGGATATGTCCGGAATGACCACGGAAGAAGTGGCCGCCGAAATGCAGCGGATGGAAGAGGATGGAACGATCCTCGGATATCGTGCGATCGTGGACTGGGATAAGGCAGACAATGACCTCGTTGAGAGCTACATCGATCTGAAGATCGCTCCCAAGCGCAATTTCGGCTATGACGAGTTTGCCGAAATGGTCTCTCAGATGCCTGAAGTAAAGAGCTGCTGTCTCATGAGCGGCGGAAGTGATATCTCCCTCGTGGTGCAGGGAAAGGACTTCAAGGAGATCGCTCTCTTTGTCGGGCGCAGACTGGCACCGATGGATTCCGTCATTTCCACTTCCACACGCTTTGTTTTGAAAACATATAAGAAACAGGGACATATCGTATCCGGCGAGCATAAGGATGAGAGGGAGAATCTGATTTGATGGATTATGAGAAACTGATGTCCAGCGAGATACAGAAGATCCCGCCGTCCGGGATCCGAAAGTTCTTCAGCATCGCCGAGGAGATGACCGATGTTCTTTCTCTTGGCGTCGGAGAACCGGATTTCACGACACCGTGGATCATCCGCCGGGCAGGAATCGAAAGTCTTGAAAGAGGCAAAACGTGGTATTCGGCGAACGCAGGGTTCCAGGAGCTCCGGGTCGCGATCAGCGGATATCTGAAGCGCAGGTTCGATCTGGACTACGATCCGAAAAAGGAGATGTTCGTTTCGGTAGGAGGTTCGGAAGCGATCGACGTCGCCATGCGGACTGTCATGAATCCCGGGGATGAGGTCCTGCTTCCCACACCGTGCTTTGTCTGCTATGAGCCCATCGCGAGAATGTGCGGGGCAGTGGTGAAACCCATCGTTCTGAAGGAAGAGGATGATTTCCGTCTGACTGCAGAGCAGCTGAGGAATGCAATTACAGAGAAGACAAAGCTTCTTGTGCTGCCTTTCCCCAACAATCCCACAGGGGCGATCCTGGATCGGAAGGATCTGGAAGAGATCGCTGAGGTGCTTCGGGGCACGGATATCCTTGTTCTTTCCGATGAGATCTATGCGGAGCTTACCTACGGGGGAGAGCGGCACGTAGCGCCGGCTTCCCTCAGCGAGGACATGTGGAACCGTACGATCACGATCAACGGGTTCTCGAAGGCTTTCGCCATGACCGGATGGAGGCTGGGGTATGCATGCGGACCGGAACCGCTGATCACTCAGATGATCAAGATGCACCAGTACGCGATCATGTGCGCGCCGTCCACAGCACAGTATGCAGGTATCGTTGCGGTCAAAGAATGTGATGATATCGTGGAGGAGATGAGGGACGAATATGACGCGAGAAGGCGCTTCCTTGTAAGGGAATTCAACCGGATCGGTCTTCATTGCTTCGAGCCCAAAGGTGCCTTCTACACCTTCCCGAGTATCCGTTCCACCGGTTTTACTTCAGACGAGTTTTGCGAACATCTTCTCTATGAGAAGAAGATTGCCGTGATTCCCGGCTCTGCATTCGGCCCGGGAGGGGAAGGACACATCCGTGTGTCCTACAGTTACTCCCTCAGCCACCTGAAGCGGGCAGTCGCGGGTATTGAGGCTTTCGTGAAGGAACACCAATAAGATATGGAAACAGCGAACTATCGCGCGTATGCAAAACTGAATCTTTCCCTTGATGTGACGGGGAAAAGGGAAGACGGATATCATCTGATGGATATGGTGAATGTGTCGGTCTCGTTATTTGACACGCTGACGATCAGGGAGACACCCGGAAAGTCCTTTTCCATATCCTCTACAGCAAGATTCCTTCCTACAGGGGAAAAGAATCTCATATGGAAAGGCGCATCCGCCCTTTTCCGCGCTGTAGGCAGGGATCTTCCCAATGTACGTATCCATACGGTGAAGCGCATTCCGACCCAGGCCGGACTGGGTGGGGGAAGTGCCGATGCCGCTGCGGCGATGGTAGCCCTCAACGAATGCTGCGGGCTGGGGGTATCTCTTGAGGAGATCTGCAGGTTGTCGGCTTCCGTCGGAGCGGATGTTCCGTTCTGCGTTTACGGCGGGTACGCCAGGGTCACGGGTATAGGAGAATGCCTGGAGCCTTTTACTTCTCCCGCGCGGTATCAGATGGTTCTCGTGATGCCTCATCAGGGCAAGTCGACCAAGGCGGTCTTCGAAGCGATCGACAGCGATCCGCTTCTTCACCATCCCGATACGGATCAGGTGGTATCCCTCCTGAAGAGCGGGGACGCAGTTTCCGCCATGAAATGGGCGGAGAATGTCTTCGAGACTTCGATCCCGGACGAAGAGACGAGAAAGATCGTAGGTATGCTTCGTCAGGAAGGGGCGTTCCATGCTGCGCTTACCGGTACAGGCGCCTGTGTTTTCGGTATGTTCCGGAATTACAAGAAAGCCATCCATTGCAGAAACAGAATGCGCGAAGAGGGTTACGGTGCATGGACCGCTTTTCCGACCCAAAGCGGTGTGGAGAGGGTGTAATCAAATAATGACTCTTAAAAGAATGCTCCTTCAGAGGGGCATTCTTTTGCGTTTCCGGGTACTGTCCGTACTTTCGGACACCATATCCTGTATAATGTGAATCAGAAACGATCATGAGAACGAAAGGTGTGCACAGGAAAAGATGCTGAAACTGATCAGGGGAAGAAATGGAAGCGGCAAGACCTCATGGTGTCTTGAAAGGATCGTGGAAAGAGCAAAGATGGGGAAAGAATCGGTCCTTATCGTCCGCGAAAACCTGGATTTCACCTTCGAGAAGGAACTGGTGAAGAGACTGGAACCGGCTGAGCGGCGGTTCTGCGAAGTGACGAATCTGAAAAAACTGTGCCGTGATGTGATACGGAAAAACGGCGGTGTCTCCAAAGTCTTTCTGGACGACGCGGAGCAGATCGCTCTTCTCCGGAAGATCGTTCTTGACTGCGAGAAGGACCTTTCCTTCTACAGAAAAAGGGGAAGGGACATGGCATTCTACGAAATGCTCGGCCAGCTGTTCGAGGAACTCAGGGCGGAAAAGGCAGGGCCTGCCGTTCTGAGAGAGCTGTCCGGAAAGTGCAGAAGTGACCTGTCCCGGCAGAAATTCCTGGAGATCGCCCTTCTCCTTGAAAGATACGAAAAGGAAATGGAACGGTCCTACTTTGACGGATCAGGGGAGATGGAGACGGCAGGACAGATGCTGCCGAAAAGCGGGACCTTTCAGGACAAAGAGGTATTTATCGACGGTTTCTTCAGTTTCAATGCCGTGACCAGATCCCTGATCTGCGAGATCGCTGCATGTGCGCCGCAGGTCTATGTCACAGTTGAATGCACCGGAGATGCTGCGGACAAAGAGACTGCTTTTGCTGCGACGGCCAAATCCGCCGACCGGCTTAAGAGTGCGTATTGGAAACGATATGGAATCTGGCCTGAAGAGGAAGTGTTCCCTGCGGATGACGCGACAAAGCCATCCGGAATCGTGAATGCGGAGCACTTTTTCGGAATGGGGGACTGGAGTTCGGACGGGACGGACGGCCTGTATCTGCTTGAAGGGAATTCGATCTACGACGAAGTCGAGCAGTGCGCGGAAGAGATCATGAAGCTGGTGAGGAACGAAGGCGCAAGGTACCGGGATATCGTTCTGCTCATCCGGGACGCCTCCACGTATCAGGAGGCGATCCTTCGTGTTTTCGACCGGTTCGGCATCTCCTATGTGTTTGACGTTCCCGAAACGCTGTCGTACGCACCCTGCACGACATTCCTTCTGTCCGCCCTGGAGATGGCCCGCGGCATAAGAACCGACAGCCTTCTCCGACTGTTAAAAACGGGACTGTGCGATATCACGGAAGAGGAGATCGCAGTTCTCGAGAGCTATGTTTTTGTGCACGGGATAGAGGGAGAGGACTGGTTCAAGCCCTTTGCTGAAAACCCGGAGGGGATGGGGGCACTGAGCCCTGATATGGAGGAGCTTCTCTCCGGAACCGAGGCAGTCCGCCTGAAGGTAGCGGGATGGATCAGACCCTATTTGAAGAAAGCGGAGAAAGCGGTAGGAGCTGAACTTATTCGGACGGCGTTCGACCTTCTGGAACGCTGCGGAGGTCTGGAGCGCATGCAGGAAATGGACGCTCCGGGCAGATGCGACGCTCAGCTTTCGCTGGATATGATCGACCGGCTTTACCTCCTTATCGGCGAGGATCCGCTTTCCAGGGATGAAGTCTGCGATCTTCTGCGCATCATGGCAAGATCCACCAAGGCGCTGCAGATACCGGAGAAGATCGATGCAGTGGTCGTTGGCGAGACCAACCGTCCGTCTTTCCAGAGTCCCCAGAACGTATTTGTGCTGGGAATGAACGACGGCGTTTTTCCGAAGGATGACTTTGAAGGCGTTCTCTTCACGTTGGAGGAGCGTGATCTTCTGTGTGACAATGAGTTCTATGTGTCCGGCGCTTTTGATGAGAGCGCCGATATGGAAAACTTTTTCCTCTATCACTCCTGTTCCATCCCTACGAAGCGACTGTACTTTTCTTACGCGAAAAAGGACGGCAGAGGAGATGCGATGCAGCTCTCTGCGGAGGTTTCCGCTTTTGTGGAGCGGATGGGGCTGGAGCCGGTTAAGAGATCCAGAGAATTCGGTATCGTCAATATGCTCACCGCGAAGTTCAAATACGCGGACGCGAAATCGGAAAAGGACAAGGAACTGGCTTCTGCCCTGGAGCGAAGCACGGCGGCTGCGGAATGTGAGAGATTCAGCGAGACGGTGAGCGGAAGGATACGGACGATCGGGGACAAAACGCTTGCGGAACGTCTTGCGGGCAACGAGCAAAGGATTTCTTCCACCAAGATCGATACGTTTGAACAGTGCAGGTTCCATTTCTTTATGAAGTACCTGATGAATGTGCAGCCCCTTCGGAAGGCGGAGATCTCTCCGCTTGAGGCGGGCAATTTCGTGCACGACGTCATGGAGAATATGATGAAGGAATTGAAAGGAGATCTTCTCGGCGTAGAGGAGAATGTCCTGGTCCTTCTGTGCTCAAGACTATCGGATGAATATATGGATAAACTTATCCCCCTTGAGAGCAGGAGCAGGAGAATGCAGGCGATCTGTGATCACATCAAGGAGGCAACCTGCAGGCTTGCGCTTCGTCTGAGAAGGGAGCAGGAACAGAGCGAGTTCCGTCCTGTGGACTTTGAGCTCACGATCGGAAAAAGAGGTGAGATCGAGGGGACGAGATACATTCTGGATGACGGCAGTTCTGCAGTCGTAGAAGGAAAGATCGACCGCGTGGACCTGTTCAGCGAAAACGGAACGGGATATGTGCGGGTCGTGGATTACAAGACGGGAGAAAAGGACTTCAATCTGTCAGACGTATGGCAGGGACTGAACATTCAGATGCTGCTTTATCTGTTCTCCCTGAAGAACCACGGACAGTCGAGATACCAAGAGGATCTCAAGGTGGCGGGCGTGCTCTATATGCCCAGTGACCCCGCTCCGAAGTCCGGGGAAAAGAGCGCTTCCGGTATTTACACGATGAAGGGGCTTCTGGTGGATGATCCCAAAGTCCTATTCGCGATGGAAGCGGGCGGAAAAGGGATCTTCATCCCCACAAAACTGAAGAAGGGCGGGCAGCAGTGGACTGCTGCGAGCCTGTGTTCTCTGGAGGAATTCGGAAAGATCGAGAAGCGGATCGACGAACTGATCGTGGAGATGGCAAAAGCTGTCCGAAACGGAGAAGTGGACGCGGTGCCGGCTAAAAAGGGGACCGACTATGATGCCTGTAAGCACTGTGAATACAAAGGCGTCTGCGACTATGAACGTGTGGACAAATCGAGAGAGATCCTCAAAATGAAGAATGAGCAGATGTTCGGGGAGGAGAGCCATGGCTGAAAAATATACGGCTGAACAGCTTCAGGCGATCAATGACCGGGGTGGTTCGATCCTGGTCGGAGCAGCGGCAGGAAGCGGCAAAACGACTGTTCTTTCGGAGCGGATCGTGTCTATGCTGGCAGACCGTGAGCATCCTCTGGATGCGTCGCGGATCCTGGTGCTCACTTTCTCAAAGGCGGCTGCTGCTGAGATGCGTCAGAGGATCAAGAAGAAACTTAATCAGAGGATCGCGGCTGATCCCGGGGATCCGTATCTGAAAAGGCAGCAGAGACAATTGCGCAGGGCAAGGATCAGTACGGTCCATTCTTTCTGCGCACAGCTGATGCGGGAATACTTTTCCACATTGAATATCCCGCCGGATTTCACCATAAGCGAGGACGGATTCGGTGAATCCATGAGGAACCGCGCCATGGAGAAGGCGATGGAGCAGTGCTATTCCGAAATGCCTGACAGAATGAAGGATCTGGTGGCGAACTTCGGAAGGTCCAGGAGCGACCGCGAAGCGGAGGAGGCTGTCCAGAGGCTGTACGACTTCGAGCAGACCATCGCGTGGCCAAAGAGATGGGAAGCAAATGTTCTTGCGTGGTCTGATCCGGAAGCGGATATAAAGGAGACAGGATGGGGAAAATATGCATGGGAACTGGCACTCCAAAGACTCGGTGAGGCGGAAAAGATCGCGGAGGGCAACCTTCTGCAGGGGGGAGAGCTGTTTCCGGATAATGAGAAACTGCATGATATCCTGTACGATGACCTGGATAAGGTGAGAAGACTTAAATCCGCTGTATATGGATGGAATCTGGATGCCTGTGCGGCGATCTACAGTGAAGGGTGGATGAGAATCAACTTCGGCAGAGGGGTGGAAGACTCTCTCAAGGCGCCAATCAATTCCGGTAGGGATCATGTGAAAGGCCCAGTCAATGAAGTGATGGAGAAAAGTCTGTTCGGGAAGAGCAGAGAGGAGATCCGTACCCAGCAGGAGCGACAGAGAGGATACATTGAAACTCTCTTTGAGGCAAAGGATCGGTTCGTTTCGGCACTGGAAGAACTGAAAGAGGAACGCAGGTATTTTGAGTACAATGATCTGGAGACCTATACCCTGAGGCTTCTGTACAAACAGGAGGGCGTTCTGAGCGAAGAGGCGTCCTCTGTGGGCTCATGCTATGATCAGATCTTTGTGGATGAGTTTCAGGATACGAACGAAAGACAGAGAGCGATCTTTGACGCGCTGTCCCACAATGGTGAAAACCTCTTCTATGTAGGAGACGTGAAACAGAGCATATACAGTTTCAGGCGTGCAGATCCCGGGATCTTCATGAATGTGAGGGATGAATACGAAGAAACTGCGGATGAATACCCGAAATATATCGCCCTGCAGAATAACTTCCGCAGTTCTTCCCAGGTCATCGACAGTGTAAACCGGATCTTTGACCCCATCATGTCGAGACAATTCGGCGGTGTGGATTACAAAAAGGGAGATCGGCTTGTTAAGGGCGATACTCCGGACAGGCCTCAAGTGGAGGATCCGATAGGCACGGAACTGACGCTGATCGTGGGAGATAAGACAGCGGAACCGCGTTTTATCGCTGCAAAGATCCTCGAAATGCTCAGAGAGAAATATCCAGTGGAGGAGGATGGCGTCCTTAGACCATGCAGACCGGAGGACTTCTGTATCCTTCTGCGTTCTGCAAAGAACAATTACGAGAGATTCCGGGACGAACTTCTGAAAGCAGGTATTCCATGCAGATCCCCCGGCAATGAAAGCTTTTTTGACAGCTCCGAGATCCGGACGGTTCTTGCGCTGCTGCACGCTGTAGATAATCCCAGGCGGGACGTCGATATCGCTTCTGTGATGCTTTCTCCCATAGGAGGCTTCACATTGGATGATATGGTTCGGCTGCGTCTTCAGGACCGTAAGAAGAAACTCTGGCAGATCCTTCTCGGACAGACGGATGAGAAATCTGTCCGGTTCGTCTCGTTTATCCGGGACCTGAGAAAGAAGGCGACCAGACTGTCTGTTGAAGAAATGGTCGGTACGGCAATTACGGATTCCCAGGCGGAACTACTTCTCACTGCTCCGCCGGATTCTGCCAGAAGAAAAGAGAGACTGCTTGCCCTCATCGATTTCGCCTCCTCCTATGTCAATTACGGAGGAAAGGATCTTCGGGATTTCCTCAGATATTGTGAGAACGCTTCGGAAAATGAGAAGGGGCCTTCAACCGGAGAGGGAAACAGCAGCGGTGTTATGGTCACAACGATCCATAAGGCGAAAGGCCTGGAGTGGCCGTTTGTTTTCACCGCGAACACGGAGAAAAAGTTCAACCTGAAAGATGCCTCAGCCTTCGGCTCCCTGTATGATTCCGCATGCGGTGCGGGAATGAAACTTCGGATGGAATCGGAAGAAGGCATTTACATGGAGATGAGCCCGAGCTTTCAGGCTGCTTCCGAGAAGAAAAAGAGAGAGTCCAAAGCGGAGGAGATGAGGGTCCTGTATGTTGCGCTTACAAGAGCGAAACAAAAGAACTTTATCAGCGCGACAGTTTCAGAGGACGATGCGGACAAAGCCGTCTCGGCGGTCGAAGCGGCGAAAAACAAATTGATCTTCGGGGAAGTATTGTCAGGGGCAGTCTCTGAGGCGATGGCGCCTCTTTCCTGGCTCCTGACGTCCTACTGTGCAGAAGGGTTCGGTGAAGATATCACGGAAGGTGATAGGGAAGAGAGAGGCTCCCTCTCTTTCGCAGTGATCTCCGATATTCCGGTATCCGAGAATACGGATGAAGATACAGCCACGCCGTTCAGCGAGTCTATTCAGAGGGAGATCGACAGAAGGATCGCATACGAGTACCCTTATCAGTATGCGACGCAACTCCCCACAAAGATCACGGTGACACAGATGACCCATGGCGGCGGAAGAAATACAACATTCCTGTCGAGACCCTCTTTCGCGAAGGCCGGGCGGCTGTCGGCTACGGAGCAGGGGACTGCTGTCCACAGATTCATGGAAGTTTGTAATTATGAAGCTGCGGCGGAAGATCCTGTAAAGGAGATCGCACGGCTCAGGGAAGGCCAGTTCCTTGACGAGCGGGAAGCCGGCAGCATTAAGCCGGAGACGATCGCCGCGTTTTTTGGAAGCACGCTTGGACAGTCTGCTCTCCATGCCGGGAAAGTGCTTCGGGAGTATCAGTTCCTGGATTCCATTCCTGCGTCTGAATTCGCGGAAGCTCCCGGTGATGCCTCGCAGGAGGAGATCCTGCTTCAGGGAGTTGCTGACTGTATCCTGCTTGAGCAGGATCACGCGGTGCTGATCGATTTCAAGACGGACAGGGTGAAGGATCCGTCTGTACTGAAAGAGCGTTACGGCAAGCAGATATTCCTGTACAGAAGAAGCCTGGAGAAGATGCTGAATGTCCCGATCACCGAGTGCTATCTGTGGAGTTTTTATCTGGGAACCGAAGTTGCTGTGAATGCCGTATGATCAGCAGAAAAGCCAATATACCAAACGCCGAAAAGTTGATTCTTTTCGGCGTTTCATGTAATATAAACTAGTTATAATGCGCTAGTTGCGCAAAGAAATATATGAGAGGACTATCTTCAATGGCTGAGGAGAAAACTACTTTTCATCGTGAACAACCCGAAGTTCATGAAGCTCCTGTTCAAAAACAGCAGGAACAAAAGGTGAAAAAAAGCAAAAAAAAGAATAAGGACTGGATCGCCTATCTTGTCCTCCTTACCGGAGTAGCATGTGCGGTACTTGCGCTGTTTGTTACCGGCGCACTTGACGGACTATTTGCCAAGCCGGAAGAGTTTTATACATACGACGTAAATAACAGTGACACCCTCCTCCGGTATCTCAATCACAGCTCCCTTAAGGCAGGGGACACGCTGAACGCGACCGCACCGATCACGATCGATGTGGATGAGGAGTTTGACGGATTTCTCGAACTTCCTCTTGTGAACTGGACCGGATCTCCGGTCACATTCGAGAACGGAACAGTTTACCTTCTCGGCGGAAATAAAAAAGACGCTGACATGACTCCGGTAACGTTCCGGAACACGGATCTTTATATTGATGCGCCGAACACCTCGCTCACCTGGCCGGGTGTCGGAAACGACAGCAACATCAATGTGGAGTCTCTGAACGGAACTTCACATCTGAAGGAACTGAATGTCATGGTCCCCGGGGCGATGTTCCAGACGACCGTGACGCTCCGCAATACGGGCAACGGCGCCATTACCGGCGTTCCCGTAAAACTTACCAGCCCGAACTATATCTTCGTTGACGGAGATACGGTCACCGTTGACCTCGGCGCAGGCGAGTCCACTACTCTTACCCTGAATGTCATTGCGACTCAGGCAGGACGGGCGACGATCTCAGGAGCTGCATACGACAACGGCGGCAATCAGATCGTTAAGGCGGAGAGCGAAACTGTTGCGATCGCCGGTCCCGGATATTATGCCGGAGATCCTCACACCAACTCAGAACTGAGCGGACACGGAAAAAGAGGTACGCTTGCTGAACTGGTGACGACTGCATACGAGAACGACCTCAGCTGGATCGGTTACTACGAAGTAGAGACCGAAAGCGAAGAGTACACAGAAGGCCAGATAGACAGTCTTACACACTCTCACGGTGACTTCATTGTGATCCCCGGTGTGGAGACAGGCATCAACCTTGGTGACCATCACCTTGTGGCGTTCAACACGGACGCTCATCCGAGATCTGACTATGGTGAATGGGTAGATGACCACGGATACTGGGTCCTTCAGGATGCTGTAGATGAGTTCGTAAACGACGGAGGCATCGTAGTTCTGCCGCACTTTTTCGGCAATTACAATCTGACCAAGTCGATCTCCGAATTCCGCTCACTTAGAGACGAGACAGCAATGGAGCTATTCTACAACGATCTGGAAATAGACTCCATGAACTACAAGGTAACACTGAATGTCTGGAATAACGTGAACGTGCGCGGCCAGCAGAAGCTGTATGCTCTCGGATCCTCCTGGTATGTTGCTCCTGAGACAGTCGGAAACAGATATACCAAAGGATTTATGACTTCACTTTCCGAGCAGGCGTTCTATGACATGCTCGTAAGCGGAAACTATTTCGTCACCAATGGACCGGAAGTCTACTTCACACTGGGAAGCGGACAGATGGGCGGCGACATTACCGTTGCCACAGGCGATCAGGCTCTGTGCAGAATTGCGGTTTCCGATGATGTCCCGATCGAGACGATCAAGGTCCTGCGCTATGTGATCACCGGTGT
The DNA here is from genome assembly GCA_964599695.1 of uncultured Faecalibacterium sp. GTDB lineage: Bacteria > Bacillota > Clostridia > Oscillospirales > Ruminococcaceae > RUG11783. The sequence continues at coordinate 34,653 of CAZRGP010000024.1, forward strand.
CATGGACAATGAGATCATGGATGAGGTCTTCTCCGTTGATCTTACCGGTCAGCACATCACCAATTATCAGAATACGATCCTTCTGGATATGAATACGGAAGAGGACTGCTACTACCGCGTGGAGGTAGTTACTGAGAGCGGCAACCGCGGAACCGATAAAGGACTTGCTTTCAGCAACCCTATCTGGACTTACGTAGGTGAAAAGACCGGAGACGGAATGTTCCGTGAGATCGTTCCTTCTGACAATGTCGAACTCAAAATGTCCGACAACGGTACCTATTACGTGACAGGTAAGAGACTGAACATTAATTCCATCGAAGTAACTGCGGATGAGAATGCAATGGTTCTTGTGGATTACCATAAAGTGACCGGTGATTCTTTTGCAAGTTATTACACGGTACGAATCATCTCTGAAGATGGAACGACCCACACAGAGAAGATCTACGCTATCGACACTAACAAGAAAAAATAAAAAGATGCTCAGCGCCGCTCTTCAAGAGCGGCGCTGCTCTTTGGAAGGCTGTGCGGATTATCAAGTTGGGAATCGAATGGACGGTAAATCATGAGAAAATCTCTTGACACCACTAAAGGCCAGGGATATAATAGTCAGGCTGAAAGAAAACATGCGTCATTAGCTCAGCTGGATAGAGCGTCTGGCTACGGACCAGAAGGTCGGGGATTCGAATTCTCCATGGCGCACCAGATATTACCGATCTCCTTAATGAAGGTCGGTAATATTTTTTTGCTCTTTTTTATCAAAGTGCAACAAAAAGACAACAAAAGTGCAACAAGTTAGCGACTACCGAGCACTGGGAAGAAAGATCGCTTTCGGGGAAATATAAACAAACTATAAAACACATGGGATGCTGCAGATCAAAAGATCTGCAGCATCTTTAGGTATCCGGATTTTTGTCTTTAGGTATATTAAATCTATAGGTAACATACATTTGTTAACAGGTATATACTATAGAAAATCGGGTAATGGAGAAAATTGCTGTATGAAAAAGAAAAAGAAAAGCAAAGCAAAGACTATCGCCGGATGGGTGATCTTCCTTCTGGTACTGGCTCTTGTTTTGCTGACGGTGTTCAAGCCTGACATGGTCGGATCATTTTTAAATGTACTGGGAAAAGGAGGCGGGAAAATCCGCCTGACCTCAGCAGCAGAACACTTTTATGACAGCATGGATGATCTCATCGTAGGTCTGGTACTGCCTAAGGGGGAGGACCCGACCCTGATGACCGTAGTCAAGTCGCTAGGCGCGGACGTTGTCGGTTTGATCATTACCTTTATATTGGGTTCTGCTATTTCGGAGAAACTGGATACGAGTTACGGAGCCGGACTTTTTTTAGCCTATCTCCCGTGTACTGCAGCCGTTTTCCTGGTCAACGGCATCGGGATCAGCAATCTGTACCTGATGGTGAGCGTTATCGTGCTTGTAGTAGTCAGTATATTTGGCGAAAGGTGAGGGGAGGAAAAGAATATGCTGCTTCAATTTGTTATCAACATCCTTCAGTTTCATGGGACAGCGCTTCGTGTATTGTTCATTGTCCCTGCAGTCCTTTTCGTCGCTGCGGTAATGCTCATGAAATGTTACCCTGGTTCGGGTTCTTATACGTGCGCCGTACTTGCCGGTGCAGTCTATCCGGTATTCGTATTTCTCACTGGCGCAGTGCAGCCTTATTCGGATAATCAGGAAGGATCGCTTCGTCTGGTTCTGATTCTGGAGATCCTGTTACTGGTACTGGCATTCTGGTACAGCCGGGTATCTCTTCCCAAAACGATCCTTGCATTACTATGCACCTATATGCTCTCCTGGTTTTTCTTCTCAAAGATCCCGGTGTCTTTTACGGCGATGTCAGACTTTTTGTTCCTTATCGTGCCCTGCGTGATCTTCGTGGTCATGGGAGCCGGAGTTGCTCCTGATACATCCGGAGATAACGAACCCATGGAATATAACGGTCCTGAACTGGTAGATTACAATGATGAGACGTACAGGATCCTGAGCGATAACTGGGATCAGATGGAAGTCGAGGGCACGCACGGAGAAATATTCGTATATGACAAGAACACCAAGCAATGGACCAAAAACGGAAATATTGTGGATCCAGGAAGGTTAGGCCTCGACGATCCTTCAAGATTTTACTGAAATCTTAATGGAATCGGTGAGTTGTCTTACAAATCAGTCGCTATATTTCTTTTATATAAAAGAAAAGATGCCACTTATGATTAAGCAGCATCTTTTTTATATATACGGAAGGATCTTCAGAAAGAAGAGACCTTCAAAGATGATCATTATGGAGGATATCTATGACAGATAAAGATTTTTACGGGATGATTCATGAAAGGATCAGAGATTACCTGCCGGAGAGATATGAGAACAGCAGGGTCGAACTGCATGAGGTTGTAAAGAATAACGACCAGCATCTCACTGGTATTTCGGTGATACCTGACGGAGAATGTGCTTCAGTCAGATTTGAAGGTTGAAGGTACTGGGCCTTATATTCTGACAAATACTTCAGGCGGAGTGCTGGGAGCATCTGCTTTCTTTCTTCCTGATGTGCAGAAGCAGATCGCGGATACGCTGGGTGGCGGATACTATGTGCTGCCCAGTTCGGTGCATGAAATGCTGATCGTGCCTGAAAGGAGTGAAATGTCACCCATAGAGATGGTGTACATGGTTAAGGAAGTCAACAGAGCAATGGTATCTCCTGAAGAGCAGCTGGGATCCAGAGTCCTGCACTACAATGCGATGCAAGGTCGGTTGAACATCGCTGCTGACCTGGACAGAAGCAGAAGGGCGGAGAGATAGAGCAAGGATGATTTGTATGGCGCATGATATAATTAATACATTCCCGAGAGGTCAATTGTTCTCTACACAGTCATTTGTTACACCCATATGCTTGAGTTCTCTCAGTTGCCAAGTTAAAAACAATATATATAATTGGTGGTGATAAAACCTAGGGGTGCCACAAATGAAAAAGTACTTGGTAATCGTATTATCACTTGTTTTAATTCTTGCGCTGTCTGCGTGCGGATCCGGTGGAGGAAGCACAGCAGGAGTTACTCAAGAGCCATCATCGGTTCCAGCTGCATCAGAATCAGCGCCAAAAGACGATTCCTCTCAGTCTAGTGGTAGTTATTTGGTTTTTAGAAATATTGATGACAACACTGACAATATAAAGGTTGAATGTGACAATGGCTACACCCTTAAAAAAGATGGACAAGAGTTTTCCGTCTGTAAAGGGGATAAAGAAATTATAAGAGGATCAATTGCGGGCTCCTTTTTTTGGAACTCTACCCGTACAACGAATGATGAAACCATAAAAATGGTGGAAACTACAGATGATCTTCTTCTCTATTGGAAGGGCGAAGACAAACTTTGCCGCTTGATAAAAGTAGCCCAGTCGTATCCATACCTTTCAGGTAAAATAACCGATGGTGTAACCGAGAGCGACCTTATTGACGCAATGAACAGTGTGCACTTTTCCGTAACAGATGAAAATCCAAGTTAATTATCTCTACACCAATTAACATTATTGGATGGCCTTAAGGTGTTATATCTTTACTATAGATATATAATGGGAAAGACAAAATTAAGGAGACCCTCAAATTGTAGTGCACCCCAAAAGTTGGACACATAATTTAGTTGTTCTAGAGGGACAAAC
>CAZRGP010000025.1:0-37250 GCA_964599695.1 uncultured Faecalibacterium sp.
AATAAAAATCACATGCGCCTATAGCTCAGTTGGATAGAGCGTTCGCCTCCGGAGCGAAAGGCCGGAAGTTCGAGTCTTCTTAGGCGCGCCAGCAAAACCCCCGTAAAATAAGGCTTTTTCGCCATTTTACGGGGGCTTATTTTTTTGTTTTATTGTGGAGCGCATAACTAGAAACGAACGCTTAACCCTCGCACAGTTATTAGCTAGCCTCTTGCCATTTGATGGCAAAGTCCTGCTAATCACGATTAGCAGGAAAAAATGATTTTCGGGGGACTTCTGCAATCACTTTGCTAATACTTTGAAGCCTGCCATCATCAAACAATCTCCAATCTCTGCTAATCACCATAATGAAGAGGTCTGGTGTTCAACTTCTTCAAACGCTCCAAAATAGATTTCACAGAGATCCATGTGTCTAAATCGCATAATTGCTTTCTTTATATATTCAATTTATACAGAGAATGAAATCGAATATCTGGAGGATGAATTGAATGAGAAGTAAAAAGTATCATGTCTATCTGACCGAAGAAGAGAAAAGACTAGTTATCAAGGCCCTGATCGATGAGCGTAATGCACTGCTCGCTACTGGGCATTATACGGATGCAATCGATGATTTATTGGTTCAAATTACCAGAACAAAGCCAAAAAACATGCTTGTTGTCGCTGTTTGACGACAACAAAAAATTTTCTTTTCAGGGAGGGGGGCAAAATGGCCTTCTAAACTCCATATATAAGTAGAGGGATCTTTTCGGAAACCTCTGCTGAACATTGAAAACTGAATATGCAAGCACTGAGACATCAGTCCTGGTGATAGCCACTTGTGAGGTACGCGGAGACCCTTCTGAAATAGGGGAGGCTGAGCGAGAATCCCGTCACAGACCATGAGACAGCTTCTCATGTAGGCGAAGACAGCCAGGATGATAATGGTACTCCCGGAAACGGCTCGGAGAGATCCTCGGAGGGGTGAGATTCCCGTGATGCGGATAAGCTGTCCGCAACTCAGTGACTTCCCGGCTGCAGGGGCGATGAGGTCCATAATACTGCAGGTACCACACTTAGAAAGCGAGACATATAAATGTCAGAATGCAAAGTGATATGCATTGCAAACTCTAAGGGTGGAGTCGGAAAGACTACTACTGCGATCAACCTGAGCGCAGCACTGGCTCAGGAAGGCAAAAGGGTCCTAGCTATAGATGCAGACCCGCAGGGTGATCTCAGCGTTTCCTTTGGTTACAAGAACCATGATGAACTTGAGATCACCCTGGCTTCCAAGCTGGCTAATGTCATTCAGGATAATGAGCTGTATCCGTTTGAAGGAATCCTGAAAACCGGGGAAGGCGTAGACCTATTACCTTCCAACCTGGAACTCGCTTCAATGGATATGAACCTCATTAATGTGATGTGCAGAGAGACCACCCTTAAATCATATATAGATAGAATTAAGAGTCGATATGGCTACATTATTATCGACTGCATGCCGTCACTGGGGATGATCACTCTGAACGCCCTTACAGCTTCAGACAGTGTAATAATTCCAGTCCAGGCACAGTACCTGCCGGCAAAAGGAATGACAGACCTTCTGCAAACGATCAACAGGGTCCAGCGCAGGCTGAACCCGGAACTAAAGGTAGAAGGCGTACTGCTCACACTGGTAGACGGCAGAACAAACATGGCAAAAGAGACTGCCTCGGCTATCAGAGATACCTTTGGCAGTCATTTACGTATATTTAATGCTTCTATACCAATGGGAGTGAAAGCGGCAGAAGCAAGCGCTGAAGGAATGAGCATTCTTAAGTACGCTCCTTCCAGTCCCGTGACAGAAGCATACAAAGATTTTTCCAAGGAGGTGATCCGGGATGCCAGAGAGAAAGTTCGGCATCGATCTGAGGTCTTACGATGACATCTTCAAGACCGAGGAAGAACGGGAGGAAGACAGACTTTCCAAGATCCGTGACATCCCTATTTCAGAGATCGATGACTTCCCTGATCATCCTTTTATGGTTCGTGACGATGAAGACATGCAGAACCTTATTGAAAGTATCAAGGAACGCGGCGTTATTACACCTGCCATGGTGCGGAAGAAAGAGGACGGAAGATACGAACTGATCTCCGGACACAGGAGAAAACGAGCCTGCGAGCTGGCAGGCATGGACACACTGCGATGCGAAGTCGTAGAGATGGACCGGGATGAAGCCACGATCATGATGGTGGAATCCAACTTCCAGAGATCCAACATCCTCCCTTCAGAGAAAGCGTTTGCTTATAAGATGCGACTTGATGCAATGAATAGGCGTGGCCAACGTACGGATCTAACTTTTGGCCCAGTGGGCCAAAAGTTGAATTCAAGAAACGAACTAGCTAATAATTCCGAAGATAGCGCAAGACAAATACACAGATATATTCGTCTTACAGAACTTGTGCCTGAGCTTCGCGACATGGTAGATGAGGGCCGGATCAAAATGAGACCGGCTGTGGAACTGTCATACCTGGATAAGGATTCTCAGAAGGATGTTGTGGAACAGATCGAGTTCACACAAGGTACACCGACTCATGACCAGGCGATCCGTATGAGGAAGCTTCAGGATGACGGGAATCTTACTCCTCAGGCTGTTATGGCCGTGATGCAGGAGATCAAGCCGTCCCAGAAAGAGAAATTCGTTTTCAGCGGAGAAAAGATCCGGCAGTATCTGCCGAAGTCCCTGCCTTTTGAGAGCATGGAGGATTATGTCTGCAAAGCGCTGGCTTATTACCAGCGGCATCTGAGAGCAAAAGAGAGCAGCAGATAATTCCCCTTCCCACACCTAACCCTTTTTTACCAGCAGTTATTACCTGCTGAAATATAAATCTCACAAGTGATTCAATATCTCTCCTGATAGATAAATATCTCAGGTCAAATCGCATACTTGCGTTTTTTGAAAAAGAGTTCAACAATGCAGTAAAAGGAGATGTTTTGAATGACGAAGAAAAAGCTTTTAACAGGTCTGCTGATAATTCTTCTCCTTGTCTTGTTTTCTGCAGGAATGAAAGAGAAAGAAGACAATGTCCCGGTTGAACCGGATATTGTTGTTTCTCCGGCTGGTGTAAACGATACAGACAGCAGCTCGGTGTATGAAGAGATTCAACCGGCTGATGTGACAACAAACAATGAAACACCACCCGTTGTTATTCCGGTCAGTGAACAGATCGAGAAAGATGAATCTTCAGTTGTCAAGGATGCAATCGAAGAGGACAAACAGACGGTTTCAGAGCCGGTTCACGGACAGAATCCAGTTCCGGCAGTGCCTGCTCCGGAAGAACCGCGTGAAGAGCCTCCGGCGCCAACCAATCATGAACACACATGGGTAGACGAGATCGTGGCTTATCATGAGGCGGTGACTCACATTGAGCATCATGACGCAGTGACAGAAGAGCGCTGGGTCAGCGTTCCTGTTATGATCCAGCACATATACTGCGATGTCTGCCACAAGGAGTTCTCAAGTCAGGCAGATGCATACGCGCATGAGGACGCGACCTATCAGGCTGCTATCGAGGCGAACGATATGAGTCTCATTCATGCCGGACACTATGCGATCGAGGAATACATCGATCAGGGATACTATGAGACCGTCGTGGTCCGTGAGGCTTACGACGAAACAGTAATCGATCAACCTGCATGGGAGGAGCATATCTTCCGGTGCAGTGGCTGCGGAGCGACCGCATAACCAACGCAGAATTATTAAGGCTCGACTTCGGTTGAGCCTATTTTGTGCCCATTTTTACGAAAGGACGTTATACATGAGCATTTTTAAGAAGATCATTTCACTTACACTGGTGTTTCTTCTTGTGTTTTCCTGTCTGCCCACAGCTGCTTTCGCAGAAGAGATCGAGGCTGAGACAGAGATCACAGAAGAAGCAGTTGTGGAAGACGAAGTAACGGTTCAGGAGGAGATTCCTGCAGAACAACCTGCTGAGAAACCTTTTGAAGAACCGCCCGAAGAAGAAACGGTGGCGGCAGAAACAGAAGAACTCGCTCCTGACGAAGAGCCTGAGCCTGCGCCGGGAGAGGTAACTGAAGATCCGGTGGAGGATACAGTCTCTGAAGAGGTAATCGAAGACGAGACAGATCCTGAAGCAGATTCTGAGACAGAGATCCCTGAGGAATCCGAAGAAACCGAGCCTTCCGAGGAGGAAGTTCCTGCAGAGGAGGAGCCGGAAACAGATCCTGAATCTGAAGAACCCCAGGAAGAAGTTGAGCCGGCAGATGAACCCGAAGAGGAAGAACCGGAAGAGGATATTATTCCGGAGCCCTGCACTTTCACAGTCGTTCTGCAGGATGTCAGGGACAATATAACGATCCGCAGAAACGGCGAGATCGTCGCTGCAGTATATGGAAATCCTGCTCCCGGTGACGGCAACTACTTTATCGTTGGACCTGTCAGACTGGAAGAGCTGGCCTCGGATCCGGACGGAAACACAAGGCTTGCCTTCGATGCGCTGACAGGCGATGTGTTTACTGTCGAAACAGTACAGCCTGTATACGCAAAGATAAATTATTACAGTCAGTATAAATACGACATTTCAGAACAGAACGGAGCGGCAGTGCTCTCCATCACACTGGAAGGAGATACCAGTGTTCAGGTAAACGGAGACTATACAGCGTCTGCAGGATTCTTCCCTGTTGGAGGGAGAAAAGCCGCGCTGAAAGCAAGAGGCGGTGTCTGGACTCCCCCGGATACAATGTATGTCAGCCTAGGCGAATGCTACGATACCTATTCCAGCAGCGCAGTAGTAAACGGACACAGAGGCGTGTACTTCTTCCAGCCGGAAGATATGGGCGAAGGCCATTTCGTTTCCGCCACCTGCGGCAGCACCACGAAGCACATGGTGTCCGGAGTTCACTACAGAGTCGCCCGTATTGCTGAATATGCTGCAAGAGCATATCTGGATTACGGTTCCGGGTGCTGCTCTCAGAGAGCGCAGAGAGCCCTCGCCTGGATAACATACCACGGTCAGTCCGAGTATGACTGGAGACGCTACAACGAGAACAGATTCCGCATGGGCGACGATTCCATCACTGTAAACGATCAGCTGGAAGCCTATACCATTACCTTCCTTGCGGCATGGGTCTGCACCAATGACGGAAGAGCCGGATCCTATGGCACTGTTCACGCAGAAGACGGAGCGCACGCTCTGGACTTCATGTTTGGCAGCGGCTTCTCTACAGGACTGCCTGCTTCCACCAAGAATGCTATCGACAAGATGGTCGCTAAGGGCCTTGCCTTTGCGGACGCACATCCCGATCCGGACGCGAATCTGCCTGAATACCAGTACACCTGGGTCTATTCTGACGGATACGCCGATCACCAGCCTCTGCTGGTCGGATCCTTCCAGGGTCCTGCGAACGGAACGCTGACCATCACAAAGAAATCCTCCAATACCCAGTACACCAGCGGAAACAATATGTATTCCTTTGAAGGGACTACATTCCAGGTCAAGGACAGCAGCGGCAACGTGGTCGGCACCCTGACTGCAAATGTCTCCGGAAAGACCGGAACACTGGAACTGGAGCCCGGTACATACACTGTTACTGAAACAAAGGTGGGTAAGGGTTACATCCGAAACACTGAGGTAAAGACGGTCACTGTCGAGGCGGGAGATGAGAAGACAGTCTCCTTTACAAACGTTCCTATAAAGGACCCTGCTATGCTGCTGATCCGCAAGTGGGATGTAGACACAGATCAGTTCGTTCCCCAGGGTAACGGATCCTTTGAAGGTGCCCAGTACCGTCTGGACTATTACGACAATACCGGTTGGTCTGGCACACCGAAAGCGTCCTGGGTCCTCAAGTCGGATGCCAACGGTATTATAAAGTACCTGCCGGAATACAAAGTGAGCGGTCCTGACCTCTACAAGTGGGGCGATCTATATCTGCTACCGCTTGGAAGCATCAAGATCACCGAGGTAAAGGCGCCGGAAGGATACCGTATGTCTACGGATGTGCTGTATGCCACCATCACTCAGAACGGCAATGACGGGATCCTCAAATGGACTACCGAAACACAGGGCCTGATCAAAGCTTATGCTGACGGAATCGGTGTTCCGGAGGAAGCTATCTATGGCGGAGTCCGCTTCAAAAAGGTAGACAAAGAGACCGGAAGCCCGGTAGCCGGTGCTGAGATCTCAATCTACAGCAACTGCGATGCGGATATCCTCGTTGACGGCACAGTGTATTCCAAGGGAGCCCTGATCGTAACGCTGACTACCAATGACAGCGGTATCTGTGAGACGGCTGCAGACTATCTGCCATACGGATCCTACTATGCAATCGAGACAAAGGCCTCTGAAGGATATCTCCTGAACGAGGAGTGGCGAGTCGATTTCAGCGTCATCGAGAACGGAAAGATCGTGGAGCTTACCACAGGAAGCGACCTGCTGAAAGAGCAACTTATACGCGGAGATCTCTCTATGCTGAAGCTGGACATCGACGGACACTACAAGCCGAACATCCCGTTCATGATCGTTCAGATCGATGAGAACGGTGAAGAAGGCGAGTGGCATGTCATCGTCACGGATGAGAACGGCATGATCGATACCTCCTCTGCTGCAAGACAGCATACCAGCAATACCAACAGTCTGGACCAGTATGTGGACGGTGGTGTCTTTGCGGACACTTCCAAGCTGGATCCGACAGTCGGAATCTGGTTCGGAGAATCCCAGCCGGACAACAGTCTCGGCGCACTTCCCTACGGCAATTACAAGGTATATGAGCTGCAGACGGAGCAGCTTGCTGAGGAACAGATCAATATCCTGGAATCCAAGATCATTGAGATCCGGGAGCCAAACGTAACAGTAGTCCTCACTCCTATGGTGAACCTGAACATCGATCTCAGGTCGGAGGCGGCGTCCGCACAGGGGAAGGACTTTATTCCCGCCTCCGCCGTGGGAGTGGTCGATACGGTTTATTACACGAACCTGACCTCCCACCGCAGATACACCATGGAAACACAGTTTGTCCTGAAGAGTACATCTGAAGTACTGGCAACTGTCTCCAAAGACTTTTATCCTCCGGAAGGACCGTCCGATACAAACACCGCAAAAGGCAGCGTGACGCTTGAAGCGGAGATCAATGTTACAGATTATCCAGGTGATTATGTGGTCGCCTGTGATTACCTCTATGAGTACGTCAAAGGCACAAAGATCCTGATCGCGTCCCATGCGGATATGGAAGACAAGTCTCAGACCCTGAAGATCCCGGACATCCACACAACTGCCAGAGATTCAAAGACCGGCGACAATGTCGGCACGGTATCTGAGAATGCGCAGATCATCGATACGGTTTACTACACCAACCTGAAGCGTGGCGAAGTCTTCATGCTTGTTGCAAAACTTGGAGATTTTGAAACAGGCGAGATCATCAAAGGCGCTGACGGTGAGGATCTGACTGTTGAAAAGAGATTTGTCTGCTGGAAGGAAAAAGATTCCGTGGATATGCCTGCCTTTGAAATCGATTCCACACAGTATGCAGGCAAGTCCGTCGTTGTCTTTGAAGAGCTCTACTGGATCGATGAGGAACATGACAATGAACCCGTGCTGATGACGGTCCATGAGAGCCTGGATGACAAGGATCAGACGATCTCTTATCCCGATGTACATACCACTGCGACAGACAAAAACACGGGTGAACACATCGGTGTAGTTTCTGAAGAGACAGTTATTGAAGACACCGTTCAGCTGAGCAATCTCCTCGAAGGTCAGGAGTATACCGTCACGGGTGTGCTCGTTTACAAGGAAGACTGCACAGACGCTGAAGGCAAGGAACACAAAGCCGGAGATCCTGTTCCCATAAAGGAGGCCTCTGAAAACAGCGTGACATTCATTGCGGATGCAGCAGAAATGGAAGTGAAGCTGACCTATGCTGTGGATTCTTCCCTGCTGGAAGGAACGACTGCGGTAGTCTTTGAAGACCTGATTCATAACGGAATCAAGGTCGCTTCTCACGCTGATCTCAAAGACAAAGAACAGACCGTACACTTTCCAAGATTGAAGACACAGGCCATAGACAAAACCTCCGGAACATCTTTCGTTACGAAAGGCTCGGAGGTTTATTTCGTTGACACCGTATCTTATTCAAATGTGGTTCCGGGACTGTCCTATATCGTGAGAGGCGAACTGATGGACAAAAACACCGGAGAGAGCCTGTATGCATATGCTGTAAGCGATGTATTTACACCTGCTGCAGCAGACGGAACGGTGCGGGTGGAATTTCTGGTGGACTCCGAACGCATCCCGTCCACGATTATCGTGGTCTTTGAGAATCTGTATCTCATAAAAGAGGACGGAACCGAAGTGCTTATTGAGCAGCACGAGGATCTGAACGATGAGGACCAGTCGCTGTATCATCCTGAGATCAGGACAACGGCAGTCAATGCTGGGACCGGTACCCATGAGGCGCAGGGCAAAACAAAAACTGTCCTGAAAGATACTGTGGAGTACAGAAATCTGAAGCCCGGTCAGGAATACACCGTTGTCGGTACGCTGATGGATAAGGCTACCGGAAACCCGATCGTGATCGACGGCAAGCGCGTCACTGCGAAGACGACATTTACACCGGCCGAAAAGGACGGATCTATTGTGGTCTCCTTCGAGTTTGATGCCACTGGTCTGGTGGGAAAAACTACAGTTGTGTTTGAGAGGCTAATCTATGAAGGTCTTGAGATCGCTGTCCACGCCGATATCGAAGATGAAGGTCAGAGCGTGAACATCATTGATATCCGAACATCTGCGGTTAATAAAGAGTCCGGAGATCATACGGCGACTCACAGTCATGCAGCGACAGTGGTCGATACGGTTTCCTATACAGGCCTCACTCCCGGAAAGACCTACACTGTTTACGGTACGGTCATGGTGAAAGGAACCGGCGCTGAGCTATATCAGATCGGAATCCCGATCACAGGCATGACGGAGTTTGTTCCGGCTGCAGCAAACGGTACGGTTGAGGTCACTTTTGTGGTGGATACTTATCAGCTGCAGGGTATGGAGATCGTTGTGTTTGAAAGGCTGTTTGCCGGATCGGTCATGAGCAGTGCACTGGAATCTGATGTCCCGATCGCTGTCCATGAGGACATCAATGATACGGATCAGACTATCAAGGTACCGGTGGTTCCGTTCACGCCTCCTCATACCGGAGTGGATGATCATACGGGTCTGTTTGTAACTGCGATGCTGACATCCGGAGCAGGAATAGCCTGGATCCTCAGGAAGAGAAAGAGGCACTGATTCGCTGATAATGGGGAGGGAGATTTTCTTCTTCCTCCCCGGTGTCACATGGTAATATAAAGAAAACAATAAGGAAGGAGTGTCACCATGGGTGAAAAGACGATTCAAGGGTTATGTGATCGGCTAAAAGAAGAACTGCTTAATACAGGATATGAATATGGTTTCTTTTTGAATGGTAAGACATATAAGCCTGATATAGACAGTGGATTTGATAAAGAATTCAATAACTCGTTGGTGAAGCTCTCACGAGTACAAGATCCGGTAGACACTGTAAGAGAAAAAGTTGGAACATGTATTGATGCGGTAGTTTTAATGAAGAGCATTCTCAGCGAATATGAGGTCTCAAGCAAAATATGGTTAGTGCAAAACAGAACTTCTCATTCTCCACACACAGTTCTTACATTCGAAGCAGAAGGAAAAATCATCTACTTAGAGTTAACTCCGCAATCAAAAAAGCCGTGGTACGGCAAGGAAAAAATATATGAAGATGAAAAACAGTTTATCGATGAATGGGTGAGTAATAATTATTCCATTAGCGATGTAACAGATGCTGTTATTGTTGGTGAAAGGCCAGACTTTATATTATCTACTATTGAATAACGAAATTGCATTTATGCGCTTTTGGGCCAACCAGAGAAATACTTTCTATCGAGTTAAACGAAGACAACTTCCCATTTGTAGAGGTGAATAACTTGTGAATTTATCCGATACGAAACTGAAAGAATTACAGCCTTCTCAGTTTTATATATCCGCAAAGAAGCTTGAGGATATAGAAAGATGGATCAATCCATCCGATTTCTCTAACTTTGAGCCGATCCCTGTAAAGCAACTGGATGGCAAACTTGTTATGACGGACGGACATACCAGAGCTGTAGCCGCAATTAAAGCCGGGCTGGATCACGTTCCGTTGGTGTGGGATAAGGACGAGTTGGATTGGGATATGTATCGGGCATGCGTAAACGCCTGCCAGGAACAGTCTGTTTTATCACCAGAGGATCTGCTGATGCGTATTGTTTCCGAAGAGGACTATAAAGATAAATGGGATAAATGGTGCGATGCTATGCAGGCAGAGATTATAAGAAACAGAAAGTGACATATTCATGTTTGTCGGGATGATGGTGCTAAACACAAGTTGTAAGGAAGAAGAACTCGCTGATTATTTTGGCTTCTTTATCTCCGAAAAGAACGACAAAACCATTATTAGCGTTAATATGGATGAAATAATGCACAATGACGCTGTTGTGTTTCCTTCAGTAGTTTTGCTCAAGAACAAAGTCACTAGCATTCCTTTCACAATATGTTCTAAATATGAGACAGATATAGTTGAAGGGGTTATTAAGTTGGTTGGGGAGTGATGCGCATTGAATAGAACAATAAAAAAACAGTTTTGGGTTTCACATACTGAGGATAAAGATATTAAAAGAAAAGCACAGCAAACATGCTTATCTGAAGTTTCTTTGCTGCGATATAAAAGCAGTTCAGGGAGATACCGGGCATGCAGAGGCTGCGATGATTACGGAACGATATGCCCACATACTGGACGATGACCGCAGGATCAATGCAGAGAAGTTCGAGGAGATGTTCTACCAACAAAAGGGCGATGAAATCTCAAACAACAAGGCTGAAGAGTTGCTAAACATAATGAAGAAACTTCAGGAATCCCCGGAGTTGCTGGGATTACTGAAAGGACTCATGAAATAACATATGCCCTGGCTTTTGCGAGCCGGGGCATTATGTTAGTGTATAATACATTGGTTCGGCAAAAAGTGCATCGCATTGTTGTTTTTGCCAATTAAGTATCTTATACTATAAATGAAGAGAACAAAGGGTGAGGTGTGTAATGTATTATCACAGACAGCTTGAACGCAAAATTGCTGAAACAGCAAAAGAATTTGCATGCATAACGCTATATGGAGCAAGACAAACCGGAAAATCAACCATGATAAGAAATCTGTTCCCAGATTATGAGTATGTAACACTAGATAATAGTACTGAGCGTTTGCTTGCAACAAGAGATCCCGAGCTGTTCTTGGATCAGCATGGCGTTCCGCTTATCATCGATGAGATACAAAAAGTGCCGGAATTGATGGAGAGCATCAAAATTCGGATAGACGAAAGAAAGTTAAAAAACACACAAACCGGAGAATCGACCACTGTAATGTTTATACTTACAGGATCAAATACACATGAGATCCGGGAAAAGGCTTCAGAAACGCTTGCCGGACGGACAGCAATACTTGAAGTCAACTCACTTTCAGAATGTGAGAAGAATAAAAAAGAAGGAAATGAATTTGTTCCGGTAATAGATATTCTCAAAGAGAAACAGGGTAGTCTTGTTCCGAAAAACAGATTTGAAGTATTTGAAGAGATCTTTTTGGGAGGAATGCCGGAGTACTGGGTGAGGCGTCCGAATCGTGATACTTTTTTTGAAAGCTATATTTCTACGTATTTGGAAAAAGATGTCAGCCGAATGATCAATATTGGCAGACTTGATGATTTCAGAAGATTTATGCGTATTGTTGCACTTCGAACTGCACAGCAGATTGATTATACTGAGATTGGAAATGCTGTTGGCATTGATTCAAGAACTGCTAAAAGCTGGATATCAATTTTAGAATCTTCTGGAATTATCATGCTCCTTCAACCCTATGCGAGCAACCTTGCCAAAAGGATAGTCAAAACACCTAAGCTATATTTTTTGGATACAGGATTGTGTTCCTTTTTATGTGGCTGGTCTGACCCTAAGATATTAGAAGCCTCACCAATGGCAGGAGCTTTTTTTGAAACATATACTGTTAGCGAAATCGTAAAAAGTATTAAAAACTCAGGGAAACGAATCGAATACACCCTTTATTACTACAGAGACAGAGATCAGAAAGAAGTAGATTTGTTATATATCTTGAATCAGACTATCTATCCGATTGAGATCAAAAAGGGTATTGGGAAGGATAAAGCAGATAAGAATTTCGGCATTTTGAAGCAATATAAGATGCCTATAGCAACAGGTATAATTATTGATACATCAGATAGAGTGTTCCCACTTAACCGTGAAGCATACTACTGTCCTGTGGGAATGATTGGGTTATGAGCACGATAAGAATAGAGAATAATCTTGTATACATTTTGTAGCAACTGCCCGTATGTAGGGAGGATTTTTTTCTAGGATGTGTTAAGGCACAAATCGGGCTTTGAGAGGTAAAAATGATAAATCACAGAGTACAGAAATATATAAAGGATCATTCTTTCTGTTCAGAGTACCTTTTCAGGGATTGGGAAGCGTTCCTGGATTTCATCTATGAAGAAGGCTGCCGCGTTTCGTCCATCCTCTGGTGGGAGCACTGCAAAAAGAATTTTCAGCACGGATACGGCGGATATTCCGATCCGGATGACAGGGAATGGATGTATTCTGAGACCTGGCTTCATGAAGATGGATTTGAAGAAAAAAGCCTTGCGGATATTAAGGCATATATTCATGAAACCAGAGCGCATGGTCTTATTCTTGGTGACAAATACATCAGCCACGATTTGGTGCCGTCCTTCTATCTTGCAGATGAACAGACTCCGGTTTGCAGAGATATTGCCGGCTCAGGTATTTGTAAGGGTAATTCAAAATGAACTATAAGGTAATTGACAAAGAAAAATACTATAGAAAAGGTGTGTTCCGTCATTTCACGGAAGATTGCAAGTGCTCAACCTCGATAACGTCGAGAATAGACGTAACAGAGCTCGTCACACATTCAAAGAACACAGGGACGAAATTTTATATCAATTTCCTGTATATTCTTTCAAAAGTTCTGAATTCACGCGAAGACTACAGGATGGGATACCTTTGGCAGACAGATGAGTTGATCTGTTATGACGTGATCAATCCTACGCAGTATGTTTTCCATGAAGATACGGAAACCTGTACTCCGGTATATACGGAATACGATGAGGACTATGAAAAGTTCTACGCTGCTGCTTTAAAGGATGTTGAAGAGGCAAAGAAGACAAGGGAATACGGTCTGGATATGGTTAATCATCCAAACTGGTTCGATGCATCGTTTATATCCTGGCTTTCCTATGATTCACTTCATCTTGAACTTCCCGATGGAAATCTGTATTTTGCGCCTATCATCAACTGGGGAAAATACAGGGAAGAAAACGGAAGGCTTGTCATGCCTGTGACCGTTCGTCTGAATCACGCAATCGCTGACGGGTACCTGGTCGCAAACGTATTCCGTCTTTTAGAGCAGGAAATCTCGTCTTTTGTCGAAATCTGATCAACAGATTCGTATTTGTAACATCGAATCCGAACAGCTTCCGTTCAACCATGAGGACTATGCCATCTTCCGGCATACCGATAGCGGTAAATGGTTTGCAGTCTTTATTGCCAAGACCCGCAGCGAGTTCGGGCTGGCTGGTGAAGGTGAAGCGGAGATCGTGAGCCTGAAAATCCGCGATCCCCTCCTGGCGGATATGCTGATACAGCAGGAAGGATACCTGCACGGATACCCGAGCGTCAGGTGGAACTGGGGTTCTGTGGTGCTGGATGGCACGGTACCAGTTGAAGATATCTGCCGCTTGATGGACGAGAGCTATGATGCCACAATATCGAAAGCCCAGAATCAAAAGATCCCGCTGACAAAGAGAAAAGAAGCTTTATCGGAGCAGCAAAACATATAATTGCACTTCCACAATATAGAGCGGAGAGAACCATAATGAAACGGAAAACATCAAAAGAGATCCTTGCCGAGTCCTTTATGGAGTTATCGGCAAGTAAACCGATCAACAAAATAACCATAGCAGAGATCGCATCCAACTGCTCCATGACAAGCACGACCTTTTACCGGCATTTCAAGGACAAGTATGATCTGATTGCTTGGATCTATGTCGGGATGGCACAGAACAATCTGGCCAAGATCGGGCAAAACGGATACCTGTGGAAGGATACGCTTCTGGACGGCCTGAAATTCTATGAGGAAAACCGCAAATACATGGTCAACGCTTTGAAGCACACCAGCGGCAGGGATTCCTTTATCAATCAGATGACAGAAAGGAATATCGGCTTTATCTCCGAGGAGATACAAAAGAAGCGGGAGGATCATAAAGTCCCTTCTGATTTGATACCACTAATCAAGATCTACTGTTACGGAACAGGACAGTATCTGTGCGAATGGCTTATGGACAGCAAACCGGATTCCTGTGAAGCGGTGGCTGTAGCGATGGAGACTTGCATTCCGGAGGAGCTCAGACCATATCTTTGCAGGTAGTGGCATCAAAAATGTAATAATTCCGCAGGATTATAACGCAGCGTTATAACGGCGCGTCTTTATAACTCGTAATATCTGTATTCCTCTGCTATTATATAGTTGCGCACAACAGGACGGCGCGCAATAATCAACTTAGATAATTTGGAGGTATGCTGTTATGACGTTCGAAGAAAAGATCAAGATGCTCAATGATTACGCTGTTGCCTGGTATTCCAGCTCGCAGGCGGACTACATCCATGAAGCTACCTTCCGTGCGCAGGGTTTTGGAAAGTTTGCGGATCGCTGCAAGGAAGAAGGAGACGAGGAGCTCGAAGAAGCCAGAAAGTGCACGGAAAGAGTCGTTGCTCTCGGCGGCAAGCCTGTGTTCGGGTACATCGAGCAGCCGATCTTCTGTGAGATCAAGGATCTCCTGAAGGATTGGGATGATGGCTTCAAGGAGCAGAAAGGTGTTGAAGAGCTCGAAAAGATCGCTGCCTCTCTGACGGATGACTCCATCACCAGGAAGCTGGTAGAAAGCTTTGTCGAATGTGAGTCGGAGCATAGAACCTGGGTCGCACAGCACATGGGTATTATCGAAAGGATCGGCTACGAAAACTATCTGATCGAGCAGCTCGGCTGAGAAAGGAAGACCGCTATGAACGAGAAGGAACTGATTCTGGAAGCAATGAAAAAGGCCGGTGAGCCGCTGAATGCCGGAAAGGTTGCGGAGCTGACCGGACTTGACCGCAAGGTTGTTGACAAGGCTTTTGCTGCCATGAAAAAAGAGGGCTTGATCGTATCTCCCGTGAGATGCAAGTGGGAGCCCGCAGAGAAATAAAGAGTTCGTAGAAAAGGCTGACGCTGCCTGCTTGCGCTGCGCCAGCCTTTTCGCAAATTGCTGTTTTATGAAAGGAATGCAAAATCAGAACATGATTCAGACACAGACAAGTAAAGATAGCTTGCGTCTCGAAAACCAGCTTTGTTTTCCTCTGTACGCCTGCGCCAAAGAGGTCGTGCGCCAGTACCGGGAGCCGCTTCAACCACTCAACCTGACGTATACGCAGTATATCGTGATGATGGTTCTCTGGGAGCATGGAGAAATGACAGAGGGCGAACTCGGGAAAAAGGTACATCTCGATTCCGGCACGCTTGCACCGCTCCTGAAGCGTTTGCAGAAGGCGGGATATATCAACCGGGTCAGGCCGGAAAGCAATGAGAACAAGCTGCTTCTCTCCCTCACGGAAGAAGGCGAAAGTCTAAGGGAAAGAGCAATTGATGTTCCATCCCAAATGCAGGGCTGCATCCCGCTTTCAGAGGATGACCTGATCCTGCTTCGTGATCTTTTGAATCGAGCCCTGACAGGCATGAGCAGCAATCACAGGAGGTAAGCAATATGCTGGAGATCGGCACAAAGGCGCCGGAGTTTACGCTTCCGGATTAGAACGGGAATAAGCATGCCATGGCGGATTACAAGGGACGGAAAGTGATCCTCTATTTCTATCCGAAGGATATGACCGGAGGATGTACGGCACAGGCATGCAATTTCCGTGATCGTTATCCGCAGATACAGGAGAAAGGCGCAGTCGTGCTCGGCGTAAGCAAGGACAGCGTGGAATCCCATAAGAGGTTTGAGGAGAAACACGGACTTCCGTTCCCCCTGCTGGCGGATGAGGCATTAGAAGTCATTACTGCTTATGATATTCTGAAACCCGGCAAAGACGGGAAACCCACCAAGAGCCTGATCCGCTCAACCTACCTGATCGACGAAGATGGGATGATCATTCGGGCAATTGGAGGTGTAAAGCCGAAGGAAAACGCTGATGAGATGCTGGAGCTGTTGGATTAAGGGTGACGCGGCATGACAATCTGTTATTTTACCGCAACAGGTAACTGCCTCTATGTTGCCAGAAGGATCGGCGGCAACCTGTTGTCCATTCCGCAGATGATGCGGCAGGACCGGATCGAAATAAGCGACGATGCCGTTGGGATTATCGCTCCGGTCTACGCCGGGGAGATGCCCATGATGGTGAGGGACATTTTCGAAAGGGTCAATATCAAAACAGATTATTTCTTTTTCCTTTATACCTACGGAATGGCCTGCGGAGAAGCGTTCGCCCACGTGAAGCAGCTATGTGACGAAAAGGGCTTGATGCTCTCCTATATCAACGCTGTTCAGATGGTGGACAATTACCTTCCAGGCTTTGAGATGAAAAACCAGATCGATACACTGCCGCAGAAGGACGTGGAAGGACAGATCGCGCGAATCATCCGCGATATTGAAGTCCGGGCAGAAACTCCAGTAAAGATCACGCCGGCAGTCAAGGCGAAAATGGCTATGTTCCGGAAGATGCTGGCGAATCGGATTCTCCGTGGAGATACGGCAAAAAGCTATATAGTAACGGATCAGTGCATACGATGCGGGATCTGCGCCAAGGTCTGTCCCTCGAAAAATATCACAGTTACCGAAAGCGGAGTAGCATTCGCTGATTGCTGCGAGGTCTGCTATGCCTGCCTTCACAATTGCCCCAAGAATGCTATCCACATGCGTGAGGAAAAGAGCGGCGTGCGCTTTCGTAACGAGCATATCAGCTTGAGCGATATCATAGAAGCGAACGAATGACGCGGAGGGAATGACCATGATCAAAAGGATCATAGCAGTGAATGCCGGTCCGAGAAAAGGCTGGAATACGGACACGCTGATAGAGGAAGCCATTAAGGGTGCGGAATCTGCCGGAGCCGAGGTTCAGAAGTTTGATCTTTTCCGGCTGGAGAAGTACACGGGCTGTATCTCCTGCTTCGGGTGCAAGAAAGAAAAGAACAAAGGACATTGCATCTGCAGGGACGGCCTGACGTTGGTTCTGAATGCTATCCGGGAGGCAGATGGACTGATCATCGGATCACCGAATTATCTCGGCGAGATGACGGCATCCTTCCGGGCACTTTATGAGCGGCTGATCTTTCAGAATCTGACCTATAACGCGGAAACGCCCAGCTGCAATCAGAATGTGCTGCCTGTCCTTTTGATTATGACCAGCAATGCCCCGGATTACGGCTATCAGGCTCTCTTGAAGAATTATCAGCAGACACTGAACAGATTCGTCGGCCCGACGGAGGTGTTCGTCAGCGGCGAGACTCTGCAGCTGAAAGACTACTCTAAGCTGGATTGGGAATGGTCGATATTTGACCCGGAGGCAAAGCGGATACGCCACGAGACGGTCTTCCCGCTGGAACGCCAAAAGGTCTGCGAAATGGGCGCGGCGTTGGCGCAGAAGAATCCATGATGCTGCTACAATAAACAGGAGGAGAAAAGAAATGATCTATGATTACACCATCACCACAGGCAGGGGTGAAGAACTGAAGCTCTCGGATTACAAAGGAAAAGTGATTCTGATCGTCAATACGGCGACAGGCTGTGGCTTTACGCCTCAGTATGCGCCGATTGAGAAACTTTATGAGGACTACCACGAGCAGGGGCTGGAGATCCTGGACATTCCCTGCAACCAGTTCGGCGGACAGGCACCGGGGACGGATGAGGAGATCCATGAGTTCTGCACCATGCACTTCAACACGACTTTCCCGCAGATGAAGAAGGCAGATGTGAACGGTGCGAACGAGCTGCCGCTTTACACGTATCTGAAGTCCCAGAAGGGCTTTGAAGGCTTTGATGAGCATCAGTATAAGGCGCTGCTGGAGAAAATGTTCTCCGAGGCAGACCCTGAATGGGACAAGAAACCGGATATTAAGTGGAACTTCACAAAGTTCGTGGTTGACCGGGAAGGTAACGTGGTTGCTCGTTTTGAACCCACGGCTGACATCGATAAAGTGGAAGCCTGCATTAAAACATTACTTTAAGGAGGCGCTTTATGGAAATCAAAGCAGTCAAATTCAGAACAGACGGATTCTATTCCCAGCCCTTCGTCTTTGGCGGCGAAGAAGGACAGGACAAGTTCGATCCCAAGGTCCGCTATCGCGGGAGCCTGCAGAATTACCTGATCGACACCGGGGACGAAGTAATCCTGGTGGATACCGGCCTTCCGGCAGGGACTCCGGAAGAAGTGGTGGACGAGAACAGCGTTCTCTATACCGGGAAAGACATCTGCAGCTATATGGAGGCCTTTGCTACCCTTGGGTATAAGCCGGAACAGGTAACGAAGATCCTGCTGACGCATAAGCATGGAGATCACTCCGGGGAGCTGAAGTCGTTCCCCAATGCCCAGATCTTCGTGAACGAGGATGAGATCGGCGTACCTGAGCTGCAGGGGATTCCCAATCTTGAGCCTGTGAAATTCGCGGATGGCGCGTACTACAACTTCCCTGCATGTCAGAAGATTCAGGATGGGATATATTTCATCAAGGCGAAAGGTCACACCAACGGCAACAGCATCGTCATCATTGAAAACGACGGCTTATTCTACATGATCCACGGTGATATCACTTATGTGGACGAGGCTCTGTATGAGAATAAGCTTTCTGTCGTATTTGACGATCTGGCTGCGGATCGTGAGACCTTGGACCGTGTACGCGAGTTTGTCCGCAATCACCCGACTGTTTACTGTGGAACGCATACGCCGCAGGGTTATGAGAACCTGGAAGCTAAGCGCGTGATGGATCTGGACAACCCTGTACCGACGATCTGGCCCGAGCTGGATTTCTCCCAGCAGGAATCCACCGGCAAGTATATCTGCTCTATCTGTGGTTATGTGTATGACCCGGCTGAGCATGACGACGTGGTATTTGAGGATCTGCCTGATGACTGGAAGTGCCCCCGCTGCAGGCAGAGCAAGGACAAGTTCAATAAGGCGTAATCGCCTATGAGATTTAAGGAGGAAACAACAATGGCAGAAAATGATAGGCTTGACGCTGTAAGCCTAGGCGACGGTCGGTATAAGTGCCCCTGCGGATACATCTATGATCCCGCAAAAGGCGACCCAAAGCATGACATTCCCGTCGGAACGAAGTTTGAGGATCTCCCCGATGACTGGCGCTGTCCCAGATGCAAGCGGAAGAAAGAGAAGTTTAACAAGCTTGAAGGTTGATCTCATCAAATTCATGTTTGTCGGGTTGATGGTGCTAAACACAAGTTGTAATATGCTCAAAATGATCATTGGAACAATGACCTTTAAGTACACAATATTTGGAAATTGGCGCGAGTGTTCACAGACTTATCTGGAATAATGATGGATACAGTGAGAAAATCCAACTGTATTGATTAGATAACGGAAATAATTTTGCGTATTGGCAAATTATTTCCGTTATCTGCTTATTTATGTTATTATTTGAAGGAACCAAGCAAAAAACCAGAAGGAGTTATGAGGTTTCCAGTTTACTTGATTTGTTAAAGATCCTTTAAATCAAATATAAATATATAACGATAAACAAGGGCAGCTTTGGTTGTCCTTTTTGTATGGGAGGAAAAGAAAATGATGAATTTCAACGAAGGTGTTGCATCGAGATACGGAATCAGAGAAGCAGTGATCGCACAGCATCTCTGGGAACTCGGCGAGGATGCGGAATTCGCAGATGCGGTATATAAGGATTCCAAGTTGTGGGTCAGAGCATCTGCTACAGCAATCAAATGCGCTCTGCCGTATTTCTCGAAACACCAGATCAAGGATGCCATCATGCATCTGAGGAAGGAACATATCCTGATGAAACGGGAAATGAACGACTCCAGATTTGACCGTACCAACTGGTATGCGTTCTCAGATCATGGAGTCCAGTTGATGGAGGAAGAATATGCCTAAGAAAACCGAATTACAGAACAAAATGTCCCTGCTGCAGAAACTGTTCGACACGGGATGTGTCACGGAAAAGCAGTTACGGGGACTTGAAATGGAAGACATACTGGTGATTCCGGGAATAACCGTAGATGATATGAAAGAGCTTGTGATTCTTCAGAAGTGTTCGAAGAAAAACAAGCTCTTTTCTTATTTGTCCGGAAACTCAGAGGCCAAGGAGGATGAAGATGCCAAATCATATCTATAATGTCGTGACCTTCGACTGTCCTCATGAGAGGACGGCAGAGATCCTAAAGGCCGTTGAAATGGAAGGTTGTGGACTGGGTTCCATCGACTTTGAAAAGCTCATTCCGATGCCGGAAGGTGTTTATCGCGGACCTCTCGGAGCAAAAGAGATGGCTCTGTATCCGGGTGATATGAACTGGTACGACTTCTCAGTCAACCACTGGGGATCGAAGTGGAACAGTTACGGATACGACTACCTGCCGAAGAAAGAAGATGCTCTTGTGTTCAACACAGCCTGGTCTGCTGTTCCCCAGGTTATTGCAAAACTTTCGGAAACGTTCCCGGAAGTGACAGTGGATTACTGCTGGGCGGATGAAAATTTCGGATCAAATACAGGCAGGATTCAATTCAAAAACGGCGAAGTCATGGAAGTTTATATTCCTGAAGATCAGTCACTGGAGGCGTATGAGTTTGCGGCTGCCGTACAGGATTCGACTCTGGAAGACTTCGGATTTGCACCGGATAAAGATACCGGCAAGATCCGTTTTCTGGATGAAGTGACTCCTATGGAAGCGCAGAAACCTGCCGAGAAGGCAAAAGGAGCTGAGCGATGACGGATATAAAAGTGATGTCTAATGATCTGGATGAGATTATGAAAGCACTGGAAACTGGCGTAAGGGATTTTATGGAAACAGATTCCTATAAGTCATACCTTCGCGCTGTCGGTAAGTTCCATAACTACAGCATGAACAACGTTATGCTGATCACGATGCAGCGTCCTGACGCGACCTTGGTTGCTGGCTATAACACTTGGAAAAAGAGTTTCAACCGGAACGTGAAGCGAGGCGAAAAAGGTCTCAAAATCATTGCCCCGATGTCTGTGTCGGTCGAAAAGGAAGAAGACCGGGTGGATCAATACGGCAACACATACAAAGAAAAGGTAACGGTGACGGTACCACGATTTCGTGCAGTCACGGTCTTTGACGTCTCACAAACTGATGGAGATCCGCTTCCAGATATTTCACCTGCTGATTTAAAAGATGAAGTAAATAACTACAGTGCTTTTCTGAAAGCTGTTGAGAAAGCAAGTGATGTTCCCATCAATTTCATTGGTATTGAAGGCAGCGCAAAGGGTTATTTTAACGTCGCAAACAATGAGATAAGCGTAGCGAGAGGAATGAGCGAGTCGCAAACATTGAAAACTCTGATCCATGAGATTGCGCACTCTGTCCTGCACAACAAAGACAACGGAGGTGTCTTTATCGACACTAAAACGAAAGAGGTTCAGGCCGAGAGTGTTGCATTCTCGGTTTGCTCCCATTTCGGAATCGATACTTCCGAATACACATTTCCTTATGTCACAGCATGGGCAGGTGACAAAGATCTGAAGACGCTCAGGAACTCGATGGATACGATCAAGGATACAGCATCTCTTCTGATACACAGAATTGAAGATAACTACAAGACCTTGACGCAAGAGAAGACAGAGCCTACACAACATCTGCAGAAAGGAGCCGAGAGATGACACATTTCACTGAAGAAGAGAAGCTGATCATCAGCATGTTCAGGTCTATAGGAAGACTCATTACAGTCTCAAAGATCCGCGCCGCAATGGCCGATGTCGATAATGATGAGATGCTGAAACTGATGCAATCAACAGCGGATAAGCTGATCGATATCACTGAAAAAGAGTACCGCAATCTGTCAGAATCATTCATTACATAGGGAGGTGACGTATGCCATATATCAAACCGGAGACGATCCTGGAGGCTAAGAAAGTGGATCTTCTGTCATACCTTAAGACACATGAACCGGATGAACTTGTTCGTTGTTCCGGAGGCTATTGCACCAGAACACATGATTCCCTGAAGATCTCAAACGGAATGTGGATGTGGTGGTCAAGAGGTATTGGAGGACGTTCGGCTTTGGATTATCTGGTGAAGGTCAAGGGAATGGATTTCACTGAAGCGGTACAGCAGATCATCGGTGATAACTGCATAATACAGCCGGTTTCTTCATTACCAACGGAAAAAGAAAAGAAGTTATTGCTTCCTGAGAAGAATGCTTCCAATGAAAAAGCAATGCAGTATCTAACAGGGAGAGGTATCGATAGGGAGATCATTCAGGACTGCATTGAGGCAGGAATTATCTATGAATCTCTGCCACATAATAACGTGGTTTTTGTCGGAAAGGATGATAAAGGTCAGCCCAGATATGCAGCATTCCGTGGCACCAATGCCTCCCGAGTTATGGGCGACTGCAGCGGCAGCGATAAGCATTATTCGTTCCGGCTGATGAATCCTGACAGCAGATCCGTGCACGTTTTTGAATCGGCGATCGACGCGTTATCCTATGCAACACTGATCCAGTTGAATGGCGGCAACTATAAGACAGAGTCTCTGATCTCACTTGCCGGTGTGTACTCCCCCGGCTCTGATGGAACCGGAAAAACACCATCTTCACTTGAGGTGCTGCTGAAAAACAACCCGAATATCGAGAAAATATATCTTCATTTGGATAACGACGCAGCAGGCAGAAACGCCACCAAAGTGATCCAGAACAATCTCAGTCAGAAATACAAAATCGTTGATAGGCCTCCCCGATTCGGAAAGGATATCAACGATTATTTATGTCACAAACTTGGTATTCAGCCCCAAAGAAAAAGGAGTTATGAAAGATGACGCGACACAAAGTCGAGATGATAAAAGATATATTTCAGCCCGGAATGAGGATCCTTCTTCATGAGATGAGAGGCGAACCGCGCATGTATGACGGGCTTGAAGGAACGATTGAATCTGTGGATGATATTGGTCAGATCCATGTTCGATGGGATAACGGCAGCTCTCTTGCCCTCAATTATGAGGAGGACAGTTTTGAATTGACCGATGCTCCAAACAGGATTCAGATCCTGCTGATAGAACCTGGAAAGTATCCCAAAACGATGGAGATTAATGACTCGTTGGAGTCAATGCAGAGCCTTGTCGGAGGGTATATCGAAGAGTATTGTCCCTTTGATGATGACGTTGCAATCGTATGTAACGACGAGGGAAAAATCAATGGGTTGCCTCTAAACAGAGCGATATACGATTCCCAAACCAATGAGTTGCTCGATATCATCGCAGGAAATTTCTTCCTGGTCGGAACTCCAACGGACTCAGATTCCTTCCAGTCTTTAACGCAGGAACAACAGATGAAATACTCAAAGATGTTCAAATATCCAGAGAGATTCACTGAGACCTATGGCAAAATCTCTGCGGAGAAGTACAAGCCAGTTGGCAAGGATCAGGAAAGATAAACTCGCCGCAGGAGAAACAGCAAAGAAGGTCTTCAATTGTTACCAAAAGGTGCGTATTGCACTTTAAAGTGCGTTCTTCACAGATCAAAGACCTCCACTTATAATCATCTTGAAAACAAAAACAAAGGAGATTTTAATCATGAAAAATTGGGCTTATGGGTTTGCTTTGAATCATCCTGGTGCAGGTGTTGGAACCATCTACTATGCTGCAAAGTACTTTGATCAGGAAGGTATCGTTAACCCCGCTTCCGCAGAAGCTTATACCGATGACGAGATCAATGCGATCAAGGAAGGCACAGATAAAGGAAAAGAAAACTATGTTGATGGTGTCGCAGAAAATGCTCTTCTTGGCATGAATGTCCTCAATAGTGATGTTACATTCTGGTATGATGATGAGAATGCAGCTGTGATTCTTAAGAGTGCCGCTCCTCTGGTTCTTGATCCCGAAACTGGTGATATGAAAGACGCCGAAGGAAACATTGTTGCGAAAGCTCTTTAAGGCTCTGTAGCAGCGTAATGCGCAGGAAGATAGTTACTTTCCTTTAGTTAGTGTATTCGATATACTTTAAATAGTATGGAGGATATGATAATGGTAAAGACATTTACAGATTGTCCGGTTGAATACACTGCAGCATTGCTTGGAAACAAATGGAAAGTGATTATACTGCGCGAATTGCTGACCGGAACAAAAAGATATAACGAACTTACAAGGAATGTAGTTGGAATTTCGCCCAAGGTATTGACCCAAAATCTTCGAGACTTAGAGGATGATGGGATACTGATTCGGACGGTGTACCCAGAGGTTCCACCAAAGGTTGAGTATGCTCTAACAGAAAAGGGTGACGACCTAAGGGATGTAATTGCTGCGATGAAATCGTATGGCGAACGATATAAAAACAACAAATAAGATCAGTATAAAGACAGCTTCGGCTGTCTTTATTGCTACCCGGGATGATGCATGTAGAATCTTAGCAAGCAGACCGTTTGTGTACACTAACGGTATCATGGAGAAATCCCCATACCCCCTTAATTGCTGTAGCACATGCACAATCGGATAATATACAATATATACGAATATATACATGAGGTAAGATTTATGAATCCGATAAAATGTGAGTTGTGCGGGAGCACGGATGTTATAAAAACCGGTGAGTACTATGTGTGCCAGCATTGTGGAACTAAGTATACCGTTGAAGCCGCAAAAAAACTATTGGGCACTGTGCGGATAGATAATAGTGAGCGTTTAGATAATCTGAGGAGACTTGCAAGAAGAGCAAAAGAAGACGACGATTCTATAACAGGATCTCAATATTATAGTCAAATTCTTTTAGAGGATCCTAATGATTGGGAGGCATATTTTTATTCCACCTTTTTTGACGCTCAAAACATTAAAATTGCTCAAATAGGACAATCAGCGACAAGGGTCTCAAACATGCTTGGAACAACATTCCAACTAATAATAGACAACATACAAGACGAAAGTGAATGGGTCGGGGCGTATTGCGAAGTCGCGGATAAGGTAATAAGATTCTCTACTAATCTTTTTGAGAATATTGCAGCAAATCTTAGTCATACAGATATAGAAGGAAACAATAAATTCATTGAGAAGAATTATGTGCCATGTCTTTCTATGCTTGTGGTATTAGCTGATGAATTATATGCAAAATTCGGTACAGCAGATACATCACTAGATATTTATGATGCAGCGCAGCGAAGGATGTCAGATCATCTTAAAAATATTTTCCTAGTATAGACAGCCTTAACTCAACGGTTATCGTTCGAAAAGGTAGAATTAGAGAGGATTTAAGAAAAAAGTATTGGGAGGAGCATCCGGAAGAAAAAAAGGAGTTGGAAGACAAAAAGCAAAGTATACGAGAAGAAATTAGAGAATTAAGAGTTAAAAAAAGTTTCTCGGAATCACAGAATAAAATTGATGAATTAAAGAAAAGTTCTCGAGAATTACAAGAACAAAAAGCTGCACTTGGTGTATTTAAACTAAAGGAGAAGTCTGCTATCCAGGCCCAAATAGATGAGATTGAAATAGCAATTAGTGGAATGACTAAGGAGTTAAATAAAAAAAGGGAGACCCTCCAAGCAGAAATTGACGAATTGGAAAAAGAACTAGAAACTATTAACTCAAAGTTAAAATAGATAAAGCAAAAATGAAGCATTTAATTCAAAAACATTTTCGCTTTACATTGGCAGAGGCGGAAATGTTAAATATCAAAGCCCAAAAGGCATGTCTGTCAGAATCTGCTTTAGTTAGGGCTTTAATAAAAGGCTACAATCCAAAAGAAAAGCCGGGGGTTCAGTTCTACGAAGCAATGCGACAAATATCCGGCATCGCAAACAATATCAATCAACTTGCAGCCAAGGCGCACAGCCTTGGCTTTATTGATGCTCGGAAGTTGGACGAGGAGGTGATCAGATGGCATCAGTTCCAGTCAGATATCGAGAGAGAATTTTTGAGGCCGGAGGATGATCGTAAGCGATGGCAGTAACAAAACTATGGCCAGTCAAATCCAATCTCAGTCATGTAATCAATTACGCTGCGAATAAAGAGAAAACATCAGTGAATGCATATACTGATGAACAGTATCAGGCATTGCGAGATGTTCTCTCCTATGCAAAGAATGAGGAGAAGACCGAGCGAGAGTTCTACGTTCAGGGAATCAACTGCAATCCTTCTACCGCAAGAGACCAGTTCATCACAGTTAAAGAACAATTCGGAAAGACAGACGGCATCCAGGCATATCATGGATATATCAGTTTTAAGCACATGGAACTGACACCTGAACTAGCACAAAGGATTGGGATGGAGTTCGTAAACAAAGTTTGGGGCGATCGTTTTCAATGCGTTGTTACGACGCATCTCAATACGGAGCATCTGCATTGCCATTATGTCATCAACTCGATTTCTTTTAAGGACGGCAAACGGCTGCAGGGAGAAGAAAAGGCATGGTTCAAATTCAGACACGCTGCAGATGAAATATGCCAGAAGTATGGTCTTTCTATAGTGCAGAATCCTGAGCGTAATAGGGATTCGTATCACATCACAAAGAAGGAGCAAGCCGGAATACCAACTCGTCAGAGTATCCTTCGTGAAACAATTGACGAAATCATCCCGCACTGCAGAAACCTGGACGACTTCAAATATCAACTGAGGCAACGGGGGTATAAATACAATCTCAATCCCTCACGCAAGTACTGGACAGTTACTCCTCCCGGAGCGGAGAAACCAATACGTCTTTATCGTCTTGGTAATGAGTACACCAATGACAGAATTGCTGAACGGATACGGGAGAGTTTTGAATCGGGAAAATACACTCCTGCGCCTCAATCTGAATACAGAAGACAGTATCGGATACGACCACGAGAACACAAACTCTATGAGAAGACGAGTTTGTACCGGAAGTATCTGTATTACTGTTATAAACTCGGATACCTTCCGAAACAACAGAACAGAAGGCCATCTAAGGTGCACTACCTCCTGAGAGATGATCTGATCAAGCTGGACCGGATCTCACAGGAAGCCAGGCTGCTTGGTAACTATCACATTGATACTGCCGGGCAGCTTTTTTCTTTTTCCGAAAAGTGTTCTGAGAGCCTGCAGCATCTGGAATCAGAAAGAAAAGATCTTAGAAATGAACTGAAGAGAAATATCCCTGAAGAGCAGAAAAGCGAAATCAAGGAAAAGATCTCCTCTATATCGGAGGAGATGAAGAAACTCAGAAAAGAGATATCTCTTTGCGAATCTATCGCAGAGAGATCTGAAATTATTAGTCCGAAACTTCAGCAGATCCATGCTGAAGAATCAGAACAAACCAAACGAGGAAAG
The DNA here is from genome assembly GCA_964599695.1 of uncultured Faecalibacterium sp. GTDB lineage: Bacteria > Bacillota > Clostridia > Oscillospirales > Ruminococcaceae > RUG11783. The sequence goes on from CAZRGP010000025.1 coordinate 27,580, forward strand.
GAGAAAGCATATGAACCCTGGCGGTGATGCTGCTGAACAGGTAGTCCGACTTTCACTGGAAGGATTTGAAGTTGCAGCGAGGCTGTCCGGAGCGGCAGCAAAAGATGTTGCCCTGCTGCTTGCCAGTGTGCTTAAGGAACAGACTAAGACAAGAGGCAAAGCGAGACTGACGTCCATGCTGCGTTCGGGCAAGGAACTGAAGGTGTTTTCACTTCCGCAGAAGGATCTTAAAGAGTTCACAAAGCAGGCTAAAAGATATGGTGTGCTCTACTGTGTTCTGCGGGAGAAAAATCAGGACGGATCCGCCCCTGTGGATATCATTGCACGAGCAGATGATGCATCCAAGATTCAGAGAATCGTCGAACGGTATAAGTTTGTCACGACCGACAAAGCCGCTGTCGTTGGCGAGGCTCAGAGCCGAATCGCAGAGCGCGATGAACAGGAAAAAGATGAGCCGAAGCGTACACCGGGCGAAAGGATCGCGGCGGAGGCAATCCGAAAAGAAACGAAAGAAGAAGCAAACCCTTCTTTAGCGAAGACAGGCAACGACCCTCTGTCAGAGCAAAACTCAAAGATTTCGGAGCGCACTGATAAGGGTGAGATCGATGACCCGAGCAACCGTCCTTCTGTAAGAAACAAACTGAAGAATTACACAGAGCAGGTCAAGGCATCGAAAGAAGCAGCGCGTTCCGAACTGGCAAAGGATCCACTGGCAAATCAGACCCTTCATAAGGAAAACATCATTAAAAAGAAAGGAATCTCCAAATGACAGACAATTTCACGCCTGAAAAGAACAGCTCTCCACAAAAGATGAGTCTTGAAGAATGGAAAGCGATGAAGGACCAGGAAAAAAGCGACGTCTTTAAACTGCTGGATCAGACTACACTTGATCTTGCAGAAGTCCCGGGTTGTTTTTTGAGATATCTGGATACACAGGCAAGGATGAACAGATATACCGTATCAAACGCACTCCTGATCTCTTCGCAGATGCCTGAAGCAACAAAGCTCAGAACATTTGCTGAGTGGGAAAAGGAAGGTGCCAAGATCCGTAAAGGATGTAAGAGCATTTCTATTCTTGAGCCTTCCGAGTTTAAGAAAGCGGATGGTTCTACCGCTATTGCCTATAACGTAAAGAAGGTTTTCGACATCTCGCAGACATCCAAAGCAGAAGAAGCAAAGCCGTTCAGGCAGAAGGATATCACCAGACTGATTGCGGCAATGCTTGATACGTGCCCAGTCAGTATCGATCTTGCAACAGAGATTCCTGTTCCCAATACAGCCGCTTACTTTGACAAGTCCGGCAACACTCTTTACGTACAGAAAGAGGGCGGCACTGCAGAATATGTCTGTCAGTGTGTTGCAAGAGAACTCGGGTCAATAGAAGCAGCGCTTCGGTCTCCGGAGACAGACCGCAATGCAAATCGTGCAGATGCCGTCATCACCGGATACATGATTTGCAAAAGGTATGGTGTTCCGACAGAATCGCTGGATGCCGAAAGAGCTTCTTCTAAATACAAAGGTATGAGTGCCAAGGATATCCGCAAGGACTTGACCGCACTACGCTCTTCTGCAGCAAAGATCAATGACAGGATCTATGAAGAACTTAATAAAGAGAAGACTCCCAGATCCAGAGGCGGTGCAGAACGCTGATGTGGAGGAAGAAATGAAAGAAAAACTGTTTCATGTTGCTTTGGATGACAACGAACAAAGTATCCTGATTCACTGCCTTAATGATGAGCGCAATATTCTGATGCAGGAAGGACACACCACAGATGCACTGGATGAACTCATCGTAAAGGTGGGTACAGCAAAGCAGAAGAATTATAAAGTCGTAGAAAGGTCCAGAAGCAGCGATGCGAGATAAAGAACGCAATGAAGCTATCGTTCTTGGAATCATCGGAGCTTTTGCTGTGTTGTGGTTGGCGCTTCTGATTGCACCGTATGCATCAGGAGGGTTACCAGGGATCATTCCGAATCTCCCTGAAGTAATGGATCATCCTTTTCATATCCTCTTCTGTGATGACACACCAAAGACAGTACTGATCTTTGAGACCATCTATGGAATCATCATCGGTATTTATGCCTCTAATAACTATAAGTTCAGAAGAGGTGAGGAGCACGGTTCCGCTCAGTGGGGATCCGTCAAAGGACTGAACCGGAAATACTGTCAGTCACCAGCCGAGAATAACAAGATCCTGACACAGAATGTTCGCATCGGATATGACGGCAGAAAGCATCTTCGGAATCTGAATACGCTGGTTGTGGGCGGATCCGGTTCTGGAAAAACACGATATGTGGTCAAACCGAATATCCTCCAGGCAGGGATCGGAGGCTCCGGATCAACAGGAGCCTCCATGGTCATTCTGGATCCAAAAGGAGAATCCTTGAGAGCGACGGGCTCTTTCCTGCTCCGGGCCGGATATGATCTGAAGATCCTGGATCTGATTTCTATGCAAAAAAGTCATTGTTACAACCCATTCGTATATTTGGAGAACGACAACGATGTACAGCGTCTGGTGACGAACCTCTTCAAGAGCACCACGCCTACGGGTTCACAAACTCAGGATCCATTCTGGGACAATTCTGCAATGATGCTGCTCTCTGCCCTTGTTTACTACCTCCATTATGAAGCGCCGCCGGAAGAACAGAACTTCGCGATGGTCATGGAGATGATACGTGCCGGAACGATTGAAGATGAAGAAGATCCCAGTCCGACACCGTTGGACTGTCTGTTTACGGAACTGGAGAACAAGAACCCGGATCATATCGCCCTCAAATACTACCGTTCCTACCACGGCGGTGCAGCAAAGACACTGAAGTCCATTCAGATCACGCTGTCCTCCAGATTGGAGAAGTTCAATCTTGCCAGTATGGCACAACTGACCATGACGGATGAAATGGATCTTCAGTCTATGGGCGAAAAGAAAACGGCTCTTTTCGCCATCATCCCCGATAACGATACAAGCTTCAATTTCCTTGTATCGATCCTATATACACAGCTGTTTCAGCAGCTGTTCTACTGTGCGGATCAGAAGCATGGCGGGAGCCTTCCGGTTCCCGTTCATTTTCTCCTTGATGAGTTCGCGAATGTTGCCTTGCCCACCAGTTTCGACAAGATCCTTTCCGTTATGAGATCCAGGAACATGTTCGTGACCATCATTCTCCAGAACATGGCACAGCTGAAAGCATTGTTCGAGAAAGAGTGGGAGAGTATCTCGGGCAATTGTGACAGTTTCTTATATCTCGGCGGGAATGAAAGAAGCACCCATGAATATGTTTCAAAGCTGCTCGGAAAGGAGACGATCAACTCAAACACCTTCGGACAGACGACCGGACATGCAGGTCATTATTCCAAGAATACGAATCTGGGCGGACGTGAACTGCTGATGGATGATGAGGTGCGCATGCTTGATAACCGGTATGCCCTGCTCTTTATCCGGGGAGAGAGACCGGTGATGGATCAAAAATACGACATTTTGAAACACCCGAATATCTCCATGACAGAAGACGGCGGTGCCTTTCCCTTTGAGCATGGCACAGCGACATCCAGCATCGCAACGATGCAGGCGTTCCGGCCGAGCAGCAAAGAACTCGAAAAGATCCCCGACGTGACGATAGACGCGTCGGAATTTGAACTACTGTCCGAAGAGGACTTTGAAGAAAACAAAGAAGAAAAGAACAGGAGACCAAAATGAAGAACAAAAAGAAAGGACTGATCCTTATGACAGTCCTCGTGCTGATGCTTTCCCTGGGAAGCGTCAATGTATACGCAGCTACAAATGACCCGATCTCGGTCGTGAACAATCTCAGCAATTTTATTTTCAGCCTGATTCGCGCTATCGGTATCATTCTGCTGGGATTCGGTATCGTGCAGGTCGGTATGTCTCTGAAAAGCCACGACCCGTCCCAGAGAGCCAACGGATTTCTGACTCTCGCTGGCGGGATCATCATCGCTTTCGCAAAGGAGATTCTGGATCTGATCTTAGGGGGATAAGGAAGACATATATTTATGAAAGGGAGCACGGATGGTAAAATAAAGATAACAAGAAGAAACGATGCAACTGTGACGAAACAGAAAGAGGTAATACGATGGCATTGAAGAGTCCCCTTGGTTTTGGTATGATGCGTCTCCCTGTCCGGAACGGAGATCCCACAGATTTTGACTATGCTGTGCTGAATGAGATGGTCGACACCTTTATCGGCGCAGGATACACCTATTTCGATACGAGTTTTGTGTACCATAACGGAAAGAGCGAAGAAGCTACAAGAAAAGCTGTCGTGGAGCGCTATCCAAGAGACGCGTTCACGGTGGCGACAAAGTTCCCGACCTTCGGGTACAAAGAGGAATCCGAGATCGAGCCCATCTTCGCAAAACAGTTGGAGAACCTCGGAGTGGATTATATTGACTACTATCTTCTCCACAATTTCCAGACAGTCTACTATGACGGCGTTGATGGGAACGGCGGCATCGTCAAAAAAACTCATCTGATCGAGCATGCTTTGAAATGGAAAGAAGAGGGAATAATCCGTCATCTTGGATTTTCCTTCCATTCATCAGCAAAACTTCTGGACCGTATCCTGACGGAGCATCCGGAATTTGAGCTCGTTCAGATCCCGTTCAACTATATCGATGCCGAGAGCGTACTTGTCCAGACTATGGAAGCCTACAAGGTGATACGGAAACACGGTAAACTGGCTGTCTTCATGGAACCCGTCAAGGGCGGCGGTCTGTCCATGGTACCGGAAACCGTTGCAAAGATGCTGAGGGAAAAGAACAGCGAAGCATCCATCGCATCCTGGGCGATCCGTTATGCCGGAAGTTTTGATGGCGTTATCTGCACGCTTTCCGGAATGTCCACTCCGGAACAGGTGCTGGACAATATCCATTCGATCAAGGAACTGGAACCTGTAACAGACGAGGAGAAGGAATTCCTCCATGAAGTCGTTAAGGTCTATAAGGCGGCGGGTCCTGTAGGTGCGGATCTTGAGAAATATGAGGGGTTGACACTTCACGGAGCGCCGGTGACGGGAATACTTGAGGCGTACAATATGTGCCAGTTGCAGCCGGATCCGGGATTCTCGGATGACAACAACTATCTCAAGAACACGATTGCAGAGGAAGCACACCTGGATTGCTTCGGAGATCTTCCGGATGAAAAGGTGATCCTTGCGGACGGAACGGATGCAACAGATGAAGTGATGAAAGCCGAGAGGTGGCTGATCGAGCACAGTTTCTAATTTCAAAGGAAAAACCAAATAATACTATAGAGGAGCAGATCATAGGATCTGTTCCTCTTTTTTTCAGGAGGAACAAAATGAATGACGGATAATTGGATCGTCCAGAATCTGCAGAACGCGCTGAACACATGGAACGAGAAATTCGCTGAGATATGGTCGCTTCTGACGACTTCCCCGGAGAACTTCCAGGGAGGAGGAATCTGGAAAGTGATCCTTAGCATCAATAAGGCATTACAGGGGGGAGGATTGGCGTTGCTGGTCCTATTTTTTGCGTATGGGATCGCCAGGACCTGTACCAGTTTCCAGGAGATCCGGAAGCCTGAGCATGCGATCAGATATTTCATCCGGTTCGCACTGGCAAAGGGTCTGATCACTTACGGAATGGATCTGATGATGTCGCTGCTTTCCATCGCACAGGGCGTGATCTCATCGATCATGTCCTCATCCGGGATGAGTCAGTCCACAGATTTTGCCCTTCCGGAGGATATCGTCACAGCGATAGAAGGAGTCAGTTTTTTCGATTCCATACCTCTGTGGGCGGTATCGCTGATCGGAACGCTGTTCATCACCGTGATGTCCTACATCATGATCCTTACCGTGTACGGAAGGTTCTTCAAGCTGTACATGTACACAGCCCTGGCTCCGATCCCCCTGGCGACCTTCGCAGGAGAGCAGACTCAGAATATCGGGAAGACATTTCTAAGAAGCTACTGCGCTGTTTTGCTGGAAGGAGCGGTGATCGTACTGTCCTGCATCATCTTTTCGCTGTTTGCGACAGGTACTCCTGCCTATGACCCGGGAACGGCTGCGGCAACACAGGTCTGGTCCTATATCGGAGGGCTGATATTCAACATGCTGATCCTGGTCGGGTGTGTAAAGATGTCTGACCGGATCATTCGGGAAATGATGGGGTTGTAAGATGATCGGACATACGGATTACACATACATTTATGACCGGTTCCACGGGTATTTCCTTGAAGACTGCGACTGCAGATATTGTCAGTACTATGAAGGACGCGGAAAGAACAAACACTGCGTCAGCAAACTGTGCGTCTGTTTCGATGAGATTGATGGTGCACTGGAATATGGGAGGATCTTCAGAAAGAAGAGACCTTCAAAGATGATCATTATGGAGGAAATCTATGACGGATAAAGAATTTTACGAGATGATTCATGAAAGGATCAGAGATTACCTGCCGGAGAGATATGAGAACAGCAGGGTCGAACTGCATGAGGTAGTGAAGAACAACGACCAGCATCTCACCGGTATTTCGGTGATTCCTGACGGAGAATGTGCTGCTCCTCTTGTATACCTCAACGGCTATTATCATCAGAATAATGATGGACGGAATTTAGACGGTATCTGCAGAGAGATCGCAGACACTTTCCTTTCCTATCGGGATATGAGCGAACAGGTCAGCAATCTGAGCATGAATTACGAATCAATCAAGGACAAACTGCGCGTGAAGGTTGTTAATACAAAAACGAACCGTGCTCTGCTCCATAACGTGATAAATCAGCCGGTCGGATGTGGTTACGCCTTAGTTCCATATATTGACCTTGAAAGCAGCGGTTTTCCCGGCGGATGCGTTCAGATCACCAAAGATCTGGCCTCGTCCTTTGAAAGAAGCAGCGGAGAGATCATGGAAGAAGCGGTAAAAGGTTCCAGCCGGGAGGAAGGAGCAGGACTGTTCCGTATTGAGGATATGGTGTTTGGAACAGATAAGCCGGAGAATCTGCTTCAGTCGGATCTGAAGGATGAAGGTACTGGGCCTTATGTTCTGACAAATACTTCAGGCGGAGTGCTGGGAGCATCTGCTTTCTTTCTTCCTGATGTGCAGAAGCAGATCGCGAATACACTGGGCGACGGATACTATGTGCTGCCCAGTTCGGTGCATGAAATGCTGATCGTGCCTGAGAGGAGTGAAATGTCACCCAAAGAGATGGTGTACATGGTTAAGGAAGTCAACAGATCGATGGTATCTCCTGAGGAACAGCTCGGCACCAGAGTCCTGCACTATAACATGGCCCAGGACAGGCTGAGCATTGCCGCTGATCTGGACAGAAGCAGAGGAGCTGAGAGATAAGATGGAGATCAAGATCAACCGGGAGATCCGGGAATACACCGAATCTATGTTCTTCGGTCTGAATCTCCGTCAGTTCATCTGCTCTATCCTCGCCTGTGCAGCAGGAGTAGGATTGTACTTCTGGCTGAAACCGAAAGTGGGCACCGAGGTCGTGTCATGGGCGTGCATCCTCGGTGCCTTGCCCTTTGCCGTTTTGGGCTTTCTAAGGTACAACGGACTGACGGCTGAGGAGTTTATATGGGCGTGGATCAAATCAGGGCTTATAAGTCAAAAAAAGCTCGTTTTTCGCCCCGAGAACCTGTGGTTTTCACTGACGAGACCTATTACAGAAAGATATATCAAGGAGAGCATGACGGAACATGACAAAAACCTTAAAGAGCGTGACTAAACGGGAAAAAGAGAAGTTTTCCCTACCGAAGAGAGTACAGGATGTTATCCCGATCCGCACTGTGTATGCGGACGGGATTTTTCAGGTGGGAAAGGAAAGATACTCCAAGACCTGGATATTCACGGACATCAACTATGCAGTAGCCAGCAAGGAAGATAAGACAGCGATGTTCCTTGATTATTCGGAATTGCTGAATTCCCTGGATCCTGCTGCAACTACTAAGATCACGATCAATAACCGGAGACTGAACAAGATCGATTTTGAGAATTCAGTCCTTATCAAGGAAAAGGGCGACGGACTGGATGAATTCCGGAAGGAATACAACGGGATTCTTCAGGAAAAAGCCAACAGTGTCAACGCCATGATTCAGGAGAAATACATTACGGTCACGGCGTATAAGAAGACCTATGATGATGCCAAAGCATACTTTGCCAGGATTGGAGCAGAACTGGTGGCGCATTTCGCCAAGCTTGGCAGCAGATGTCATGAGCTGACAGCAGATGAAAGGCTGAGGGTCTTTCATGACTTCTACCGCAGTGGTGAAGAAACGCTCTACTACGATGATCTTTTCGGCAGACTCAGGAAGGGACACGATGTCCGTGACTATATCTCACCGGATTCCTTTGAATTTCACAGCGATTACTTCAGGATGGGAAATCGGTACGGGCGAGTCATCTTTCTCAGGGATTACGCCTCTTACATCAAGGATAAGATGGTGTCGGAGATCATGGAGTTGAACCGCAATATGATGCTGTCTATTGATGTGATTCCTGTACCAACCGATGAAGCAGTCAGGGAGGCGGAGTCCCGTCTTCTGGGAGTAGAGACCAACATCACCAACTGGCAGCGCAGGCAGAATGCGAACAATAACTTCTCTGCTGTCGTTCCATATGACATGGAACAGCAGAGGTCAGAGATGAAGGACTTCCTGGATGACCTGACAACAAGAGATCAGCGTATGATGTATGCTGTGCTGACTCTGGTACATACTGCAGATACAAAGGAGCAGCTGGATGCTGATACAGAAGCGCTGCTTACTACTGTCGGACAGAACATGTGCCAGTGCGCGATCCTCAGATACCAGCAGATGGACGGACTCAATACCGCACTTCCCTTTGGTGTGCGGAAGATCAATACGCTTAGAACGCTGACCACAGAATCACTTTCGGTGTTCATGCCTTTCTGTGTACAGGATATCCATCATGAGAATGGAATCTATTATGGGCAGAACGTTATCTCCAAAAACATGATCATCGCGGATCGCAGACAGCTCTTGAACGGCAATGAATTCATCTTGGGAATATCCGGTGGGGGCAAGTCCTTTGCAGCAAAGAACGAGATCGTAAATGAGATGCTCTCCACAGATGCGGACATCATTATCATCGATCCGGAAAGAGAGTATTCCAGACTTGTGTCTGCTCTGGGCGGTGAAGTGATTCATATCTCTGCTACATCGCCGAATCACATCAACGCAATGGATATGAACAAAGACTACGGAGATGGTGCAAATCCTGTAATTCTGAAGTCGGAATTCATTATGTCACTCTGTGAGCAGTTGATTGGAGGTAAGACACTAGGAGCAAAGCAGAAGTCGATCATCGACCGGTGTACAGCCAATGTGTACAGAGAATACCAGGCGAATGATTATCTCGGAGATCCGCCGACACTGCAGGACTTCCGCAACGAACTTTTGAGACAACCGGAGTTTGACGCTCAGGAACTGGCTCTTGCTATAGAACTGTTTACGCACGGTTCCCTGAACACATTCGCGAAACAGACTAATGTAAACACAGGCAGCAGGCTGATCTGCTATGACATTCTGGATCTCGGTAAGCAGTTGATGCCGATTGGGATGCTGGTTGTGCTGGATTCCATTCTGAACCGTATCACTCAGAACAGAAGTAAGGGAAAGCAGACCTTCATCTATATCGATGAGATCTATCTGCTGTTCCAGCACG
>CAZRGP010000026.1:0-37170 GCA_964599695.1 uncultured Faecalibacterium sp.
TCCATGAGTACCTAAATCTTATTGTTCTAATGTCCAGGATTTGGGGTACATATTAGTATTGTCCTGATTTCCGGGTATTGTTTATAATACCTTGCAGGAGGGTAATAAGCATTATTATGAAAGACGTTGAGAGAGCAAAAACTCTGCTGAAAGAGGGTAATCACGCGTGTGTCCTGTGCCTGGATGATATGACATTCACCAGCGATGCGAACGGCATCAAACCCTTGAACTGGTGGCTCAGGGACGGGTGCAGGTTTGAAGGCTTCAGCGCTGCGGACAGAGTTGTAGGAAAAGCTGCGGCATTTTTGTACGTTTTGCTTGGTGTGAAGGAAGTGTACGCTGAAGTCCTCAGTGAAACTGCCATTCCCGTACTTGAGCGATACGGGATCGCCTATTCCTTCGGAAAGAAAGTGAAATACATCGTGAACCGCACCGGTGACGACCTCTGCCCTATGGAGAAGATCGCTCTGAAGCATGAGGAACCGGAAGAAGCATATGACGCGCTCAAGGAAAAGATCGCGGAACTGATGGCAGCAAAGAATAATTGAAGGAGAAATACAATGAAAACAGTGACAGACGGAAACAGATATGTCCCTTACAGCGAGAGGACAGGTAATGAGAGCATCGTCTATTTTACGAGGGATCTCTCCCCGGAAGGCCTGATGAAGGTGTATGACAGGGTCAAGGGAGTGATCGGCGGCAAAGTGGCCATCAAGCTTCACACCGGTGAGCCTCACGGCCCGAACATCATTCCTCCTGCATGGGTCAAGGTGTTCATGGAGAATGAACTGCCTGACGCTACCATCGTGGAGACCAACACCTACTATGACGGCGACCGTTATACGACAGAGCAGCACAGAAAGACACTGGAAGTGAACGGCTGGACCGAGTTCACCACTGTGGATATCACCGATGAAGACGGCACCGTGATGCTTCCGGTTAAAGGCGGAAAATGGTTCACCGAGATGAGCGTCGGAAAGAATCTCCCGAAATATGATTCCCTTGTTACCCTCACGCACTTCAAGGGACACTCCATGGGAGGCTTTGGCGGCTCCAACAAGAATATCGGCATCGGCTGCGCCGACGGCAGGATCGGAAAAAAGATGATCCATGCCACCGAGACCGATGAATGGGGCGTCGTGGAAGAGGAACTGATGGAAAAGATTTCCGAATCCACCAAAGCTACCATCGATTTCTTCGGCAAGAAGGTCGTCTACGTCAACGTGCTTCGCAACATGAGCGTCAGCTGTGACTGCGAAGGCGTTGCTGCTGAGCCGGTCGTGACCCCGAACGTCGGTATCCTCGCTTCCGTGGATATCCTTGCTGCAGACCAGGCCAGCGTGGACATGATCGCATCCATGAAGGAAGTGGACAGGCATGCGCTGATCCACAGGATCGAGAGCCGTCACGGCTATCGTCAGCTTTCCTACATGAAGGAACTGGGCATGGGCAATGACCGCTATGTCCTGATCGATGTGGACAATGACGACAAGCGCATCACGGCTGCGGATGCAGTTGAAGGTGTCGTACCTTTCCAGGGTTGATCTGAAACGATAATATTACGGCTGCCAATGTGCATTTGCATGGTGGCAGCCTTTTCATGAGGATTATGAGCAACAGATTTGATTTTACCATCGATACCAAGCAGGATCTGATCGACGCGGTGGATCGCTTCGGCATTCTCCCGCTGTTCACCAATTCCATACCCGGCTTCTCCGTGGAGGAACATGTCTCTCCCAGGGCGTGGTTTACGGGCGAAGAGGGAGTGTGGGAGTGGAAGGGACCCGTGATCCGGGAGAGCGGATGCGCGTACGGAAAGTTCTTTGAGCATAAGGCGGCTTTTGTCAGCCTGGAGTGGTATCCGGATCTTGCCAACTTCCGTAGGGACGGTTATGATTTCGACGCCAGGTACGATGACGGTCTTGCTTCCTATAAGGAAAAAGAACTGTACGATCTTCTTGCGGAGCATGAACCCATCCTTTCCAAGGGACTGAAAGTCAGGGGAGGTTACGGGAAGGACGGAAAGAAGGGATTTGACACCCTGATCTCCCGCCTTCAGGCGAACGGATATGCAGTCATCAGTGATTTCGTCTACGAACAGACGAAGGATGGTAAGGTGTATGGATGGGGAGTCGCGCAGTACTCCACTCCCGAAAAACTGTTCGGGAGCTCGTTCTCGGACAATGTGTACAGGTACGACCCCGAAGTATCCCTTGACCGCCTGATGCGCCATATGGCGGAGATCCTTCCGCACGCGACGGAAAAAAGCATCATAAGATTTTTAAGCAAAAAGTAGTGAGGACCAGATGAGGATCATTTTCATTCGGCACGGTGAGCCGGATTACGACAACAATACACTTACGGAGAAAGGATTCCGGGAGGCTGAGCTTCTCAAGGACCGCATCGTCAGCTGGAATGTGGATGCCTTCTTCTCATCGCCTATGGAGCGCGCCATGCTGACCGGTGAGCCCGCTCTGAAGGCAATGGGGCGGGAGGCGGAGATCCTGCCGTGGATGAGAGAGTTTTATTTCGAACTGCACGATCCTCTCACCGGTGAGATGCATGGGCCCTGGGACTTCTATCCGGAGTACTGGACGACCAGGGAGAAGCTTTATGATATGGAAAACTGGTTTGAGGAACCGGTCTTCCGGGAAGTACCGAGATACAGGGAAGCCGTCATGGCTCTGCGCAAGGGAATGGACGAGCTTCTGATGCGATACGGCTTCCGCAGAGAGGGAAGGTTCTATCGCTTTTCTGAGGAACTTCCTTTGAGTGAGGCGGAGAAGACCATCGTCATCTTCGGGCATCTCGGAGCGAATCTGGAGGCAGTCGGTTATCTGCTGGGCATCTCTCCGCTCGTACTGCAGCAGACGATCTTCCTTCCGACTACCGGGGTCACCATCCTCAATGCGGAAATGCGGATCAACCGTGCTGCGATGTTCCGCGCTCAGTGCTTCGGGGATGTGTCGCACCTGATCAGCAGAGGGGAGCCTCTCTCCCGTATGGGTGGTTTTTCTTCGATCCAGGACAACTAAAAAATGGGCCGTACGGCCCATTTTTTTAATGTGAGTTCAATTGTCTGCAGGAGGCGTTGCAGGAAGAGCAGTCGCCGCTGCAGCTTTTGTTTTTTCCGGACAGGATCCGTTTCAGTGCCGCGGCAAGTGCGGCAACGACAAGGATCGCAAGAGCAAAGTCGTAAATGCTCATCTCATACCCCCAGCGATAGAAGGAGGAGTCTTGTCAAGAGGGCGGCGATCCAGGCCACGAGACATTGCCAGAATACGACTCCGACAGACCACTTCGGCCCAAGTTCTCTTCGGATCGAAGAGATGGCTGCGACGCAGGGTGTGTAGAGAAGGGAGAAGACCAGCATGGATGCGGCTGCAACGGGTGTAAGAGCGGACTGGATCCCGCTTCCGAACAGCACTTCCATGGTGGAGACTACGCTCTCCTTTGCCATGAATCCGCAGATCAGGGATGTCACGATCCTCCAGTCCCCGAGACCGAGAGGAGCGAGAAGAGGCACGAAATAACTGGAGACGACAGCGAGGATGCTGCTTTGAGGATCTTCAGTCAGCCGCAGACCCATGTCGAAGCTCTTGAGGAACCAGACGACAACGGTGGCCACGAGAATAACGGAAAATGCACGCTGAATAAAATCCTTCGCTTTTTCCCACAGCAGCTGCAGCACGTTTCTCGGACTGGGCATGCGGTAGTTGGGCAGCTCCATGACAAAGGGAGCAGGTTCGCCGCGGAACAGTGTTCCCTTGTAGAGATAAGCGATCAGTATAGCCAGGACGATGCCTAAGAGATACAGACCGACCATGATCAGACCGCCTTTTCCGGGGAAGAACGCGTTGACAAAGAAGGCATAGATCGGGAGTTTTGCGGTGCAGCTCATAAACGGAGTCAGCAGGATGGTCATTTTTCTGTCCCGCTCGCTGGGGAGGGTCCTCGTGGACATGACAGCGGGAACGGTGCATCCGAATCCCATCAGCATCGGGACGATGCTGCGTCCTGAAAGACCGATCTTCCTCAGAACGGCGTCCATGAAGAATGCGATCCTGGCGAGGTAACCGCTGTCTTCTAAAAGGGACAGGAAGAGGAAAAGGGTAACGATGATAGGGATGAAGCTAAGGACGCTTCCCACACCGGAAAGGATGCCGTCTACGATCAGTCCGTGAAGGACATCGTTGATCCCCATATTGGTAAAGGCCTGGTCGATGAGGCTGACGACAGCATCGATCCCTCCTTCCAGCAGTTCCTGGAGTTTTGCGCCGATCACGTTGAAGGTGAGCCAGAAGATCAGCCCCATGATCAGGATGAAGGTGGGGAAGGCAGTGAATTTGCCGGTGAGGATCTTGTCGATCTTTTCGCTGCGCTGACGCTCAAGACTCTCTCTCGGCTTCCTCACTGTCTCCCTGCAGACGTTCTGGATATATGTGAAGCGCATGTCCGCCATTGCGGCGCTGCGGTCCAGGCCGCGTTCGCGTTCCATCTGGACGATGATATGTTCCAGAGCATCCGTTTCATTCTGGTCCAGTTTCAGCTGCTGCATGACGAGCGTGTCGCCCTCGATGACCTTGTTTGCAGCAAAACGGACAGGAAGCCCGGCGCGTTTTGCGTGATCATCGATCAGATGGATGATGGCGTGGATGCAGCGGTGTACGGCGCCTCCGTGATCGTTCTCGTCGCAGAAATCCTGCCTTAAAGGACGCTCCTGATAATGCGCGACATGGAGCGCATGGTCCACGAGTTCCTCGACGCCTTCATTTTTTGCGGCGGAGATAGGGACTACAGGAACGCCCAGCGCAGCTTCCATTGCGTTGATATCGATAATGCCACCGTTGGCGTTGATCTCATCCATCATGTTGAGCGCAACGACCATGGGGATACCCATCTCGATGAGCTGCATGGTGAGGTAGAGATTTCGCTCTATGTTGGTCGCGTCTACGATATTGATGATGGCTTTTGGTTTCTCGTCGAGGACAAAGCTTCGGGAGACGACCTCCTCATTGGTATAAGGCGACATGGAATAGATCCCGGGCAGGTCCGTGATCAATGTGTTGGGATGCCCCTGAATGGCTCCGTCTTTTCTGTCCACCGTGACGCCGGGAAAGTTTCCCACATGCTGATTAGACCCTGTCAGTCGGTTGAACAGCGTGGTCTTTCCGCTGTTCTGGTTGCCGACGAGCGCGAAGGTCAGCAGAGTGTCATCGGGCAGGGGATCGCCGCTGCCCTTCGGATGGAACTTTCCTCCCTCACCGAGACCGGGGTGGCTCGTCCGCGGACGCCGCCGGCTCTCTGTTTCCAGAGCTTCCTCTTCTACCGCGTCAACGGCTTCGATCTCGATCTTAGCTGCGTCTTCCTTGCGGATCGTCAGTTCATATCCGTGAAGTTTTATCTCCACCGGATCCCCTGTGGGAGCGAATTTAACGATCTCGATCACCGTGTCCGGTATCACTCCCATATCGAGAAAGTGCTGTCTGAGGGCGCCGGAACCGCCTACTTTTGAGACTTTCCCACGCTCTCCGATCGTTAGTTCATCAAGTGTCATTTAATTGTCCTGTTATCGTATCATTTTAAGTGCTTCCCTAAGGCACTACCGAATCTTAAGTTTACTTTCTAAACGAAGGAAAGTAAAGGATTTGGGGCGGAAAGAAAAAGATCTTTTGCTCAACGGCTTGCTGTATAATGGAGATACCAATCTGTCGAGGAGAGACAAGTGAACGCGGAGAGAGAAAAGATCTTTTGGGAACTGGTGGATCAGATCATGCGTATGGGGTATCCTGAAAATTTCGGCATCGAGATCGCCAGGATCCTGCGCACGGAAAAGATGATGACACGGATGATCCAGTATCTCAGGGGAGCCAGACCTACCAGCGCGGAAGAGATCGCCGATGAAGCGCTCGCCATCGCTGAGATGAGGGACAGATGGGTGCAGAAGAAGATCGCGGAGTACAATAACAGGAAATACAACGAATTGCTGAATAACGGTCTTCTGGGAGAAGACGGGGATGCGGAAGCGGTATATGACGCAGATTCCGATACCTGGGTCATTCCTGAGAAACAGTAGGGGTGAAGAAGAGGAACGATGGACAAACGATCATTCGTCATGGGCATGATCACTGCATTCTGTGAGTGTGTGGCAGGAGGATGTAAGAAACTTGCGCTGTCTCCGCCGCTTACACATGAAGATTTTGACAGTTTTTCGTCTGAAGCGTTCAGGCTTATAGAGAGGCACGGACTGATCCATTATCACGAGAAAAACCTGGATCTTCCGGCTGAGGAACGCTTTGAGTGGATCCTGATTGCGCGAAGTCAGGATACGATCGGTGAATACCTGAGCGTAAGGGAAAAGGGCTTCAATCCTTCCGTTTCTCTTGAGCCTTTCTGGGGAGTGTTAAGTTACGACGCGGCAAATTCCGTTCATACCGGATTCGACGCGTATCGGGAATATTTTAGTTGATCAATTTTCGTACAAGAAGAAAAGGAGTAAAAACTGTGGAAAACAAATTAGCGAGAATAATGAGAGCGACGGGACCTCTCCGGTTCCTGCTGCCCCTTGGTATTGCCCTCATCGTGCTGGGCATCATCACATCTTCCTTCATGTCCGGAGATGCTGCGGAAACGGTCGGAACGGTGACCGCTTCCGAGCCGTATATCGAAACGGATTCAGAGGGAGATGAGACTACGTATTATGAGATCTTCTTCACCTACGAAGTGGATGGAAAGTCCTACGAAAACAGTTTTTCCGGTTACGATGAACCGATAGCGGCGGGTGAGACGATACCTGTGTACTATGATTCGCAGAACCCGGGATCTGTTTCCAATATGAAGAATACCAGGCTGGTCGGAATGGGAATGACCGCGGTCGGTGTTCTGGCCATTGCTGTGTCCGCAGCGTTCACTTTAAAGGCATTCCGCAAGCAGCGCGATCTTGACAGGAAGATCGCCGAGACTTCCGGAGGCGCCGTGCCTGCAGAGGTCGAACCGCTTCCCAAAGAGCAGCTCACGGAGTACTATGTGTCCTTTGACGGCGTGACGCTCAAGCCCGGTTATATCGTGGAAGACAGGGACCGCAATGTCATTTATCGCGGAACCATGACGAAAAATGCGCTTGTGGGCAACCGGATCTTTACCTTTACCGACTGCAGAAACGGGCTCTCGGAAGAGCACGAAGTAGGTCACACGGTCACGTCAAGTTATTCGAATGAATTCTTCTCCACGAGTTCCACTTTCCGCTTTGACGGGAAGGATATCTGGGATGTCCTGCATGAAAAGGGAATAAGGATCTCGACAGACCTTCATTCCAAATTCCCGAAAGCGATATATACCGTTTCACTCAACGGGAGATTCCTGGCAACGGTTGAGACCAGCAGTCAGTATGTTCATGAGGAGGATGAGGAGCAGCACAAGATCAAGGTTCCTTACGGCAGATATTATTATCGCTGCTGGACTGCCAGCGACAGCCTGGATCTCTTGTTCCTGACGGTGTTCGCGATCTCCGAAACGGAGCAGGCTGTAGTGGAATAGGAAGTCCTCCGCACAGTCAGATTACAGATAAGAAAAGAAGACAGCCTGATGGTTGTCTTCTTTCTTTGTAATCTCAGAGTATTCAGTTATCCTCTTCTTCCCAGAGATAAGCGCATTTCTCCCTGGCGAGACGGCAGGCGCTTTCAAAATCTTCCGCCATGGGGACAAGTTCAAATATGCCGTCAAACGGCTGCTCCCACGCGTATCCATCCCGGTCACGGGGGATTCCGTCCTCTCCGGTGTACACACCGTATTTCTCAGTATCCTTTCGCTTCGAATCCGCGGTATAGAAGCCAAAACACGGTTTCCCGAGGCCGAGATAGTATCCGGTCTCCCAGGCTGTCCCGCTGTCCGGCTGCTGGCTTCTCCAGTTGTCCAGCTGTGAGATGCACAGATCGCACTGCTCCATGATGCGGATATCGTTGTCAAAAATGGACTGCCAGAACGCAGAGGTTCCCGGCTCGGCGGAGATCATCTCCACAGGGAGGTATTCCTTATCCGTTGCCGTAGTGCCGACGCACAGGATGCCGTATTTCAGTCCGATCTCTTTCCAGCGTTCAAATGTGTCACCGTAGTCTTTCAGAAGGCAGGTGTACTGCGCGATCTTTGCGACCGCCAGAAGGTTTCCGTTTTTGTCGCGTATCATTGTTTCTCACCTCCCAGCTGTTTGAGAACATCCTCAAGCGTTCCTTCCACAATGACCGCACTCTGTGAAAGCATCAGATTCAGAGGAGTGGGTTCAAAGGAATTCCCGTCAGGGTCGGTATAACCGTCTTTATCACCTTTGAGTTTTTCACCCGGGTAACGTTCCCCGCAGGATCGTGCGTCGCTCATGTAGCAGTACATTTCTTTTCCGAGAGGATATGCTATTCCGAGTTCTACGGCGCTTTCTCCGTATGGTTCCACCGAGAAGCGGAAGTCATTGGTGTCCGCGATGATGATGTCGCACTCCTGAATGCGGCGGATGCGGAGTCTAGCGAGATCCGCTTTCTCCTCTCTGGACAGAAGCGGGTCGAAATAGGTATCGGGAAGGGGATCTACACGAAAACCATATCGTTCGCATAGTGCGACCTTCGCATCGTATATTTCTCTGCCGTTCGGGAGCAGGTGGTCAGGTCCGGACAGATAGATCGTTTTGCTCATGGTGTCCTCCTTTGGGAATGAAGTTGAGAAAGAACGTCCGGTACATGCCGGGCAACGGACGTAGCGGTCATGGAATAGACGCCGGTATCGCGTTCTGTCAGCAGGGAAGCTGCGGAATGGATCATCACTCCGGCAACTGCTGCATTTTCGGGATTGAGTCCCGTAGCAGCGAGACCGGAGATGAGACCGGCCAGAAGATCGCCGCTGCCTGCTTTCGCCAGGCCGGGACTTCCGCCGGTGTCGACCCAGAATGTGCCGTTTTCTGTTGCGACCACAGTGTTTTCGCTTTTCAGAACGAGAGTGACGTGATAGCGCTGGGCAAAGCGCACGGCCTGCCCTATACGATCCTTCCGCAGATTATCCACAGAGATCCCGGTGATCCGGGAGAATTCCCCAAGATGCGGGGTCAGGATCGTGTTTCCCGGACGGGCATGCAGGACCTCCGGGTTTTCCGCAATGGCATTCAGGCTCCCAGCGTCAAGGATCAGGGTATTCCTGCAGTTTTTGACAAGCAGTTCGGTGATCCTGGCAGTCTCTTCGCCCGCTTCCAGTCCGCAGCCTGCCAGGACAGCGGAGGAGCGCTCGGTACAGGGGATGATGTCGGTAAGCGGAGGCGTGTCCAGGAAAATAGCCTCAGGCACCAGTACGGACGCTGACGAGAGAACGACAGGATGAGAGACCAGTTCTACCAGACCCGCTCCCGCAGTATAGGCACCTTTGGCAGCGATCGCTGCAGCTCCCCGGTAGTGAGGACAGCCGGCGAAGATGCTGAGCTTTCCGTATGTCCCTTTATGGGAAGCCGCCTCTCTCTCTGGGATCAGAGCCTCAAGAGACGGTGAAGACATCGAGCGGGGAAAGGAAGGGTCCGAGAAGAGTGATTCGGGAAGACCGAGATCCGCGGTGATCTCTTCTCCCAGGAGATCACGGGAAGTTTTCAGAACAGAAGAAGGTTTATTTCCGATCAGTGCAACGGTGAGGTCAGGATGAAAAGCATCCTCCATGACTTCTCCCGAATCGGAGCAGATCCCCGAGGGGACATCCACCGAGATCCTGAAAGCTTCTGCCTCGTTTGCGTGCCGGAATACAGAGCGCAATTCGGGAGAAAGCTCCCTGGTCTGTCCGATCCCGAACGCGCAGTCCAGGATGAGCGTTGCGGACTCCAGAAGAGAGGCGACGAATGGGGCATGATCCTCCAGACTTGTGACCGATATCCTGCTGGATACTGTTTTCCGGAACAAAGCGGACGGTACCTCCGTTTTCGGGAGGCCTGAACAAAGGATCACGTTCACTTCAGCTCCGGAAGAATCCAGAAGCAGCGAAAGGGCGAATCCGTCTCCGCCGTTTCCGCCGGGACCGCAAAGGACAACGGTCCTTGCAGTGTCCAGCTTCCGTTCTTGGATGACGGAAAAGACATATTCCGCAGCTTTGTGAGTCAGGTCCAGAAAAGAAATGCCCATCGTGTTCACAGCACGTTTCTCAATCTCGCGCTGCATAGATGATGTAAGGATTCTCATAAGTCAACGATACCTCCTGTCATCATTATACAGCGTTTTGCATCACGTATGACCCGGCTCATGGGTTGTGCGGAGAGGGACAGCATATTAAAATGAGGAAAAGATCCTGAAATTTATAATATGTATCGAAGGAGAGGGAAAACACATGGCAAGTTTGACATTTGATTTTCGTTCTAGGGTCCTTGGCAAGGAGACCGTCATGAAACTGATCGTGCCGGATCATGCGGATGTCCCTGAAAACGGGTGGAAGACCCTGTATCTTCTGCATGGGTGGAGCGATAATTATCAGACATGGACGAATCAGACTTCCATTGAGAGATATGCCCAGAAAAGGAATATCGCTGTGGTGATGCCGGACGGTGAGTTCAGTTTTTACAATGATATGGCGGACGGCTTAAAATACTTCACATTCATTACCGAAGAGCTTCCGCAGGTCTGCAGCAAATACTTCAGATGTTCCACCAGACGGGAAGATGTCTTTATCGGCGGACTTTCCATGGGTGGACTCGGAGCCTTGTCCATCGGACTGTCAAGGCCTGATCTCTACAGCGGAATGATCGTACTGTCTGCGGCGAACTGGCCGGGCGGCATGTTCCATGAGCAATTTGATGCGGGAGTTATGCCCGCAGGCTGGCTCAAAGCGATGAAGCGGATTTACGGAGAGGTATTCCCGAATCTGGAAGGAACAGAATACGACTGCTTTGTGAAAGCGGACAGGCTTGTGGAGCAGGGAGAACCGTATCCGGTATTGTTCCACTACTGCGGCCTTGAGGAAACAGATCTTCTCAGGCATTCATACATCATGAAAGATCATTTTCTTGCCTATGACGGGGATCCTTTCCGCTACAAGCTCGTCACTTATCACGGCGTGCACAACTGGGACGCATGGGACGCGGTGATCTGCGAAGCGATGGATTATGTGGGATTGACAGAGACTGCAAAACAATAACGGACAGAAAAAAAGGAACACCTTGCGGTGTTCTTTTTTTTAGTATCTGAATTCTGATCAGGCTTTCTGTTCGAGGGGGCTGTCCACGATGCTGGTCATCCATCCTCCTTTAGCCACGAGATAGGTTCCGATGAGACATTTGATTCCTTCCACAAGTTTTACCGCCAGGTATACGGTGACAACGCCGAGATTGGTGAAATGGGTGAGACCGTATGCGGTGGCTGCACTCAAGGCCCAGATGCTTCCGCAGTCATAGAAGAATGTCAGAACGGTATTTCCTCCGGAACGGATGGTGTAGTAGGAGGCGTTTCCGTATGCCCGGAAAGGAGCGCCTGCAGCTTCACACCATATGAAGAGCTTCGCGAGATGACGCACCTCTTCAGGCTGGCTGGAGTAAAGATTCGGAACCACAATTCCAAGTCCCATGAGAACGGCGCTTACACAGAATCCTATGAAAACGGAAAGCGTAAGAAGCTTGTTATCCGTATCTCTCGCTTTTTCCATATCTCCGGTTCCAAGAATGTTTCCGAGGATGATACCGATGGAAACACCGAGTGAGAAGAAAGCGGTATTTACCAGACTGGAGATCGTTACAGCCATGTTGATGGCTGCGACGGCAGTGACTCCGTGATAGGAATAGGACTGGTTGATCACGGTCTCTCCTATGGACCAAAGGGTTTCACTGATGATCAGGGGAATACCTTTGATGAGGATGCGTCTGGAAAGCTCCTTCGGGACGGTCATGGTATCGAAGACGTGATACACAAAGGGAACTTCTTCAGGATAACGGTGTGTCCAGAGGATGTTGATGGCGCACTCAATGAAGCGGGATACGACAGCAGCGACAGCTGCGCCTATGACACCGAGTATCGGAACCAGGATCAGGTTGAGGATAAGGCTCGTGACCAGAGCAGTGATGCTGGACATCATGGGTATTCTTGCTCTTCCGTTTTCCCTGAGCATCTCCGAATAGGAGGAGTTGATGCTGTAGGGAAGGAAACTGATGCTCATGACCACGAGGTAGCGGTATCCTTCCGAAAGGGTCAGGGCAAGGTTGGAGCCATCACCGTTGTCATGCAGGAACAGGCTGATAAGCGGTTTTCCTGCCAGGATGAAGAAAAGCATCCAGACGCCGCTGAAAAAAAGCGCCAGTTTGATCATCATGCGGAAAACAAACTGTTCTCCCTGATAGTCTCTTCTTCCGGCGTACTGATTCCCGAAAAGCCCGGTCGCAGAGATCGCGCCGAAGATGCACAGGTAATAGACCGATATGAGGGTGTTCGCGATGGCTACTCCGGCAAGGGATTCTGTCCCCAGGTTTCCTACGGTGATGTTGTTCACAAGGCTGACCGAGTTGGTAACCACGTTCTGGATCATAATGGGTATGGCAATACGGAATACAGACTTATAGAAATCTTTTGTACCGATCAGTTTCATCAGTGCCCCCCCCAAGTGTAATACGTTATATTACGTTACTATATTCATGCTACAGTAAAAATGGCCTTGTTGCAATACGTTCACACAAAAAAAGCACCCGCTATGCGGGTGCTTTCGAGAGGACAGTCGTCAGATCGCCAGGCGGATACCGGAGGATGAGTCAATGACCTCATCGCTGCTCACAAGGCCTTCGCGCTGCATTGCCAGCTGAAGTGCTTCCATCTCGATGTTGAGGCTCTTTTTGTCTACATCAAAGAGGGAGTTGTAGAGATTGTCCAGTGCCATGTTGACATCGGTCAGGTACTGGCCGACTTTTTTCATAACCTCCCAGTCTGCGACATTGCTGCGCTCCAGTTTTTCATACTTTTTCAGTATGCTGCTGGTGGAGGGAAGGTAATAGTTCCAGAACTGACGGACGGAAGGGATCTGTTCAGGACTGTTGCGAAGCACGTTCAATATGGTACGTGCTTTCTGGCAGACTTCGAATCCGCTGTTGCGGATCGTTTCGTTGCGGAGCCCTGATACCAGGTTGTTCATGGAGTAGATCTCCTGAAGGGCACCGGAAATGATCCTACCGTTTTCATCGTCCCTGACAGGCTGAACGGGGATGCTCTCTTCACGTGCTTCTCTGTAGGGTACGGTTTTTACCTGGGGTTCGCTGAACGTGGTCTCACGTTCTCTTTCCCTTACTTTACTTCTTCTTGTGAGAAAGAAGATCAGCAGAGCCAGCAGAAGCAGACTCGGGGATCCGCCCAGGATCGCGGCTACAAGAAAGATGGCACCGAGGACAGCCATAAAAGAGACTGCACTCATAAAGCGGATGCAAAGGCGGATAAGCGCCACCGAGATCTTGTAGGTGATGTAAATTGAAAAAATCGTTGCAAACATTGCTGTAATCATGGTTCTTACCTCCTGAAACTTGGTGATTAGAATCACGGTACATAAAAAAGGACTTTCACCGTGACCCGTTTGTCACGATAAAAGTCTTGCGGTCTCACTTGATACGGAAGCTCATCGCTTCGGTAAGACGGTTTCAAGATCACCTTGCGGTGTTCC
Organism: uncultured Faecalibacterium sp.; assembly: GCA_964599695.1. GTDB lineage: Bacteria > Bacillota > Clostridia > Oscillospirales > Ruminococcaceae > RUG11783. The sequence continues at coordinate 13,636 of CAZRGP010000026.1, forward strand.
GCTACTCCCCTTTATCTTGTGAGTATAGAATAACAGGGGAGTAGTGCTCTGTCAAGGTGAAGCGGTGAAGGTTTACAAACCGTTCATAATTCACTGGATTAATGCGGAGCGAGGGGTATAATACCATCGAGAGGTGAAAACGATGGATTTTACATTTGAACCGGTCCTTTTTGAAGGGAGACCTGCAGAGGAAAGAATAGAAAAGGAAAATGACTGCTACGATCTTCTGGAACAACTGGATATTCCTTTCCAGAGGATGGATCACAGTCCTGCACAGTCGATAGAGGATTGTGTTCAGCTGGAAGAGATCCTGGGAGTCAAGGCTACAAAGAATCTTTTTCTTAGGAACCGCGCCAGGACTCTGTGGTACCTTCTGATGATGCCCGGAGATAAACCGTTTCACACAAGAGACCTCATCGGCCAGATGGGGATCCAGCGTCTTTCCTTCGGTGAGGAAGACAAACTGCTGGAGATGCTGAATCTCACTCCCGGATCGGTAAGTATCATGGGATTGATGTACGACAGGAAGAAACAGGTCAAATTGCTCATTGACCGTGAGATCGTACAGCAGGAGTATATGCGCTGCCATCCCTGCATCAACACATCGACCCTCCGGATGAGGACGGAGGATGTAATGAAGCGGCTCCTGCCTTACCTCGGCCACTATCCGATGATCGTCGAACTGCCGAGAACGGACTGAATACAAATAACAAAGCTCAGCGGAAACCGCTGAGCTCTTTTCATAACAGATTGTGATCACAGAAGTGATACGAAGGTCGAATAGAGACGGAACAGACTGGGTTTGTAATACAGTCTTGAGGAGAAGATCGGATTGTGACTGTTGTCCCAGTGCAGGTCGTCAATGACCAGGACATTGTTGTCTGATTCAAGTCCGAGTTGCTTTATGATCTCATTGGAGGGTTTTCCGCAGTCATAGAACCGTTTGCCTTCGATGCGCAGAGAACCATAGCTTTTTGTGATAAGGGAATAAAGGGAGCGTTCCCACTCGTTTACGGGAGCGTTGATCAGTTTGTCATACTTTGGAGAAACGTAGTTGATCTCATAAGTACAGGGCTTTCCGTCAACGTAGCGAAGACGGATGATCTGGAATGCCATCCCGCCAACAGGGATCTGAAGGAACTCAGCAAGATTTTCATCCTCTACAGGCGCCATACCGCTGGAAAGTACCTTTGTAAGCGGCGTGTGGCCGTCCATGATACAACTGTCCGTAAATCCGGAGCAGTCATTTACAGATAAGTTTTTCAGTTCTCCTGTCACAAACGTGCCAAGACCCTGTCTGCGGACAAGCTGACCTTTTTCTACAAGTTCCTTGATCGCAGCGCGGACCGTTATACGGCTGCATCCGAACATTTCCATGAGCTGAGGCTCAGGCGGGATCTGTGAGTTTGGCTGCAGATTTCCGCTGGAGATGTTCTTGGAAAGGATCTTGGCGATCTGTTTGTATCGTACGCCTTCGCTTGACTGCATCAATTCTTCCGGGTCAAATACCAATTGCATTTAAAACGCCTCTGCTTTCAAAAAGTATTCTACCATCCGAATGATATCATACGTTATAAGACCATTCAAGAGGAAAAATAACAACTTTTTTCCACAGAAAAGGCAAATTCGTACAACTTCAATTGAGTTATGCATCTCAGATTTCTTTCTTCACAAATTGAAGCGGTGTCTTTCGTCGATATCACGAATTTTCAAAAAGGAATTCTACAAATACTTTACTTGTGATAAGATTATCTTGGAATATAACGATATAGTATGACTTATCGCTTCTGACCGATTAATCTTGAAAGAGTGGAGGTTCTTTTCATGATCAATGCATATTGTTTAGGCGCCAATAACGTGGATATCTATCGTCACATCGAGCGTGTTTTCGCCGGCGGAATCCCGTTCAACGCGGCAGTCAATATCGTCAGGACTGGCAACAAAGCTTCGGTTGCCACAGTAGTCGGAGACGACGAACTTGGCAAACTGCAGATCGATTCTTGCATCGCAAACGGTGTCGACACTTCACATATCCAGGTGAAGGAAGGACAGACCGGATGGTGCTGGATCAAAGTGAAGAACGGCGACAGAGTGTTTGGCGTTTCCGGCGGTACGATCCGTGATATCAATACGGTCGATGCGGAGATGGCAAAGCCGGGTCTTACCGGTGAATACGATCTGATCTACATCAACGCTGAGGCGGAATACACAGACGAGTGCCTCCAGCTTCTTCGCGAGGGGAATGTGCCTGTCATCCGTGATTTCACGAACTACTGGAAAATGGAGGACCTCGAGTCATACGCCGGAATCGTTGATTACTACTACATGTCTTTCGACGGCCACGACGAGGACGTTCAGGAAGTGCTGAAAAAGTGTGTTCATGAGTATGGCGCAACATTCGCCGTAGGAACCATGGGCATGGACGGATCCTGGGCATACAACGGAAGAAAGTTCTACAGGCAGAAAGCATTCGCGATTAAGCCGGTCGACACACTCGGCGCAGGGGATACGTTCCTCTCGACATTTACTTCACTGTACTTCAGCGGAATGCAGCTCCTTGACAACTATAAGAAGGCAACAGGTTGGGGAAGCGACAATGAGCACGTTCAGGAATGTGAGGACAAGCTGATCGAGCATGCCATGAGTTTCGCCGCAATGGGCGGAGCGTACGCCTGCATGTCCGAAGGATGCTATGGCTTCAGCATGCCTTATGACCACTCTCTTATCAGCAGGAGCAATATCAATATCGACGAAGCAGTCGCATATTTTGACTCGCTCTAATCGTTCATACCCGTTCAGGAAAGGCGACACCCATGAAAGAGACACAACTTTCAATCGGAAACTACACCTATCCTCTGCACTCATTTGATTATTTCCTCAACTCCATGGAGAGAATGGGGGTCAAGCAGATTGAATTGTGGGCAGCGGAGCCGCATCTCTATTTCGGAGATTTCACTCTTACACAGGTCGAGGATCTGGGCAGGAAGATCACTTCCCACGGGATCAGCGTGACCTGCGTCACACCGGAACAGTGCGAATATCCGATCAATATCTGTGCTTCCAACAAAAACGAGCGCCGGCGCAGCGTGGACTATTTCAAGCGCGCGATCGAAGTGGCGGAGGTTCTCGGAGCGCCGAAGGCGTTTGTCACTGCAGGAAGACATGTTCGTGATGAGAGCAGGGAGGAAGCGTACAAGCGCGGAGTGGATTCCCTGAAGGAATTGGTTAACTACGCAAGATATAAAGGTATCTACCTTGTCATTGAGGTGAATCCCTTTGAGCTGGAAGTGCCGAACAACGCGGCAGGGCTGAAACAGCTTCTGGATGACGTGGACGGTGGCGACTGGTTGCTCCCTGTGTGGGATATCGACTGCGCAGCGCGCAGCGGTGAATGGGGAGAGGATTATATCAAACTGTTCGGCAACAAGATCGGGAATATCCATTTCTCGGACGGTGTTTGCGAGCATTATAAGGGCCACATCGTTCCCGGTGACGGCACACTGCCGCTTACAAGATGCCTTGAGGAACTGGACGCAGCCGGATATGAGAACACCATCGCCGTGGAAGTGATGAACTCCCGCTACAATGCGGATCCGGATACAGCCATTCAGCGGACGCTTGACTGGTTCAAAGCCTATATGGCACAGCACTGAGGAGGGACAGCGATGAAAAGAGAACAGTTTGCAGTTGGAAACTATACATACCCTCATTTTTCTTTCGAGTACTTCCTCAACTCCATGAATCGGATCGGTATTGAGACGATCGAGATCTGGGGAGCCACACCGCATATGCACTTTGAGGATTTCACGCTTGCGGAAGCGGAGAAATTCGACCGCCAGATCAAGGCACACGATCTGAAGGTCTGCTGCGTTACACCCGAGCAGTGCATGTATCCGATCAATCTTGGAGCTGCGAACCCGGATACCCGCCGCAGGAGCATCGATGTATTCAAGAAGGCGGTCGATCTTGCTGTGATCTTCGGGGCAGAGAAAGCGCTTTGCACATCGGGACACCGTCTCTACGACGAGGACCCCGCGGAATGCTGGAAGCGGTGCGTGGAATCCTACCAGGAACTCGCCGCTTACGCGAAGAGTCAGGGAGTCTGCATGGTGCTTGAGCCTCTCACACGCAGGGGGATCGATATGATCGTCTATGCGGAAGAGGAAAAGAGGATGCTGGATGACGTCAATGATTATGACGGCATCAAGGCGATGATCGATACGGACGAGTCTTTCCGCGTCGCAGAGTATCCGAAGCACTTCACCGACCTCTTTACAAAAGAGCAGTTCGGCCATGTGCATATCGTTGACGGTATGCCCGGCGGACACCTTGCATTGGGCGACGGACTTATCGATGTGGACCGCTGCTTCAGGGAACTGGAAGAAGTGGACTATCAGGGATATATGACCCTGGAAGTAATGAACCATCGCTATGAGGACGATCCCGACACAGCAGTCAAGCAGAGTTTTGATTGCTATCTCAACTGGCTTGCAAATCATTAATCTTTTGTATGAAGGAGATTCAAATGTACGATATCGATCTGAACCACTATACGGAAGTTGTTGACAAAGCTCTTGCGCTCAGGCCCGAGATCGAGGCTGCTGTAGACAAGATCTGCGAGGAAGGTTACTCCAACATCTTTTTCATCGGATGCGGAGGCACCTATGCCCACTCTCTGCCTATGATGTACTGGCTTGAAACCACATCATCCAAAGTCGAGGCATACACAGTTATCGCTGCGGAATTCATGGCAATGGGCCACAAAAAGTTTTCCAAAGATTCCGTCTGTGTGTTTTCGACCCGTTCCGGCAACACGAAAGAGATCGTTGCTGCCACCAAATTCTGCAAAGAGGCCGGAGCGAGGACGCTCGTCTATGTCTCCAACGACAATACTCCGGTATGTGAATATGCGGATTACAAGTTCTACAGCCCGGCAGAGGACCCGAACCTATGCGAGGCGATCTATGCGTACTCCATCACCCTTCTGGCCCGTTTCATGAAGAATGCCGGAGAGTTCCCGAAGTATGATGCTCTTGTGGATGGAATGGCAAAGCTCACTCCTTATCTCATCAAGGCGAAAGAACAGTACGATCCGATCTGCCAGGATCTCGCCAAAAAGTTCAAGGACGTGGACTACCACATGGTAGTCGGCGGCGGTATGCTCTGGGGCGAGGCGTATGACTATGCGATGTGCATACTGGAAGAGATGCAGTGGATCAAGACAAAATCCATCCATGCATGCGAATTCTTCCACGGCACGCTCGAACTGGTGGAGGAGGATACCAGTGTGATCCTCTTTTACGGAGAAGACGAGACCAGACCTCTGATGGACCGCGTTTTCAACTTTGTTACCAAAGTCAGCAAGGAAGTCACCGTCTTCGATACCAAGACGGTAGAACTGCCGTTCGAGGACGAGGAGTTCCGGAAGATCCTTTCTCCGATGGTCATCTACACCATCACAGAGCGCCTTTCAGCGCATCTTGCCAAGGAGAGGAATCATCCTCTCACGACCAGAAGATACTACAGACAGATCGAGTATTGATCCTGAGAAGATCTTAAACAGCAAAAAGCTCCGCTTAGCGGAGCTTTTTCATTATGTAATGAGTTGTTTAATCTATTCCCTTCAGAAGGCTTGAGACGCCGTCGATCATCGCCCCGTTCGCAGTTGTTACGGCTGCGCCGATAACGGCTGTTTTCAGGTCATAGAATCCGAGCGTGAGTACAGAGACGATCAGACCGATGAGGGCTACCGTAGTTCCGGAAGAACAATGGAACGTCTTCGCCAGAACTTCCGCTATGGTGTCCAGTCCTCCGGAAGAGGCATCCGCTCTGAGAAGGATACACTGCCCAAGCGTCAGGGAGATCAGGAAAAACACGATGTTAAGAACGGTGTAACTGGAAATCAAGGAGTCTGTCTGCGGGATCAGAGCCATCATGAGAGGCTGAAGCAACGAAACATAAACGCATCTTACCCCAAACCTTTTCCCGAGGAGCAGTGCTCCGATCGCGAGACAAACGAGATTGAGCACAAGCACGATGAGAGAACTGTTCAGAGGAATGAGTCTCTGGACGATGAGGGACAGACCGGAGATACTGCCCGTGACGATCTTGCAGGGGATCAGATACTGTTTCACAGCGAATGATACCAGCAGAGTGCCGAGGGACAGCGCCAGATAGTCGGTAAATGTCTTTGTTTTTGTTCCTCTCTTGTTCATGGGGATATTTAATCATGTACACCCTTGATTGTGAACAGCGGGTTTAGCATAATAGTATAAGAAAAACTTATAGTGAGGCTCCGATTATGAACTTAAATCAGTTAAAATACTTCGTTTCCGTGGCAGATCATCTCAGTTTTTCTTATGCTGCGGATGAAAACTACATTACGCAGACTGCAATGACGCAGCAGATCAGGGCTCTCGAGGAGGATCTGGGTGTCAAACTCATCGACCGCTCGACGCGTCCCATTTCCCTGACGCCTGCAGGGAATACCTTTATCCATGATGCACGGCGTATCCTCAAGAGGATGAATGACGCGAGGGAGCGTGCGAGAGAGGCGTCCAGCGGGATCACGGGCACGCTGAGGATCGGATACATCAAAGGGTATGAGCGGAGTGCACTCTCGGATATTCTCAGAGATTTTCACCGCGAGAATCCGGGGATCCTTTTCACCTGCAACCGGAACACTTCTGACCGCCTTGCTTCCATGCTCCAGACGGGGGAGTGCGATGTCATCTTTACCTGGGACTCCACCAACCTTCGCGGAGCGGAGGAGTACGAGGCGGTGGAGATCGAGGCTGCAAAGCTGATGGCGATACTGTACGCTTCTCATCCTTTGAGTCAGCGGAAAACGATCGAGAGGATAGACCTCAAAGGGGAGCCGATCATCTATATGTCTCCTTCCGAACTCAGTGATAACTACGGGGATTCGTTGTTCATGGATCTGTACAGAAGAGCGGGGTATCTGCCTGAGATCGTATGCAGGTCCACCGACGTGGAATCCATTCTTATCATGGTGGCAGCGGAAGAGGGGATATCCATCATGCCGGATTATTGCGTAAAGAAGATCAACAACGCCGAGGGATTGGTTTTTGTCCCCATGCAGGGAGAAGGGGAGGTGGAGATGATCCACGCAATATGGAAGAAAGAAAACGAAAGCCTGGCTCTGAGAAGCTTTTTGAACATGATCAGATGAAAGATCCGGTTTTGTGCAATATCACAGGATAACGGCAGCAAAATTGTTCTACATTTTCGCATAATACGTTATATAAGGTATTGATCTTTTGGATGATTAAACGATATAATGTTTGCGAAGGATATATAACGTATCTAAAAAACGTATCAAAAAATAAAAAACGAAAGGTGAGAGGTTCAGTTAATGAAAACATTAAAAGAAGCTTATGAAGCGCTTCCCGAGTTTCGTAAGAGACTGGAAGAGATCCTGGACAAGGAACTTCAGAACGGCCTGAGGAACATCTTTCTTGTTGGTACCGGCGGAACATACAGCTATGCTCTTCCGATGACCTACTTTGCAAAGAAAACCTCGGATTTCCCGGTATATGCCGAGAACGGAAAGGAACTGATGACCAATCAGCACAAACAGCTTGGTGAGGGTTCCCTCTGCTTCTATTGCTCCGCAACAGGAAATACGAAGGACATCCTTCAGGCAATGGAGTACACACGCAGCAAAGGCGCGCATAATCTTGCTGTCGTCAGCGTGGAAGACAACCCCATGAAGCCCCTCGCAGATTATGATTTCGTAGTGGACAGCGGCTCCGCAATGTACATGACATTCATGCTCCTGATCCTCACCTACGTCTTCAATAAGAAGGGCGAATTCCCCAAATATGAAGAGTTCGCAGATCAGCTCCAGAAATGCGGCGAGTACTTTGACAAGGCACGTGAGTTGCAGAACAATGACTGCATCTACTATGCAGCACGCAACTCCTTCGCTCCTTTCCATTTCCTCGTTGGCGCAGGCGCTACCTATGGTGAAGCATACTGCTTCGGTATGTGCATCATGGAAGAGATGCAGTGGATGTACACCAAGATCATCAACGCTGCAGAGTTCTTCCACGGCGCGATCGAACTGGTTGAAAAGAATACCCCCTGCATTCTGTTCAAGGGTGATGACGAAGTCTCCAGACCCCTTGTGGACCGTGTTGAGAACTTCCTGAAACCCCTGACCGATGAGATCATCGTATTTGACACTGCGAAAGTTGAGCTTCCCTTGGACAAAGAGTTCCGTGAGCTCGTTACTCCGATCGTTGCTTCCTGCCTGGTAAGCCCGCTCGGCAAGGCTTTCTCTGTGGAGCGCAACCACGATCTTTCTGTCAGACGCTTCTATCGTCAGATGGAGTATTGATACCTTAACTGATTCATTAACACATTCTTAGAAAGGAATGAACCATGTCTCTTGAAAATTTTGCAAAATTCCCGGAATACCTGAAGAAGATCGAAGAGATCGTTGACAAAGAGGTTGAGAACGGTCTGAAGAACATCTTCTATGTGGGCACAGGCGGCACATATTCCACTGGAATGCCCTTCAAATACTATGCTGATCAGATCACCGACATGCCTGTTTACAACGAGGCTGCTCCGGAACTGATGCACATGAATCACAAACAGCTTGGAAAAGGCTCTCTCTGCATTTGGACATCCGCTACTGGTAACACCAAGGACGTCCTGAACGGCATGGAGTTTACACGCAGCAAAGGCGCTCACAACCTCGCACTCGTAGAAGCGAAAGAGAGCCCGATGGAGCCTCTAGCAGACAATTTCTTCGCTGAAGTACCCGGCGAGATCATGCATGCTCTCATCTTCTTCGCAGAACTTCGCGCTTTCTTCAAACGCGGCGAGTTCCCGAAGTATGAAAAGCTCGCTGAGCAGTTCGCAAAATGCGGCGAAGCATTCGAGAATGCTCCGAAGGTTTACAATTCCCGTTGCATTTACTATGCAGCCCGCAACAATGATGGCAGCATTCCTCATTTCGTAGTCGGCGCCGGCGCCACCTACGGCACAGCTTATTGCTGGGGAATGTGCGTAATGGAAGAGATGCAGTGGATGAGAACCAAGATCATCAATGCAGCCGAATTCTTCCATGGCGCAATCGAACTCTGCGAGAAGGACACCCCCTTCATCATCGTCAAGGGTGAAGACGGCGGCCGTGAGCTTTGCGAGCGCGTTGAACGCTTCATTGCTCCTCTCACCAAAGAGGTTCTCGTATTCGATACAAAAGAGATCGAGCTTCCTGTTGATGACGAATTCCGTCCGTTGCTCTCCTCTCTCGTAGCTGACTCTGTTGTCTACACACTGATGAAGCCCTTCGAGGTCGAGCGCAATCATGACCTGAAAGTCAGACGCTACTATCGTCAGATGGAGTATTAATACCTCCTTCGAAACGATCCCTATGAATTATTGTGGCGGGGATCTTGTAATCCCCGCCATTCCTTTAGGCCATTGAGGTAATAGGATATATGAAGGTTACAAGTCTAAAAGAAGCCAAAGAGATCATTTCTCGCGTTCTGGAAAAAGGAAGTTACTCCAACGTTATCTTTCTCGCCTGCGGCGGATCCCATGCCTGTTTTGGAATAGGGGATTATTATCTCAGGAACAATGCGAAAAAAGTCTCTGTTTACAACATTACTGCCAATGAATTCAACTGTGTACAGCCCGCCGTTTTCGGAAGCGACTCTCTGGTATTCTGCATGTCGCTTTCCGGAACGACTCCGGAGACCGTTGCTGCCGCGAAACTTGCCAAGGAAGCAGGGGCGACAGTGATCGCAGTTGTCGCCGAAGAAGGTGCTCCTCTGGCTTCTTATGCGGATGAGGTAGCCTGGTACGGCATCGAGATCGGAAATCCCTGCAATGTGCAGAACCAGTATGTCGTACTTGCTCTCGCAGTAGAGTTTCTGAATCAGACTGAAGGATTTGACAATTACGACAAGATGATCACCGGTTTTTCCAGGATCATCGAGGTATGTGAGTCTGCGAAGAAAAAAGTGCAGAAGCGTGCACATGATTTCGGTGTGGAGCACAAGAATGAGCCGGTTATATATACGGTCGCGAGTGGCCCGAACTACGATGTAGCCTACATGCAGAGCATCTGCATGTTCATGGAAATGGAGTGGATCCATTCCTCTTCGATCCACAGCGCTGAATTCTTCCATGGCCCCTTTGAAGTGACGGATCCCGATGTTCCTTTCGTAGTGTTCCAGGGTGTCGGACCGACAAGACGACTGGACGACCGTGCCCTGAGTTTCCTCAGGAATTACGGAAAGAAGATCACCTTGATCGATGCGAAGGAACTGGGTATCGATATGCTGGATGAGGAAGTAGTGGAGTACTTCTGCCCGATCCTTCTCTGGACGATGGGACTGGAGTATTCGGAAGGACTTGCTCAGGCGAAACAGCATCCTCTTCTGATGCGCAGATATATGGGAAAGGTTCAGTATTAAACAAGAAATGTCTTGCTGAAGATCAATGATTTTCGGCAAGACATTTTGAGTTTTCTTTCAAATTGTTACCAAAAAGTAACGAATTTGTCAGATGGTAAATCATGTGTGATGCGCTTTGTGCACATCTTACAAAAATACAATTCTTACTTGAAAAAATACCGAAAAATGGTCATACTTTATATGTTGACTTTATAACGTTTTATAACGTTTAACGAAAAAATACAAGAAGGGACAGTGAAATGAGCGAAGTCGTTCTTCAAATGAACCACGTTACAAAGAACTTCGGCGGTGTTCACGCTCTGACAGACGTCAGCCTGACATTGCACAAAGGTGAAGTTCTCTGCCTCGTTGGAGAAAACGGTGCAGGGAAGTCCACTTTGATGAACGTTCTTACCGGCGTTGTTCAGCCGACTTCCGGAGAGATCATTCTCCATGGGGAGCCAGTTGTAATCAAGAACCCCTCTGACGCATTCAAGCGCGGTATCAGTATCGTACACCAGGAACTGGTGCAGATGGGTAAACTTACTGTAGCAGAGAATATTTTCGCAGGACGCCTGCCTACCAAGAATGGTCTTGTCGACTATGATCAGCTCTATAAAGACACAGAGGAACTGATGGACAGGATCAACATCCACTTCGATCCGAAGGCAAAGGTGCGTCAGTTCAGTATCGCACAATGTCAGTTGATCGAGATTCTGAAAGCTTTGTCATATGATTCTTCGGTCATCGTATTCGATGAGCCTACCGCAGCTCTTACGATCGATGAATGCCAGACATTGTACGGTATCATCCGTGACCTTCAGAAAGATGGCGTTTCTGTTATCTTCATTTCCCACCGAATGGCAGACATCTATGCGGTCGGAGAGAACGTTGCCGTTTTGCGAGACGGAAGAAACTCCGGTACCGGTGTCGTAAGCGAGCTTTCTGAGCAGCAGATCATCGCGATGATGGTCGGCAGACACATGGATGACCAGTATGGTGAAAAGCACAACGTTCCTGGAGACGTTGTCCTTGAGGTCAAGAACCTCAAAAACGACCGTGTTCACGGTGTCAATTTTGAAGTTCGTGCAGGTGAGGTCCTCGGATTCGGCGGACTGATCGGTGCCGGACGTACAGAGATCCTTCAGGCGATCTTCGGTATCGACAAGTACGAAGGTGAAGTAATCCTTAACGGAAAGCCGATTCACTGCAAGAGCCCGGAAGAAGCGATCAAACACGGAATCTCACTCGTGTCGGAAAACAGAAAAGACTACGGTTTGATCCTTAAACACTCCATTCTCAAAAATGTCAGTCTGGGTGTCCTCGACACAACAAGCAGACACGGCCTGGCTAATAAAAAAGAAGAGGTTGCAATCGCAACCGAGTACATGCAGAAACTTCAGATCAAGGCGAAAAACGGTGACACCAGGGCAAACGCTCTGTCAGGTGGTAACCAGCAGAAAGTTGTTATTGCCCGTTGCCTTGCTTCCAAGCCTACCGTTTTGTTCCTTGACGAGCCTACCCGAGGCGTAGACGTCGGTGCGAAGGCAGAAATCTACCGCATCATCGATGACCTTGCATGTCAGGGCGTTGCCATCGTCATGGTATCCTCTGAGCTTCCTGAACTTATCGCTATCAGCGACCGCATCATCGTTATGCGTGAAGGAGATCAGGTCGGAGAGATGCCTTCTAAAGAGGCGACCGAAGAAAAGATCATGGCGCTTTGCGTTTAAAGATCACAGCATGAATAATGAGAAAGGAAATCAATAACGTGGAAACGAAAAAACAATCTTCCTTCATGAAGAAAATTTTACAATCACAGTATGTTAACCTTACCGGTATTATCGTGCTGATCATTACGTTCGGCGCAATCGTATATTTTGTAAACCCGCTGTTTCTCAGCAAAGCGAACATCCTGAATGTCGGCAGACAGATGGTGGTATTTGGAATTATCGCTTGTGCACTTTCTTTCCCGCAGATCGCGGGCAACACGGATATGGGTATTGAGTCCGTTGGCGCTCTTTGCGGAGCAATTACCTGCGAGCTGGTCTCTGCGAACAACCCCGGAATCATTCCTTGGAAAACACACCCCGTCCTGGCGATCCTGATCGGTGTAGTTATCGGTGCTCTTTGCGGACTTCTCAACGGTCTCCTGATCGCTTACACGACCATCCCCGCATTCATTGTTACTTTGGGAACACAGACAGCTCTCCGCGGTGCTACCTACATCGTAACGAGCAACATGCCGATTTCTCAGCTTGATGAGCGGTTCCTGTGGCTTTCCAGCACGAAGCTTTTCGGAATCAATATTCAGATCTATCTCCTTGCTTGTTTCTTTATTGTAACCGCATTTATCTTGAATAAGACCACATTTGGGCGTAAAGTGTTTGCAGTCGGAGGCAATGCTCAGGCAGCATATCAGTCCGGTATCAACGTAAAGCGGATCACCCTTATGTGCTACATCATCTGCGGAATCATCGCTTCTCTCGCCGGAATTCTCCTTTCCGCCCGTACAAACTCCGCGCAGCCGACCGCAATGAACGGATATTCCACAGTTGCTATCTCCGCTTGCGCAATGGGTGGTGTACCGCTTGAAGGTGGTGAAGGTTCCGTAATCGGTATGGTGTTCGGATCTCTGATGATGGCAATGCTTACCAACGGCATGAACATGATGGGACTTTCCACAAACTATCAGTACATTTTCCGCGGTGTCATGCTGATCCTGTCTGTCTTCTATGCACAGTGGATCAACAAGAAGACTGCAGCTCTCGCCAGAGAGTAATTCATCCGTGATTGTTCCCGAAAGGGAAGAATATATAACTTTTGGAGGGAAAACATGAAAAAAGTATTCGCATTACTGCTCGTTCTTGTTCTGTCCTTCTCTCTCGTAGCCTGCGGTAACAATGGTGGCGGTGAAACCACACCTACCGATGGTGGCGAGGAAGGCACAGAGAAAAAGATCCGCGTTGCTGCAGTTCCGCAGTATCCGCCGGAAGAGTGGGCACAGACCGTTCTGAACGGAATCCGCGCAGCTTGTGACTATTATGGTTATGAGTGCGACGACTTCGACTGCAACGGTGAGACAGACCTTCAGAACAACATCCTTCAGGACTGCATTGTTCAGGGTTACGATGTCATCATTCTTCAGACCTGCGACGGTACATCCCAGGGTGCTATCGTTCAGGAAGCAATCGATGCCGGTATCGTAGTTGTTGACTTCGACTGCTTGGTCATGCAGGCAGACGGAACATCCAACGCAACCGCTTCTGTAAAGAACAACGACAGCCAGGGTGGTGCAGATGCTCTTGAGCTTCTTGTCAAAGCCGTTGGCGAAGATGCTACCATCCTCTATGTTCAGGAGAACCCCGGTGTAGGTTCCGGACTGTATCGTAATACTGGTCTGCGTGCCGCTGCTGAGAAGTATCCGAACCTGAAGATGCTCACCAGCCGTCCTTCTGAGTCCGGCCGTGCTGCATATCAGGCATGGGTTCAGGACTGGATCCTTTCCAACCCTGAAATCAGCGGTGTGTTCTGCTACTTCGGCGATGCTTCCATCGGTGCATACTATGGATGCAAAGAAGCTGACCGTACAGATATTAAGATCGTTGGCTACGATGCTACAGAAGAGCAGGTCAACATCATGAAGGAAGATGGAGCTGATTGCAACCTGATCGGTTCCATCGCACTGTTCCCCGGCGTTATGGGCGGTGTCTGCGTAGAAGCAGCTCATGAAGTTCTTGAGAATGGTTATGAGAAGGGCACACCTGACGAGATCGTCTGGATGGAGAATGGCCTTCTGACTCCTGACAATGCTGCCACATTCGAAGATACTATTTGGTCTGAACCTGTTACCGACTGGTCCAAGTTTGGCAAATAATATCTGAATATGCGGATTGATTAGGATCTGATTAACCGGAAAGCGCCGGGAGCGATCCCGGCGCTTTTTTCAAACATAAGTATAACGTTATAGGACGATTTGCTTGACGTCCTATGCAAGGTGAAAATCATTTTACCATTATGGAGGGGTAACATGGCAGTAACTGTAAGGAACGCCTCTGTCGAGTCTGTCAATGAGTGCGCTGAAGCCATTGGCAAGCGTTTTTCCGACAAAGGCCTGAAACATATTTATACGGTCGCGTGCGGCGGGTCCAAAGCGGGTCTGTTCCCGATGTTCTATCTGCTTAACGCGGAAGGCAAGTCATTCCATTCTGAAAACATTACGGCGAACGAATTCGCCCTGGCAACTCCCAAAGCATGCGATGATACATCACTTGTTGTCGCAATGTCTGCTGCAGGCGGCACTCCGGAGACGGTTGCTGCCGCGAAAAAAGCGACGGAACGCGGCGCCTTTGTAGTTACCATCTCTCTTAAGGAAGAGTGCCCTCTTGCGGAGTACAGTGATTTTCACTTTGTACAGGATCCCAATCTTGTCTCTCTTAGCGGACAGGGCCTGTCTGTAAGGCTTGGCTTTGAGTTGCTTCGCATTTTCGACGGTTATGGAAAATACGATCTTGCTGTCGAAGGATTTAAACACCTGGATGAGATCACAGCTCAGGCCAGGGAGAAGAGCGAAGAAAAAGCCGCAGAGTGGGCAAAATCCCGTAAAGACGATTTTATCTGCTATACCATGGCAAGCGGCGCCAATTTCAATGTCGCTTACTCCACCGCGATCTGCCATCTGATGGAGATGGAGTGGGTGCATTCAAACAGTATTCACAGCGGCGAATACTTCCACGGACCTTTTGAGGTCACAGATGAACATGTACCTTTCCTGGTATATGTAAGCGCAGGCAGGACCAGAGCTCTTGATGAGCGCGCTCTCGCTTTCCTCAATAAGTACTCCCGCGAAGTCGAGGTCATCGATGCGAAGGAATACGGTGCCGAGGCGTTCGGAGAAGTTGCTGAATATCTTGAGCCCATGGTGGTGGGCGGCGTAGGCCGTACCTATCTGACCAAACTTGCGGAAGCGAAAAAGCATCCTTTCACATGGCGCAAGTACATGTTCAAGGAAGAGTATTGATCAGAGTCGTGGAAGGAGGACAGAATTATGTTAAAAGCAACCAGAGGAGCTGAAGTAAAAGCTACTGCTGAAGCGATTTACCAGGCCATGGAAGGAAAAGGCGGGCTGAAAGATGTGTTTTTCGTCGCCTGCGGCGGATCTCTTGCCGCATATTACAGTGCATATTACCTTTTGCGCACCGAGTCCAAAAATGTGGATGCGCAGTTTATGACAGCAAACGAGTTCGTATATGCGACCCCTGCAAGGGTCAACGAGAATGCAGTGGTAGTTGCTATGTCCCTTTCGGGCACTCCCGAAACGATCGAGGCAGCCAAAAAGGCGAAGGAACTTGGCGCAACGACTGTTGTGCTTACAGTGACCAAGGATTCACCTCTTGTTCAGTACGGGGATTACAGTTGGATCTATGGATCACAGTCCAATGACGCTGCCGACTCCGACGGTGTGGTCGACAAGGAGACCAGCGGGGAAGCGCTTTGCCTGAGATTCGGTTTCGAACTGCTTCGCCTCTATGACAATTATGAGTTCTACGATAAAGCGGTGGACGGCTTTGATAAACTGGACGAGACCTGCCGCAAGATCGCGAAGAAGGTCCGTCTGAGAGCGAAAAAGTTCGGTGAGGAACACAAGGACGATCCGATCATCTACACATTGGGAACAGGCCCCTCTCTCGGAGAAGCATATATCGAGAGCATCTGCATGTTCATGGAGATGGAGTGGATCCACAGTTTCTGTTTCAATTCCGGGGAATTGTTCCACGGACCGTTCGAATGCGTTGATTTTGACACGCCGTATGTTATCTTTATGTCAGAAGGAAAGACAAGGCCGATGGATGAAAGAGCGCTTCGGTTCCTTCAGAAGCATTCCGGTCGTGTTACCCAGGTCGATGCCAGGGAACTCGGTGTAAGTATCATGGCTCCCGAAGTGGAGGAATATTTCTCCGGACTGATCAACGGAGTTCTTTCAATGGCGCTTGCATCTGCGATCGCATCTGCCAAGATGCATCCGATCCCGGAGCGCAGATACATGCATCGGTTTGACTATTGATAGGAGAGAAACAACGATGCCCAAGATCAAAAAAGAACAGATCCTCGGTACGAACTTTTCGTACACAGGTCACCGTCTCAGTTACTGGTTCGAGTCCATGAAACGGCTCGATGTGACCAGAGTTGAGTTTTACGGTTGTTCGCCGCACTGCTACCTGTACGACATCACACCCGAAAGAGCGTATTCTCTTTCCCGTCAGCTCAAGGAAAACGGGCTGGAGGTGTGCGTTTTTACTGCTGAGCAGTGCAATTATCCGATCTCTACCGCAATCAATGACTATCGCGTGCGTGAGCGCTCCATCCAGTATTACGAGAAGGCGCTCGATGTGGCTTCCGTACTGGAATCGCCCTACATGCAGATGGTCACCGGAGGAGGCTACATCGGTGATGATCCGGAAGAGAATTTCCAGCGGACTGCGGATGCGATGTACCGTATCATAAAGAGAGCGGAAAAGCTCGGAATCACGATCGTCCTGGAATCGGATCCGACCACATCAGTTGCCAGCATGGCGGATGTGGAACGCCTGATGAAGATCATCAACAGCCCCAATCTGGAAGCGCTGATCGACACCAACGGCATCATGGGTTCCGGAGAGGATTTTGAAGAAGTACTGTCCAGATTCGGAGATCATGTAAAGCATATGCACTTTATCGACGCGATCGGTCCTCAGCATTGTCTGATTCCCGGAACAGGCAATCTCCCGCTGGAGAAGGACTTTGAGATCATGGAGAAATACGGCTATACCGGTACATTGACGCCTGAATTGTGGGGCGATCGCTACAACAGCTGGTGTGAAGAAGCGATGCGGCAGAGCCTTGAATTCCTGAGAAGCAGGGCGGAGTAAGGAGGGAGAGCAATGAAAAGAGAACAGTTCTACGGATGCAATTTTCACTATACCCGCCATCCGCTTTCCTATTTCATCGACTCGATGAACCGGTTCGATATCCATAAGATCGAGTTCTATGCTGCGTCACCCCATATGTATGTTGATGACTATACGCCGGGCGAGGCGAGGGAGATCCACCGCAAACTGGACCGCGGCAATCTCGAGGTGATGATCATCACCGCCGAGCAGTGCCTGTATCCTATCTCGATGGCTACCGAAGATCCCTTCGCCAGGGAGCGTTCGATGCGTTACTACGAAAGAGCTCTCGAACAAGGCTACGAGCTCGGAGCAAAAGCCCTTCAGATCATGGGCGGATTCGCCACATATGAGGAGATGGAGGAGAACAACTACCACGATCTTGTCATGGACGGACTCTACAGAGTCTGCAAACACGCAGAGAAACTGGGGATGAAAGTGATCCTGGAATCCGACTGCACCTCCACCGTACGCGACGGAGCTGCGATCAAGGCTACCATCAAGGAGCTCGGACTTCCGAACCTCACAGGTATGATCGATTTCGGCGCCAGCTGGGATGTGGAAGATTTTGAAGAGACCGTCAAGCTTCTCGGTGACGACCTCTATCACATCCATGTCAACGATGTGAAGGACGGCGCACACTGCAAGATCATCGGGACCGGTGATATCCCGATCAAGGAGTGGTTCGCTACTCTTGATAAGTACGGCTATAAGGGCGGACTTACACCTGAACTTTGGGGATTCCAGTACATCAACTGTGCGGATGAAGCATTTGAGCAGGGCTTGAGATTCTTTGAAAGTTATCTTCTGGAAACCGGCCAGATGAACTGAGAAAAATCGGAATTTAGTAGTTGCGGGCGATAATAATACGTTATATAATGTTTACGGAAAATGCAGCAACTGCTGATAATGATTTTAAAAGGAGAAAAAACATGTTTGATGTCAAGAAAATGGTCGCTGAAGTGCTGGCCAAAACAGAGATCAAGAACATAGCTTTCGTCGGTTGCGGCGGATCTCTGGTATGCTTCCATGCTCCGTATTACTACGTAACACGTGAGGCAGAAAACCTTAACGCATACTATTGCAATGCGCATGAGTTCACCAATGATCCTCCCAAGGGCGTAGGCAAAAACTCCCTCGTGATCTGCTCCTCCCGCCGCGGAACAACAAAGCAGACTGTCGACGCAGCGAAGAAGGCAAAAGAGCTCGGTGCTACAGTTGTCGGCCTTCAGTTCGGCGAGAACGAGACTCCTCTCAAGAATACATGCGATTACACCATTTCCTTCAAGGATGTCGGTGACAACGGTGCAGTTTATGAAGAAGGCAAAGGCGCAACCGCTCTGAAGATCGCTTATGAACTGGTCCATCAGCTGGAAGGCAACGATGCTGTTTATGAGAAGATGGTCGAAGGCATGGCTAAGATGAACGAGCTTCTCCCGAAGGCAGTTGTTGCAATCGTTCCCGAAGCAGTCAAATTCTCCATGGACTATTACAAGGATGAGATCATCTACACGCTCGGTTCCGGTACTGCATGGGGCGCCGCACACGGCGAGTCCATCTGCATCTTCATGGAAATGCAGTGGATCAACTCCTGCGTAATTCATCCCGACGAGTTCTTCAACGGACCGTTCGAGATCACAGAGCCTGAGACCGCTTACCTGTTCCTCAAGAGCACAGGCAAGACCCGCGAACTGGATGAGAGAGCTCTCCGCTTCCTGGAGAAATTCAACCATCACTGCACAGTTATCGATGGCGCAGACTACGGTATGTGCGAACTCGGTGAAGTTTCTACTTACTTCGATCAGGGATTCTATGACGGAGTCCTGGGTGTATACAATGATCTGCTTGCAGACCGCCGTCAGCACCCGCTGAGCTGGAGAAAGTACATGTGGAAATTCGGATATTAATCCCTTTCCCTTGCTGAGCTAATAAATGAGCCCCGGCCTGCATGTGGAGACACATGCAGGCCGTTTTCTTTAAAGATGGATCGAATGGCTAAAACAGAAAAAACGATCAATAGACAGGTGCTGGACGTTCTCATTCCCGTTATCCTTGAGAACGCCCTTATGTCTGTATCCAGCATGATTCTCACGGGGTATCTGGGAAGGCTGAATGTCCTGGATATCAATGCATACGGGCTTGAGAGCAGGGTATACGGCATCTATTTCGGAGTGTTTGCCGGGCTGTCGGTCGGTGTGATGATCGAAGCGGCGAAGCGGTACGGCAGTGATGATAAAAACGGATATCTCAGAGTGATGAGGGAGAGTTATCTATCTGCTTTTCCCATTGCTGTCATCGTCGCCTTGCTGATTCTTTGGCAACGCCGTTCGATCTTTTCCCTTATGACCTCCGATCCGGAACTGATCGCGCATTCGTCCAGGCTTCTTGCGCGTATGGCGCTGTTTTTTCCTTTCCGTGCTGTTTTCAACATCTGTGCTTCCGCATTTCATGCGCACGGTGACACCAAGACTCCTATGATGGTCGTGCTTGTAGGCAACGTGATCAATGTGGTGTTCGGTTATCTGCTGATCTTCGGGATAGGGAATTTCAGCGGACTTGGAGTGAACGGCGCGGCGTGGTCCCAGAATATCTCGCTTGTCGTTATGGCAGGGATGGAACTCTGGCTCCTTCACGGAAAGAAGGGACTGTTCCGGAAACTCGGGGCGGACGGGGAAGTCAAGAACCTGTATGACCCGATCGAAGTCGCCTCCATTTTCAGGCTGGGAATTCCTGCAGCCCTGGAGGACACCTTATGGGAACTTGCGACTATCATGGTCAGCAAGGTGATCCTTTCCTACGGACAGCAGGCTTATGCCGCCTATCTGATCGGTCTGGAGGGAGAGTTTTTCTGCAACACCATGTCTGCAGGTTTTTTGACGGGAGCGATGTCTCTTGCGTCCATCTCCATAGGGAAAAAAGATAAGGAACTGTATGACGCGTATTTCTCCAGTTTAAAAAAGGTGTGTTATGTGATCACAGTCATAACAATGGCTTCTCTTATACTGTTTACGCCCCAGATCCTGAGACTGATGACGGATAAGGACGATCTGATCAGGATCGCTTCGGGATATCTGTACGCAATGGTGTGGTCCCAGCTTCCGGTGCATCTTCAGAAAGTTTACGGAGGATTCCTCCGCTCCGGAGGATTATCTCGGACTACCTTTGTGATAAGTTTTTTCGGACTGTGGGCGGTGCGTGTCGTTCTGTGTTACGTTTTCGGAATGCTGTTGAAACTACCGATCGAGTCTATCTGGTGGGCTTTTAATATCGATCTCTGGTACAGGTTGATCGTGTCTGCAGTGGTTTTCAGCAAAAAGAGAGAAATGTTTGATGAAGGAATAGTAGGATGAAAGAGAAGAAGGCAGTTATATTTGACGTGGACGGTCTGCTGCTGAATACGGAGTTTATCTGGCTGGACTGCTGGATGCAGGTAGGTGAAGACCATAACATCCCGGAGTTTGGTCCGCTGTTTCATAAAGCGGTGGGTACGACCGGAAAAACGATTGAAGACATGCTGGACAGGGAACTGTCTTATGTTCCGGAAAATGAGCGTCGTCAACTGATGGATGATGTAAGAAAATACGGAAGCAGAGTCGTAAATGATAAATTGGAAAAAATGGCCGGTGCTGATGTGCTTCTCGACTATCTGGATGAAAAGCGATACAGAAAGGCTGTTGCGACGACGACCAGCAGGGAGATGACGGAGTACCGGCTGAAGAAGATGGGCATCTACGACAGGTTCGAATATGTTCTCTGCGGTGATGAGGTCATCAACAGAAAACCGGATCCCGAGATCTATCAGAAAGTATTGGCAGCGCTTGATATCCGGCCTCAGGATGCCCTTGTACTGGAGGACACCTGCTACGGCGTAGAGGCAGCCAGCAGAGCCGGATGTGATGTGATCATGGTTCCGTCCATCAATCCTCCCACGGACGCGGAGATCAGGCGTGCGTTCGCCATCGTCAGGGATCTTCATGAAGTGATGGATCTTATGGAAAAAACGATGATTCGTATATAGGAGGATCTGTTATGTTAGAGATATGCGGAAAAAAACTGGAGAGCGGTACGAAACTTCAGTGCTGGCTTGGCCCGGAAGGATATCCGATGCCGGTAACGCTGATCGCAGGAGCGAGGCCGGGTAAAACACTGGTCGTCACCGCACAGATCCATGGCGGAGAATACGCGGGAACACCGGCGGTGATCCGGCTTGCAAAAGAGACCGATCCTGCCGAACTCAGCGGAAATCTCGTGCTGTTCCATCTCGTCAATGTTTCCGGTTTTTATTCCGGGAATAACGCATATGTGGCGGAAGATCACGGCAATCTGAACGGATGTTATCCCGGATCTCCGGATGGAACGGTGTCACTTCGTATAGCAGATTTCTTCGTGAAGAATATCATGTCATGCGCGGATGCCCTGGTCGACCTTCACGGGGGCGGTCTAAATGAGAAACTGTCTCCCTGTCTTTTCTATCCCGGGAAGGATGAGAAGACTATGGAGAGATCGCTCCGCATGGCTGAAGCGACCGATATCCCGAACTTCGTCATTTCGCGTTCCGTTACAGGGGAGATGGGATATGCAGGCAATGTGCTGAACATTCCCGCTCTTCTGCTGGAAAGAGGTTACGGCGGTCTGTGCCTGGATGAATGGGTTGATGATTACGTCATGGACCTGAAACGTATCATGGCCAGCCTCGGGATCTGCAGCTGTGAGACCGGCAGCGTCTGCGAAAAGTGCAATTATGTGAACGCGGTCTATCTGGAAGCAGAGGAGGACGGGATCTGGTATCCGGCCGTCGTCCTCAACCAGAAGGTGAAAAAGGGTCAGTTCCTTGGTCACGTGGAGGACTTCTTTGGAAAAAGGCTGAACGAATACTATGCCGAAGGAGACGGTGAAGTGCTGTATTTCCGTTTTGCGAAAAATGCGGTAAAAGGGCACAATCTCGTGACATACGGCTTGAATGACTAAGTAACGAGGATTGCATTATCGGTGCAATCCTCGTTTTTCTTTGGTATTCTAGTGCTATATTCGAAAGGATCGGAGAGTGCGATGCGGATCATGATTTCACCGGCGAAGAAAATGAGGGAAGACAGGGATTCTTTTGTCTGCTCAGATCTTCCTGTGTTCTTGGATCGCGCTGAAGTCCTGAAAACAGCCATCTGCGCATTGTCCTACGAGCAGGCGAAACACAATGTGGGGATGCAGCGACAGGATCGCAGAGGAGAATTACGAGCGTTTCCGGACAATGGATCTCAGGAAGAATCTGTCTCCTGCGCTTCTCGCTTATGACGGGATCCAGTATCAGTACATGGCGCCGTCTGTTTTTGAGGATGACGAGTTCTGTTATGTGGAGCAGAACCTGAGGATCCTTTCCGGTTTCTACTAATAGCCGAGAGTACCACGCGTGATTCTATGAATCAGACGTGGGTGAATCGGCCAAATCCCCCTTCTGATTATTGATATAGTTTTTCACCGCTGCAGCAGTCCGATCACTCACAGAACCAATAAAGTATGAAAGACTCCAGAAGTAGGATTCCTGATAGTATCTGGATACCTCATCAGGATGATCCGAACGCATCCTGCGGGATGAAGCGGATTTATACGCATTGATAAACTCCGCTAAGTTGATCTGCGGCGGCGCGTCAAATAGAATGTGAATATGATCAGGCATGCATTCAAAGGCCTGAATCACACAGTCCCGATCCTTGAAATACTTCTCCGTATATGCTTTAAGGCTATCCTCTATAGCTCCGGTAATGACGGGTCTGCGATATTTGGTCACAAGCACCAGATGATACTGTAGCAGGAAACAACTGTGACGGTTGACATAGTAACCTGATGAATTGATCCGCATGATATCCTCCTTCAACTGACATGTTAGTGTATGGTATAATTATACTATAAATAAGGGCCATAAGTGCCAGAAAGGAGGAATAGCAACCGATGTATCGGATCCTGAACATTCAGGTAAGCGAAAGCGATGCTGTTTATGCTTATCTCGACCGAATTGCGCATCTTTCAAACAACCTGTCCAATGCAGTCTTGTTCAGACAGCGGCAGATGATCACATCCGCGAAGAAGAACGTCAAAGACTGGACAGACAATGAGAAAGAGATCCGCGATGAGGTGGAGGCAACGATACAGTATCTGGGAAACACCAGAAAAATACCAAAATC